>JAGVSR010000105.1 GCA_019137195.1 Alphaproteobacteria bacterium
GATCCTGATGTCCGGTCATCACAGGAAGGAGCTCAAGGGCGGCGAAGCTGAGACGACCAACAACCGCATGGAGCTCCTGGCCGCCATCACCGCACTCGAAGCCCTGAAGCGACCGTCCGAGGTCGAGCTCTGGACCGATAGCCAGTACGTGAAGAACGGGATCACCGCCTGGATCCACGGCTGGAAGAAGAACGGCTGGAGGACGGCCGACAAGAAGCCGGTGAAGAATGCCGAGCTCTGGCAGCGCCTTGACGCCGCGCGCCTGCGTCACGACATCTCCTGGCACTGGGTGAAGGGACACGCAGGCCATCCCGAGAACGAGCGCGCCGACGAGCTGGCCCGCGAGGGCTTGGCGGAGGCCAGAGCATCGTAGAGCGGTATAGGGTTGGCTTGGCGCGAAGCGCGCAACCTGCCGTTTCATGGTAGTGAGCGACGTGTGGCGGGTTGCGCATTGTGCGCAGACCCGCCCTACGCCAGTGACGCGAAAGGCAGGCCATGGCCCGCAAACCGACAAAGGCGGAGAAGCCCCAGGACAGGGGCCTGCCGACCAAGGAGCAGATCCTCGAGTTCCTCGCCGGCTACCAGGGCAAGGCGGGAAAGCGCGAGATCGCGCGCGCATTCGGCGTCACCGGCGGCGCCAAGATCGCCCTCAAACGCCGCCTCGCCGAGATGGCAGCGGAAGGCACGCTCGCGGGCAGCAAGAAGAGCCTGCGCGAGACCGGCACTCTGCCACCGAGCTGCGTGCTCGAGATCACCGGCCGTGATGCCGATGGCGATCTCGTCGGCAAGCCGGTCGAATGGAACGCCGACGAGGGCGAGCGCCCCCTGGTGCGCATAAAGACGCCGCGCAAGGCCCAGCGCGAGGACCTCGACAGCCTCGGCCCTGGCGACCGCGTGCTGGCCGAGATCACGCGTCTCGACGACGCTCGTGACGATGCGAACGACGATGCCACTCTCGACGACGAGGCCGGCGGCGACGGCGACACGCCACCCATCCGCTTCGAAGCCAAGCCGCTGAAGCGACTCGCCCGCGACAGCCGCCGCCTGCTCGGCATCTACCGCGCCCACGAGAAAGGCGGCGGCACCATCGAGCCCATCAACAGGAAGGAGCTCAAGTCCTGGTCGATCCTGAAGGGCGACGACGGCGGCGCCGCCGACGGCGACCTCGTCCGCTTCGATCTCGCCCGCACCGGACGCTTCACCACACCACGCGCTCGCGTGCTGGAATCCCTCGGCAATCCCAACGACGAACGCAAGATCAGTCTCATTGCCATTCATACCTACGGCATTCCGGACGACTTCCCGGCGAGCGCGCTCGCCGAGACTGAGCGGCTCGCCCCGCCGACCATGGCGCACCGCACGGATCTGCGCGACATCCCGCTTGTCACCATCGATCCCGCCGATGCCCGCGACCACGATGACGCGGTCTATGCCGAGCCCGATCATGACCCCAAGAACAGGGGCGGCCACGTCGTCATCGTCGCCATCGCCGACGTCGCTCATTACGTTCGCCCGAGCTCCAAGCTCGACCGCGAGGCCCAGGTGCGCGGCAACTCGGTTTATTTCCCGGACCGCGTCGTGCCGATGCTGCCCGAGAAGATCTCAAACGATCTCTGCTCGCTCCGCGAAGGCGAGGAGCGGCCCTGCCTCGCCGTACGCATGACGTTCGACGCGACGGGGCACAAGAAGGGTCACAGGTTCGAGCGCGCCATGATGCGCTCCGCCGCCAAGCTCTCCTACCAGGAGGCGCAGGCCGCCATCGACGGTAAGCCGTCCGACAGGACGAAACCACTCCTGAAGACCGTGCTCGAGCCGCTGTGGGCCGCCTACAAGGCACTTTGCTCCGCGCGCGACAAGCGCGGCCCGCTCGACCTCGATCTGCCCGAGCGCAAGATCGTCCTCAACGACAAGGGCCACGTCGCCAAGGTCGTCATCCCCGAACGTCTCGACGCCCACCGGCTCATCGAGGAGATGATGATCCAGGCCAACGTCGCCGCCGCCGAGACGTTGGAGCTGAAGAAGACGCCGCTCGTCTACCGCGTCCACGACCGGCCGTCGAAGGAGAAGCTGAAGGCACTGCGCGACTTCCTCGACACCGTCGACATGAAGCTGCCGCTCGAAGGACAGCTGAAGTCGTCTGCCTTCAACGCCATCCTCGCCCGCGCCAAGTCGCTGCCCGTCCCCGAGCTCGTCAACGAGATTGTCTTGAGGTCGCAAGCCCAGGCCGTCTACGATCCCGAGAACATCGGCCACTTCGGCTTGAACCTCGCACGATACGCTCACTTCACCTCGCCCATCCGCCGCTACGCCGACCTCATCGTGCATCGCGCGCTGATCCGTGCCTTGAAGCTCGGCGACGGCGGCCTCACCGACGACGAGCTGCCGCGCCTCGCCGACGTCGCGCGTCAGATCTCGGATGCAGAGCGCCGCGCCATGGCGGCCGAGCGCGAGACCACCGACCGCCTGATCGCCGCCTACCTTGCCGACCGTATCGGCGCCGAGTTCGACGCCAGGATCGGCGGCGTCACGCGAGCGGGCCTGTTCGTCCGTCTGAAGGACACCGGCGCCGACGGCTTCATACCGATGTCGAGCCTGGGCGCAGACTACTTCAATCATATCGAGGAGGCGCATGCCCTCGTCGGGAGCCGAACCGGCGTCACGTACCGACTGGGCGACGACGTGCGCGTTCGCCTCCTGGAGGCCGTCCCCTCCGCCGGAGCGCTCCGCTTCGAGATGCTCTCCGAAGGCACGCGCGGCGAATTGAAGCCCATCAAAGGCTTCCGAGGCCGGCGCGTCCCTCGCAACAGACGCCCGGGACGGCGCTGAGTCCTGACCGCCGCCGCACCCAGCCCCTCTCTCCCCAAGGAGAGAGAAGCCCGCAGGTGCATGTGGCGAGACCAAGACATTGCACCGGGCTCCGCTCGCAGTCTCTCGCCCCTTGGCCAAAGGCCCAGAGCGATGTGTGTTGCGCCGTCAGCCTGTGGACGACGGTTTGCGCCGTCGGTGAATTCCAGCGATAACCGCACTCGAGTTAGTCCGACCTCAATCATGGAAGGCCGCCCATGTTCCCGCTCTCGAATATGCTCCGCTCGTTCGTCAAGAACGGCCGCCTCGAGGTCATCGATGCAGAGGGTAAGCGCCACGTCTTCGGCGGCAGTGCGCCAGGCCCCCAGGTGACCATGCAGCTCACTGACCGCAAGCTATATAAAACCCTGTTCTTCAGCCCCGAGCTTGCCGCGGGCGAAGCCTACATGGACGGCTCCATGAGCTTCCCGGGCTCGTCCCTGCGCGAGTTCCTGACCCTCTTCTCGGTGAACCGCCTGTCGCTCGGCTCCTATCCCTTGCAGAAAGTCCTGCGCAAGGTCTCGCGCGGCATGAAGCGCCTGCAGCAGGCGAACCCGGTCGGCCAAGCACAGAAGAACGTCGCCCACCACTACGACCTCGGCAACGACCTCTATAAACTCTTCCTCGACGAGGGCATGCAGTACTCCTGCGCCTACTTCCTCACCGACGACGACACGCTCGAGGAGGCGCAACAGAACAAGATGCGCCTCATCGCGTCGAAGCTCAACTTGAAGCCCGGCAACCGCGTGCTCGATATCGGCAGTGGCTGGGGCGACCTCGCCATCTATCTCGCCAAGCGCGAGAACGTCGACGTCACCGGCGTTACGCTGTCGAAAGAGCAGCACGCGCTCTCGAACGAGAAGGCGAGGACGGCGGGATTGGCCGACCGCGTGCGGTTCGAGCTCAAGGACTACCGGCATGTCACGGATAGCTTCGACCGCATCGTCTCGGTCGGCATGTTCGAGCACGTCGGCGTCGCCCACTACAACGAGTTCTTCGCCAAGGTGAACGAGCTCATGAAGGCGGACGGCCTCATGCTCCTCCACTCCATCGGACACATGAGCCCGCCCGGCACCGCAAGCCCCTGGCTCCGGAAGTACATCTTCCCCGGCGCCTACTCGCCGGCGCTGTCCGAGGTGTTTCCGGCGGTGGAAAGCAACAGCCTGTGGGTGACCGACCTCGAGTTCCTGCGCCTCCACTATGCCAAGACGCTCAATCACTGGGCGCGCCGGTTCGAGATGAACCGCGACAAGATCGCGGCCATGTACGACGAGCGCTTTTGCAGGATGTTCGAGTTCTACCTCATCTCTTGCGAGATGATGTTCAAGACCGGCAGCCAGCTCGTCTTCCACATGCAGCTTGCCAAGACCCGCGACGCTGCGCCCATCGTGCGCGACTACATCACGGATACGCAGCGGGCCTATCGGGCGGCGGAAAAGGCCGGCGGGCATTAGAGTTGCCGTTTCCCGTGGACGGACGATGCAGGTCATGCTTCCGTATGCGAATGCACAGTCCTGCCGCCAGACCGCTGGAGTTCTCTGCTCATGCGCTCATTGCCCCTTGCCATCGGACTCTGTCTGATCGCCTCGGCCGCAAGCGCTGACGGCCCCGCCGCCGAGGAGGTGATCGCTCGATTGACCGATGGTTCGGCAGATGCCGCGGCGTGGTTCGAAGCCAATGCCAAGGACAGGCTCGTGACCTGGGTTGCGCCGGCCTTCAACGTGCAGGACGCAGGCGTCGTGATCGTCAGCGGCAAGGTTTCCGATCGCGGCCTCTTCGGTTGCGTGCTGCCAGACCACATGGCCGCCGCCGCAGAGTCCGTATCGACCGGCGAGCCTGTCCTATGCTCGGGCAGGATCGAGGACTTCGAGACGCTCGGCGGCGCCGCCATCGTCAACATCGCCGCCGAGGAGATCATTGTCGGAGCGGACAAGATCGACGCCCGGCTGAAGGCAGCAAAGACCCCGTAGGTCGCGCGGCTTGGCAGCACGCGCCCCGCGCGACCATGTCGGCTGGTGCGCGGGCAGCGGAGCCTCAGTACCCCTGCCCGAGACGATGCCCATTAGGGTGGTGCTTCACTGTGGCGTGGGCGCGCCAGCCGCGGCCCTGACGATGCTCGCAGCTGACGAGACGGCCCGTTGGCGTCGGATAGAGGCAGATGTGACCGTAACCCCGAGAGGTCCAGGTCCAGTTTGCGCCTTCGCGCCCGCCCCACGCCGCAGCCGGGCCGCTGACGGCTGTGATGACAGCCGCCGTGGAGAGCACAATTGCTTTCGTCAGCCGTGATCCGGTCATGCGCCTACACTCCGATAACGGCGGTCTCGCTGGCCCGCGCCAACGTCGGCGGCCGCTCGCCGACACTCGACCACAAGACAGCTTCGAAGGCCAGCAGGTTCGAAAGGCGCACGGTTAACGACAGCCAGCCTCAGTCTGCACGCAAGTCGGGTTGACCGGCCTCAGGCCCGGTCACAATGTGCCCGCTACTCCAACCCGTACGCCGCCACCGACTTGATTCCCTGGTGGAACCTCAGCCGCCGCAGGTAGTCGATCGGATTGTGCGGCTTGACGAGCGCGTCCTTCGGCGTGTTGAGCCAGTCGTAGCTTCGCGTCAGCAGAAAGCGCATGGCCGCGCCCCGCGCCAGCATCGGCATCGCGGCACGCTCCTCTGCCGAAAGCTTGCGCACCTCGTCATAGCCCTTGAGTAGCGCGCGCCCCTTGGTGGCGTTGAAGGCGTAGTCCGGCTCGAAGCACCACGCGTTGAGTGAGATGGCGAGGTCGTAGGCGAGCGCATCGTTGCAGGCGAAATAGAAGTCGATGAGCCCTGACAGCTTGTCACCGAGGAAGAACACGTTGTCAGGAAAGAGGTCGGCGTGGATCACGCCCTGCGGTAGATCCGCGGGCCAGCCGCCCTCCAGCAGGTCGAGCTCTGACGCGATGATCTTGCCGAGTCCGGCCGCGATGTCGTCGGCGTGGATGCTGAAGCGATTGTAGAGCGGTCGCCAACCCGCCGGCCCCAGCGCATTCGCCCGTTCGCGGCCGAAGCCCTGGCCTGCGACATGCAGCTCCGCCAGCGCACGGCCGACCGCCTGGCAGTGCTCGGCCTTCGGCCGCCTCAGCCAGAAGCCTTCGAGGAAGGTGACGATCGCCGCGGCGCGGCCCGCAAGCGTCGAAAGCGCTTCGCCCTTCGCGTTGCGCACGGGAAGCGGGCAGCGAATGCCGCGCGATGCGAGATGCTCCATGAGGCCGAGGAAGTACGGCAGGTCCGAGACTTGGACCCGCTTCTCGTAGAGCGTCAGGATATAGGTGCCCATCGATGTGTGGACGACGTAGTTGGTGTTCTCCACACCCTCGGCGATGCCCTTGTAGGACAGGAGCTCGCCAAGTCCGTAGCCCTCGACGAAGCGCGCGAGATCCTCGTCGGATACTTCGGTGTAGACGGCCATCGCTTACGCTTCTCCCCCGAGCGTAGTCGCGGTCGCGCCGTCATCGCGCAGCGCACGCGGGACGTTGAACGCGATCCGCTCCACCGCAGTCGAGACGAGCTCGACGTCGACCGTGAACCGCCCCTTGAGCGCCTCTATGACCTCGTCGACCAGCACCTCCGGCGCCGATGCACCCGCCGTGATGCCAACGACGGCCGCGCCCTCGATGAGCCCCCAGTCGATATCGCTCGCGCGCTGGATCAGCATGGCCTTCTGACAGCCCGCGCGCCTCGCCACCTCGACGAGCCTGAGCGAGTTGGACGAGTTTGGCGCGCCGACCACGAGCAAGACATCACTGCCGGCGGCGATCGCCTTCACCGCCTCCTGTCGGTTGGTGGTCGCGTAGCAGATGTCCTCCTTGTGCGGTCCCGCAATAAGTGGAAAGCGCTCCTTCAGCACTCCGACGATCTCGGCCGTGTCGTCGATCGAGAGCGTCGTCTGTGTTGCAAAGGCAAGCTTCGTCGGATCCCGCGGCGCGAACGTCCGCGCCTCTGCGACAGTTTCGATCAGTGTTACCGCACCGGCCGGCAATTGCCCCAAGGTGCCCTCGACCTCGGGGTGTCCGGCATGCCCAATGAGGACGATCTCGTGCCCCTCCTCATGGTGGCGGACCGCCTCGATATGAACCTTGGACACCAGCGGACAGGTCGCGTCCAGCACGAGCATGTTGCGCAGGCGGGCGTCGGCCACGACCGCCTTGGGGACCCCGTGTGCCGAAAAGATCACAGGCTGGTCCGTCTCGGGTATCTCGTTGAGCTCATCCACAAAAACGGCGCCTTTGGCGCGTAGGGATTCAACCACGAAGCGGTTGTGTACGATCTCGTGGCGAACATAGACAGGGGGGCCGAACTTCCGGAGCGCCAGCTCGACGATCTGGATCGCGCGGTCGACGCCGGCGCAGAACCCGCGGGGTGCGGCGAGCAGCACGCGGAGCGGCGGACGCCCGCAAGTCGTCGCTGCGGCAGAAGCGGGAGCCGGATCGGTCGGCATGGACGGTGAATACTCCTGTTGTCGGCTGGACGGCGCAGGCGTGCTGGCTCCGTCCGGGGTGGGGTGCTAGACTTTCGAATCGCTACGGTCGGAGGCATCGGTTGCCGGGGTAGCGGGATTATGCGGACAGGAGCCTGATGACGCAATCCAACACGATGGCCCGGCGCGCCTTGGCCGCGATGGCGGGCCTCGCCCTGTCGGCGGCATTGACCGGCTGCGGTATGTCCTCCCTCACGTCCGGTCTCGGCTCGGGCGTGTTCGGCGGCTCGTCTGCGACGGGCGACGGGAAGGTGAGCGAGGAGCAGTTGCTCGCCGCTGCCAAAAGCACGGATCCGGTGCCTGCGACCGGCGCCATCGAGAGTGCGCCCGGCTGTCCCAAGGTCTCCGTCTGGCCGCGCGACAACAACCTGACGATCTACGAACCCGGCCGCGTCGGCGACGGCCTTGCCATCATGCACCGTGGCGAGATCACCAAGACGATGCGCGAATGCACGGTCGGCCAGGGCCAGGTCATGGTGCGCTACGGCTTCTCTGGCCGCGTGCTCCTCGGACCGCGCGGCAAGTCGGGCGCCGTGACGCTACCGGTCAACATCTTCGTCACCGACTCGAAGCGCGACAAGATCATGACCGAGACGGCGAAGGTCGACACCATTGTCGTGGTCGAGAACCCGATCGGCTACTTCTCCACTGTGCGCACCGTGACGATCCCGGTCCCTGAAGGAGCCCGCCCAGGCGAGTTCGAGCTCTTCGTTGGCTTCGACCGCAACACGCCGAACGCCGGCTGAACGCCGAACCCATCTGACGTCCGCGTCCGATAGCGCGATCCTAGACGCCGGAATTTCAAGGCGTGTGGGACCGGGACGCTGGGGACCAGCGCGTGTGGGACCCGGACGGTGCCGGACCCGGACGGTCAAGATGACCCGTCCCGCAACAGCCCCCAACCCGCAAACCGCCGTCGTGGATTGTGTGGATGGCCCGCGGATGGCTCGTGGCTGCCGTCGCGGAGCGGGACTAGGATCTCGCCCAGTCGCAACGACCTCAACCAAGCCGCTCGCCATGAGCATCGCCCGCCTGAAGATCACGCTCACCGACGTCTTGCCGGCCGTCGTGCGCCGCATCGAGGTGCCGCTCGCGATGCCGCTCGCCGACCTGCATCTCGTCATCCAGGCCGTGATGCCGTGGTGGAACTATCACCTCTACGAGTTCCAGGCCAAACGCCACCGCTACGGCGTGCCGGACGCGGAAGCGGACTGGCACGGCCCCTCGCTGGTGGTCCCGGCCGCAGAGAGCACTCTGACCGATCTCCTGGCTGCCGCTGGCGGTACGCCTGTAAAATACCTTTACGATTTCGGCGACGACTGGGAGCACACCATCGTCGTCGAACAAATCGGCGATCCCGAGCCGGGCCTCGCCTACCCGCGCCTCGTAGAGGCCAGCGGCCGTTGCCCACCCGAGGACGTGGGCGGCCCGTGGGGCTACGAGACCTACCTCGAGGCCATCGGGGATCCGGCGCACGAGGCCCACCGGGACATGGTTGCCTGGCGCGGCCCCGGCTTCGATCCCAGCGTCGTCGACATGCCCGAGATCGAGAAGCGCCTCGCGAGGCTCAGGGCGAAATTTGCGGTCAAGGCCGGAACCGCACACCCGGGCCAAAGGACGCTTCGATCCATTGTCTGGCATTGGAGCCGGACGGGCTGACGCCGGTTGACCGCGCACGCCCAAGCAAAACGCCCCGCGTGAAGGCGGGGCGCTTTCGTCGTCGAATTGCCGTGGCCCTGCAGGGAGCGATCAGGCGGTCGCCTCGGCGGCCTTGCGTGCCTCGTCGCGGGCCTTGTCCTCCACGCCCTTGATCGTCGTGTCGCGATCGACCAGCTCGATGACCGCGCGCGGAGCGCTATCGCCATAGCGGAAGCCGGCCTTCAGGACGCGCGTGTAGCCGCCGGCCCGCTCCTTGTAGCGGGGGCCGAGCGTGTCGAACAGCTTCTTGACCATGTCCTCGTCGCGCAGCCTAGCCGCCGCGAGCCGGCGCGAGTTGAGGTCGCCGCGCTTGGCGAGCGTGATGTACTTGTCCATGACGCGCTTCAGGTCCTTGGCCTTCGGCAGCGTGGTGACGATCTGCTCGTGCTTGATGAGGGCAGCCGCCATGTTGGAGAACATGGCCTGGCGGTGCCCGCTCTGACGGCCGAAACGACGGCCGAGCTTTCCGTGACGCATTGGTTGGATCCTTCAGGTTGTTTGGTCCGTGCGGGCTTCTATGGTCCCGCTTTATTGCGATCCCCTCTCCCCATGCCGAAAGGCACGGGGAGAGGAAACTCGCGCTTAATACTGGTCCTCGAAGCGCTTCGCCAGCTCCTCGATGTTGTCGGGCGGCCAGTTCGGGACCTCCATTCCGAGATGGAGACCCATCGAGGCCAGAACCTCCTTGATCTCGTTGAGCGACTTGCGGCCGAAGTTCGGCGTTCTGAGCATCTCGGCCTCGGTCTTCTGAATGAGGTCGCCGATGTAGACGATGTTGTCGTTCTTGAGGCAGTTGGCGGAGCGGACCGACAGCTCGAGCTCGTCCACCTTCTTGAGCAGCGCAGCGTTGAACGCGAGCTCGGGATGAGCCTTCTCCTCGACAGCTTTCTTCGGCTCCTCGAAATTGATGAACACCGCGAGCTGGTCCTGCAGGATGCGGGCAGCGAGCGCCACCGCGTCCTCGGCCTTCACCGAACCGTCGGTCTCGACCGTCATCGTGAGCTTGTCGTAGTCGAGGATCTGGCCCTCACGGGTGTTCTCGACCTTGTACGAGACTTTTTTCACCGGGCTGTAGAGGCTGTCGACCGGGATGAGCCCGATCGGCGCATCGTCCGGACGGTTGCGCTCGGCCGGCACGTAACCCTTGCCCATATCGGCCGTGAACTCCATGCGGATCGCGGCGCCCTGGTCGAGATGGCAGATGATGTGGTCGGGGTTCAGGACCTCGACGTCCGAGCCGGCCTCGATGTCGCCCGCCTTGACTGGGCCCGCGCCCTCCTTCTTGAGGACCATCCGCTTCACACCCTCCGAGTGGATGCGGAGCGCAATCTCCTTGATATTGAGGACAATGTTGGTCACGTCCTCGCGCACGCCGGGGATCGACGAGAACTCGTGCAGCACGCCGTCGATCTGCACCGTCTTGATCGCCGCGCCCTGAAGCGAGGAGAGAAGCACGCGCCGGAGCGCGTTGCCGAGCGTCATGCCAAAGCCGCGCTCGAGGGGCTCGGCAACCAGGGTCGCGACTCGGTTGCGGTCACGCCCCGAGGAGACATTGAGCTTGCCCGGCTTGATGAGGTCTTGCCAGTTCTTCTGCAGAACGTTTGCCACGTTTGGCCTCTTTGAGGGTTGGAGAGGAGGCTTCGCCCAAAGCCTCGCACTCGGTCCACCAGTGTCGTCGACGAGAAAAGACTGTCTCGCCAGTCACGCAAAACCGGCCCGCGGGCCTGCGGGCCGATCGAATAGCGTCGCGGGGCCGCTCAGACGCGGCGGCGCTTGCGCGGACGGCAGCCGTTGTGAGGAATCGGCGTAACGTCGCGGATCGAGGTAATCTGGAAGCCAACGGCCTGCAGCGCGCGCAGCGCCGACTCACGGCCCGAGCCCGGACCGCAGACCTCGACCTCGAGCACCTTCATGCCGTGCTCCATGGCCTTCTTGCCGGCATCCTCGGCAGCGACCTGGGCTGCGAACGGGGTCGACTTGCGCGAGCCCTTGAAACCCATCGTGCCCGACGACGACCAGGCGAGCGTGTTGCCCTGGGCGTCAGTGATGGTAATCATGGTGTTGTTGAAGGAGGCGTTCACGTGGGCAACACCCGACGTAATGTTCTTCTTCTCGCGCTTGCGGACCTTGCCCCGGCCCTGGGCTTGCTGCTCTTTCGCCATTGTCTCTCTGCACTCCTCGGCCCGCGGCAAGCGGGCCATGTCTGAACTCTGTCGGAGCCGCCCCGGGGGCGCGGAACATCCGCGCCGGGCAGCGGATTAGGCCTTCTTCTTGCCTGCGATCGGCTTCGCCTTGCCCTTGCGGGTGCGGGCGTTGGTGTGCGTGCGCTGGCCGCGGACGGGCAGCTGCTTGCGGTGGCGAAGACCGCGGTAGCAACCGAGGTCCATGAGCCGCTTGATGTTCATCTGAACTTCGCGGCGCAGGTCGCCTTCCACGACGTAGTCGCGGTCGATGGTCTCGCGGATTTGCAGAACCTCGGCATCTGTCAGCTGGTTGACGCGCCGCTCGGCCGGAATGCCGACCTTTTTGCAGATCTCGGTAGCGAATTTCGGTCCGATCCCGTGAATGTACTGAAGCGCGACCAGAACGCGCTTCTGGGTCGGAATGTTCACGCCGGCGATACGGGCCACGTCACTCTCCTCGAGCCTTCGTTTGTCACATTCGACGGCCGCCGACGCGGCCAGTCCGTTGATATTCCAGCATAAAGCACAACGGGACTGGTCCGGGCGGCCCGATCGGCCGCGGCCCAATCCGTGGAGAAACCGTCATGAGAGGCGCTTCTTTTAGCCGCCCGACGGCACTCCGTCAACCTTTCACACACGTTCCTTCACGCCTGCCGCACCTCGGACAGGATCTTCTCGATCTGTGCCCCAACCTCGGTAATGGCAGCCATGCCGTCGACCGAACGGAGCTTGCGGTAGGCGAAGTAGTAGCCGATGAGTGGCGCCGTCTCCCGGTAGTAGGCCATGAGCCGGGTCTTCAGTGCTTCGGCGTTGTCGTCGGCCCGGACCGTGCCCCCGGCCGCCAGCGTCTCGCGGGCCCGGTTCTCGATGCGCGAGACGAGAATGCCGTCGTCCACCTTGAGCTCGATGACCGCATCGAGGGTCTTGCCCTTCGATTCGAGCAGGCTGCCGAGCGCGTCGGCCTGCGCCAGCGTGCGTGGAAAGCCGTCGAGGATGAAGCCGTTCTTGCAGTCCGGCTCGTCGATGCGGTCGGAAATGATGCCGATCACGATCTCGTCGGACACCAGTCCGCCAGCCTTCATCACGGCCTCGGCCTTCTTTCCGATCTCGGTACCGGCCTTGACCGCCGCGCGCAGCATATCTCCGGTCGAGAGTTGCACGAGCCCGTGTTTGGCAGAAAGGGTCTGCGATTGGGTACCCTTGCCGGCACCCGGCGGACCGAGAAGTATGATGTTCATCGACGGCCACTCTTGCTGGAGGCGCCCCGAAGCTTGGCCTTCTTGATCAGCCCTTCGTACTGATGGGCCAAGAGATGGCTCTGAATCTGGGCGACCGTATCCATGGTCACACTGACGGCAATCAGAAGCGATGTACCGCCGAAGTAGAACGGCACCGCGGCATACGAGATCAGGATCTCCGGCAGCACGCAGACGATAGCGATGTAGATGGCACCGACGACGGTGATGCGGGTCAGCACGTAGTCGATGTACTCGGCAGTCTTCTCGCCGGGGCGGATGCCGGGAATGAACCCGCCGTACTTCCGCAGGTTGTCGGCGGTGTCCTTGGGATTGAACACGACCGCCGTATAGAAGAACGCGAAGAATATGATCAGCGCCACGTAGACGAGGATGTGCAACGGCTGGCCGCGGCCGAGTGCGGCAACGAGGTTGGCGAGCCACTCGGGGCCGCCGCCCTGGCTGCTGGTGAGCTGCGCCGCGGTGATCGGCAGGAGGAGCAGCGAGGAGGCGAAGATCGGCGGGATGACGCCAGCGGAGTTGAGCTTCAACGGCAGGTGCGAGGCATCGCCCTGGAACATGCGGTTGCCGACTTGGCGTTTCGGATACTGGATCAGCAGACGGCGCTGCGCGCGCTCCATGAACACGATCGCAGCGACCACCGCCAGCATCAGCAACAGGAGCGCGAGCAGGAGGAACGTCGACAGCGCACCCGTGCGCGCCATCTCGAACAGACCCGCGAGCGCACGCGGCAGATCGGCCACGATGCCGGCGAAAATGATGAGCGAGGTGCCGTTGCCGACGCCGCGTTGCGTGATCTGCTCGCCGAGCCACATCAGGAACACGGTGCCACCGACCAGCGTGATGACCGTCGAGAGCCGGAAGAAGAAGCCGGGATCGGCAACAACGGACCCGCCGCTCGAGCGCGAGCCCTCGAGGCCGATGGCGAGGCCGTAGGCCTGCAGCGCGGCCAGGATGACGGTCAGGTAGCGCGTGTACTGGTTGATCTGCTTGCGCCCGGCCTCACCTTCCTTCTTCAGCGCCTCGAGCTTCGGGTTCATGGAGCTCATGAGCTGCATGATGATCGACGCCGAGATGTACGGCATGATGTTCAGCGCAAAGATCGCGAGGCGCTCGACGGCACCGCCGGCAAACATGTTGAACATGCCGAGCATGCCCGACGACTGGCTCTTGAATGCGTCGGCGAATGCGGCCGCGTTCACGCCAGGCAGAGGGATGAAGGTGCCGAGGCGGTAGACGAGCAGCGCCCCCAGCGTGAACCAGATGCGGCGCTTGAGCTCCTCGGCCTTCCCGAAGGCGCCGAGGTTCATGTTGGCGGCAAGCTGCTCGGCAGCGGATACCATGGTCTCGTATCTCCCGGGCTCTGGGTCCGGCGTGCGTTTGATGGCTCGAGCCGAGAGCCCGATGCCGACCCTTGGGCCCAGATAAGCGCTCCGGATGGGACCGGCAAGTCACGCTTATCGACGGAAGGGTGGGTCTCGTCGGCGTGCGGGACGGGCGAGCCCGCACAGACCCCTGTCTACTCTTCGCCAGCGGCCTTGGCGCCGCCCTTCTTGGCCGACCCGGCCTTCTTGGCTTGCGACTTCTTGCGCTTGGCCTCGTCGGCCGCGAGCACCTTCTTCTCGATCAGCTTCACCGAGCCACCAGCCTTCTCGACCGCAGCCTTGGCCTTGGCGGAAGCGTGGTTGACGGTGAGCGTGAGCTTCGCCTTGAGCTCGCCCTCGCCGAGAAGCCTGAGCCCGTCCTTCGGGCGGCGCAGCACGCCGGCCGCGACCAGAGCCGCGATGTCGACCGCGTCACCCGACTTGATCTTGCCCTCGTCGACCGCAGTCTGCAGGCCGCCGATGTTGATCTCGTTGAAGTCCTTGGCGCGATACTTGTTGAAGCCGCGCTTCGGCAGGCGGCGATGGAGCGGCATCTGACCGCCTTCGAAGCCGCCGATGGCGACGCCCGAGCGCGCGGTCTGGCCCTTGCCGCCGCGGCCGCCCATTTTGCCGAGACCGGAGCCGATGCCGCGGCCCACACGCACGCGGAACTTGCGCGCGCCGGCGTTGTCTTTGATCTGATTGAGGCGCATAGGGTCCGAGCTCCTGGCGTTCTTCTTTTACGCCTTCTCGCCGACGACGCGGACGAGATGGGGAATGCTGTTGATCATGCCGCGCACGGCCGGAGTGTCCTCCAGCGTCGAGCGGCGATGAAGCTTGTTGAGACCGAGCCCGATGAGGGTCTGGGTCTGCTTTGCGGGGCGGCGGTTCGCGCTGGCGATCTGCTCGACCGTGATTGTCTTTTTCGCTGCCATGTCGATCAACCTGTCACATCACCTTGCGATTTTCATCCACTCCGCGGGTCCGTCTCAGCCCTCGGCGCCAGCGTCCGGGCTCTGAGCCGCTGCCTCGTCCCGGCGGCGCGACACGATCTCGGACACTTTCTTGGAGCGCCGGGCGGCCACAGCACGCGGGTTCTCCTGGTTGGTGAGCGCGTCGAACGTGGCGCGGACCACGTTGTAGGCGTTCTTGGTACCGAGCGACTTGGCGACCACGTCGTGAACGCCGAGCATCTCGAACACGGCGCGCATGGCGCCACCGGCGATGATGCCAGTGCCCGGAGGAGCCGCGCGAAGCACCACGCGGCCGGCGCCGTGATGGCCCTCGCTGTCGTGGTGCAGCGTGCGCGCGTCGCGAAGCGGCACGCGGATCAGGCTGCGGCGCGCCTCCTCGGTCGCCTTGCGGATCGCCTCCGGCACCTCGCGCGCCTTGCCGTGACCGTAGCCGACGCGCCCCTTGAGGTCGCCGACCACCACGAGTGCCGCGAAGCCGAAGCGCTTGCCGCCCTTGACCACCTTAGCGACGCGGTTGATGTGGACGAGCTTGTCCGTGAACTCGCTCTCCACCTTCTCCTTGTCGCGATCGCGTCCGCCGCGCTCTCTCTGAGGTCCACGTGCCACGGGTTATGTCCTTTCGATCAGAATTGGAGGCCGCCTTCGCGCGCGGCATCGGCCAGCGCCTTGACGCGGCCGTGATAGAGGAAACCGCCGCGGTCGAACGTGACGGCCTTGACGCCGGCCTTCAGCGCCCGCTCGGCGACGAGCTTGCCCACGTGCGCAGCGGCAGCCTTGTCGGCGCCGGTCTTGAGCCCGCCCCTGACATCCTTCTCGAGCGTCGAGGCGGCGGCGAGCGTCTTGCCCGCAGCGTCGTCGATGACCTGAGCGTAGATGTGCTTCCCCGAGCGATGCACCGACAGGCGCGGATGCCCGGTATTCTTCTTCCTGAGAGAGAGCCGCACACGGGCGCGGCGCTTCTTGAACGTGGTATCGTGCGTGCCCATGGCCTGCCCTTACTTCTTCTTGCCTTCCTTGCGGAAGATGAACTCGCCCTGATAGCGGACGCCCTTGCCCTGGTAAGGCTCGGGCTTCCTCGATGCGCGGATCTCGGCGGCGATCTGACCGACCGCCTGCTTATCGATGCCCGACACCGTCACCTGGTCCTGCTTGGCGCCGCCGACCTTCACGTCGACTCCGGCGGGAACCTTGATGTTGACGTCGTGGCTGTAGCCGACCGAGAGCATGAGATCCTTGCCCTTCATCGCCGCCTTGAAGCCGACGCCGTGGATCTCGAGCGTCTGCGAGTAGCCCTCGGTGACGCCCTTGATGAGGTTCGTCGCCATGGTCCGGGACATGCCCCACATCGAGCGCGCCTTCTTGGACTCGTCGCGCACGCTGAACTCGAGGCCCTCGGCCGTTTTCTCGACCTTGATCTCCTCGGGCGCGGTGAACGAGAGCTCGCCCTTGGCGCCCTTCACCTTCAGCGTCTGCCCCGAAACCGTGGCGGTCACGCCGGTGGGAACTGCGACAGGCTTCTTTCCGATACGTGACATCGGTCTTGACC
The DNA here is from genome assembly GCA_019137195.1 of Alphaproteobacteria bacterium. Lineage (GTDB taxonomy): Bacteria > Pseudomonadota > Alphaproteobacteria > Rhizobiales > Hyphomicrobiaceae > CBDCUQ01. Next base: position 16,377 of record JAGVSR010000105.1, read on the forward strand.
CTTCCTCTGCCCGGCCGGCTGCCGGGCTCGCGTCTTAGAATACGTTGCAGATGATCTCGCCGCCGACGTTCTCCTCGCGGGCGCGCGCATCCGACATGACGCCCTTCGGCGTCGACAGGATGGAGACGCCGAGGCCGTTGGCGACGGACGGGATGTCGGATACCGGCGAGTACACGCGGCGGCCGGGCTTCGACACGCGCGTGATGTCCTTGATGGCCGGCTGCCCGTTGTAATACTTGAGCTCGATTTCGAAGTGCGGCAGCGCGCCCTTCTGCTCGACCCGCGCGTAGCCGCGGATGAAGCCTTCCTCGGCAAGCACGTCGAGCACGCGGGCGCGCAGGTTCGACGCCGGCGTGTCCACCTTCGGACGGCGGCGCTGCTGGGCGTTGCGGATGCGCGTCAGCATATCGCCAATCGGATCATTGATCGACATATCTCGGTGCCCCCTTACCAGCTCGACTTGACGAGGCCAGGGATCATGCCCTGGCTGGCCAGCTCGCGCAGCTGGTTGCGGCAGACCTTGAGCTTACGGTAGTAGCCGCGTGCGCGGCCCGTGAGCTCGCAGCGATTGCGAATGCGGACTGGAGACGAGTTGCGTGGCATCTCCGCAAGCTTGAGGCGCGCGGCGAAGCGCTCCTCGGCCGGGCGCTTCATGTCGTTCGCAATGTCCTTGAGCCGCTTGCGCTTTGCGGCCTTCTGGGCCGCCATGCGGCGGCGCCGGTTGTTCTTCTCGACTGAGCTGGTCTTGGCCATCTATGTCCTCCAAAGCCCTTTCGGGTGTCTCTCGAGCCCGAGGTGCTCTAGCTGCGGAATGGGAAGTTGAAGCCGCGCAGAAGCTCGCGCGCCTCGTCGTCGGTCTTGGCGGACGTGACCACGATCACGTCCATGCCCCACACCTGATCGACCTTGTCGTAGTCGATCTCGGGGAACACGATATGCTCCTTCAAGCCGCAAGCGTAATTGCCCCGGCCGTCGAAGCTCTTGCCGTTGAGGCCGCGGAAGTCCTTCACGCGCGGCAGCGCGATGGTGACGAAGCGGTCCAGGAACTCGTACATGCGGTCGCCGCGCAGCGTAACCTTGCAGCCGAGCGTCATGCCCTCACGCACCTTGAAGGTGGCGATCGACTTGGTCGACTTGGTCATCAGCGGCTTCTGGCCGGCGATCATCGCCAGGTCGGCAGCGGCGTTGTCCACCTTCTTGCGGTCCTGGGTGGCTTCGCCCACGCCCATGTTGAGCACGATCTTCTCGATGCGCGGAATCTGCATCGGGTTCTTGTACCCGAACTTCTTCGCGAGCGCGTCGCGCACCACCTTCTCGTAGTGCGTCTTGAGGCGCGGCTTGTAGTCGGCAGGGCGCGGCTTCCACTCGCGCGCCTCGCCCTTGGCAGCTTGAGCCTTGCCCTTGCCGTCCTTGGCCGCGGCCTTGGCGGCCGGCTTGCCTCCGCCCTGCGCCGGAGCGCCGGCGGGCTTGGCGCCCTTCTGCGGTTTCTCTTTCTCGGCCATGGCTTAGTTCTTCTCCGGAATGATCTCGCCAGAACGCTTGGCAATCCGAACCTTCTTGCCGTCCGGCAGGAGCTTGAAGCCGACACGGGTCGGCTTGCCGTCCTTCGGATCCTCGAGCGCGAGGTTCGAGACGTGGATGGCGGCTTCCTTGGAGATGATGCCGCCTTCCTGCTGGGCAGTCTGGCGCTGGTGACGGCGCACGACGTTGACACCGCGGACGACGGCGCGGTTCTCCTTGGGACGGACCTCGACCACCTCGCCGGTCTTGCCCTTGTCACGGCCGGTCAGGACGATAACGTGGTCGCCCTTCTTGATTTTGAGCGCGGCCATTAGAGAACCTCCGGCGCAAGCGAGACGATCTTCATGTGGTTTTTGGCGCGAAGCTCGCGCGTGACGGGCCCGAAGATGCGGGTGCCGACCGGGTCGCCCTGGGCGTTGACCAGCACCGCCGCGTTGCGGTCGAAGCGGATGAGCGACCCGTCGGCGCGACGCACGCCTTTCGCGGTGCGCACGATCACGGCCTTCATGACCTGGCCCTTCTTCACACGACCCTTGGGGATCGCCTCCTTGACGGAGACGACGATGGTGTCGCCGATCGTGGCGTACCTGCGCTTCGAGCCGCCCAGCACCTTGATGCACTGGACGCGGCGCGCTCCCGAGTTGTCGGCGACGTCGAGATTTGTCTCCATCTGGATCATCGCGGCTCAATCCTTCTTTCGTCTCATGTCCTCACGGGGATGGACCCCCGCCAACCGCTATTCCGGGCCGGCTCTCCTCCACATGAAGGGGAGCGGCGAATGACTTGCGTGAGCCACCGGCCTCTGTGAAGCCTCGGCACTCACCGGCCATCAGGCCTTCGGCAGCGCTACCCACCGCTTCTTCTTCGAGATCGGCGGACACTCCTCGATGGAGACGCGCTCGCCGGTCTTGAAAGCGTTGCCCTCGTCGTGTGCGTGGTACTTCTTGGTACGACGCACGGTCTTCTTGAGCAGCGGGTGCGTGTAGCGACGCTCGACCTCGACCACGATGGTCTTGGCGTTCTTGTCCGACACGACGACACCCTGCAGAATGCGCTTCGGCATAGTCTAAGTTCCTCTCAAGCGCCCTTGGTCTTCGACTTGCTGCCGGTGCGCTTGGCAGTGGCAACGGTCATGACGCGCGCGATGTCGCGACGCACCTGGCGCACGCGCGAGGTGTTCTCGAGCTGCCCCGAAGCCTTCTGAAAGCGCAGGTTGAACTGCTCCTTCTTGAGCTTCGCCAGCTGGTCGTCGAGCTGATCCAGCGTCATCCCAGTAAAATCAGCCGCTTTCATTGCGTCGCGTCCTTCACTCGTTCTTCTCGTGTCTCGCGCCCGGCCCCTAGCCTATGCGGGTCACGACCCTTGTCTTGATCGGTAGCTTGGCTGCGCCGAGCAGCAGGGCTTCCTTCGCGATCTGCGGGTTGACGCCGCCGACCTCGAACAGGATACGGCCCGGCTTCACGCGGGCGACCCACAGCTCCACGCCACCCTTGCCGGAGCCCATGCGGACCTCGGCCGGCTTCTTCGTCACCGGCACGTCCGGGAATACCCGCGTCCAGAGACGGCCGGCGCGCTTCGTGTGGCGCGCAATGGCGCGCCGCGCGGCCTCGATCTGGCGCGCGGTGATGCGCTCCGGCTCGACGGCCTTGAGCCCCACCTCACCGAAGCTCAAGGACGTTCCGCCCTTGGCGGCGCCGTGGATGCGGCCCTTGAACTGCTTGCGGAACTTTGTGCGTTTTGGTTGCAGCATGGATGCGCCTCAATCCCCTCAAGCCTGCTCGCCGGTGTCGGCGGCTGCCGCAGCCGGAGCCCCACGCTCGCCGCGCGGACGGCGCTCGCGGCGCTCGCCATCGTCACGGTCGCGGCGCGGACGCCCGCTGCCCTGATCACCGCCCTCGAGCGCGCGGCGCTCCGAGGCCATCGGATCATGCTCGATGATCTCGCCCTTGAAGATCCAGACCTTGATGCCGATGACGCCATAGGCGGTCTTCGCGAGGCCGTAGCCGAAGTCGATGTCGGCGCGAAGCGTGTGCAGAGGCACGCGCCCCTCGCGGTACCACTCCGTGCGCGCGATCTCGGCACCGCCGAGGCGCCCCGACACGTTGATACGGATGCCGACCGCGCCCGAGCGAAGAGCCGACTGCACGGCGCGCTTCATGGCGCGGCGGAAGGCGACACGCTTCTCGAGCTGCTGGGCAATGTTCTCGGCAACGAGCGTCGCGTCGAGATCGGGCTTCCTGACCTCGAGAATGTTGAGATGCACCTCCGACGACGTGAAGCGGGCAAGCTCCGCACGCAGCTTCTCGATGTCGGCGCCCTTCTTGCCGATAAGCACGCCAGGGCGCGCCGTATGCACGGTGACCCGGCACTTCTTGTGCGGCCGCTCGATCACAACCTTGGCGACACCGGCGGTGCGCTGGTGCTGCATGATGTGCTCGCGGATCGCCATGTCCTCGTGGAGCAGCTTGCCGTACTCGCCACGACCGGCGAACCAGCGGCTGTCCCAGGTACGGTTGATGCCGACGCGAAGACCGACGGGATTGACTTTGTGACCCATTACGCGGCCCCCTTCTTGGCTGCCGGCTTGTTGCCCTTGTTGCCACCCTTGGCCTTCTTGGGCGCTTCCTGCTCCTCGGCCTCACGGACGACAACCGTGATCTGCGAGAAGGGCTTCTGGATCGGACCCGAGCGGCCGCGGGCACGGGCGTGCATGCGGCGCATGAGCAGATTCTTGCCGACGTAGGCTTCCTTGACGACCAGCTGGTCGACGTCGAGACCGTGGTTGTTCTCGGCGTTGGCGACCGCGCTCATCACGCACTTCCTGACATCGACAGCGATGCGCTTCCTCGAGAACTCGAGGTCGGAGAGCGCGGTGCCCACCTTCTTGCCGCGGATGAGCGCGGCGACAAGGTTGAGCTTCTGCGGCGAGACACGGAGGTTCTTCGCGACCGCCTGGGCCTCTTTGTCGGAAAGGGCCCGTGGATGCTTCGGCTTGCCCATTTACTTCTTCCCCACTGCTGCTTTCTTGTCGCCGCCGTGGGCGTGGAACGTCCGCGTCGGAGCGAACTCGCCGAACTTGTGGCCGATCATGTCTTCGGTCACGCTCACCGGAATGTGCTTGTGGCCGTTGTAGACGCCGAACGTGAGCCCCACGAACTGGGGCAGAATGGTCGAGCGGCGGCTCCACATCTTGATGACCTCGTTACGCCCAGACGAGCGCACCTTCTCGGCCTTCTTGAGAACGAAGCCGTCGACGAACGGGCCTTTCCAAACAGAGCGTGACACGTGTCCTTCTCCTCGGACCTTAGATCTTCGACTTCGCGCGGCTGCGGACGATGAACTTGTCCGTGCTCTTGTTCTTGCGCGTCTTGTAGCCCTTGGTCGGCTTGCCCCACGGCGTCGCCCAGTGCTTGCCGCCCTTGGTGCGGCCGCCGTTCGGGTGATCGATGGGGTTCATGGCGATCGAGCGCACGGTCGGACGCTTGCCCATCCAGCGCGTGCGGCCCGCCTTGCCGATGACCTCGTTCAGGTGGTCCGGGTTCGACACGGCGCCGACCGACGCCATGCAGTCCGAGCGCACCTTGCGCGTCTCGCCGGAGCTCATCTTCAGCACGGCCCAGCCGGCATCGCGGCCAACCAGCTGAACGAAGCTGCCCGCCGAGCGCGCCATCTGGCCGCCGCGGCCCGGCTTCAGCTCCACGTTATGCACGATGGTGCCGATCGGCATCGACGCGAGCGGCATGGCATTGCCGGGCTTCACGTCGACCTTGGCGCCCGAGACGACCGTATCGCCCACCGCAAGGCGCTGCGGCGCCAGGATGTAGGAGAGCGTGCCGTCCTCGTACTTGACGAGGGCGATGTAGGCCGTCCGGTTCGGATCGTACTCGAGCCGCTCGACCTTGGCCGGCGCATCGAACTTGCGGCGGCGGAAGTCGATCAGACGGTAGGCCTGCTTGTGCCCGCCACCGATGTGCCGCGTGGTGATGTGGCCGTGCGCGTTGCGCCCGCCCGACTTGGTCTTGCCCTCGACCAGCATCTTGACCGGCGCACCCTTGTAGAGGTGCCCGCGGTCCACCCGCACCAGATGGCGCAGGCCTGGAGAGGTCGGTGCGAAAGTTTTGAGAGCCATTGACGCGTCCTCTCCCTTACAGGCCCGTCGTGACGTCGATGGTGTGACCATCCTCGAGCGTCACGACCGCCCGCTTCGTATCGCTGAGCGTGGCGAACACGCCCTTGAAGTGCTTCTTCTTGCCCTTGCGGACGACCGTGTTCACGGCCTTCACCTTGACCTTGAACAGGCTCTCGACCGCGGCCTTGATGTCCGTCTTCGTCGCCTTGGGAGCAACCTTGAAAATCACCTGGTTGGCTTCCGAGACCAGCGTCGACTTCTCCGTGATGACCGGAGACAGGATCACGTCGTAGTGGGACATTTTCATTTGAACCGCGCCTCCAGCGCCTCGACGGCGGCTTTGGTCAGCACCAGCTTCTTGCGGCGCAGGATGTCGTAGACGTTGATGCCCTGCACGGGCAGCACGTCGATGTTCGGAATGTTGCGGGCGGCCCGCGCGAACCCGACGTCGATCTCAGAGCCGTCGATGATCAGCGCATTGACAAGATTGAGCTTCGCAAACTGGGTCTTGAGCTCGCCCGTCTTGCCTGCAGAAGCGGCCTTGTCGAGGACGACGATCTCCCCGGCCTTGGCCTTGGCCGACAGCATGTGGCGCAGAGCAAGCGCCCGCACCTTCTTCGGCAGCTCGATGGCATGGCTACGCGGCTTCGGCCCGAACGCCTTGCCGCCGCCGCGCCACTGCGGCACCGACCGGTCGCCGTGACGGGCCCCGCCAGTGCCCTTCTGCTTGTACATCTTCTTGCCGGTGACCGTCACTTCAGAGCGGTCCTGGGCATGATGCGTGCCGGCCATGCGCTTCAGGAGCTGATAGCGCACCATGCGGTGAATCAGGTCCTGGCGCGGCTCGAGGCCGAAAATCGCATCCGGAAGATCGAGCTCGCCGGCCGTCTTGGCGTCGAGCGTGGTGACGGACGTTTTCATCACGCCTGCTCCTTGTTGGCCGCCTTGGGCTTGAACGCGCCAGGCTTCGGCGCATCCTTGGCGACAGGCTTCTTGACGGCGTCGCGAACCAGCACCCAGCCACCCTTCGAGCCCGGCACTGCGCCGCGGATCATAAGCAGTCCGCGCGCCGTGTCGGTCTTGACCACGACGAGATTCTGCGTCGTGACCCGCTCGTCGCCCATGTGGCCGGCCATCTTCTTGTTCTTGAACACCTTGCCCGGGTCCTGGCGCTGGCCGGTCGAGCCGTGCGAGCGGTGCGAGACCGAGACGCCGTGCGTGGCGCGAAGTCCGCCGAAGTTCCAGCGCTTCATCGCACCCTGGAACCCCTTGCCCTGGCTGGTGCCGGTGACATCGACGAACTGGCCAGGAACGAAGTGATCGGCCGTGATCTCGGCCCCGACCTCGATCATGTTCTCGGGCGAGACCCGGAACTCGGCGAGCTTCCGCTTCGGCTCCACCTCGGCGACCGCGAACGTGCCGCGCTCCGAGCGCGTGAGCCGCGCAGGCTTCCTGGTACCGGCGCCGAGCTGGACCGCCGTGTAGCCGTTCTTGTCGTTCGTGCGGTGGGCAACGACCTGCAGCTTCTCGAGCTTCAGGACCGTCACGGGGATGTGCTCGCCGGCATCGGTGAAGATGCGGGTCATTCCCACCTTCTGTGCAATCACTCCGGAACGCATCGTTCTAGCATTCCTTCCTTCTCAAGGGGTCGTTACGAAGCGCGAGAGGCGCCTTCTCCGCAGAGGACCCGGACAAATCTCAGAGCTTGATCTCGACATCGACGCCAGCGGCGAGGTCGAGCTTCATCAGCGCGTCCACGGTCTGCGGCGTCGGGTCGACGATGTCGAGGAGGCGCTTGTGGGTGCGCATCTCGAACTGCTCGCGGCTCTTCTTGTCGATGTGCGGCGAGCGGTTCACCGTGAAACGCTCGATGCGCGTCGGCAGCGGGATCGGGCCCCGCACCTCGGCGCCCGTGCGCTTCGCCGTATTCACGATCTCGCGCGTCGACGCATCGAGGATACGATGGTCGAACGCCTTGAGCCGAATGCGGATGTTCTGGCCTTGCATGGGAAAGTAACCTGCTCGCTCTCGTCATGAGAAGGCGAGCGGCGGATGCCGCTCGCCGCTCACGCCATTACTCGATAACCTTCGTGACGACGCCGGCGCCGACGGTACGGCCGCCCTCGCGGATGGCGAAGCGGACCTTCTCTTCCATCGCGATGGGCGACACGAGCTCCACGTCGACCGA
>JAGVSR010000107.1 GCA_019137195.1 Alphaproteobacteria bacterium
GCTTCCGCCTGCTCGCCGCGCATCAGATGGTTGACGTGAACGCACGACAGCGTACACGAAAACGCTTCGCGTACGTCGTGTAAAATGTAAAGCAGGCACAGTGAATCCGGCCCGCCGGACAGGCCGAGTACGATATGGTCACCCCTTTTGATGAGATCATGCTCCGATATCGTTTTCAGAACTGTGCTTGCTGCATCCATGAATTGTTACCCTTTGATCGATGCGGCTATATCCTTCGCCAGATTGCGGAGGGCTTCCCGCCTGTCAGGCCCTGCCGCTGATCGAATCGTTAACACTTCTCCCAGCATGTGCATATCTTTCATCTCTGACAGCATGCCCACTATGCGCCAATCCATTCTGAGCGCGAGCGCGAGGAGTGACCCATGACGTACCGGCTCGACGTTCTCACTCTCTCACTCTGATCGCGTGGCTCGTGCTGCTCGCCGCGCCCGCCATCGCCGGCACGGCCCAGGATGACGCCGGCACCATCGTTTGCGTGACCGACAAGTGGGACGAGAAGGAGCAGGAGAAGGGCCACAAGCTCGTCACATCGGCCAACAGGTGCGTGCTCGTTCCGGACGAAGCTGTGGCGGGAATGGTAACCGAGGATTGCACGGGCCAATTACGAGTACATGCCGGACGGAACTTGGAAGGGCACAGGAACCTGCACCGACATTTATCCCGGCGGCTTCAAGGTGTTCGTCAACTGGGAGGAGGGCTCGCACCTCAAGGAGTACACCTACACCAAGACCGGCGGCACCGAAAAATGCGAGGGCGTAAGCGGCGGTGGCACCGACACGTACGAGGCCCTGACCGACACGCTGTCGGCCGGCCGCTACAAGGGCAAGATCGTGATGCCGTAGCCTTGCGTCACGTGGCTCGACGACGAGGCATGCTCAACGATCGCGCCTCCGCAGTCCCTCCAGAAACGCCGCCAGGTCGTGTACGAGATGATGCACGTGCTGCGGGAGTATGGTCCACTTGCGCATGGCGAGCTGCGACGGGTGGTCGATGTAGGAGGAGTGGACGAGCGCCGTCGTCATGCCGAGGGCGTGTGGAGCCTCGAGGTTGTGCGGCATGTCCTCGAACATGGCGGCGCGATCGGCACGCACGTCGTGGAGCTTGAGCATGGTGTCGAAGGCGGCGCGGTCGGGCTTCGGAACGTACTCGCAGGCCGCAATATCGCAAATGTCCTCGAAGAGATCCAAGATGCCGAGCTTTTCTGCGACGCGCTCGGCGTGGCGGCGCGAGCCGTTGGTGAAGATGAGCTTGCGGCCGTCGAGGGCCTCGATCGCCGCGCGCAGGCGCGGGCTCTCGGGAACGGCGGAAATATCGATATCATGCACGTAGTCGAGGAACGGGCCCGGTTCCATCTTATGGACGAGCATCAGCCCCGAGAGCGTGGTGCCGAACTGCCGGTAGTAGCTCTTCTGCAGGTGGCGCGCGTAGGGGAGCGGAACGCCGAGGTACTTGGCGATGAACTCGGCCATGCGGCGGTCGACCTCGGCGAACAGATTGCACTCGGCCGGATAGAGCGTGTTGTCGAGATCGAAGATCCACGTCTCGGTGGCCGCGAAATCGCGCGGCGAGGGGTGCGCGAGAGACGGCACTTTCAATGCAACGTTCTCCTCGGGACCGGAACAGGCCGACGTGCCGGACATCGGCTGGCGCGAGGTGGCTTCTTTGGTCATAACGGCCAGAAAGCAGGCTTTGAGGGCCGGCGCAAGGTTCAGACCGTGAGGCGGGCGCCGTGGGCGAGGCACGCCTCCGCCTCGGCAACCATGTGCGTGACGATCGTGGCTGCCGGCTCGATGGTGCGGATGAGACCTGCGACCTCGCCGACGAAGGTGTTGCTGTTCACGGGATCGCCGGCGGCCCAGGCGGCGCGATATTTCGCGGCCTCCTCGTCGGCGACCGCCATCAGCTCCGCCTCGCGGCCGTGCCAGCGCTCGATGTAGGCGTTCCTCAATACGCGCGCGGTGAAGCGCGGCGGCCAGTCGAGCTTGCGCGCGAGGTCCATGACCTGCGAGCGGACGGTGTCGTCGCCGGTGGCGGCGAGCGCGGCGGCGTGCATCGCTTGCGATACGTTGGCCTCTGTCGAAGCCCACAGGCGCGAGCCGACAAGGACGCCGTCGGCACCGAGCATGAGGGCTGCGGCGAGCCCGCGCCCGTCGCCGATCCCGCCGGCTGCAAGCAGCAGCGTGTCGGGCGCGCGGGCGGCGATGAGATCGGCGACCTCCGGGACGAGGGTCAGCGTGGCGCGCTTCTCGCCGTGGCCGCCAGCCTCTGCGCCTTGCGCGACGACGATGTCGGCACCGCAGTCGAGTGCATGCGCGGCATCGCGGCGGGTCTGGACCTGGCACATGACCGCCGCGCCCGCGGCCTTGATACTATCGACGAACGGCACCGGATCGCCGAAGGAGAGGAACACGGCGGCCGGTTTGCGGGCGAGCACGAGGTGCAGAAGCTCCGGCTGCTTCGCGAGCGACCACGTGATGAAGCCGCAACCAATGCGCGCGCTGCCGGCGGCAGCGAGCTCGCGGGTCAGCCAGTCCTTGTCGCCGTAGCCTCCACCGATGAGGCCGAGGCCGCCCGCCGCGGTCACAGCCGCAGCGAGCCGGCCGCCGGCGGCGAATGCCATGGGGGCCGAGACGATGGGATGGGCGAGGCCGAGCCGTTGCGTCAGCCGGGTCGTGAGGGCCATGGTTGTCTCCGCCCAGGTTTTCTTTATGAGACGTGAGTTGTGGCCGAGAATGGGCGCGGCGTCGAGATTTCCGGGCGGCCCACACAAGACTGTGAAATGCAGTGCGCGACGATCCGGCCTTTGCGAGGGACCCCATGGCGCCACGCTCGATCATCGCTGTCGGACATTCGGCCCTCGACTTCGTCTACCGCATCGAGGCGTTCCCGGTGGCACCGACAAAACTGCGGGCGATCGAGCATATCGCGAGCGGCGGGGGCATGGCGGCGAATGCGGCGGTGACGGTGGCGCGGCTCGGGGGCAGCGTGGGGCTGTGGAGCCGGATCGGGGACGACGAGGCGGGCGCAATCATACGCGGGCAGCTCGTGCGCGAGGGCGTCGACGTGGTGCATGTGCGTGCGTATGTCGGGCGGCGCTCGCCGACGGCGGCGGTGATCGTCGATGCCAAGGGAGAGCGCCTCATCGTCTCGGAGGACGACCACGAGCTGCCACTCGATGCGTCGTGGCTGCCGCTCGAGGCCGTTGCGGAGGCACGTGTGGTGATGAGCGATCTCACATGGCTTGAGGCGACCGAGGCGGCGTTCCGGGCGGCGCGAGCGGCGGGCGTGACGACCTTGCTCGACGTCGATCTCGGCAGCGGGGTGCTGATCCCGAAGGTGATCGGGCTCACCGACTATGCGATCTTCTCGGCGCCGGCACTCGAGCGCTTCGTGGAAGGTGCGGACGACGAGGCGCGGCTCCAGCGGCTGATCGGGCTCGGCGTGAGGCATGCTGGCGTGACGATGGGCGGGCGCGGCTACCGGTGGATCAATCGAAATGGCGGCGCCGGGCAGCAGCCGGCGTTTCCGGTTGCGCCGGTGGACACGACGGGGGCCGGCGACGCCTTCCATGGGGCGTTTGCGTGGGCCTTGTCGGAAGGCAACGACGAGGCTGTGTGCGCGCGCATCGCATCGGCGGCGGCGGCTCTGTCCTGCCGGCGCCTCGGCGCGCGAGCCGCTCTGCCGACACGCGAGGAGGTCGAGGAGTTCGCGGGCTCTTGAGCGACGCGTGGCGAGTGGCCACTTGCCGTTTGCCCTGGGCGCTGCCTCGCTCCCCGACCGGGCGCGGGAGGCAGCTTCCCCGCGGCTGACGCGTCGCCACTTGCCGTTCACAGCCTCAGAATCTTACGTCCCGGGGCGCTCACACCTTGGCCTTCCCCTTCGGCTTTCTCCGTCCGACCAGGGTACCGGCGCCGTGGTCGGTCAGGAGCTCGAGAAGGACGGAGTGGGAGACGCGGCCGTTGATGATGACGACGGCCTCGACGCCGGCTTCGACGACCTCGATGCAGCCTTCGATCTTCGGGATCATGCCGCCCGAGATGGTTCCGTCGCGAATGAGCGCCCGCGCCTCCTCGATGGTCAGCTCCTCGATGAGCTTCTTGTCCTTGTCGAGCACGCCCTCGACGTCGGTGAGGAGCAGCAGGCGCTTGGCCTGCATGCGGGCGGCGAGGGCGGAGGCGAAGCTGTCGGCGTTGATGTTCAAGGTCTCGCCGTCGCGGCTGATGCCGACCGGGGCGATGACCGGGATCAGGTCGGACTTCGAGATGACGTCGACGATGTGCGGGTTGACCTCCAGCGGATCGCCCACAAAACCGATGTCCACGGGTCCCATGATGTTCGTCTTGGGGTCCGGCATCTCGGTGATCTTCTTGGCGATCATCAGGTTGGCATCCTTGCCGCAGATGCCGACCGCCTTGCCGCCCTGGCGATTGATGGCCGAGACGATGTCCTTGTTGATGAGGCCGGCGAGCACCATCTCGACCACCTCGACAGTGGCCTTGTCGGTGACGCGCAGGCCATGCACGAAGTCGGACTTCAGGTCGAGCCGCTTCAACATATTGGCGATCTGCGGACCGCCGCCGTGGACGACGATCGGGTTCACGCCGGACTGCTTCAGGTAGACGATATCCTGAGCGAAGGCGTCGGCGAGTGCCGTGTCGCCCATGGCGTGGCCGCCGAACTTGATGACGACCGTCTCCTCGTCGTAGCGCAGCATGTTCGGCAGCGCCTCGGCGAGGATGCGCGCCTGATCGTGGGCCGAGACCCGGCTCGGCGCGAAATTTTGAGCCTTTTCTGACATTTCACTCGCCCCGTCGGCAGCCTCGGCCCGATCGCAGGCCGTTCGCGGACGTGTTATACCGGACGCGTGCCGGGGAACAACGGTGATTCCCTCATTGCCTCAAAGCTATGCAGGACGCGCAACACGGCTTCGCTGGCTGTTGCAGTCGGAGACCGAATTCAGCCATAGGTCCCGTGGTAAGGAGTAGGACCGATTCACGGTGCAGGCCCCTGCCGGAGCAGGGCATGACGACGCCTGAAGGGTGCGGGTTCTCAAATGGTTGTCGACGAGCTGGGCCGGATTCCAATGTCGCCTTTCCTGAAGGCGACACTCGCGCGCGCGACCGACTACGCGGCCCAGCAGACGCATCGCGAGGTGACGCTCGAGCATCTCCTGCTCGCGCTCGCGGAGGACCCCGACGCCGGGCCTGTTCTCAAGCTCTCGAACGTCGAGATCGGCCGCCTGATGAGCGACGTGTCGGGATATCTGGGGCTGCTCGACGACCGGGTCGAGCCGGGCCATGGCCAGCCGGCCGGCAGCATTTCGGGCGACTTGAAACGAATCCTGGAGGCGGCCGCAGCCGCAGCCCAACAGGGCCGGCGGCGTGAGATCAACGGCGCCATCGTGCTCGCGGCCATCGTCGGCGACGGCAGGACTCCGTCGGCGCACATGCTGCGGTCGCAGGGACTGACATTCGAGGCTGCGATCCGGGCGCTGCAGCGCATGGCGGCGCAGGGTCCGGCATCGCCGCACGGCTCGGCTCAAGCACAACTGCCGGCTCCTCCTTCCGAAGCGAGGCCGGGCGATGGCCAGCAGCGGGCGTTGCCGCCTCGAGCCACGACCGCCGACGACCTTCTGGCTTCGGCGCGGGAGCGGGTGCGGACGCGGGGCCTCGAGCCGGCCGCTGTAACCCCCGCGGGCGAGAGGCCGATGGCGGTGCCCGGCTCGCCGTCGCTCGAGCCGATGGCGCCGAGCGGCGGGCTGGGCACGGCGGCAGAGGAGCTCACCCGGCCGTCGGTGCATCCGGCGCCGGACCTCAGAGCCCAGCCGTTTCCGTCGGCGGCTCCGGCCGCTCAGTCAGCACCACAACCGGCTGGGCCGGGTCCCGGCCTGTCGCTCGACGACGCGGTCGCGACGATCCGGCGTGATCGCGCCGAGGCGACGGCCGGCACGATGCCGGCAGCCCAGCCGGCGTCGCTTCCGGCGCCCCTTCCGTCGTCGGCTGTGACGCCGCAATGGGAACCCGTGTCGAGGCCCGGTCCGCATCCGGCGCCTCATCCGGCGCCGCTCCCAGGAGCTGGCGCTTCGTTTCCGCCGCCGCAGGCGGCGCCTCCTCCGGGTCCAGGGTCACAATCGGCGGCTCCGCCGTCCTGGATGCCCGCTCCCGCTCCCAATGCTCCGCCGGCGGGCGTGCCACCGATGGGACGCGCTCCGGCGCCGATGCAGCCGACACCACGGCCCGCGCTTCCAGCCGGAGCGCCTGCGCGTCCGGCCCCGCCGCCGCCGTGGCAATACGGGGCCCCGGATCAGCGGCAAGGATTTCCGGATCGTGGCGGACATCCTCCCTACCCGCAGCACGACGAGGCGCTCGCGCGTCTCGATGCCCGGCGGCCGCCGCCATCAGGCCCAATGCCCGGACAAGGGGCGGCGCGTGCGCCGGCCGAGGGTCAAGCAGGTCCCGCGCGTCCGGCGATCGAGCCCGGCCAGTTGCACGAGACGCTGCCGCGCAAGATGCGCGTCGGCGTTGCGGTCGCGTGCGAGGTCCTGATTGCACGCGCCGAGGTCAAGAACGTCGCCGAACGGCTGCAGGCAGGCGGCGCAGCGTACCGTCACGAGATCAGCGTAACGCGGGCCATGACCGTGCGGCTCCGAGCGCCTGACGGCGGCTTCATCATCGAGACCACGTCGCCCGAGACGCAGTGGATCGAGAACATCCTCAATCTCGCAGAGGGCGACTCTGCGCGCTGGCGATGGATGGTCACGGCGCGCGAGCGCGGCAAGAAGCGGCTGCAGCTCGTGGTTTCGGCGCGCACGGTCGATGGCGAGGGGCTCACGGCCGAGACGGCGCTCCCCGACAAGATCATCGACGTCAAGGTCAGCATCAACTACGGCGAGACGGCAAAGCGCTGGGCGGGGTGGATCACGGCGGCCGTGCTCGGCGGCGTGCTGGCGCGTTTCGGCGACACTGCCTACGAGGTCGTCAACTCGCTGATGTCGCGCTCGGGTGGGTGACCCTTCCACGGCTGGTCCGACCGTGTGATCGGCGCACGTGGTCCGCGGGTCTGTGGCCGGCGGTCCGGAACTGAGTCTCCATTGCGCGCCGCTGCCCCTCGCGCGACGAGCCAAGCAAAGCGAGCCAGGATCGGTGGCGCTCGGCAGCACCAGGCGGCCGCCTGGTGTCGGCATTGTGTCCGGGCCCGCTTGCACGCCGCGCGATCGCCTCCCGGGTGCGGCTCTGGATCGACGGCATGGCCCGGCAGCCCGTCCGTGCCGGGCTCCTCGGGCGGTCGCCGGCATGGCCCGGCAATTCGGTTGGTGCCGATCGGGTCCTGCCAGGCCCTGCGCCGAGGGTCACGCCTCGCTTGGCGCGCGGTCGGAGACGATGCGGGCGAGGGTGGCGCGCACGTCGTCGAGACCTGCGCCGGTCTCGCTCGAGGTCGGCAGGACATCCGGGAAGGCCGCGGGATGCTTCCTGAGGTCGGCCGTGGTCGCGCTCACCAGCGCGGCGAGCGCCCCGTCGCTGATCTTGTCGGCCTTGGTCAGCACCACCTGATAGGCGACCGCGGCCTCGGAAAGCATCTTCATGATCTCGCGGTCGTTGGCCTTGAGGCCGTGGCGGGCATCGATCAGGAGCATCACGCGGGCGAGGTTGGGCCGTCCGCAGAGGTACTCGCGGATGAGGCGGTTCCACTGGTCGACCTTGGCTTTCGGCGCCTCTGCAAAGCCGTAACCCGGAAGGTCGACCAGAAAGAACGACGACGAGGGCGGCTCGAAGAAGTTGAGCTCCTGGGTGCGGCCCGGGGTATTCGAGGCGCGGGCGAGGCCGTGACGGCGCACGAGCGCATTGATGAGCGAGCTCTTGCCGACGTTGGAGCGGCCGGCAATGGCGATCTCCGGCCGGTCGGCGGGAGGCAGGTGCTCGAGGGAGACGACGCCCTTCACGAAGCGCCACTCGCCTCGGAAGAGGCGCTCGCCCGTCTCGAAATCGGCCTCCGTCAGCTTGGCGTCGTCGGTCATCGGGCACGCTCTTCCAGGGTATCGGATCCGGGTCACTCGCTTTGACCCTCTCTCCGGCGGGAGAGGGACCTCGGCCGGCGTCTCTTCTGCAATCGAGAGCAAACCGCGAGCGCGGAGGTTCCTCATCCCCTGGCAAGAGGGTTGGAGCGGGGGCGAGCCTGCGCTCGCCCGCTGCCAGCTAACCCTTGGTCTCGCCGCGCTTGAAGAGCCTCATGATGGGGCCGAGCGTGCGCTCGAGATTGTCCATGAGGTGGATCTCGGCGCCGTTCTTGCTCGAGATGTGCCACTGCTGGGCGATGGAGAGGATGTTGTTCCAGGCCCAGTAGATCACGAGGCCGGCGGGGAACGCGGCCAAGAGGAACGTGAACATCAGCGGCATCCAGGAGAAGATCTGCTGCTGCACCGGATCGGGCTGCGGCGGGTTAAGCTGCATCTGAACCCACATGGTGAGGCCCATGATGATGGGCCAGGCGCCGACGTGGAGCAGCTCAGGGACCGCGAACGGCAGGAGGCCGAACAGGTTGAAGATCGAGGTCGGGTCGGGCGCCGAGAGATCCTTGATCCAGCCGAAGAACGGCGCGTGGCGCATGTCGATCGAGATGTAGAGCACCTTGTAGAGCGCGAAGAAGACCGGAATTTGCAGCAGGATCGGCAGGCAGCCTGCGGCCGGGTTGATCTTCTCCTTCTGGTAGAGCTTCATCAGCTCTTCCTGCTGGCGCTGCTTGTCGTCCTTGAAGCGGTCGCGCAGGGCCTCCATCTGCGGCTGCAGCTTCTTCATCTTCGCCATGCTCGCGTAGCTCTTGTTGGCGAGCGGGTAGAACAGCGCCTTGACGACGACCGTGACGAGCAGGATGGCGATGCCGAAGTTGCCGACGATGCCGTAGAGCCAGGTCAGGAAGTGATTGAGCGGCCGGGTGATGAAGTGGAACCAGCCCCAGTCGATGAGCTTGTTGAACTTCTCGATCTTCAACTGGCTCTCGTAGCCCTCGACCACATCGACCTTCTTGGCGCCGGCGTAGAGCTGGCCCTCGCTGGCGATCCTCTGGCCGGCGGCAGCGGTCACCGGCGCGCCAGTATAGTCGGCAGTGAAGAACTCCTTGGCGGCTCCACTGGCGGCGTGGCCCTCGAGCGTCGCGGTATAGGTTGCGCTCTGGTCGGGGACGAGGGCCGCCGCCCAGTAGACATCGGTGATGCCGAGCCAGCCACCGGTCTTGTCCGCGAAGTGGCCGGCCGCCGACGGCTCGAGCGACTTCTGGTAGGCGATCTCCTGCAGGCCAGCGTCGCCGGGCACCCCGATCAGGCCCTCGTGCAGAACGCCGCCCGTGGTCTTCGGCATGCCGCGGCGGTAGAGGAGCGCGAACGGGCGTAGCGTCACGTCACCCGCGCTGGTGTTCTCGACCTCGTCCTTGATCTTCAACATGTACTTGTCGTCGACCGAGAATGTGCGGCGGAAGGTAAGGCCCTGGCCGTTGGACCAGGACAGTGTCACCGGATTGGCGGGCGTCAGCGCGCCTGCGTTGTCCTGTTTCCAGACCGTCTCGGCATCCGGGAGCTTGAGCTCCGTCTGCGCGATCGGCAGCCAGCCATACTTGGCATAATAGGCATTCGGGGCCTCGGGCGGCGAAAACAGCACGACGTTGGGGCTCTTGGGGTCAACCGTCTCATGGTAGTTGACGAGCACTACGTCGTCGACGAGCGCACCCTTCAAGGAGAGGGAGCCTTTGAGCGAGGGCGTAGCGATCTCGACGCGGGCCGATTTGGCGAGTGCCTCGTCGCGCGACGCGACGGGCTGGGCGACGGTCGCGGCCGCCGACGGCATCGGAGCCGGTGCGGCAACTCCGGTCGTGGCGGTCGGCACGCCGGCCTTCTCGGACGCGGCCTTCTGCTCCTGGAGCGCCTTGTCCTGCTGCAGCTTGTCCATCTTGGGCTGGGCAAAGAAGTAGGTCCAGCCCAGGACGACGAGCATCGATAGCACGACTGCCATCAACACGTTCTTCTGGTCGTCCGGCCCTTGATTCTGCATCGGGTCAATCGCCTTCCAGGCTGTTCTACCGGTGGCTCCGGCCACGCTCCCCCGACGCGACAGCTACGGCTTCGCGCGACGGATCCTCGGGGCTGGGTGATGCACGCGTTGAAAGGCCTGTTCAAGGTCTTTCTTGAGATCGACGAACGGTCGCATCGACGCGGCGGCGCGAGCGACGAGGACGTAATCGCGACGAGGATCCGCCAAAGCGGGTGCGACCTCGGCGACAGCCGCCTTGAGCCGGCGGCGGATGCGGTTGCGGGCGACGGCGTTGCCCATCGCCTTGGTGACCGTGAAGCCGAAGCGCGGCGCGTCCAGCGCCGTCCCGGCGGCTTCACGCAGCTTCGATTCCATGAGGAACGCCGGCCCCGACCAGCGGGTGCCACCCCGTAGGCGCAGGAACTCGGCGCGCTTCTTGAGAGTCAAGGGTGGCTTCGGCATGGGGCATCGCCTCCGCGGCGAGATCCGCCCGGGCCAAAGCCTGCTCGGAATCGAAAAAGCCTTACGCGGACAGGCGCTTACGGCCCTTGGCGCGGCGGCGGGCAAGCACCTTGACGCCGCCGGCGGTCAGCATGCGCTTGCGGAAGCCGTGACGGCGCTTGCGAACGAGCTTGCTCGGCTGATACGTGCGTTTCACGACAAAACTCTCCGTAATATCCGGCTGTTAGCCGGTTCGAGCGCGCGCGGCCGAATGAGCCTGGCACCCGTGAATGGCGGTTATTTCCGTGCCGACCGAAACACCTGAGCAGTCCGCCGCAAGCGGCGAGCCCGAGCGAATTATGGCTGGAAGTTGGGTGCTTATAGGGGGCGTGCCTGGCAAAGTCAACGCAGGGCCGAACGCTGTGCGGGTGGTGCGGATCATGAAACCTGCGGCTGGTGCAGCACGTAACCCGCTCGACACGGCGGGAGGCGGCCGGACCGGAGGGCCCCCGTCGTCCAACCGGCAACCATGCGCGGCGCGTATCGAAACGAGAGGCACAAGGCATTCGCGTTGCGGTCCGCCATGCGCCTAGAGTGACCCATCGATCGCGCCCGCATCTCATCTTTCAGCGAGGTACAACCCGTGCAGACCGACACCGAGCTCGAGAGTGAGACCCCGCCCGCCGGCCCGGGCGCGCTCAAGCGATGGCTTCCGCTCGTGATGCTGGCCGGCGCGACCGCTCTCGTTCTCGGTATGGGCTGGCACAAGCTTCTCACACTCGAGACGATCGCCCGCAACCGCGACAACCTCCAGGCGACGATCGAAGCCGGCCTGCCGCTCGCGCTCACTGCCTACATCGCAATTTATGCGGCGGCGGTTGCAGCTTCGATACCCGGCGCGCTCGTGCTCACGCTCACGGGCGGACTCTTGTTCGGCACACTCCTAGGCGGGCTCGCGGCGGTCATCGGTGCAACCATCGGCGCAACGCTCGTCTTCCTCATCGCACGCACGGCGTTCGGCGCGTCGCTCGCGGCAAAGGCGGGCCCCTCTCTTGCCAAGCTCGAGGCCGGCTTTCGGGAAAACGCGCTGTCCTATCTGCTATTCCTGCGTCTCGTGCCGGCATTTCCGTTCTTTCTCGTCAACCTTGCCCCGGCGCTCATCGGCGTTCCACTGTCGACCTACGTTGCGGGCACGTTTCTCGGCATCATACCGGCGACGTTCGCGTTCGCCTCCGCGGGGGCAGGACTCGACGGCGTCATCGCCAGCGCTCGGGCCGAGCAGCAGGCCTGCCTCGCCCAGTCGGGGGCGGCAGCCTGCGAGCTTTCGATCAAGCTCGGCAACGTGATCAACACGGAGACGAAGATCGCGCTCGTGCTCATCGGAGTGGTTGCGCTGATCCCTGTCGCCTATAAGAAGTTGTCGGCGCGCGGGGCGTGAGCAGCGTCAAAGCAGGTATTTCCAACACGAAGTTTGTGGTTCCAACAACAGGGACAGGAGCTCAAGAATCATGACCGAGGCTGCCGGCGTGAAGGAGAGCGAGGCGCTCGACGTCGATATCTGCGTCATCGGGGCGGGCTCGGGCGGGCTTTCGGTCGCTGCGGCTGCGGCGTCGTTCGGGCGGCAGGTGGTGCTCATCGAGAAGCACAAGATGGGCGGCGATTGCCTCAACTACGGCTGCGTGCCGTCGAAGGCGCTGCTCGCGGCGTCAAAGCGGGCGCATGCCATGCGGACGTCGATGCCGTTCGGCATCATGCCGGTCGAGCCGGCAATCAATCACGCTGCGGTCCGCGATCACGTGCATAGCGTGATAGCGGCCATTGCTCCCAATGATTCGGTCGAGCGTTTCACCGGTCTCGGCGTCAAGGTCATCCAGGCTACGGGACGGTTTGTCGATGCCCGCACGGTGACGGCCGGAGAGCACCGCATCAGGGCGCGCCGCTTCGTCATCGCGACGGGCTCGTCTCCCGTGGTGCCGCCAATACCGGGGCTCGACAGCGTACCCTTCTTCACCAACGAGAGCATCTTCGAAAACGCCGACAAGCTTCCGCATCTGATCGTCGTCGGAGGCGGACCGATCGGGCTCGAGCTTGCTCAGGCGCATCACCGGCTCGGCAGCCGCGTCACTGTGCTCGAGGGCGCACGGGCACTCGGCAAGGACGATCCCGAGATGACGAAGGTGGTCTTGAAGTCGCTTCGGGCGGAGGGCATCGACATCCGCGAGGAGACGCTGGTCGAACGCGTCGAGGGCGGGCGCGGGCGCGTGAGGGTCGCGGTCAAGACACCGGCAGGCCCGGAGACGCTCGAAGGAACGCACCTCCTGTTGGCGGTCGGGCGGCGGCCGAACACGGCGGACCTCGGACTCGATGCGGCCGGCATCACCTACGAGAGGAGCGGCATCAAGGTCGACAAGGGCCTCAGAACCTCGAACCGGCGCGTGTTCGCGATCGGCGACGTGGCAGGCGGGCTTCAGTTCACGCACGTCGCCAACTATCATGCGGGCATCGTCATTCGCCGCGCCCTGTTCCGGCTGCCGGCGAAGGCGAACAACGATCTCGTTCCTTGGGTGACCTATGCGGAGCCTGAGCTGGCGCATGTCGGCCTCACCGAGGAGCAGGCGAGGGCGCGACGCATCAATCCCAAGGTCCAGCGCTGGTCCTATCACGAAAACGACCGCGCACAGGCGGAGCGTGCGACCGAGGGGCACGTGAAGGTGGTGACGGATGCACGCGGTCGCATCCTCGGGGCAACCATCGCAGGCGAGCAGGCAGGCGAGCTCATCCAGGTGTGGGCGCTCGCCATCTCGCAAGGTCTCAAGATCAAGGCCATGACCGATTGGATCGCACCCTACCCAACGCTCGGCGAGATCAACAAGCGTGCGGCGGTGCGCTATTTCTCGGCGGCGGCGGGAAGCCCTCTCGTGCGGCGGATCGTGGGGCTGCTGTCGAGCTTCGGGTGAGCGAATGCCGTCGGCAGCGCTATCCTGGCTCCTCGGCCCATTTCAGAAATGTGCGGTGCCGCGCCGCTAGGGGTCGACTGCTCCTCCCTCGCGGCGAAGCGCGAGGGACGGGTGGCCGTCCACGACGAGCGCCGAGGATGACCGAGCTCGGCGCGGGGCATGGGGCATGCGGCCGCTCATCCGCCCGGCCCCTCCCTCCTGGGCGAGGGTCGAGGGGCATGCCGGGTCGCGCCAGCGAGACGCAACGCGCCGGTCTCGCAAAGGGCCGGACCTCGGCTTGCCTTACCCGACCGGCCCTCCAAGCTCGCGTTTGAGCCTCATCGACAAGGCAGATATAGTCCGCCTGTCCATCGAGGGGGGCCGGATGAAACAGGTCGATCGCCGCAAGTTCCTCAAGGTCGCCGCCGCCGGCAGTGCCGGCGCAGGGATCACCGCCTGCGACGACGGAAAGGGTCCCGCCTCGCCGGCCATCGTCTCGTCCGCGCCGACACTCAATTGGCGCATGACCTCGAGCTTCCCGCCGTCTCTCGACACCATTCACGGTGCTGCCAAGGTCTTTTCCAAGGCGGTCGCAGACATGACCGACAACAGGTTTCAGATCCAGGTCTTCGCGGCCGGCGAGATCGTTGGCGGCCTGCAGGCGGCCGATGCCGTCACCGACGGTACGGTCGAGAGCTGTCACACCGCCTCCTACTACTACTGGGGCAAGGATCCGACGTTCGCGCTCGCGACCGCCGTGCCGTTCGGACTCAACAGTCGCATGCAGAACGCCTGGATGTACGAGGGCGGCGGCATCGACCTGATGAACGCGTTCTTCCAGCGCTACAAGCTCTACGGGCTGCCAGGCGGCAACTCGGGTGCGCAGATGGGCGGCTGGTACCGCAAGGAGATCAATACACCCGACGACTTCAAGGGATTGAAGATCCGCATCGGCGGTTTCGGCGGCAAGATCCTGTCCCGACTCGGCGCCGTACCGCAGGGCATGCCCGGCGGCGAGATCTATCAGAACCTCGAGAAGGGCGTGCTCGACGCCGCCGAATGGGTCGGGCCCTACGACGACGAGAAACTCGGCTTCTATCGCATCGCCAAATACTACTATTACCCCGGCTGGTGGGAAGGGCAGGCGATGCTCTACTTCTTCTTCAACCTCGACAAGTGGAACGCGCTTCCGCCCGCCTACCAGGCCATCGTCAGGAGCGCGGCCCAGACGGCCAATACCGTCATGATGGCGCGCTACGACATGCTGAACCCGCCGGCGCTGCGCCGGCTGGTTCAGAACGGGGCCATTCTCAAGCCGTTTCCCGAGGCCGTGCTCGACGCCTGCTTCAAGGCCTCGAACGAGGTCTACGCCGAGCTATCGGCCGCAAATCCCGATTTCAAGAAGGCCTACGATGCCATGGTGGCGGTGAGGAACGAGAGCTATCTGTGGTTCCAGACCACCGAGGCCACCTTCGACACCTACATGATGATCCAACAGCGGAAGAGGACGCTGTGAGCACGTGAGGCTAAACGAGCGAGGGACGAAGCGCTGCTTCGTCCCTCGCTCGGTTGTTCCTTGGGACGGCTCGTGTGGCCTACCGCTCCTTGAACGCCCGCGAGATCTGGTCCTCCAGCGGCTTCAGGATGTAGGAAAGTGCCGTACGGCTGCTGGTTCGGATCTGCACCTCGGCCGGCATGCCGGGGAAGAGCTTGTGCTCGCCGAGCTTCGTGAGCTCGCTGTCCGGGATCTCGAGCCGGGCCATGTAGTAGGACTCGTTCGTCTTGTCGTCGTGCGTGAGGTCGGCTGCCACACGCTTCATCTGCGCCGTCACCTCCGGCGTCGTCCTCTGATTGAACGAGGGGAAACGGATAATCGCCGTCTCCGCCCTGAGCACCTGGTCGATGTCTTGCGGCGCCACCTTGGCGTCGATGACGAGACGGTCGCCCTCGGGCACGATCATCATCACAGGCTCGGACGGATTGATCACGCCGCCCACCGTGTGGACCGACATCTGATGCACGACACCGTTCTGCGGCGCACGGATGTCGATGCGCTTCAACTGGTCCTCGGCCGCAATTTTGCGCTCGTTGAGCTCGGCCTGCTTGCCCTGGGTCTCGCGCAGGTCCGTCATCAGCTCAGCTCGGAAGTCCTGGTCGATCCTGAGGATCTGCAGCTCGATCTCGGAAATCTTTCCCTTGGTCTGCGCCGCCGATGCCTGAAGAGCGCCAAGCTCGCCATTGAGCCGGGCGGCATCGCGGCGGAGCTGCACCCGGCGCTGTGTGGTGACGAGCTGTTTCGATTCGAGCTCCTCCATGGCGCGGATCTCCTCGCCGATGAGCTCGATCTCGCGCGTCTTGGCCTCGATCTGGCCGGAGACGCCCTCGAACTCCTCCTGCAACTGGCCGATGCGCTCCCTGAGCTGCGCCTTCTGGCCTTCGCGCGAGTCCCTGCGGCTCTCGAACAGCGTCCGCTCGCCGGACATGATCTCACCCACCTCCGGGTCGTCGGCGCGCGACGAGATCGCTGCTGGGAACGTGATCTCCTTCGCCATGTCGCGCTCGGCCTTGTAGCGCGCCTCACGCCCGTTGAGCTGATCGAGCTGCTTCGAGATGACCTGCAGGTTCGCCTTGGTCACCGTCTCGTCGAGCCGCAACAGAATGTCGCCGGTCTTCACCTTGTCGCCGTTCTTGACCATGATCGCGCCGACGACGCCGCCGACGGGGTGCTGCACCTTCTTGACGCTGCTTTCGACGACCACGAGTCCGGAGGCGATGACCGCCCCGGCAAGCTCGGTTCGGGCCGCCCACACACCCACACCGCCCACCATGGCGAAGGAGACGGCGAGGCCGGCCAGCATGTAGTTGCGAACACGGCCGAGCGACGGCTGCCTCGAGAGCGGAGTTGGCTTGCTGCTCACTGCGTGCCTCCCATCGGCCGGTCGGCAACGACTTTGAGGCCCGGCGCTCCGGCATGGGCCGTGGCGACGGAGGGCAGGGCCGCAGGGTGGGGTGCCGGCGACTGGGCATGCTGGTGGACCGCGGCCGGCTGCATCAGCTTGCGCAGCACCTCCTCCTTGGGCCCGAGCACCTGGGCCTGGCCGTTGGCGACGGCGAGCACCTTGTCGATCGCAGCCAGCGCCGACGGCCGGTGGGCGATTACGATCACGATACCGCCCCTCGCACGCACGGAGCGAATGGCCTCCGTGAGCGCGTTGTCGCCGGCCTGGTCGAGGTTGGAGTTCGGCTCGTCGAGAACGACCAGGAACGGATCGCCGTAAAGAGCGCGCGCGAGCGCGATACGCTGCCGCTGGCCGGCCGAGAGCGCTTGGCCGCTCTCACCGATCTCCGTCTGGTATCCGTTCGGGAGATGCACGATCATCTCATGCACGCCGGCCGCCTTGGCGGCCGCGACCACCTCCTCGTCCTTCGCGTCGCGGTGGAAGCGGGCAATGTTCTGGGCCACGGTGCCCTCGAACAGCTCGATATCCTGCGGCAGATACCCGACGTGCCGTCCGAGCTTTGCCGCCGGCCACTGGTCGAGCGCGGCGCCGTCGAGGCGCACGCTGCCGCCCATGCGGACCGGCTGCCAGACGCCGACGAGGGCGCGCGCGAGCGACGACTTGCCGGAGGCGGATGGTCCGATGATGCCGAGCCCCTCGCCCGCCTGGAGCTGGAACGAGATGCCCTGAACTACGGGCCGCATGCCGCCGGGCGGAGCAACCGTAAGGTTCTGCACCGTGAGCGTCCGGGTGGGAGCCGGCAGCTCGAGCTGGTCCTGCGTCTCCTGCGACATGGCCTGGAACAGCTCGGTGAGCCTGCGCTTGCTCTGCCGCGCGGATACGAAGCTCTTCCAGTGCGCAATCGCGGTTTCGATCGGAGCCAGTGCCCGCGACATGATGATCGAGGAGGCGATGATAGTGCCTCCCGACACCGTGTTCTCGATGACGAGATATGCACCGAGGCCGAGGATGCCCGACTGCAACAGGAGGCGGAGCACCTTCGAGATCGCACTCATGCCTCCGGCCGCGTCCGATGCCTCGAGCTGCTCGGACAGATAGCGCGTGTTGATCTCGTTCCATCGCCGCTGCATCTGCGGCCCGAGGCCCATGGCGTGAATGACCTCGGCGTTGCGACGCGCCGACTCGCCGAACATCATGCGCTCGGCGCCGCTCTTCGTAGCCGCCTTCATCGGCCCGGTGCTGCGGATGTCGGTCAGAATGGTCATGCAGACGAGAAGCAGGGCGCCCGAAACCGCGAACAGGAACAGGAGCGGGTGCAGCATGTAGATGAGCGCGAGATAGACCGGCATCCACGGCATGTCGAAGAACGCCGTCGGGCCCAGTCCGCCGAGGAACGAGCGGATGTGATCGAGGTCGCGAACCGGAGCGAGGCCGTCTCCGCTCTGCCTCATCCTGAGCGGCAGGAGCTGGACCGTCGCGAACACCTTCTCGCGCAGCTCGTTGTCGATGCGCACGCCGACCCGGCTCATGATCCTGAGGCGAATGAAGTCCAGGAGGCCGTTGACCGTGTACATCAGGGCCATCAGCACCGTGAGGCCGATCAGCGTCGGCACGCTCCGCGACGGGATCACGCGGTCGTAGACCTGCAGCATGTAGAACGAGCCGGTCAGCGCCAGCACGTTGATGATGCCGGAGAACAGGGCTACCCCGGTGAAAATGGGATAGCTGCGGCGGATCGCGCGATCGACGGGATTGGTGGGCCCCGAGGCTGCCTGTACCTTCGTCATTGATGAACGACCCGCACGGGTTTGTGGACTTCGAGACGGTTATTTATCATGCAAATAGTAAATAGGGCATTCGACAGGTCGTATACGGCAAAGTATTATCTCGGTGATAATCTTTCAGAAATTGCAACAACCTGTGGCTGTTGCTGCAACCCTTGCATGAGGCTTGCCGTCAGCCGGCGGGATACGACGGCAAGGGCCCTGCGCCGCCTCAGGCGGCCGGCGGCGCCGCCATCTCGAGGCGGCCGACGACGACCTTGCCGTCCGCTCCCCGCGCCCGGATCTTGGCCGGCTTGTCCTTGAACACGGTTTTCGACAGCTGCTGCAGGAGCCCGGACAGCACCTTGGGATCGCCGATCGCCATCACGACCCAAGGAATATCGCCCGAGCGCCACTCGTTGGGCGCCAGCCTCGGCGCCTGATCTCCAAGCTCTGACAGGCGCTTATCTACCTCGGCCGAGACATGTGCCCAGAGCACGGCACCGACCGGCATGACGGCGCCGTTCTCCTTCGACTGGGCGTCGGCAACCGCGAACTGGCCGGTCATGATAGCCGGTGCAACCATCCACTCGAGATCTTGGATCGGGCGCTGCTTGTCTCCCGGCGAGCGCATGAGGAGTGTGACGATCTCGCCGAACGACGCCGCCACGTGCTTGGCAAGCGCCGCCCGCTTCTTGGCCTCCTCCGGAGAGATGGTGGTGGCCGCACCGGCGGACGCTGACGGGGCGGCGGAAAAGGGCGCCGGGTCGGCCGAGAAGTTCGGCGCCTGCGTTGTGGGCTGTGCTGCCGGAGTCTTTGTATCTTCAGGCTTTTTACCAAAAAACATGTGACTCTCCAGACAATAACATGGGGCTTGCCGTCGCGAGGACACTAGTACCGCGTCCGGCCAAGGCGTGAAAGGACAAACCATGGCGGACATCGGAGGGGCAGGCCAGGCCGCAACGCGCTCGATGCGCCGGAGGCCGGTACTCGTGCAGCGGATCGCCGTTTGCCCGATGCCTCGCAACGTGCCATCGAACCCGACCGGGCGCACGCTCCGGGCACCGTTCGCTTCCGAGGCCACGCGATGAAGCAACCGAAAGACCTGCAAGGCTATCTTGAAGCCTGGACGCGAGACGATCCCGGCCGGGAGAGCATCGCCGCAACCCTGCTCGCGCTGGCGGGCGCCTGCCGTGAGATCTCGGCTCTGGTCGGCCGCGGCCCGCTCGCCGGACCGCTGGGGGCACCGACCGGGCGCCAAAGCGGTGTCGATCCGCAGAAGGAGGTCGACGTCCGCGCCAACGATCTTCTCCTCAGCGCTTTGGCCATGGCGCCCGTGGCGGCGTTCGCGTCCGAGGAGCTCGAGCATCCGGCCGCACTCGTCTCCGACGCGCCTCTCGTCGTTGCCGCCGACCCGATCGACGGCTCCTCGAATATCGACGCCAATACGTCGGTCGGCACGATCTTCACGGTCCTGCCTGCGCTCCCCGGGCGTGCCGGCGAGGATAGCTTCCTGCAGCCGGGCACGCGCCAGAAGGCGGCCGGCTTCACCGTTTACGGCCCGTTCACGTCGATGGCCTTGACTGTCGGCGACGGCACGCACCTGTTCGTGCTCGACCGCGAGACCGGCCGCTTCATGCTGACCCAGACCTCGGCCACCATTCCGCCGTCGACGCGGGAATTCGCGGTCAACATCTCGAACTATCGCCACTGGGAGGTGGCTCTGCGCATTTACGCCGACGACCTGTTGCGAGGTACGATCGGCCCTCGCGGCAAGGACTTCAATATGCGCTGGACGGCCTCCCCGGTCGCCGACCTCTACCGCATCCTGACCCGCGGCGGCATCTTCCTCTACCCGGGCGACCTCCGCGACGGCTACGCCATGGGTCGCCTCAGGCTCGTTTACGAGGCGAATCCGCTGGCCTGGATCGTCGAACAGGCGGGAGGGGCTGCAACGACCGGCCAGAGCCGCATCCTGGAGGAGGTGCCTTCCGCACTGCACCAGCGCACACCGATCGTCGCCGGCTCCCGGTCGGAGGTCGAGTATGTGGTCCGCCTTGGGCGTGAGCCGATGGGTGTCGCCGAGCATTCGCCGCTCTTTACCAAGCGTGGTCTGTTCAGGACTTGAGCGTTGCGCACTTGATCGGGCGGCGCCCGACCTGCAAGAAGACAGGATCTGCAAGAAAAGGGCATCATGTCCGCCAAGCATCCCATCATCTCGGTCACAGGCTCGTCAGGCGCGGGCACCACGTCCGTGCGCCGTACGTTCGAGCAGATCTTTCGCCGCGAGAACATCAATGCCGCCTTCATGGAGGGCGACGCGTTCCACCGCTACGACCGTGCCGAGATGGAGGTGGCGGCCGCCACGGCCGCTGCCGCAGGCAACCCGAACCTTTCCCACTTCGGAGAAGAGGCGAACCTTCTTGCCGAGCTCGAGGCCGCCTTCCGCTCCTATGGCGAGATCGGCACTGCGAAGACGCGCTATTACGTCCACGATACGGCCGAGGCCAAGAAGCACGGCGTGCCTGCCGGCACGTTCACTCCCTGGGAGGAGATTCCCTACGGCACGGACCTGCTGATGTACGAGGGCCTTCACGGAGCCACCGTCAACGACAAGGTCAACATCGCCAAGTATGCAGACCTGAAAATCGGCGTCACACCGGTCATCAATCTCGAGTGGATCCAGAAGATCCACCGCGACAAGGAGGAACGCGGCTATACGCCCGAAGCCGTCACCGACGTCATCTTGCGCCGCATGCCGGACTACGTGCGCTGCATCTGCCCGCAGTTCACCGAGACCGACATCAACTTCCAGCGCATCCCGACCGTCGACACCTCGAATCCGTTCGTCGCGCGCTGGATTCCGACGGCCGAAGAATCGATGGTCGTCATCCGCTTCCGGTCGCCGCGCGGCATCGATTTCGCCTACCTGCTGTCGATGATCTCGGGAAGCTTCATGTCGCGCGCCAATTGCATCGTCATCCCGGGCGCCAAGCAGGATCTCGCCATGCAGCTGATCCTGACGCCCATGATCCTGCAGCTCATCGAGCGCAAGCGGCGCACGTTCTTCTGATGCGGCGGGAGAGCTTTTCCCGTGAGTTCCAGCCACCCGGGGTTGCCCCGTCGCAATCGGGCGTGTAGGGCTCGAAGCTGACGTCACAAGTCCTCACCCTGGCCCGCACCCCGGACGGAGAGGGACCTTAAGCACGGCTCGGCGGAAGATCTCGTTCATGCCGCGATGGCCGAACGAGTCCCCTCACCCCTCGGGGAGAGAATCAGGCTGAGGCGGCGCACTACTGGCCACAACGGAGGCACTCTTGACCCGTCCCCTCCTCATCGCCCCGTCGATCTTGTCCGCCGACTTCGCTCGGCTCGGCGAGGAGGTCGCAACCGTCGACGCGGCCGGCGCCGACTGGATCCATCTCGACGTGATGGACGGTCACTTCGTGCCCAACATCACCTTTGGGCCGCCCGTCGTGAAGGCCATTCGCGGCGCGTCGAATAAAGTGTTCGACTGCCACTTGATGATCGCGCCCTGCGACCCCTATCTGGCCGCGTTTGCGGAGGCGGGCGCCGACATCATCACCGTGCATGCGGAGGCAGGCCCCCATCTCGACCGCTCGCTGCAGGCGATCCGCGCCCTCGGCAGGAAGGCCGGCGTCTCCATCAACCCGGGCACGCCCGAGAGCGTGATCGAGTACGTCCTCGACCGACTGGACCTCGTCCTCCTGATGACCGTGAACCCCGGCTTCGGCGGGCAGGCGTTCATCGCGGCCGTCGTCGACAAGGTCCGCCGCGTGAAAGCACTCGTCGGTGCTCGCCCCATCGACATCGAGATCGACGGCGGCATCACGCCCGAGACTGCGCCGCTCGTCACCGCCGCCGGTGCCAACGTGCTCGTCGCCGGCTCCGCCGTGTTCAAGGGCGGCAGCCGCGACTCCTACGCCGCCAACATCTCGGCGATCCGCAGAGCGGGCGAGGCGGCGCGTAAGAGCGCGGCATGACGGCGACTTCGCCGGCCGGAAACGCATCGCGGCCCTGGTCCTGACTTTGGGCCGAAGGGCTGGGGGCCGAAGGCCTGCGTCGATCTGGTGAGGGCGCCTTATGCAACGCGCAGCGTCTCGTTCACGAACGAGCGCCAGAGCTCCGGGATGCGGGCGATTTCCCGCTCCGTGACGTCGGCAACCTTTGCCTCGAGATCGCCGGCCAACCGGCCTTCCCTGTGACTGAGGTCAAGGTGGACCACGCGCGGTTTGTCGATCGGCCGTCCGATCTGGCTCACTAGGTAGCATTCGGCCGCCTCGAGGCCCGGCACCTCGGCGACGAGCGCGCCGGCGATGGCGTTGGCCGCGGCATTGTAAAGCTTGCCGACGTGAGTGATGGGGTTCTTGCCGGCCGTGGCCTCGAGTGTCATAGGCCGGCAGGGCGTGATGAGGCCGTTGATGCGGTTGCCGCGTCCCGTCTCGCCGTCGTCGCCCCCCTCGGCAGACGTTCCGGAAACGGTGAGGTAGATCGAGCCGGCCGTCTCGCCGTCGGCCGCATTGATGCACACGTCGACGTCTCGGCTCGTCACGGTGCGTGCAAGCTCCAGCACGCTGGCCCGGAGGCGCTCCTTGGCCATGCGATAGGCAGCGAGATCGGGGAGGTGGCGCCCGATAAAGGCACACGACACGGTGAGACTGATGCTGTCATGCTCTCTGAGCCCCATGATCTTGATGTCCTCGCCCGTCTCGGGACAGGCAGCCTTGAACGCCGGCTCGTTGAGTCGCTGCTCGATGAAGAGAACTAAGCGCTCGAGCTCGGTCAGAGGTGCGAAGCCGACCCCGCACGACGTGTCGTTGGCCAGGAAGGTGCCGCTCTCCCGCTGCCGGAGAAAGAGGTCGACCAGCTCAGGCGATCCGGGCCGTGCGAGACAATGGAGGCGAAGGCCGGCGGCGGCGTCGAACGCGTGCATGTGCTGCCGGAACCAGCTGCTCACGGCCTCCTCGGCAAGTTCGGCAAGAGGCACCCGCTTGCCCATGACCTCGATCGCGGCCCGCCCCGAAAGATAGAGGTCGAGTGGCTCGATGATGCGTCCTGCGCCGAGGCGGGGCTCGGATCGGCCTGCCGTCAGCAGCGCCTTGTCGACGTTGTGGTGCAGGATGAGCCCAAACTGCTCGAGGTAGTATCTCGAGAGGCCGACGCTGAGCTTCTCGCTCAGGCAATCGCAGATCGTGTCCGGATGGCCCAGGCCTTTGCGCTCGACGATCTCGACGGGCCGCATACGGGCGACGTCACGCTGTCGATACGCTATGTCTAATGATACTCTTGTCACTGCTCGACCACCCGATTGCTCGCTCGCCGCCGACAATAGCCGTATGTCCCGGCTTTCTCATTCGTCCCGGGTCAGCGGCACGAAACGGACCGGTATCGAGGTCGTCGACGTCGTCGTCCCGTCCGGGTTCTTGGTCACGACCAGGAGCTCCTGCTCGAAGCGGCCGACCGGAATGACCAAGCGCCCGCCTGGCTTCAACTGGGCGATGAGAGCAGGCGGTATCTGGTCGGGTGCGGCAGTGACCATGATGCCGTCGAACGGCGCCGCGTCCGGCCATCCGGCGTGTCCATCGCCGGTCCGGACATGCACATTGCGGTAGCCCAACCGAGACAGGGTCGCAGCGGCCATCTCTCCGAGCGGAGCCACGATCTCGATCGTGTACACCTCGCGCGCGAGGAGGGAGAGAATTGCGGCCTGGTAGCCGGAACCCGTTCCGACCTCGAGGAGCTTGTCCCCGTCCCGGATTCCGAGCAGCTCCGTCATGAGCGCCACGATGAATGGCTGCGAGATCGTCTGTGCGTACCCGATCGGAAGCGGCCGGTTGGCGTAGGCCACGTGCCTCAGGTCGGGCGGTACGAACTCGTGGCGTGGGACCGAGGCAACCGCTGCGCGTACACGCGGAGAGAGCGCGGAGATACCGCTGCTGAACGCAGTCTCCGCCATCTCGCCGTCGATTGCCTCGAGCATCTGCCGCCGTTGCTCATCGACGTCGGTGTCGTCGACCGAGGACGGGCCGAAACCTCCGCCAAGTGGAATTGCCGCCAGTCCAATCCATGCGGCCAGCGTTGCAAGGATGCTCATTCCTGCCTCCAGGTAGCACGAGGGGAGACACATGGCAGACGTGCCGGCTCCGGGCCATGCATGTACTCTACACCACAATCATGCTGGCTCCGAGCCGGAGTGACTCACGACCGCGCGCCAATCGGGGCCACTTTGCTGCCGGTGACGAATTCGCCTGTCGCTTCGGTGGTGTCCCCTGCCTTGCAACGCAGCATTCATTCGGTGACATTTTGCTGTGCGCCTCCTCCCAGATCCCGGGCTAGAGTGCAATCGGCACGGTTCATCCGGCCATCGGTGATGGGGAGCAGCTATGGGCGCGAAATCGAGGGCGGTGATCACGGTCCTGGCGCTCTTGCCAATACATCGGGCGCTGGCTGCCGAAGTCGCCGATATGGTCGGACGGTGGACCTGGGACAAGTACACGATCGAGGTCGTCGAGAGCGCCGACGCCAAGCTGTCGGCAAGGATCGTCGGGGGCCCCAAGAACGTGGGCATGGAGATCTTCGCCTCGTCGCTGACGAGCAAAGGCGGCGACTGGTTCGGCCAGATCGTCGATCCCGACTCCAAGGCAGTCTACAACACGCGCTTGCGCCAGAAGACACAGGATCTCTGGCAGCTCGACGGTTGCACCGCATCGAGAGTGTGCCTCAGCGGGGAATTCGTGCGAGTCAAATAGGTGGCGTCGTCCCGCAGCGGTGGCTGAGGGCCAGTCTCGCGACGCTCCGGACCTCATCGCAGCTGTCGGCCGATCAGGTAGAGAACGGCGCCGATCGCAACCAGTGCGGCGCCCACGTGCCAGAACGAAATCAGGATGAACTCGAACTTCTCGGGGTCGCCGAGGTTATAGCTGGCGCTCAGCCCCATGAGGTGGAGGACGGCGTTGGCGGCGATCAGGAGCACACCGATCAGCAAGCTTCCGCCTGCCAGTCCACGCAGCAGTCTTGCCATCACGAATCCTCCACGTTGCCACCGCAGCGCTAATCTTAGGCCAACGGCCGATTTCAGCCAATGTCCGCGCCCCCGATCGTTAACCGTGCGGGGGCATGGGTCCACTCATATCAAGGTCAGCCACTCTGGCTTGACCAGAAGAAGCACGCCGATGGCGAGCATGACGGCGCCACCGACGAGTCGAGACCATCGCGAAAAGGAGGTCTGGAGGCCGAAGGCGTTGAGGGTTGCCATGGCGGCGACGAAAACGAAGATGTCGTCGAGCATGAATACCGCAATGTAGAGCGTCAGAAGGCCGTAGTACGAGGGCGCGGAGAGGTTGCTCAGCGCGAGCACCTGAGTGTAGACGGCGGGAATGCCCGCCGAGCATAGAAGCTCGATCAGATTGACGGCGACCGCCAAAGCCATGATGCCCAGGATGGCCATCAGGAACGAGCGCTCGGAGACCGCGCTCCTCAGTCGTTCCATCACGCGCTGCCGCTCGCCGGGTGTCGTCACGGGGCAGGCGGCATCGGGATTGGTGATGAACTCGCGCAAATGGAACGCGCCGGCTCCGATTGCGAGCAGTCCGACGGCAGCTCTGACCCAGGCCAGCGAGCCGATGAACAGAAAGAGGTTGAGCCACGCGGCCATGAAGGCAAAGTAGATGGCGCCAGAGGTGAGCAGAAAGACCGAGCCGTAGGTCCACATCCTGACGTGGTCGTTCATGCCGATCAGGAGGCCGATCAGGAATACCAGCACCCACATGGCGCAGGGATTGAAGCCGTCGACCGCGGCAAGCACCACGGTCAGCATCGGGAGCGACAGAGAGCCCGTATCGATTTCGCCCAATCCGGGCAGCCATACCGTCTTTGGCAGCGTCGGGCGCGTGACGCCCGGACCCTGCCCATCGCCCGATGGAGGCGGAGCGGTCACGCCTTTCCCGGCGCCAGCCAGCATCGAGCCGGCAACGTCCGTGCAGGGTGCGGCGAGGCACGCCCTGATCTTCCTCTCGAGTGCTGCGCCGGTGGTGGTATCGTCACCGTATCCGACGAAGGCCTCGTCACCGATGACGATCAGCGGCACGGCGGGAGGATCGTTCTTGTAGCGTCGAGAAAGCGCGATGTAGAGGGCCTCCCGGTGCGCATCGCCGTCAAGCTCGTGAGAGTGCAGGCGTGCGCCGGCAATCTCCGGCACACGCTGCTCGAGAAAGCGGCGCGCCTGTGTGCAATGGGGACAGGTTGCCGTCCAGAACAAGTGAACGTCGACGATGGTGCCGGCCGCGGCGGGAGTTTCGGGCTTCTTGGTCTGTGCGACGGCGAGGGCCGGCGCAAGCCCGACGGCAACCAAGGCGAGCAGCATCTTGAGCAGGACGACGCGTCCGCCGCTCGTCGTGCGTGGCATTGCCGAGCTTCCTACTCGCAGGGTGAAGTGATCGCTGTCATGCGGCATCAGCACCTTGGGGTCCAAACGGTCACGCGCCTCATCGGGCCTGCATGCGCTCTGGCATCAGCGCCTCCTCCTGCCGGCTGGATCGACACCGCCGCGCTGCCTTTGGCTTCAGTCTCACTCGTCGGCTTCAGCATTCATTGCGTTCGATCAAGGGGCGGGCGACCTGCGGTCGTGCCGCTACGGTCCTGCCGCGAAACAATTTGACAGCAAACCGGTGCGCCGTGCGACTATGCAACATGGGTCAGACGATCGCTTCGCCTCCTGCCGGCTTGTGCTCTACTGAGGAGCGCGACGAGCGCTGTGGCGAGGCCCTCGACGCAGCGATGGACGAGGTCATGACGGCCGCGCTCGCGGCGGGATGGCACCCCTACGAGGTCATCACGGCGATGTTCGAGTGGGTCGTGAGCACGGCCTGCAACGAAGCGACGGAGGACTCGGTCCGCGGCCTCCTCGATCACGGAGCGGCGCTCGTCGCGGCCCGTTTCGAGGAGGGGGAGGACGGCGACGAATAGCCGGTACCGCAACAGCTTGCTCCTCAAGCCGTCGTGGCATGGCAACACTGGAGAGCGCCGGGCTCGTCACCAGGCGGCTGGTGTGCATCCGTCCGGGCTGCTCACGGCACTCGCGGCTATTGCGCAAAGCCTTTCGCCTTCAGGTACGCGACGGCCTTATCGAGAGACTCGAGCTTGGGGTAGTCCCGTTCAGGGATTTCGATGCCGGTCGCCTTGTGGAGCGCAATGACGAAGTTCAGGAAGTCCATCGAGTCGATCTCGAACTGGTCGCGGAACGGCACGTCGGGCCCGACTGTCTCGCCTTCGAGGTCGGGGGCCACGGCAAAGAGCGCGGACTGCACCAGCTTGGCAATGTCGTTGTCGGTCATAGCGTTTCCGGGCTCTGGAGCAGCTTGTCGAGGTTCATGAGGAACGCGGCCGCGCGCCGTCCGTCGCTGATGCGATGGTCTCCGGCGACGGTCACGGTCATGAGCTTGGCGGCCTCAATCTTGCCGTCGACGATCCACGGCCGCTCGACGATCCGGCCACAGCCGACGATGGCGACTTGCGGCGGATAGATGAGGGGCATCAGCGAGTCGGCGGTTCCCTCGCCGAGATTTGTGATCGTTGCCGTGCCGGCCGTCATCTCCGAGCTTCTGAGACGACCGCCGCGGACGCGGGCGACAAGATCCCTCAAGCGCTCCATGATGGCCGCAAGATCGAGCGTCTCGGCGGCGAGGATGGCGGGCGCGATCAATCCGCCGCCGCGCATGGCGACGGCGATCCCGAGGTTGACGTGCTCCGCCGGGTCGTAGCGGCCGTCTACGTAGTGACCGTTGAGCTCGGGGCTATCCATGAGCGC
This sequence comes from Alphaproteobacteria bacterium, assembly GCA_019137195.1. Lineage (GTDB taxonomy): Bacteria > Pseudomonadota > Alphaproteobacteria > Rhizobiales > Hyphomicrobiaceae > CBDCUQ01. The sequence continues at coordinate 27,964 of JAGVSR010000107.1, forward strand.
CCGGGCAACGGCGCGAATGAGAGGCGCGGCGTAGAGCAAGCGCTCGGGCACGGGCCGGCGCGTGTTCTCGGCCTCTAGCCAGGCCATGAGTGGCGAGACGTCCAAGGTCGAGCTTACGTAGTAATGGGGGATCTCCCGGTGCGATCGTGCCATGGCGGCGCCGATGGCCTTGCGCATCTCATCAAACGAGATTCCGCCGGGCCTCTGTGGCTTGGCGGGGGCGCGCGCGCCGGCTGCGGCCTCCACCTCTCCGAGGCCGATCACCCCTTCCGGGCCCGGCAGCACGCTCGCGATCTCGACCCCGAGCTCGACGGCTCTCCGGCGTGCGGCCGGGGTCGCTCGCGGCTCGCCTCGGGCGGCAACAAGAGGTGCAGAGGCCGGGGCAACGGGTGCAGACGACTTCGCTGCCGGAGGGGACGCACTGCTCGGCACGGCTTTCGGCGGCAGACCTGCGTCTGCGAGGTCTCCTGGCTCGCGGATGGTAGCCATGACCGTGCCGACCGGCACGCGCTGGCCGGGTTCGACCAGGAGCCTGTCGAGGATACCGTCGGCAAAGACCTCGATCTCGATGGCGCTCTTCTGAGTGTCGACGACGGCGATGATGTCGCCGCGCTTCACGGCATCGCCGGGCTTCTTCAGCCATTCGACCAGCGTGCCGGCGTCCATGTCGGCGCCGAGCGACGGCATTTTGAACTCGATCATCGCCTGAGCGCTCCCCTGACAGCGGCAACGATGCCGTCGACTTGCGGCGTTGCGGCGGTCTCGAGATGCTTCGGGTAGGGGATCGGCACCTCGGCGCTGCAGACGCGACCGACCGGGGCATCGAGATCGAAGAACGCCTGCTCCATGGTGCGGGTGCCGATCTCGGCCGCGAGACTGCCGGTACGCCAGCCCTCGTCGACCACGATCGCACGGTGCGTCTTGGCTACCGAGGCCATGATGGTCCGATCGTCGAGCGGGCGCAGCGAGCGCAGATCGACGACCTCGCAGGAAATGCCGTCCTTGGCCAGCACCTCGGCTGCTGCCAGCGACTTCTTGAGACTGCCGCCGTAGGTGACGAGCGTGGCGTCCGTCCCCTGGCGGCGGACCGCCGCGCTCGCGATGTCGACCGCGAGGTCGCCGCCGGCTGCCACCTCGCTCTCGTCGTTGTAGAGTGCGGCATGCTCGAAAATGACCACGGGATCGGGATCGCAGAGTGCGGTCCACAGCATTCCGCGCGCGTCGGCAACGGTGGCCGGTGCTACGACCTTGAGGCCGGGCACGTGTGCATACCAGCACTCGAGGCTGTGCGAATGCTGGGCCGCGAGCTGGCGTCCGGCGCCGGTCGCCATGCGGATGACGAGCGGCACCGACAGCTGTCCGCCCGACATGTGGCGCAGCGTGGCCGCGTTGTTGACGATCTGGTCGAGCGCGAGCAGACTGAAATTGACCGTCATGATCTCGACGATGGGGCGCATGCCGCCGAGTGCCGCTCCGATGCCGGCGCCGACGAACCCCGATTCGGAAAGCGGCGTGTCGCGGACGCGCTCCTCGCCGAACTCGGCGAGAAGGCCCATCGAGCAGGCATAGGCGCCGCCGTAACGGCCCACGTCCTCGCCCATCAGGAACACGCGCTCGTCCCGCGTGAGCGCTTCCCGCAAGGCTTCGCGCACGGCTTCGCGGTAGGTGATCTTGCGCCCGCCGGTCATGACGTGGGTCCCCCGCTGGCTGGCGTGTAGACGTCGCTGAGAAGATCCGCCACGGGCTCCCATGGCGCCTGCTCGGCATGGGCGACCGCTCCTTCGATGTCGCGCATGATGCCGGCCTCGATCTCCTCCTGCCGCCCGGCAGCAAGAAGCCCTGTCGCCTCGGCCCAGTGGGAGAACAGCACGATCGGGTCCTTCTTCTTCCATTCCTCGACCTCTGACTTGCTGCGGTAGAGCTCGGCGTCGAACATGGAATGGGCCCGGAAACGGTAGGTCCGGTTCTCGAGAAAGCGCGGACCGCCACCGGCGCGGATCTCGTCGGTCGCCTTGCGGGCAGCGCATTCGACGGCGACCACGTCCATGCCGTCGACGGTCTCTGCGCCGATGCCGTAGCTTCTGGCGTGTGTGGCGATCTCGATCACCGACTCCGAGCGCTCGATGGCCGTGCCCATGGCGTAGCGGTTGTTCTCGCACACAAACAGCACAGGGAGTTTCCAAAGTGCGGCCAGGTTGAGCGACTCGTGGAACTCGCCCTCGGCGGCGGCTCCTTCGCCGAAGAAGCAGCAGGTCACGCGGCACCGCTTCTGCATCTTGTCGGCGAGTGCGAGACCGACGGCGAGGGGCAGGCCGCCACCGACAATCGCGTTGCCGCCGTAGAAGCGGCGTTTGGCGTCGAAGATGTGCATCGACCCGCCGCGTCCCCGGCTCGAGCCGGTAGCCTTGCCAAACATCTCGGCCATCACCTCGGAAGGCGGCAGCCCGCGCGCCAAGGCATGGCCGTGCTCGCGGTAGGTCGCGACGACGGCATCCTCCGGCCCGAGCGCCTGCATGATGCCAACCGCATTGGCTTCCTGGCCAATGTAGAGGTGGAGGAACCCTCGAATCTTCTCTGCGCTATAGAGCGCCGCACACCTCTCCTCGAAGCGCCGGATCAGCAGCATCGCGCGCAAGAGCTCTGCAGCGTGCTCGCGGGAAAGATGAACCTTCTGCGTGTCCGGCATCCTCATGAGCCGCTCTCCAGCGTGGACGTATCGCCTTCCGCAAGGCCAAGCTCGCGGGCCTTCAATAGTCGACGCATGATCTTGCCGGAGCGTGTCTTGGGCAGGCTTGGACGGAACGCGAGGTCGCGCGGTGCCACCGCGGGTCCGAGCTTTTTCCTCGCATGCGCCAGGATCTCCTTCTTCAAGACCTCGCTCTCTGTGAACCCCTTGTGCAGCGAGACGTATGCCTTCACCACCTCTCCAGCCACGGCGTCGGGGATGCCGATGACACCGGCCTCAGCCACTGCCGGATGCTCCATCAGCGTGCTCTCGACCTCGAATGGCCCGATCAGGTGGCCCGAGGACTTGATGACGTCGTCGGCGCGCCCGACGAACCAGAAGTAACCGTCCTCGTCGCGCCGCGCCAAGTCGCCGGTCAGATACCAGCCGTCGGCAAAGCACTTGCGATAGCGCTCCTCCTCGTGGAGATAGCCACGCATCATCGACGGCCAGCCGGCTTTGAGCGCCAGCTCGCCCTCGCGACCCGGCTCGCGAATGATCTCGACATGGCTGTTCTTCCTGTCGGCAATCGCCGCCTCGATGCCCGGAAGGGGGCGCCCCATCGAGCCCGGCTTGATGTCCATGGAGAGGAAGTTGGAGATCATGACCCCGCCGGTCTCGGTCTGCCACCAGTTGTCGTGGATGGGACGCCCGAGCGCGGTCTGGCCCCACACCACGGCCTCGGGATTTAGCGGCTCGCCGACGCTGGCGATAAAGCGCAGCCGCGACAGGTCGTAGCTCTTCGGCAGCTCGGCTCCGGCACGCATCAGCATTCTGATGGCGGTCGGTGCCGTGTACCAGACCGTGACCTTCTCGTTCTGCAGGATGGCGTACCACCGCTCGGCGTCGAAATCCTCCTCGTCGGCGATCACCGTCGCGCCAACGCACAAGGGGCCGATGATGCCATAGGACGTGCCGGTGACCCATCCCGGGTCGGCCGTACACCAGTAGACGTCGTCCGGCCTGAGATCGAGTGCCAATCTGGCGGTCGTCAGGTGGGCGACGACGGCGCCATGCATGTGCATGGCCCCCTTCGGCTTGCCGGTTGTTCCGCTGGTGAAGTGCAACGTCGCGAGATCGTCCGTGCCCGTGCGGGCAACGGGAAAGTCTGCAGGCGCAGCTGCCAAGAGGGAGTCGAAGCCGAGCCCCCCGTCGCCGCCCCCCACAATGACGACATGCCTGAGAAACGGCAGCTCTCCCCGGATCGGCGCAACCTTGCGCTCGTAGAGCTTCTGGGTGGTGACGAGCACAGTGGGCTCGGCGATCTGCATGCGGGCCAGAACCGGCGCCGGACCGAACGCCGAGAACAGCGGCGAGAGCACCGCACCGCGCTTCCACGTGCCGAGCGCTGCGATGTAGAGCTCGGGCAGGCGGCCGAGCAAGGTGAAGACGCGCTCGCGCGGCGCAACGCCCAGGCCTGCCAACGCGCCCGCGAACCGGCTCGACCGCTCGGCGAGCTCCCGGTAGGTGTACTCGAGCGGCTCTCGTCCCCGCGCCAGCGAGCGGAGCGCGACGACGTCGCCGTGGCCGGCGGCGACATGACGGTCGGCGGCCTCGTATCCGATGTTGAGCCCCTGGCCTCCCGGCAAGCCTGCGAGCTGCTTTGCGGCCTCGGCCCAGGAGAAGAGTCTCGCTGCCTCGTCATAGTCGGCCAGATTGGCCGCCGGCCTGCCGCCCGCGCCGCGCTTTCTGATGACCTCCCATGCCATGCCTGAGGCCCCCTTTCCGAGGCAAGCGGCGCTTCAAGGCCGTATGGCCCGCGCCGGGTCCGTGAGCTTCAATCCCAGTGCTGCCGCCACCGCGGGATGAGTGACCTTGCCGCGATGCACGTTGAGACCGTGCAGCAGATTGGGATCGTCACGCATAGCAGCGAGCGATCCCTTGCCGGCGAGGGCCAGGACGAAGGGCAGCGTCGCGTTGTTGAGGGCGACCGCCGTCGTTCGCGCTACCGCTCCCGGCATGTTGGTCACGCAGTAATGAATGACGCCATGCTCAACATACGTCGGCTCGGCGTGGGTCGTGGGCTTCGATGTCTCGGCGCAGCCGCCCTGGTCGATCGAGATGTCGACGATCGCCGCGCCTTTCTTCATTGCCTTGACGAGGTCGGTGCTGACGAGCTTCGGTGTCGAGGCCCCTGGGACGAGAACGGCCCCGATCACGAGATCTGCCTCGACGACGGCATCCTCGATGGCCTGCCGTGTCGCATAGAGCGTGGTTATCGCCGGGCCAAAGCGCTGGTCGATGGCGGCGAGCCGGTCCAGGCTGACCTCGAGGCAGGTGACCTGGGCCTCGGCGCCGATGGCGATCCGCGCCGCATTGAGCCCGGCCACGCCGCCGCCCAGCACGACGACCTTGGCCGGTGCCACGCTGGCCGTGCCGGCGAGAAGAATTCCCCGGCCGCCCTGGGACATCTCGAGACAGCGTGCGCCGACCTGAACGGCCATGCGGCCGGCCACCTCGCTCATCGGTGCGAGCAGGGGCAGGCCCCCGCTGGCACTGGTCACGGTCTCGTAGGCGATGGCCGTAACGCCGCTTTTCATGAGCCCCGCCGTCTGCTCAGGGTCAGGCGCCAAATGGAGATAGGTAAAGAGCGTCTGCCCTTCGCGCAGCATCTTGATCTCGGCGGGCTGCGGCTCCTTCACCTTGACGATGAGGTCGGCTTTGGCGAACACCTCCTCGGCCGTGCCGAGGATGATGGCGCCCGCCTTTCGGTACGCCTCGTCCGAAATCTCGTGGCGCTCGGCGGCTCCGGACTGAACCAGCACCTTATGGCCCAGGGCCACGGCCTCGCGCACGTTGGCCGGGATCATGCCGACGCGGTACTCGTGAACCTTGATCTCCTTCGGCACGCCGATCTGCATCGAGAGATCCTCCGCTTCGCGCGTGCCCGACGCCTCGTACACAAGCGCCAGCCGCCCGGACTCGCTCACCTGTGGCGGTCAGAGCGCTGCGCTCTGACCGACTGTTGGAAGCGTCACGCCCGATCGCGCCTGCTGCCTTGACAAGGGTCAACGCGAGCACCGGAACGTCCTCGTTCGAGACCGACGGCTAGGTCGCTGCGAAGCAGCCTGCGGAAAGCAACGCGTCGTGGGCCCGGCGGCTCTCGGCGATGCGCCGTTCTGCCGACTGACGGAGTGCCTCGTCCGAAAGCTCGATCCCCGCCAGCCCCTGCGATTGCGCCGCGCGCGCGACCGCTGCAGCCACGGCCACCGCCGCCCCGATGTCGTCTGTTCGCGGCAAGATGCTTGTTTCCGAAATGCCTTGCTTCTCCGCGTAGTCTGCCAAGGCGTGAGCGGCCGCGAGCGCCATCTCATCCGTGACGGCTCGCGCCCTGGTGTCGAGCACGCCCCTGAACAGGCCGGGGAACACCAGGGAATTGTTGACCTGGTTGGCGTAGTCGCTGCGACCGGTGGCGACGATGCGGGCGCCGGCCTTGCGTGCCAGCTCCGGCTCGATCTCGGGAGCGGGGTTGGCGCAGGCAAATACAATGGCGTCCTTGGCCATTCCCCTGATCGCATGCTCGGGAATGACGCCAGGGCCCGACCTCGAAAAGGCGAGGCAGACGTCGGCCGAGCGGAGCGCCTCGGCGATGCCGCCGTCGACCTCCTCCCGGTTCGTCTCGCAGCAGACTTGCCATTTCTCGCGGAGCCTCGCGGCGTCGCGCTCGATGTCCGTGCGGCGGCGGTTGAGCATGCCTTTGCTGTCGCAAGCGACGATGCACCCGGCGTTCGCGCCTCGAGCTTTCAAGAGCCTGAAGATTGCCGTGTTGGCGGCGCCAACGCCTACCAAGGCGATGCGGACGTCGGAGATCGACTTGCCGACCAGGCGCAGGGCGTTCAAGAGGCCGGCCAGGACCGCCGCAGCGCTTCCCTGCTGGTCGTCGTGCCAAACGGGAATCGGCAAGCAGCTCCTCAGCTGCTCGAGGATACGGAAGCATTTCGGGGTCTCGATATCCTCGAGATTGATGCCGCCGAACGACGGGGCGAGTGCGCGCACCGTGGCGACGATCTCATCCACGCCATGGCAGTCGACGCAGATCGGCACCGCATCGACACCGCCGAGATATTTGAACAGCAGCGCCTTGCCCTCCATCACCGGCAGCGCTGCCTCGGGACCGATGTTGCCGAGACCCAATACCCGGCTGCCGTCGGAAACGATGGCCACCGTATTGGCCCGATTGGTATAGTCGTCGGCCAGCGTTCTATCGGCGGCGATGGCGCGCGAGGGAGCGGCCACGCCCGGCGTGTACCAGACGGCGAAATCGTCGAATGAACGGATTGCGCACTTCGGCATCGTCTGCAACTTGCCGCGAGAGGCAAGATGACGTGCGAGCGCCTCCTCGTCTTTGCTGCTGATCGGCTGGTCTGTCGGCATGGCTACGTAAAGATCCTTCCATCGTCGGCCGCATGCTCGAAACCATAGCGGGTTTATCGCCGGCGGTCCTGCGGCTGAGGCTTGTCAGGTCTATTGTGGGTCGAGAGGGTTCGGTCGGGAGGCGCCGGCTACGGCAGCGGTGTCCCGACGGGTGGGCAGCTCCAGCTGTCCCCGGCTGGGCCGGAGGCGGCGCCGCGCTCGCGCGCTACGCCAAAAGGTCACTCCCGTTCCGCGACCATGAACCAGCTGTGCCCGCCGTCCAAGGGGTCGGCCCAGATGCGCTTCCAGCGGAAGCCTGCGCGTTCGTAGGCGCGCACCGCCCGCTCGTTGCGGACCGACGCGAACACGCATACCGCCACCGCCAGCGTGGTCTGGAACACCTCGTCCTTGAGCAACTTCAAGGCAGCCTGCCCGACGCCCTTGCCGCGATGCTCCTCGGCCGCGACGAAGAGGTCGAGATCCCATGTCCCGGGCGAGAGATCCTCCGGCAGGCTCTCGCCCCACAGCGTGGCATCGACGGCGTGCGCGTAGCCGACAGGCTGGCCCGCAATCTCGATGATGCGGCAGAGCGCGTGGCCCGACGATAGGGCGATGTTGACCTCGGCTTCCGTCGCCGAGAGCGGCCCCCACCAGTCCTGGATGTCGGGTCGCGCCAGCCATTGGCGAATCATCGCCCAGTCGTCCCGAGTGGCGGGGCGCAGTCTGATCGTCTCAGGACCAATGTCGGGCATGGGATGGACTCGGGGTATCGATCGACGTCGTGAGCTTACCCGAGGTCGTGCCCGTGCGCGCCGGTCCTGGCAGCAAGACCTCGCCCCTCACTCACCCTCCTGTCGTGCTCTGGCCGGGTTGCGGGATGGGGCGAGCGAGCGGACGGCGAATTGCCCGGTGCATGTCTACCGGAGGGCTCGCCTGCCCGGGATGCGGCTCCGGTTCGCCGGACGGCTTGACGCGGCGGATGCGCCGGCGGCCGGGGATCGGTCTCGGAGAGCGCCGGGCCGGCGGTTGCGCGCGAACGGTCACGCGCCGGGGCGGACTTCGCCCAGGTGCTGCAGCATGCGGTAGACGGCGACGATCTGGGGCGCCTCGCGAGCGAGATAGTCGCGTCCGGTGTAGCCCCACCAGTCCCAGCAGGCCTGCGGGTTCATAGTCTGCGTGATGGTCTGCGGGAACAGCACGACGAGCCTGTTAGTGTCGGCCCACTGCGCAAATCCCGTGTCCTTGGCAAATGCGTCGCCAACCGAGCCGCGGTTCTGGGCGCAGCCGTGGAAGGCGATGTGGACGCGGCAGCCCTTCTCTTTCGCGCATGCTGGCGGGACGTAGACAAGACCCTCCTCGCTCATTCCATGATCGCCGAGGCCGGCGGTGAACGGTCGCTGGTCGAAGACTGTGAAGGTGCCCTGCGGCGCGGCCGAGCGCGGCTCGAGCTTGCCATAGATGTGAGCGAGCAGCGCACCGGCCTGGTCGTAGTCGCAATCGACGATGTAGGGCTTGGCCGAGACGTCGCAGGCACCGCCCTCGCTCTCCGTGACGAACGCATGGCCAGCGGGCATGCTCTCCACGAACTCGATGTTGGCATCCTCCAGGCCGAGCCTGCGGTAGTACTCGCGCGCCGTGCGCACGATGGGCGGTACGACGGTGCGGTCCTCAGAGCCGGTGAAGAGGTAGACTTTGTCCGAGCGAACGTCGTCTATGGGGTCGATGCTGCCTTCGGAGGCGAGGCGCCTGGCCTTGTCGGCCAGTGCCTCGGGGTCGGGCACGCCCCAGATCATCATGGCGTTTTGCATGCAGCCGTTGATGGCCCTGTTGATGTTCAACATCGTGGCGCCGAGGCCACCCGTCACCCCGGCGAAGACGCTTTCGGCGCAGCCCCAGGGACCGCCAGCGATGATGGCGGCGCCCTTCACCAGCTTCGCGTGTGCCATCTCGAACTGGCCCGCCATGTAAGCGCCCGACGAGATGCCCGACACCGAGGTCTCGGCGATGTCAGCGCCGAGCGCGGGTAGCTGGGGCGTGCTCTCCTGCGTGCAGGCGGAGAGAAGGGCCGTGAGCGCCAGTAGGGTTCGCGCGCGCCGCATGTGACGGTTCCACAAAGTTCGATTGAATGTGGCGTGCCCTCACCCCGGCCCTCTCCGCAGGGGCAGAGAGTCGGGACGATGAGCTTCAGATATTGCCTAAGATCACGCCGGAGCCATCAGCGCAAGCGGACGGTGACGCGGTCGACGCGGCCTTTGGCGTCGACGACCTGCATCTTGACGAAGCCTTTGCCGGCGGGCTGCCAGGCGACCTCGCGCGCGGAGGGGTCGCTCTCGATCGGCTCGCCGTCGACGAGCCAGGTCAACGGCAGCGCACCGCCTTCGGCCTTGATGACGACGGGCTCGTCCTCGCGCTCGGCCACGTCGAGCTCGGAGCGGTCGGGCGGGAACGCGATCAGGACCGGGGGCTCGAGGTACGGGCCCTGCGCCTCGGGCTCGGAGGCTCTGCCGAAGCGTTTCAGGGGCTGCGGCAGGTCGCCGCCGGAGGCTATGATGGCGCCAGAGGGGGCGGGCTTCAGGGGGGCGCGTCTGGCGGCGATGCGCTGGAAGGCCGAGAACATGATGGGGGCGGCAGCGGTGCGCCCGAGCATCCCCGGGGTCGGCGCTGCGTCAGGGCGACCGACCCAGACGCCGACCGTGTGGCGGCCGTCGTAGCCGATGGCCCAGGCGTCGCGATAGCCGTAGGAGGTGCCGGTCTTATAGGCGATGGTGCCGCTTCTCGTGTTGGCCGGGACGGGCGCGTCCTTCAGGATGTCGGTGACGTACCACGTAGCGACCGGTGACAGCAGGCGTTGGCGCTCGGCGACGCGAGGATCGAGCTTTGCGGACCTGGCAGGCTTCGCCTGCTGCAGCCACGAGAGCGCAATCGGCTCGCCGCCGCGGGCGAGGCCGCAGTACATCTGCACGAGATCCGCCAGGCGCATGCCGATGCCGCCCAGGCCGACGGCGAGCGAGGGCAGCGCTTCGGCAGGAAGCACGGCGGCGACGCCAGCGCGCTGCATGCGGCTCGTAAGTCTGCCAGGACCGACGGCCTCCAGCATCTTCACCGCCGGCACGTTCAAGGACAGGCCAAGGGCCTCGCGCACGGTGACGGTGCCGTGGAATGTCTCGTCGAAGTTCTTCGGGGCGTAGGTTCCGAACCGCGTGGGGCGATCCTCGATGAGCGTCTCCGGGTGAGCAAGCCCGGCCTCGAAGCCGAGGCCATAGATGAGCGGTTTCAGGGTCGAGCCGGGCGAGCGAACGGCTTCCACCATGTCGATGGCGCCGAAGCGCGTGCCGTCGAGATAGTCGGCCGAGCCCACCCAGGCCAGAACCTCGCCGGTCACGTGGTCGGCAGCGAGGATGGCGGTCGAGACCTTCGGTCCCATCAGCTTGATTTCTTCGGCGGCCAGGGCCTCGAGCGACGCCTGGACGGTGCGGTCGAGCGTCAGGCGGTGGATGGACGTCGCGGGCGCCTTGGCGACCTCGCTCTCGGACAGGTGAGGGGCAAGCTTGGGGAAGGCGCGGCGCGCGGTCGGGACGCGCTCCTCCTTGGCTCGGGTGGCCTCGGCTGCGGAGACGACGCCAGCGGCGACGGCGCGGTCCAAGACCCGGTTCCGCGCGGTCTCGGCGGCCTTGGCGTTACGGTCGGGACGGCGCGGCTCGGGGGATTGCGGGAGTGCAACCAGAAGCGCGGCCTCGCCGACGGAGAGATGCTTCGGCTCCTTGCCGAAATAGGTGAGCGATGCGGCCCGCACGCCCTCGATGTTGCCGCCGAAGGGGGCCAGGCGGAGGTAGAGCTTCAGGATCTCTCGCTTCGAGAGCATGTCCTCCAGCTGGAGCGCGCGCACCATCTGTCGAAACTTGCCGCCGGCGGTGCGCTCGTGCTTGCCCTCGAGGAGACGCGCGACCTGCATCGTAAGGGTCGAGGCGCCGGACACGAGGCGGCCGTGGTGGACAAGCTGCAGTGCGGCGCGCGCGACCGCTTGCGGATCGACGCCATGATGCCGGTAGAAGCGGCTGTCCTCGAACGCCATCAGGATGTCGAAGTATCGCGGGTCGACGTCCTCGGGCTCGAGTGGCATGCGCCAGCGGCCTTCGGGCGTGGTGAAGGCGCGCAAGAGTGCGCCATTGCGGTCGACGACGATGGTCGAGAGTGCGTCGGCAGCGGCGATCGGGGGCGGGCCCATCTCGCGCTTGGCAATCTCAACGGCGAGGCGGCCGCCGGCGTAGGCGGTGAACGCCATCGCGGCGGTGAAGGCGAGGGCGCGGCGCCACGAGAGGCCCCCTCTCTTGTGTGGGGAGCGGGCACGGGTGGGGGGCAGCCCCGACCCGACTTGGCTGGGCTCTCCGCCACGCTCGTCCTCCCCCACGGGGGGGGAGGGAGGCGCACGATGTGCTGCCCGCTGCGGAGAGCGGAACCGCATGAGCCGCGTGAGACGCGTCAGCATCACCGACCTCACTTGCCGGGCGTGACGGTCAAGGTGCCGGAGCCGGTGCGGGCGTAGCGCTCCGGGCGGTACATGTCCTCGACGGTGGCTGCCGGATGCACGAACTTGCCGGGGGTCACCGCGCGGACGACATAGGCAACGGTGGCGGTGGCTTTCGCAGGAGCTCCGCCGACCGTGCTCTCGGGCGAGGCGGCACCGGGGGCATTGCCTGCCTGACCGCCGGCGGTCGAGTCCGGGGAGCCGGACGAGTCGCTGCTCTCGTCGTCCGAGCTGTCGCTGCCCCCGTCCGAAGCGCCGGACGACAGGTTGAAGGCGGCAACGAAACGATCGTCCCGGAACTCGGAGTGCTCAGGCTTCAGCGCCGAGTCGAGCCAGGAGATCGACTTTACGTCTCCGCTCTCGACGAGGCGCGGGTTCTCGATCTCGAGCCCGGCGGGCAGGCGGTCGGCAAGCAGCACGCGGCCGGCCTCCTCGTCGGACAGGACTTTGACGACGGCGACGAGGCGCTCGTTTTGCGCGAGCTCGGCGGTGCCGCCAGTGGCGCTGTCGAGCTTCACCGGCGTGCCGTCAAGCTTATAGAAGCTGCGCTCGACCGCGAGGCCCTTCGAGATCGCGGGCTCCGGCGTCAGGCTCGCGCCGATGACAGTGACGACGGCATCGGTCGTGACGTCACCGCTGTTGGTGACGGTGACGCCCTTTTCCAGGTCCTCGACCGACAGCGAGCGCAAGATCGAGCCTTGGACCGGCGTCTCGCCGAGCATGAGCTTCGTGCCCTTGGCCTCGTCGCCGAGCGCCTTGGCGGCGAGCAGCATCCAGGCCTGCTCTTGCGTCGAGGTGTAGCTCCGCGCCTGATAGGCCTTGGAGATCACGTTGACGAGACGCGGAGCCTCGGTCTTGGCGACGTTGGCCTCGGAGGTGAGCGCGACCAGCGCGGCGCCGTCGCGCAGCGTCGAGCCGTAGTCGTCGCGCGCCGTCGTCACCTGGTCCTTCATGGCGTCGTCGAAGTCCTTCAACGCGGCGCGGAAGGCGGCCTCGGCGCGCGGCTTGTCGCCGAGCATCCCAGCCGTGGCGCCGAGCTGGGCCTTGGCGAGCGGGGTCGAGAAGCGGTCGAGGCGCGTGTCGATATAGTAGCGCAGCTCACCGATCGGTGCGCGCCCGTTGCGGGCGAGCACGTAGAGTGCGTAGGCGCGGTCCTCGCCGCCAGCGTCGAAGTCCTGCGCGTTGGCGATGAAATTCTGCAGGCGGTCGAGCGCGAGGCCGAACGGAACGGCTCGCACCTCGAAGCTCTGCTCCTTGGCGCGCGTCAGGAAGTCGGTGACGTAGGCCGTGAGCCACAGGTCGCCGTTGCTCGGGCCCCAGGCGCCGAACGCACCCGAGCCGTCCTGCATCTCGAACACGCGGTCGATCGCCTTCTGCACGCGCTCCTTCAGCTCTTTGTCGGGAGCGATGCCGATGGATGCGGCCACCGCGTTCACGTAGAGGAGCGGCATTGCGCGAGAGGTCGTCTGCTCGGCGCAGCCGTACGGGTAGCGGTCGAGCTGACGCAGGAGGCCAGCGACGTCCATGCGTGCGGTCGGGCCGACGGACAGCGAGACCGTGGTGCGGCTTCGGATGAGGCCCGAGACGAGATCCTTTCCGAGCGTGAGCTTGCCGCCGTTGGCCGCGAGCTCCTTTACCGTCATGCGGCGGATATCTCCTGCGGGGGGCTTCACGTCGAAGGTCAGCGTGCGATGCACGTCGACGCCGTTCGGGCCGGTGACGCGAACGGTGTAGGTTTCGAGGCCGACATCGGCCGGCTCGACGATGAGGCTTTCCGAGCGGCGCTCGCCGTTCTTCAGGGCGACGTCGCGATTCATGAGATCGACGGCCTCACGCATTCCATCCGCCGGGCCTTCGACCGCGGGCTCGCGCGTGACAGCAAAGACGTAGTTGCCGTCGGGACCGTCGACGTTGTGCAGGCTCATGTCGAAGCGAACCTCGTCGCCCAGCGTCAGGAAGCGCGGAGCGGAGGCGGTCAGGGCAACCGCATCTCTGACGATGACGTCGCTCGTGCCGTGGCCGACCTTGTCCTTCGTCCAGGCGACGGCCATGACGCGCACGGTGCCATTGAAGTCAGGCAGCGCGAACTCGATCTTAGCGGTGCCGTCGGCCTCGACCTTGACGATTCCGGAATGGAAGGCGACCGTCTCCTCGACCGGCGGGCTGCCCTTGAGCCCCGTCTCCTCCATGGCGTCGCCGCCGGACCGGACCTTGCCGCGCTCGGCGCGCATGCCGTCGATCAGGCGGCCGTAGAAATCGCGGATTTCGACGCCGAGCTTTCTCTGTGCATAGAAGTGGCTCTCGGGTGCGGGCGCCTGGTAGCGCGTGAGGTTGAGGATGCCGACGTCGACGGCGGCGACGGCGACACGGGCCTCCTCGCCGGCGGCGAGACCGGTGAGCTTCACCGGGATCGAGAGCGTCGATCCGGACTTGATCTTGGCCTCGGTCGCGAGCGCGACGGCGAGCGTACGCGGCTTCTGGTCGACACCGACCCAGATTGTGCCGAGCGCGCGCGAGGGCATGCGCTTGGCCTCGATCTCCATCGGCCTGTAGAGGAGCACGGTGGCGTAGGCACCGGGCCCCCAGGTGTCGGCGACTTTGAGCGATACCTCGCCGCCGCCCTTCGGCACGTCGACCTCCTGCATGTCGAGAAGGCCGGAGCCCAGGACCGAGACGAGGGCCTTGCCGCCGGTCTTCGAGGCGATGCGCAGCTTGGCCGTGTCGCCGGCCTCATAGCTGGCCTTGTCGAGGCCGACATCGAGGATCTCGGGGCTGTCGGCTGTCTCGTCGCCGGCGTACCAGCCGGCATTGAACTCGATCGAGGTCGCGAGCTCGTCCTTGACCGCCGGTGCAATCTCGAGCCGGTAGCGGCCGTAGCGGACGTCCGTTTCGAGGTGCGCTGGGGCTGCGGCCGTCACATCCAGGGTGCCGTCGGCCACTTTGCGCTTCAAGGTCTGGCTTTCGTACTGCCAGGAGCCGTCGCGCATATACCACTGCCACGATGTCTCGAGGCGCAGGAGCTGCCAGGCGAGGCCCTTGGCGTCGGCGGGTTTGCCGGACTTGTCGAGCACGACGACGTCGAAGGAGGCCTTTGAGCCTTCGTCGAGGTTCCTGCCGTCGAATGCCGGCTTGACGCCGATGCGGGTCTCCTCGAGATCGACGGGGATCGAGACGGAGCGCTCGATGGTGCGGCCGCCGCTCTCGCGGAGACGCAGGATCACACTCGCTTCGAGGTTGCGGGCGGTGCGGCCGACGGCCGGAAGGACGACGGGTACTTGGGCCGTGCCGTCGTCACCGGTCGTGGGCAGGCCCTCGAGGGCCTGACGGACGGGCGAGATGCGCTCGGAGGCGTCGCCGAACGCATAGCCGGCGTAGAGGCCTTCGGCCTTGTCGCTCTCCTTGACCACGACCTCGCCCTCGATGCCGAGGCCGGCGGCAGGGGGGCCATAGAGATAGCGACCCGAAAGCTTGACGGTCTTCGTCGCGTCGGGCGTGAGCGCGCCCGCGCCTGCGTCGAGCGTCATGTCGAGGCGCTCGGGCACGTAGTCCTCGACCAGGAACGTGGCCTGGGTCAGCGCGTCGTCCTTGGGGTCGGCGTGGATTTTGGCGCGCCAGGTGCCGGTCATGGCACCGTGGTTGAGCCCGAGCCGGATCGTGCGGCCGCCAAGGCCCTGGTCGGCGAGCGTATAGCGGACATGCTCGACGCCGTCGGGCCGGGACACGATCAGCGTCACGGGCAGCGAGGCGGCACGGCCGGCGGCGTCGCGCACGAGGGCGGTAAAGCTGACGTCCTCGCCAGGGCGGTAGACGCCGCGCTCGGTGTAGAGGAAGGCATCGATCGGGCCCGGCGGCTCGCGGCCCTTGACGCCGCGATCGGAGAGGTCGAACGCGTTGGACGAGAGATCGAGGAAGGCGTACTCGCCCTCGCCGTTCTCGGCGACGAGCACGGCCGGCGCCATGCCACCTTCGCCTTTGACGAGGCCGGCGTCGAAGCGGGCGTAGCCGTTGCCGTCGGTCTTGGTGGTGGCGAGGATCTCGTTGTTGCGAGCCACGAGCTTCACCGAGGAGCCGGGCATGGCCTTTGTCTCGGCGAGCGAGCGCACGAAGGCGTGAATGCCGTCGTCGCCGGTGAAGGCCGTAAGGCCCATGTCGGAGACGATGAACCACTGCGTGGCGATGTTCGAGTAGGATCCGTCGTCCTCGCCCTCCTCGTCAGCGGCGCCAGCCTTGCCTGGGCTGGCGATCATGGCGTAGGCGCCGGGCTTCAGCTCGCCGATGCTGTCGGTGACTGGGAAGGCGGTCGTCACCTCCTCGTTGAGCCTGGTGGCGACGTCCATCGTGCCCTTGTAGATGCGCTGGCCGGTTCGATCGCGCAGGTTCGAGAGCTCGTAGCCGTAGAGCTGCCGGTCGAAATCGCCGTTGCCGAGCGCCTGGGCGAGGCTGCGGTCGCCGATGCGGTAGACCTCGATGGCGACGTTCGACGTGTTGACGGAGACGACCGGGATGCCCTGTTGCCCGCGGGTCGGAAGCACATAGCCCTTGCCCGAGAAGCGCACGAACGGCTTGCGGTCGGGGACGTAGACGGCGATGTTGATCGGCTTCTCGAGGCTTTCCTCGACGTCCGACGGCAGGCCGGCGCGGACGGCGATCTCGTAGCGCGCTCCGTGCGTCATGCCCTCGACGCAGAGCTGGCTGTCCTCGGGGACAACGGCCTGCGGGTCCTTGCCGTCGACGGAGACGAACTTGGCGAAGTCGACGTTCGCGCGCGACAGGGTCTCGGAGAACTGGATGCATACGCGCGGGCTCGAGGCCTCGCTGTCGGTGGTGTAATCGGTCATGCGGAAGCCGTGCTCGGCGCGCAGCTTCTCGTAGGCCTCGCGGACCTTGGCGTCCTCGACGAGCGCGAGGCTCGACTTCAGGCTGTCGATGGCGGGGCGCCACATGACGCGGCGAACGAGCGCCTCCGACAGCACGGCGAGGGCCTTCGACTTCAAGGCCGGCGTGGTGGCGCGCTGGTAGGCAAGATAGGCGGCGGCGGATGCGTTGACAGGCAGGTCGTAGCGCTCGCTACCCTTGTCAGGGTCGGCCTTGATGGCGAGCAGGGCGCGGGCCAGGCCGAGCCATCCGTCGGCACTCTTGGGATCGGCGGTCACTGCGTAGGCATAGGACGACGAGGCGGCGCGGGGGTCGGTTGCGAGCGCGCGGTCGCCGGCGCTGCGGAGCTCGGCGGGTTTTCTGGTCCCGGGCTTCCAGTTGGCAACGACGTAGGACTCGTAGCGCTCGGCGTCCTTGCCGACGCCGAAGTGGGCGAACGGCTTCAGGTCGGACGCGGCGAACGCCGGTCCCACGGCCATCATGATGAATGCAATGAGAATGCTGCCGATGATGTGCATGCCCGCTTACCTCGCGAAAGTGCCGGAGCCGCAGCCCTGGACCTGTTCCAAGCTCTGGTAAATTCTTGGACCTGTTCGGTGTTTTGCGGAAGACCAGCAAAACGGATTGTTCAAACCTGGGCGGAACTGTTTCTTATCCTAAAATTCCGCTCCGTTCCGGGGATTTCGCGGGCGGGAGCCGCCACACGTCCAGGCCGGTGTGGCTTCGTCCCTGGTGCGGGCGGCTCGCGAACCGGGTATAGGCCGGGCGTCGTCCATCCTACGGTTCGAGCTACCGATGCGCAGCCGCTTCCTTCTCGTCTTCAACCCGACGGCCGGGCCGTCCGGGCGCTCGCTGCTCGCCAATGTCCGGGCGAGCCTCGAGAGCAAGGGGGCGAGCGTTACCCCGTACACCCCGGGCGAGACGCGCGTGCCCTCGCCGGGCGAGGTCAGGGACCGCGGGTACGAGGCCGTGATCGCTGCCGGCGGCGACGGCACGGTGCGTGAGCTTGCGCGTGCGCTCACGGGCTCCGGCATTCCCCTCGGCTACATTCCCATGGGTACCGGCAACGTGCTGGCGCACGAGATCGGGCTTCCGCGGGGTGCAGAGCCGATCGCGAACGTGCTGATCAGCGGGCCGGTCGTAAACGTCGAGGGCGCGCGAGCCAACGGCGAGCTCATCTTTCTCATGGCCGGCGCGGGGTTCGACGGCGATGTCATACGGCAGCTCAACATCGGCTGGAAGCGGCGGGTCGGGAAGCTCGCCTATCCGGCGCCGGTCTTGCGGACGCTGACACGGCCACTACCCAAGCTCCATGTCGAAGTGGACGGGCGGCCGTTCGAGGCCAACTGGGTGGTGATCGCGAACGCCAAGCACTATGGCGGCGCGTTCGTTCTGGCGCCCGACGCCGACATGCGCAGCGGCGAGCTCACCGCCATTCTGGTCAGGGCTCCTACCAGGGCGCGGCTTCTGCAACGGCTCATCATGCTGCCTGCGGGGCGGCTGACGCGACAGCGCGACGTGATCTCGATGCGCTGCCGGCGTGCGGTGATCCGCTCGGAGCATCCGGTCGCAACCCAGGTCGACGGTGATCCGTTCGGCGTCACGCCGCTCGATGTCGAGGCGGGCGGAGCGCCGTTCCGCCTCATCGTGCCGGAGGGATATGCGCGTCGCGAGCTCGTGAGATCATGAGACTGGACGCAAGTGCGTGCTGCGGCCGGGCTCCGTCTCTCGACGGGCGGCGAGCGGTGAAGCGGCGGCGAAGTGCAGCGCACGGTTGCGGTCGCGCCGAGAACCTCTGATCCGTCGTGGAGCCTCCCGCACTCGATCCCTCGCCGCAGAGGGCCGTCGCGCGGAAGGGCGACAACCACTCGCGATCTGACATTACCTCAAACGAACAGGGCCGCTCACGCGGCCCTGTCGAGAGATCAGATCGTCGTTCCGGGGTCAGTGCTGGCCCCAGATCTCGACCACGGCCGGCTTGAACTCGGTGAGCGACTTGCCCGCCTTCAGCTTGCCGAGGAGGTCGAGACGCGTGCGGTACTGCGCCTTGATCTCCTTGATGGCCGCCTTGCCGCCCTTGAACTCGAGCGGACCGTACGGCTTGTCGGGGTCGACACGCTCGCGGCCGAACTTGAAGGTTTCGTTCGGTCCCGAGAAGAACGCAACGTCGAGCTTGGTGAGCGTAATCGGGCTCTCCTTGACGACGACGCGCAGGCGGCGGAAGCCACCCTCGTTCTTGCCGATCGAGATGGCATCGGTGTCGTAGCCGACGACATCGGCCGTCTGGGCACCGAGCAGCACCCACCCGTCGTTGTACTTCTTGCCCTCGCCGTTGGGGCCGAGCCAGCCGGCGGCGTACTGGCCGGAGACCTCGACGCGTGCCTGGCCCTTGAAGTCGGGCTTGGAGCGGTAGTTAAGGCGGATTTCCTTGATGAACTTGTCGCCCTTGACGTTGAGCCACTTGGTGCGGCTGTTGGCCGGGATGTCGGCGTCGATGGCGATGTCCTCGGTCTCGCCGTCGATGTAGGTGACCTTGACCGAGTTGATATGCACGTCGTTCTTGAGGACGCGCATGCGGACGCGGTCGAATTTGCCGACATTACCGCCGACCTTCAGCACGTCGGTATCGACGACGAAGCCGACGTCCTGATAGCCGAACATGACATCGAAGCCGTCGTAGGTGCCGGGCGCCGAGGTGTCGGGCGTCGGGCTGGTCGGACCGGCGACGATGTCGGACGGCGGCGTCGGCTGCGCGGCGACCGGCTTGGAACGCTCCATCTTGGCACCGGACTTGGTCTGGATGCCGAGCACCTCGAGCGTGCCGTCGCCCTTGGTCGCTTTCCAGGTCACCGTGACGGTGTTGATGAAGCGGTCACCCTTCTGATCGATCGGACGGCTGCGCTCGCCCTCCTTCATGTCGATCTGGCGATCCTCATTGTGCGAGGTGCCGTTGTCGTAGGCGATCTTGACCTCGGAAAGATCGATCAAGCCCTTCTTCGAGCGGACGCGAATGCCTTCAAAGGCACCCTTCGCCTTGCTGACGTCGATCGAGACGGTGCCGCCCTTGCTGAGGTCGAGCTTCTCGGTCGCAATCGAGACCAAGTTCTCAGCCGCGGCGGCAACCGAAACGGCGCCAGCCGCCAGCATGGCGAGACCCGCCAGTACGAGCCTGCGGAACATGTAAGAACTCCCCTGTTGATCACTGAAGTCGTCACTTCACCCGATGACTTACTCCACACTTAACGCCAAAAAAAGACTGCCGGCGAGTCCAAACAGAATCGCTCGTCCGAATGCCGATGCTTTTCGGCAACAGGCTTGGCGACTTCTCTGTTCTCGCGCAAAATCAATGCATTAAACCCTCGCTTGCGGTCCCGATTGCGTCCGTTTCGAGCGCCAACTAGCTTGGCGGACGAACCCCGAAACCGACGCAAGGTGGTGACGGCGATGGCCGCCGGAAAAACGAACATCGCTCAGTCTCTGGAAGCGCTCCTGCCCGGCCGCGTGTCGATGGCCGAGGCCGTGCTGCGGCAGCACGCGAACACCCTGACCTGGATCGCCTCGGAGCTACCGGACGTGGTCGTATGGCCGGAGACCGAGGCAGAGGTGCAGGCCGTCGTGCGTCTTGCCGCCGAGAGCGGCGTCCCGGTGGTGGCGTTCGGGGCCGGCACCTCCCTCGAAGGGCACGTGAACGCGGCCAGGGGCGGCATCTCGCTCGACCTCTCTCATATGAACCGCATCCTCGCCGTCCACGCCGAGGACCTCGATGCCGAGGTCGAGGCCGGTGTCACGCGCGAGATGCTCAATCAGTTCCTGCGCGATACGGGTCTTTTCTTCGCCGTCGATCCCGGCGCCGGGCAAGCGACCATCGGCGGCATGGCCGCGACGCGGGCCTCGGGCACCAACACCATCCGCTACGGCACGATGCGCGACAACGTGCTGTCGGTCACCGCGGTCATGGCCGACGGCTCGCTCGTCAGCACGGGCGAGCGGGCGCGGAAATCGGCGGCGGGCTACGATCTGACTCGCCTTCTCGTCGGCTCGGAAGGGACGCTCGGCATCATCACGCGGCTTCGGGTGCGGCTCCATGCAGTGCCACCGTCGGTGGTCGCGGCGGTGGCGCCTTTCGAGACACTCGAGGGCGCGGCTCGGGCGGTGATCGAGGCGATCCAATTGGGGCTGTCGCTCGCGCGCATCGAGCTTCTGGACGAGCTCATGATCGGGGCTGTCAACCGGCACGCGCAACTCTCGCTTTCCGAGACGCCGACGCTATTCCTCGAGTTCCACGGCACCGAGGGAGCTACACGCGACGCCACGGACACGTTTGCCGAGATCGCGGGCCGGCACGGCGGGCGCGGTTTCGAATGGGCGGCGCGCGAGGAGGACCGGCGGCGTCTGTGGCGGGCGCGGCACGACGCGTTCTGGGCCGTGCGCGAGGCCTGGCCCGGGATGGACGTCATCGTCACCGACGCGTGCGTTCCGATCTCCCGGCTTGCCGACTGCATCCTCGAGACCGAGGCGGACTTCCGGGACTGCGGCATTACGGCGCCGATCGTAGGGCACGTCGGCGACGGAAACTTCCACGCCATTGCAATTGCCGATTGCTCCGATGCGAGGCAACTCGCAACTGTCAAAGGTCTCGCCGAGCGGCTCGCGCGGCGCGCGATCGGCATGGGTGGCACCTCGACCGGCGAGCACGGGATCGGCGAGGGCAAGCTCGGCCTTCTCGACCTCGAGCTCGGCGCAGGCGCCGAGATCATGCGCCGAATCAAGCAGGCGCTCGATCCCAAAGGCATCCTCAATCCCGGCAAGATCGGAAGCCCGCGTGGGTCCGATGCCTGACGGCTCCGTCTTGCTCGACACTGTCCGGCGGGGGGCAGTCCCCGGCCCGTGACGGGCGCGGCCGATCAAGGCTCGCGGCAGCCGTTTCCAGCATATGACCACGTGTCCCGGTACGGCGCATCCGTTACTGGATGATGCACCCTCTCGGGCCGAGGCCGCGACGTCAAAGCGACGAAACTTGTCTCAAATTTCACGATACCTTCTAAGCGTTTCTGAGCAAATCTGACCGTAAGGTGCCGTCCGTCGATGAAAGCAAGACGGACGGACGGGGATATGGCGTCGATCGCAGGCACATCACTGAACGACACGCTCGCGGGCGGGGCGGAATCAGACGTCATCGACGGCGGCGAGGGCAACGATAGCCTCAGCGGCGCGGCCGGCAGCGACACGATCTCGGGCGGACTGGGCCGCGACACGCTGGTCGGCGGTGAGGGCAACGATGTCCTCAACGGTGGCGCCGACAACGATTTCCTCAACGGCGGCGCGGGGAACGACGTCCTCTACGGCGAGGACGGAAACGACGGGATCTACGGCGGCGGCGGCAACGACACGATCGATGGCGGGGCTGGCAGCGACAATCTGTGGGGCGACGGCGGCAACGATCTCATGTCGGGCGGTGACGGCGCGGATAAGCTCACCGGCGGTACCGGCAACGACACCATCGACGGCGGCGCAGGCGCCGACGTCATCAACGGAGAGGCCGGCAACGATACCATCATCGTGCGCCTCGGCGATTCCGGAGACGTCATCAGCGGCGGTGCGGGCATCGATCGCGTCGTGCTCGAGCTCGCTTCGAGCCAGCTCGACAACGCGCTTGGCGCCGAGTTCGTCGCATTTCAGGCGTGGATGACGAGCCTCCTCGATGAGGCCGGCGGAGACATCGGCGTGCTCAGCAGCGCGACGACGGGTCCCACGTTCACATTCACCTCACTCGGGCTCACGCTCGGAACGTTCGAGGATATCGCCGTAACCGTCGATGGCCAAGCCGTGTCCGTCGCCTCGCTCGCCGTCACGGCGCCGGAGGTGGAGGCATTCACGAGCCTTACCACGGACGAGGACGAGGCTGTGGCGAGTGAAGTCGCCGCGACCGATGCCGACGGGAGTGTGCTCAGCTGGAGCCTGCTCGGCGCTCCGGCGCACGGGACGCTCGAGCTCGACCCGGCAACGGGCCATTACGTGTACACGCCGTCGGCCAACTACAATGGAGCTGACCAGTTCGTCGTGCGCGTTACCGACGACCAGGGCCACACTGCCGACCAGACGGTCGACGTGACGGTCGTGTCGGTCAACAATGCGCCGCTCGCGGCGGCGACGGCGAGCCTTTCTGCCACCGAAGACGTGGCGGCGAGCGGTCAGGCGACCGCGACGGACGCCGACGGAGACAGCTTGACGTGGAGCCTCGCGTCCGGTCCCGCCAACGGTACGCTCAGCCTCGATGCGGCGACCGGTGCCTACACCTACGTCGCCAGCGCCAACTACAGCGGCGCCGACCAGTTCACGCTCCGTGTGTCGGACGGTCGCGGCGGCTTCGCCGATCAGCTCGTCTCGGTCGCGGTTGCCGCAGTTGCCGATGCGCCCTCGCTTGCGACCAGCGACGTCAGCGTCTCGGCAACGAAGACCTTTACCGGCACCAGCGGCAACGACACGCTCACCGGCACCGATGGTAGCGATGTCATCAACGGCGGCGCAGGTAACGACCTTCTTCGCGGCGACGGCGGCGCCGCCACCTATCAGATCGCACTCGCAATCGAGGCGTCGCTGGCCGATCTGGACGGCTCGGAGAGCCTGTCGATCACCATTCGCGGTGTTCCTGCGGCGGCCACGTTGTCGGCTGGCGTGCGGAACGCCGACGGGTCGTGGTCGCTCACCGCAGCTCAGCTCGCGGGGCTCACGCTCACGGCGACGGGTGCGGCCGATCTCGATCTCGACGTGACGGCGGCGGCGACCGAGCTCTCCGGCGGCACGGCATCGGTCACTGAAACGCTGAGGGTGACGTTCGTACAGGCTACCGGCGGCGACACCATCGATGGCGGCGCAGGAAACGACACCATCTACGGCGGCGCCGGCCGCAACACGCTCATCGACGGCTCCGGCAACGACAAGGTCTACGGCCAGGGCGGCGACGACACCTTCGTCGCCGGAACGGGCAACGACACGCTCGACGGTGGGGCGGGCTTCGACACGCTCGACATGTCGTGGGCCACGTCGGCGGTCACCGTGAACCTCGCCTCGGGCTATGCCTCGGGCGGACTTGGCAGCGACAGCGTCCTCAACTTCGAGGGCATCATCGGCTCGAGCTACGCCGACACTCTTACCGGCAACTCGGTCGCCAGCCTTATCTCGGCGGGTGCCGGCAACGACAAAGTCTACGGCAACGGCGGCGACGACACGCTCGTCGGCGGGTCTGGCAACGACACCATCAGCGGCGGCGACGGCAACGACCGTATCGAGGACGGCCTCGGCAACGACGACGTTTCCGGCGGAGCGGGCAACGACACCTTCATCGCCGGCTCAGGCGTCAACAAATACTCGGGCGGCTCCGGCACGGACACGCTCGACTATGGGGCCGCGACGCAGGCGATCTCGGTCAACGTCGGCAAAGGCACGATCGTCGGCTGGGACGACGACACGTTTTCGAGCGTCGAGGTGTTCATCGGCACGTCGTTCGACGACCGGTTCTACGGCGGCAGCTCGGCAAATACGTTCGTCGGCGGGGCGGGCAACGACTTCTTCCAGGGCCTCGGCGGCGCCGACCGCTTCACCGGCGGAACGGGCAACGACACGTTCTTCTGGACGCTCAAGGACATCCGCGGCGGCAGCACGAGAAGCTCCGGCGGAGACCATATCAGCGACTTCTCTGCCGGCGACGTGCTCGACCTCACCGAGTTCACGCGAGGGCTCAGCGGTTCGGCCCTGCTCGCCGTCCTCAAGGTCACCGACATTGCGGGTGGCAGTGTCGTCGCGATCAAGTCGGGCAACACGTTCTACGACGTGGCGACGCTCGACGGCATTCACGGCGTGACGGTGGCGTCGCTTCTTGCCGACGGCGCGATCCTCGTCTGAGCGGCGTCCGGTGGGCTCCCGGGCGCAGCGATCGCTCGGGTAAGCGAGTGGGCGTTAACGAGGCGTGAAGCGCGGGCGCATTGTGCTCAGCCAACGCTTAACCTCTTGGCTCTATTGTTTCGTGCGGACACGGCCTCGCGTCGGAGGCCGGCCCGGCGTTGTCGTGTCACGAGGCAGTTGTCATGCGTACCGCGAAGCGAATGCTGAACGAGGCCCGCCGCGCACTTCTTGCGGCCGCGGCCCTCAGCGCGGTGAGCGCAGTCCTCCTCTTGGCGCTACCACTCTACGCCTTTCTTCTCGTCGAAGCCGGCGACCTGTCGGGCGGCCTCGAGGCCCGGCTTCTGACGGCGGGTCTCGCGGCGGGAGCTCTCATCGCGGCGCTGGTCATGATCGCGGCGCGGGATCTCGTGCTCGTGCGGGCGGGCGTATGGCTGTCGCACTGGCTCGGGCAGCACGTGCTCGACAACGGGCTCAGGCGCGCCATTCCTGCGGAGGAACTGAGGCGTCAGGCCGAGGCCGGCGAGGCGGTCGGCGACATGCTGGCGGGGCCGGCTGCACGTGCGCTGACCAGCTGCATCGCGGTTCCCATTTTTCTCGCGCCGCTCGGTGCAATCTCGACACTTCTTCTGCTCGTTGCCCCCATGGGCGCCGGACTGATGGTGCTTGCAATGGCGCGCCTCGGCACGTCCGGCTCCGGTCGGGCCCACTCTGCAGCGACCTCCTTTGGCGAGGCAGCCTTGCTGCGGGCGTCGACGATCCCAGGGCTGGCGCAGTCTGCCGGTGTGCAGTGGGAGCGGCACAACCGGCATCGGGTCGCCCTACGCTACGCGGATGCCTCGAGGACGGCGCGACGCTGGAGCCTGGTCGTCAGCATCGGGGTGCTGACGCTGGTGGCCGGGGCCGGGACCGCGGCCTGGCTCCAGGCGAGCGGTGCAACGACCAGCGGACAGACGGCAGCGGCGATCATGCTGACGGCGATGGCGCTCGGCGCTCTTCTGCGCTTTGCCGCCGAGATGCCAGCACTGCTGAACGCACGCCAGGCATGGCGGACGATCGAGGCGTTGCCGCCGCAGGCGGCGCTCCTCAAGTGCGCGACGGGCCGCGTCGCGGTTCCCCAGGGTGCGCTCGTGCTCGAGGGCGTGAGCGTCGTCCACGACGGACGTAGCACGCCATCGCTCGACGGCATCGACCTTACCTGCCGGAGCGGCGAGTGCATTGCCGTCACGGGAGCGGCTGGGTCGGGGAAGTCGACGCTGGCGGCGGTGGCGGCCGGCGCACTGCAACCGACCCAGGGCACCGTCACCATTGACGGCATCGCCGTGACGACCTGGCAGCGGGCGCCGGAGGCGGCGCCTATCGGCTACTATTCGGACGACCCGCATCTGGTTGCGGGCAGCGTCCGGCAGAACATCGCAGGCTTTGCGTCCAATGACGCCGGAACAGCTGAGGACGCCGCGGCGCAGGCCGGAGTCGGCGCGCTTCTCATGGCCCTGCCGAAGGGTTTCGATACCCAGGTCGGGTCGGGTGGCGAGGGCCTGTCCTGCCGCGAGCGCCGCGCGGTGGCGCTCGCGCGCGCCTGCTACGGCGCACGCGCATTCATCGTTCTCGACGAGCCGGAGCATGGGCTCGACGCCGTGCTCCTGCAGGCGTTCGAGGAGGTGCTGCTCGGACTTGTTGCGGGCGGAACCGGTGTCATCATGATCACGCGCAATCCGGCACTCATCGATCTTGCCGACCGCGTGGTCGCGCTCGACGGCGGGCGAGCGCACGACGTCGCGCGCTGGCATCGCCCCGTGCGGCGAGGGCCGGCCGCGGACGCGGCTGTTGCGGCAGCGTAACGGATCAGGAGATTGCATGGCCATCGGTCCTTCACACCAGACAGACGGCGGAGCTGAGGGCGAGCCGCGCCTCGACATCCGGTCGCCGGTCATCGCAGGCGTGGGTGCGTTCGTCGTGCTGGTCGCGGCCGCCGCCGCCGCGGTGTCGCTGGTTCCGGTTCCGCAGGTCGTGTCGCTCGCCGGTGTCGTCGCCGAACGGGCAGAGCGTGCCGAGGTCATTGCTCCGACCGCAGGAACGATCGCTACCGTCCACGTCGGGCCCGACGAGGTCGTCGAGGCAGGCCAATTGCTGGTTAGCCTGGACAACACGGCGGTGAAGGAGGAGGCGGCAGCGCTGAAGGCTCAACTCGGAGCCGCCGCCAAAATGCTCGAGTCTGCGCGCGTGGAAGCGGTTACCGCCGCTGATCTCGCCGAACGCGGGGCCGCGACTGAAGAGGCCCTCGCGCACGCACGGACGAAGGCCGCTGAGGCCGAGGCAGAAGTCGGACGGCTGGTCGCGCGCATCAAGAGCGCCGAGCAGCAGCTCGAGCGAAGTCTCGTGCGGGCGCCGTCGTCCGGCCACGTTAAGGCGGTCGACGTCATGGACGGACAGCAGGTGGTATCCGGGCTCAAGCTCCTCGAGATCGCGACGGATCGTGGAATGCTGGCCGTCGACGCCTGCTACCCTTCCGGTGCGGCGGGCCTTCTTGCCAAAGGTGCCGTCACGGCCGTCAAGCCTGCAGCGCCGCTCGTGACCTCCCCGCTCGCAGCGGGCGGCCCGGCGACGACCGGCACCGCGTTTACCGGCCGCCTCGCGGCGACGGTACGGCCTCAGGCCGCCGGCGCCTGTGCGACCTCGGTGCGGGTCGAGATCGAGACGTTGGCGGCGGGAGCATTGCCTGCCGGGACGTCCGTTGCCGTCGGCATCGATCTCGGCAAGCGCACACTTGTCGAGCAGCTCGGTTTCCTGGCCAAACGCCAGAACCTCATTTAACCCGCAACAGGCGAGAACAGAGAAATGGCGAAACTCACACCGCAGACCATTCTGTTCAATGGAGCCGGAATTGGAATCGGCCTCCTCTCGGCCGTGTACATGATCAATTCGGCGCTGTTCACGCCTACCATTCCGCAGTGCAGCCAGCGCTATCAAAAGGCCATCGAGCTCGGACTCAAGTCGCGGTCGGGCAAGCCGATGACGCCGATCGAACTCGAGACGAGGGCCGGGCTCGGCAGCAGCGGCGTGCTCGAGAACGCCAGTGTCGAGCTTGTCGACGGCGCACCCTCGGCCGCGGCGCTCAAAGTACGCCTCGAGAAGGGCTCGGGCTCGGTGCATGCAAAGGATGCCAAGCCGGGCGGCATCAGCTTCCTTTGGAAGCCGAGCGGGATGGCAGGCGCGACGGCCGCGTGTCTCAGCTATTCGGTGTTCCTGCCGTCGGCGTTCGACTTCGGCGGCGCGGGCGTGCTGCCGGGCCTCTTCGGCGGCGCCGATCCAGATGTGGGCGGTCACACCCGCGGCTTCGCTACACGCCTCATGTGGAACTCGGACGGTATGGGCCAGATCGATGCCGAGCTTCCGAATGCGTCGTCCCAGCAAGGAGCTTCTGCCGGCGGCGAGATCGACGTGCAGATCCCTATCTCGGACTCGGCGCGATCGGTGCCGATCGGGCCTTCCGCCTTCCGCCTGCCGCGTGGGCGCTGGGTCTCGATCGAGCAGGAGGTCGTTCTCAACTCGCCGGACAAGTCGGACGGTGTGGCGCGGCTGTGGATCGACGGTACGCTCAAGATCGAGCGCAACGACCTGCATTGGCGGGGAGGCAAGATGAGCGGACTCGCTGGCGTCATCGCCGACGTGTCCTACGGCGGGGTCGACAACGGGTACGTGGCGCCGGCCGATACCGCGCTGCACATCTCTGCACTGCAGGCACGATGGAAATAGCTGAATTGGTGCCGGGTGGGCCGACATGGTTTCGAAGCGCTAAACGCGACAGCAGAAATCCGGGGCTCGCAATATCGGAACTTTTTACGAAATCATGAAAAGTACCGGCCGATCTCCTTGCCAAGAGAAAGGGCGGCGCGCATTATCTGTTGCTGTCGCGGCGCCGTCCCACCATCCCCCCCCAAGGCGCCCCGATATTTCGAGCCCGCGGCCCCATCCCCCGGCCGCGGGCTTTTTCCTTGTCTTCGGCGGGCTCGAGGCGGCCGCTCCAAGCTCACCGGTCCAGCTCAAAGGCGGTCTGCGTATATCCAGCCGGCGGTCTTAGCCTCCTCCTCGGAGCAGAACCAGCGGTCGCCGCGACTCTCGCGGACCTTGGCACGGTCATAGTCAGGCGACCAGGGCAGCATGTACGTGCGGCTGCCGGAGCGGATGCGGGCCTTGATCGGGCAACCGTTCGGAGCCTCCTTCCTAGCCTCCTCCCAGCGGCGCTGGCGCCATTCGGCGGGCCGCTCGGCCGAGCCGGTGGTCCAGACTCCGGCCTTGGACGAGCGCGCCGAATGCTCCTCGCCGGCGTAGCTGGCAAAAAGTCCGGCTTCGGCGAAAACGTGGCCCTGGCGCACGAGGTCGGCAGCGATGTCGGCACCGGCAATGGTGCAGGTACCGGGCTCGGCGCCGTCCGTCGCGCCGGCCGAGATCGTGCAGGCGACGACGCGGCTGCGCACCAGCCGATCGAGCGCGGCGCGGGCGGTCGCGCCACAATGCCAGCTTTTGCCGTCGGACTGGGCACAGTCCTGGTCGGCGTCGGGGGCCTCGATGCCTTCCAGCCGGATCACCCGGCCGCCGACGCGCAGACGGTCGCCAGCCAGGGCTATGGCCTTGCCCTCGACGACCGAAGGGGACGACGGTGCCGCAGAGCGGGCGACAGAGGCCGGCGCGGGCGCGGAGCCGGGTGTCGTGGCGCCCGAGAGGTTCCAGACCAGGAGGCCGCTCGCGGCCACGACGGCAATCAGGGTGAGTGCGGCGGGGACGTGATCGAGCCGGTCGAGGCCAGGAACGAGCACGGCGCGCTCGCCAATGCCTTCGAGCCAGGCGTGGACGGCGGCGCCGGGGGAAGCCGCTCTGTCAGCGCCTTCGTCCGTGTCCCTGCCGAGCAGAAGCACGAGGCCTGCAACGGCAGCGACCGCGGCAGCCAGAACGGCATCGGTATCAGCTCCGAACCGCGCCCATCGTACGGCGGCGACGAGCGCCGCGGTTCCGCCGGCGAGCACCAGAACGGGCCGGAGCCGGTAGTGGTCGAAGGCACGGCCCAACGGCTCGACGGCCAGGCGAGGACGGCCGCCCTGCGGCATCATCCGGCCGAGCCCGGCGAGGAGGCCGGCAACTCCTGCGGCGACGAGGCCAGCCGCCCTCCTGAGCAATGAGGCCGTGCCCGCTGCTGCGCTTCTCAGCCTTTCGGCGGCGGCGGCACGCCCGGATCGAATGGCAGGGGCGACCTTCTCG
This sequence comes from Alphaproteobacteria bacterium, assembly GCA_019137195.1. GTDB lineage: Bacteria > Pseudomonadota > Alphaproteobacteria > Rhizobiales > Hyphomicrobiaceae > CBDCUQ01. The sequence continues at coordinate 57,597 of JAGVSR010000107.1, forward strand.
CCGACGGCGCCGAGGCCCGCGGCTGCCGCGTCGACACTCTTGCGGCCTCCCTCTTTCACGCTGTCGAGGGCGGCCGCGCGCATCTCCTCGATCTTGTTGCGGCGGTCCTGGCGGCGCAGGAGTATGGTCGTGCGCACGTACTCCTGCCAGTCGAAGCCGTCCTCTTTCTTGCGCCAGAAGCCCAAGGCTCGTTGCTCCGTTTTCGTGGCTCTTCCGCGCGCAGCCCGCACTCGGCCCAGCAGGGGCTACAGGGCGCACACGAGGACATGTTTACGATGTGAATGGTGATCGTCGCCGGGAAAGATGGCAGCCCTTTGACTTCCCGCCACGCGCCGGCCGATGGCAATCCGAGATCGACGCTTATCAACGGGTTTTGATCCATGTAGGCTCGCCGCACCCTCACGAGGACGGACAGAGTGCCGCGCTCGATGCGCCTAAACGCGGTCAACAGGCTGGCTCAACGGATCAGGAGGCGACATGGACAGGCTCTCCAAAACACTCGTACCGCCGGGCCGACGGACCCATTCTTGGTCGCATGCGCCGTCGCGCCGGGACGGCTCATGCCCGCGTGCGGACGCCTCACCTAGCCCGCCGGCCGAGGCCGGTAGGCATCGGTCAGAACATGTGCGCGAGGCTCGCGTGCGGGCCACGGGCCTTGCGGTGGCGGTGGCGCTCGCGCTCGCTGCCGGTGCGAGCCCGTCTGCGGCAGACTTCGACGGACCGCCTCGGCCGAAGATCGATTGCTCCAAACCCGAGAACAAGAGCAAGCCTCAGTGCCGGAAGAGCTACTCGGAGATGAGCGACGACGAGATCTACAACGCCGCTTACTGGCTCGCCCGGGACGGTCAGTACCAGGAGGCGCTCGATATCCTCGCGGCGGCGCACGACGGGAACGACAAGCGTATCCTCACTGCGACCGGGTTCGCGACGCGCAAGCTCGGCGATGTCGATGGCGCGATGCCGTACTACCTGAGGGCGCTCGCCGCCGACCCGGGGTACAGCCTGGCTCGCAGCTATCTCGGCGAGGCGTTTCTCTCGAAGGGAGATCTCGCGGCCGCCAAGGGCCAACTCGCCGAGATCGCGGCGCGTTGCGGCACGGCCTGCGACGGCTATCCGCAGCTGGCGCGGCGCATTCAGGGCTTCGAGGCCGGACGCCGGCCGGGGTGACGGGCGCGGTCCGCGAGCGGCAGGCTCCTCACGCCGGGCCTCTCCCCAGGGGGAGCGGGAAATCTGGCAGACCAGCGAGTTTTCGAACCGGTCCCGCTTGTTGGTGGACGAGGATCGCCTTATGACTGGCGGCACGAAACGGGAAGGGAAAAGAATGCCCATGACACGCTCCGGTACGGCTGCGGCTCTCGCGCTCGCGGCGGCCTTCTTCTCATTGCCGGCGTCAGCCGAGGTCCGCATGTCCAAGGACGTCGGACCGGCGAGCGCCAAGTGCGACCAGTATCCCAAGGACACGGCGGCGTGGCTCGCCTGCGCGGGACAGGTGCAGGCCGGCATGCCTGACCAGGAGCTGTTTTACGCCGGCTACTGGCTGGCCAAGACCGGGCGCTACGAGGAGGCGCTGAAGTATCTGACGCAGGCCGAGGTCAAGGACGAGAAGGTCCTGACCTACATCGGATTCGCGACGCGCAAGCTCGGCGACGTGGATGCGGCGCTACCCTACTACGACAAGGCGCTCGCCATGAACCCGCAGTACTCGGTGGCGCGCGCCTATCTCGGCGAGGCGTTCCTGACCATCGGCCAGCCCGAGAAGGCGGCAGCCCAGCTCGGCGAGATCGAGCGCCGCTGCGGCACGTCGTGCGCCGAGTATGCCGACCTTTCGCGGCTGATGGACGAGTACAAGGTGAAGGGCAGCCTGCGCTGAGGAGCGAGGCGCTTGCGCCACGCGTGTGGCGATACATGCGACGGTAGTGGCCTCGAGCCACTGCCGTCTTTGTTTTGTGGGGGGAGCCGCGCGGGTCGGCTTGCGGCACTCGGCGCGCTGCACCCGGCTCGCTGCGGCAGGCGTCGGCCAATACCGTCGTTGCCCCCGAGGCGGGCTCCCGGGCGCACTGTCAGGGTCCGGTTCACGAGCGCAGCGGACTTGGTGGCGCGGCGTGGAAACACGAATGATCCTGACCGGAATTGGTCGCGTCGCGTATCATGAGGTCTCTATCCTGCGTGGGTCGATCCGGGAACCGCGGTCGGCCAGATGCGTGGCAAATGCGGCACGCTCTCCGTCTCGTTGAGGAATGCACTCCCTTGCAGCAGGTCAGTTCTGTTGTCGGGGGCCACGCGCTCAACTAGTTTCCAGACTAGGCGCGATCAATTTTCGGAGGGGCAAATGCGTTCTTTGAAACTCGGCTTAGTTGCCACGGTGGCGATCTGCACGCTGTCGGCGTCCGCTCAGGCAGACTGCGTCAAAGTCGGATCGGTCGGCGAAGCTGTGACCCATGATATTGCCGCGCTTTTTGCGACGAACGGTCTCAAGAACATAATCTACGGGCAGGGCCGCGAGGGCAATGGCCCTGTCAGCCTGAAGTGCGAAGACGGCTCAGGCACAACGACGTGTCGCGCCTCGCAGATGGCGTGCAAGGTGACGACACCCAAAACCTGCTTTGGCGCTTGGCTGTGTCTGCCATTGTGACCCGTTGCTCGGCGCGAATTGAAGAATGGTGCGACTGTGGACGGGGGCTTTGATCCGTCTCGGAGACGCTTTATCCATTGCTGATGTGAAAGGTGCGGTCTGCCATGCATCCGCGCGATGGTTGACGCCGGATGGAGGGCCGGTGTCTTCTTGACTGCTCATGGCCCTTGACGTGAGGCTTGGCGCGTATGCTTCCAGTGGCGAGTGCCTGGGAGGGGCCTTGACGGCAACGGTTGCGAGCGCGCCGCGGAGGGTCGGGCGCGCTCGCAACAGGCGAAACCTGGAGAGCCCGTGCGCTCGCTCATGACATCGTTCGGCTCGGTGCGGGCGAAGACGCCGCTCGCGCTTCCAGGCATGGCTATCGGGCTCATGGGCGGCTCGTTCAACCCGCCGCACGAGGGGCATCTCGCAGTCGCAGAGACGGCGCTGAAGCGGCTCGCGCTCGCCCAGTTGTGGTGGATTGTGTCACCCGGCAATCCGCTGAAGCCGCACGGCGGGCTGCCGCCCCTCGGCGAGCGGATGGCGGCCGCACGGCGGCTCAAGCGCAACCCGAAGATCAAGGTGACGGGCTTCGAGGCGGCGCTCGGCGGCCCCTACACGGCGGCGACCATCGGGTTTCTCAGACGGCGCCATCCCGCGGTGCGGTTCGTGTGGGTCATGGGAGGCGACAGCCTCGCCACGTTCGACCGCTGGCGGGCATGGGACGAGATCGCGAACACGGTCCCGATCGCGGTCGTCGATCGTCCGCAATGGCGATTGAAATCAATATGTTCCAAGGCAGCCCGGCGGTTTGCCGGGCAGCGGGTCGACGAGCGCGCAGCGTCCAGGCTGGCCTTCATGCGCCCGCCCGCCTGGGTGCTGCTGACGACGCGCCTTTCGGGCCAGTCCTCGACCGCGCTACGCCGGATCGCGGGAGCCGAGACGCAGCCATCTCGAGGATAAAGGACCTGACGACGATCCCGGGGCCTCTCGACTTGCACAGCTTGCCGCAGGGGTGCGCCGGCGCTAGACTGCTTCCCAAAATGGAGGTGCAACTCCATTTGAAGGTGGGAACCGGGACGACCAGTCACCGGCCCCGGCAGCCCAACAGGGGGCAATGAGGAAAGGACAACCACGAAACGATGCAAACCGCCGCTGAGGGCGCCCGGAAGGGTGCGCCTCCCGCCGAGCTTTTGTCCCAAGACACGAGCTCGCGCTCCACGCTCGCCGACGTGCTCCACTGGCTGGACGAGGCCAAGGCCGAGAACATCGTCCATCTCGACATCAAGGGCAAGTCGTCGATTGCCGATCACATGGTGATCGCCACGGGCCGCACCGACCGCCACGTAGGCGCCATCGCCGACCAGATCCGCAAGAAGCTCAAAGACAAGGGACTCGAGACCGTGCGCGTCGAGGGTACCGAAGCCTGCGACTGGGTCCTGGTCGATGCCGGGGACATCATCGTCCACATCTTCCGGCCCGAGGTGCGCGAGTTCTACAACCTCGAGAAGATCTGGTCGGGAGAGCGTCCCGCCGACGCCTCGCACTGAGCGATCGACCGCCTCATGCGCGTCGTCATCGCGGCCGTCGGACGATTGAAGGACGACGCCGAGCGCGGGCTCTACGAGCGCTATGCCGGCCGCTTCGACGCGGCCGGGCGGGCGCTGGGACTAGGGCCGGTGACGCTCGTGGAGCTTTCCGAGTCGCGGGCGGCAACCGCGGAGCTCCGCAAGGCAGACGAGGCCGAGCGGCTGCTGAGGGCAGTGTCGGGTGCCGACATACGCATCGCGCTCGACGAAAAGGGAAAGGCGCTCGCGAGCGTGGCGTTCGCCACCTCGATCCGCGAGTGGCGCGACGGCGGGGCGAAGTCGCTTGCCGTCATGATCGGCGGGCCCGACGGGCATGGGGCCGCGGTGATCGAGCGGGCAACCCTCAGGCTGTCGCTCGGGGCGATGACGTTGCCGCACGGGCTGGCAAGGGTGGTGATCGCCGAGCAGCTCTACCGGGCGACGACGATCCTTGCCGGGCATCCCTATCATCGGGCGTGACGTCTGAGGACTGCGGCGCTGCTGCCGGCGCAACCGGATACTCGTAGAAACCCTTGCCAGTCGCCATGCCGAGGTGGCCCTTGTCGATGAAATTCTCCTTGAGGATGCGCGCGAACCTCTGCTGCCGGGGGCCGGCCATGAGAGCGATGTTGTAGGCGGTCTCGAGACCGATGGCGTCGTAGACCTCGAATGGACCGGCCGGGGCACCGGTCGCGATGCGCCACGTGCGGTCGACGGCGGCGGGATCGGCGATGCCGTCGACGTAGAGCTCGGCAGCTGCCGCGAGGAGCGGCATGAGCAGCGAATTCAAGACGTAGCCCGACTTCTCCTTCTGGATCTCGATGGGCTCCATGCCAATGGCGCGGGCGAAGGTCACGACCTCCTTGAGCGTCCTCGGCGAGGTGCCGGCGTGGCCCATCACCTCGGCGATGTTGTGGGTCCAGATCTCGTTGGCGAAGTGAAGGGCGAGAAAGCGGTCGGGGCGGCCGGTCGCGTCCGCAATGGAGCGCGGGAGCAGGGTCGAGGAGTTGGTGGCGAAAATGGTCTTGGCCGGCGCAACCCGGTTCAGGTCGGCGAAGACGCGGCGCTTCAAGTCGAGGCGCTCAGGTATGGCCTCGATGACGAGATCGGCTTTGGCTGCTGCGGCCTTCAAGTCCGTCGTGAAGGTGAGCCGTGCGCGGGCCGCTGCGATGGATGCGGCGTCGGCGCCTGCCACGGCTTCGTGGTAGCGCGCGGCTAGCCTGTCGATGGAGGCCTTGGCGCGGCTGATAGCCTCCGGGCCGATGTCGTAGGCGACGACGGGAATGCCCTTGAAGGCGGTCTGGAACGCAATTTGGATGCCGAGCACGCCGGTGCCCAGGACGGTGACATTGGCGATGGTCATCCTGATCTCTCCTCGCGTCCGTGGGTTCTTGCCCGGCTCGGCCTCGACGAGCGAGGTGCGGACATCGCTGGCTTTTGACATCTGGGACGGGTGCAAGCTGTCTCCGGCGGAACACGACCGCTTCGGCGTGGCCGGCACCGGCCGCTCGTTCGGCCCGTCGCTTCCGATCCCACCGAGCCGGGGCATCAATTCATCGGTTGCGGCACGGCGATCCGGGAGGGGCTGTACGGGGAGGCCGACATGATCGAAGCGCAGTCGCTGGCCACCATCCGGCGGCCGGGGACGGCACAGCAGCGCATGCGGGCGTGCGAGGCTGCGGCCGCCGATGGTCGACCCAACGCCGACAGCAGGGCCAGCAGGAGGACGACCCCCCGAGGATGCGGCGTGCCGCGAAAAGCTTGTTGAGCACATTCCAAAATCGCGACTTTCGTTCTGTTCGGGATCAGCTAAAGGTCTGCGCGGGCCATGCGGGCGCGTGACGGAGCGAGCAATCCAAAGATGGCGGCAAGCGACGAGATCGACATCGACGAGGACGCCGGCGAGCCGCGTACGGTGACCGCCTCCGCTATTCGCGTCGAGCCGGATCAGGCCGGCGCGAGGCTCGACCGGTTCCTTGCCGGGAGCATCACTGCGCTGTCGCGTGTGCGCCTCCAGGGGCTGATCGCCGAGGGGCACGTGACGCGGGACGGCAACCCGGTCACGGACGCGAGCCTGAAGGTGAGGGCAGGGGAGACGTACTCGGTCGCGTTGCCTGAGCCCGCGCCAGCGGAGCCCGTGGCCGAGGCGATCCCGCTCAAGGTCGTCTACGAGGACGACCAGGTCATCGTGATCGACAAGCCCGCGGGGCTCGTCGTGCATCCAGCGGCCGGGCATGCGACGGGGACGCTTGTCAACGCACTGCTCGCACACTGTGGCGACAGCCTCTCCGGCATCGGCGGCGTGAGGCGGCCGGGGATCGTGCATCGGCTCGACAAGGATACGTCGGGCCTCATTGTCGTTGCCAAGACCGATCTCGCGCACCAGGCACTCGCGGCGCAGTTCGAGGCGCACGGGGCGGACGGGCGGCTCGAACGCTCGTACCTGGCCCTCGTCTGGGGCGTTCCCGAGCGACGGACGGGCCGCGTCGAGGCGCGGCTCGCGCGGAGCGAGACCAACCGGACCAAGATTGCTGTCGTGAAGGGGGCGGCCGGGCGGCACGCGGTCACGCACTACGAGGTGCTCGAGACTTTTTCCGACGCCGAGGGGCGTCCGCTGTGCTCGCTCGTCAAGCTCGATCTCGAGACGGGGCGCACGCACCAGATCCGCGTACACATGGCGCATATCGGCCACCCGGTCATGGGGGACGGGGTCTATGGCGCGGGTTTCAAGACCAGCGCAAACCGGCTCGGCCCGGAGGCGAAGGCGTCGCTCGCCGATCTCGGTCGGCAGGCCTTGCACGCGAGCCGTCTCGGCTTCGACCATCCGAAAAGCGGACGGCACCTCGCGTTCTCTTCCGAGTTGCCGGCGGACATGGCCCGCCTTGCTGCTGCACTGCGGCCGGTCCAGCCGGATCTGCGATCTCGGAGCATCAAGCGCAGGGTGCAATAGGCGTCCGACACGCTGCACCGTCTCGCGTGCCGCATCGCTGAAGTGCGTCCGCCGCCAATTCCTTTTGTACCTGCCCGCGAGCGCCTCGCACGGCGGCGCCGGCCGTGACAGTTAACCGAGACGGCTGTTGCCGAGTCTTCCCAGTCTTCGAAAATCGTACCTTTCTGCGTCGAGGCGGTCTCGACGCTCGGGAGGCGGGACGCTAACGTCCCGCTCGCGGGTGGGTCATCGGTGCGTGAAGAAGAGCAGTGTAGCGTTCGGAGCCCACATCGATGCCAGCACCGACAGCCTTGGACGATCTCAACGAGGCGGAACGGTTTCTCGTCGCTGCAGTCGCGCGCGGAGAGCCCGTGGACATGAAGCGCAACGTCGTGCGCGCTCAGGTTCTGCGTGACCTCCTGCTCGAGACGCGCCCCGGCTGGGCACTACCTCCGGCAGGCCTCAGGCTGCAGCGCGCGATCATAGACGGCGGGCTCGATCTCGAAGGCTGCACGCTCGCCAAGCCGTTTCTCGTCTGGCACTCGCGGTTTCAGGGCGGCGGCGACCGCGGCGCGATCCTCATCCGCGACGCCAAGCTGAAGCGGCTCGGAATCCATTCCTCGACCGTGGACGGGGCCATCGTCGCCGACCGGGTGGAGATCGAGAACGGGCTCTTTCTCGGCGGCGGGCTGGTGCGCGGCGCGGTGCAGGTCAGGGGCGGCGACATCGGCGGCGCGCTCGGTATCGAAGGCACCACCATCGGCGACGGCAAGCAGGCGCTACTCGCGGCAGGGCTCAGACTGACGGGGCCGCTGCTGCTTCGCCGGGCCGAGGTCAAGGGACAGGTGGCGGTGCCGCGTGCGGTGCTCGGGTCCGGCCTCTATCTCGAAGGGGCGAAGATCCAGTGCGAAGGAATCGCGCTCAATGCGGAGAGCGGACGCATCGACGGCGACGTGCTGATCGACCGCGCGGCCATCTCAGGCGCGGTGCGGCTCGCGGGCGCGCGCGTCGGCGGCCACGTGTCCGGCGAGGGTGCCGTCATTGCGGCTACGCCCGAGGCGCTGATGGCGTCCGGACTCGTCGTGACCCAGGGCATCAACCTGTCGGGCGCCAGGATTGCGGGCGCGATCACGCTCGAGGGCGCGGAGATCGGCAAGATGTTCCGTGCCGACGGCATCGAGGTCTGGAGCGGAGCCTCGGCGATCGCGGCCGACGTGATCCGGATCGGCGGCAACTGGGATCTCAGCCGCGCGCGTATCACGGGCCACCTTGCCTTTCCCGGGGCCGAGATCAACGGGCAACTGAGGCTTACGGAAGCACGCATTCTGGGACACGACCTCGCCATCCGCGCCGACGGCTCGCGCATCCGTGGCGGGTGCTTTCTGTCGCGGGCGACCATCGCCGGCCTCGTGCGGCTTCCGGCGTGCGAGGTGGGCAACCAGCTCAGGCTTCGCGGCGCATCGCTCAAAGTGGAGCAAGGGGCGGCACTTCTCGCCAGCGGCTCGCGCTTCCAGCGTGACGTGGAGCTCGATGGGCTCGGTACCACGGGTGCGCTCGTGTTCGACCAGAGCATCATCGGCGGGATGGTCGATCTTTCAGGCAGCAAGATCGTGAGCGTAGCGCTGGCGGGCGCGGCACCGGCCCCGTCGCCGATGGCCTCAGCCGCCGACGGTGCCGGTGACGGCAACAAGGCGCCGGCGTCCGGCGCCAGCGCCTGGAACGAGACGGCGCTCAGCTTCGTCGATGCACGCATCGACCGGCTCACCATGCCGTCGAAGGCGGACGAGCGGCCGCGCGGCATCGTCGACCTGTCACGGGCGCACGCCGGAGCCTTCCTCGACTATGCGGCCGCGTGGCCGCCGCCGCCTCCGTTCCGCGGGCGCAGCCCGGACCTGCGCGACATCGATCATCTCGTGCTCGACGGCTTCACGTGCGAGCACCTGACGAACCCCGCAGGCGTCGAGCGCCTGGGGCTCGAGCACTCGGGGCAGGCGGGGGCGCGGCGCGTGGTCTGGCTCGAGAGCCAGCGCGAGGAGGATCTATCGAGCCACTTCAAGCCGCAGATATGGGTGGAGCTCGCGCAGCGCCTTTCGGCGCAGGGCCATCTCGACGACGCGCGTGCCGTCACCATCGCGCGGCTACGGCGCGAACGGCGCAGCCGGTCAATGTCGACCGGGCAGCGGTGGCAGAGCCGCATCCTCGATCTCTTCGCGCTCTACGGCTACAACCCGTGGCGGACAGTGGCGTGGATGAGCGTGCTCGTGCTTCTGTTCGCCGGCGTCTGGAGTCTCGCCGCGTCGCGCTGCGAGACGACGGGTTGCTTCGACGAGTCGGTGTTCGCGATCACCAACCGGGACGCGTACACGCCGGCCAAGCTCGACGGTGCCTATCCCCCGTTCAACGCGCTCGCCTACTCCTTCGACGTGTTCGTGCCCTTCGTTCCGTTCGGCTACGAGGACCACTGGCGACCGAACATCTCGTGGCGGCCACTGGTGACGCTGGCGATTCCCGATTGGCTGAGCGGCGGGGCTGCGGAGGCGCTGGGCCTCGGAGACCGGCCGGGCGGCCAGCCGCGGACGCTGACGCTTACTCTCGGCGGCGTGCTCTACGTGCTCATGGTGATCGAGACGCTGATCGGCCTCGTTCTGACCTCGCTCGTGGTCACCGGCTTCACCGGGCTGTTGCGGTCGGAGGAGTGACATGACGGGCAAACGCCGATCCGGCCGAGGCCAGAACCCAAAACGGGGATAGGCAAGTGTCCCGGCCGCGACGTTCGGCACAGTCTGCGGCACGCTCTGAACGAGCGTCGCGGTCGAAAGGACACTTGCAGGCCTTTGATCTCGTGCGGCTCAGGTTTGGAAGTTCGCTTAAGACCCCAGCCGCGAGAATGAAGCGGCCTTCAGAATCACCACACCGGACGCTCGCTTAATCCGGATCTCGGTCTCGTAGGCCGCGCGGACGCGTATCCGCTCGCGCGCCGAGACGATGCCGTCTTGCACGGGCGCGCCCAAGTCCTGGCGCTTGCGTTCCGTCGTTGGCGCGCCTCTGCAGCTGTTGTTTGCGCGCAACCGCCCCACCAACCCTGCGCAGATACCGTCGATCATATGTCAAGGCTCATGATCGGCGGCACGAGACGGAGAATCAGAACTCGACCTCGAGCTCGATGACCTCGTCCGGCTCGGCGAGGGCATCGGCCGTCCATTCCTGCATCAATGGCCAGGCGAGGATATGGTCGCGGTAGGCTGCGAGCGGACCGTCGATTGCCACCGCGTACGTCATGAAGCGCGAGCAGACGGGGGCGTACATGGCGTCGGCGACGGTGGGGCTCGATCCGAACAGCCAGGGGCCGCCGTAGCGGGCGAGGCACTCCGTCCAGATGGCCTTGATGCGCTCGATGTCAGGGCGGGCGCCGGAGAAGATTTTGAACGCGGCGTGGCGCGCCTTGAGGTTCATCGGCAGTGCCGAGCGCAGATTGTAGAAGCCAGAATGCATCTCGCCGGAGACGGCGCGGCAATGCGCACGGGTGGCGAGGCCCGTGGGCAGGAGGTGCGCCTCGGGCGCGATCTCGTTCAGGTACTCGGCGATGGCGAGCGTGTCCCATACCGTCACGTCGCGGTGGGTGAGGCGGGGGACCAGAACCGAGGGCGACAGGAGGAGCAGCTCGCGGCGGTTGTCGGGGCAATCCTTCGGCACCTCGACCACGTCGAAGTCGATGCCGGCCATGCGGGCGAGCAGCCAGGCGCGCAGCGACCAGGACGAATAGTTCTTGGAGGAGATGGTGAGTGTCGGACTGGGCATGGCACTTCGGGGCGGGGACAAGCAGCGGGACCGCTTTACTTTTCTGCGGTGCAACATAGACTAACCCATCTTTTGCAGCGCAGCAATCCTCTCCGGGGCGACCGACCGGCATGCTCTATCAAGCCTACCTGATGCACGACGATTTTCTGGGGCCGTTCCGCGCCTTCGCGGCGGGCTCCCGGCTGGCGCTGCTCGATGGCCCGCTCGGCGAGCGGCTGCCGATGGCACGCCAGCTCGCCGCGCTCATGGAGCTTCTCTCCCGCTACCGGCTGACGCACACGCGACCCGGGTTCGACATCAAGCCTGTGCGGATCGGCAATCGCGACGTGCCGGTCGAGGAGCGGGTCGCCCTGTCACTGCCGTTCGGCAATCTGCTCCATTTCAAGAAGGACCTCGACCAGGCGCAGCCGAAGGTCTTGGTGGTGGCGCCGCTCTCGGGACATTTCTCGACGCTGCTCAAGGGCACGGTCGAGACGCTGCTCGAGGACCACGACGTCTACATCACCGACTGGGCCAACGCCCGCGACGTGCCTCAGGCGAGCGGCCGGTTCGGTGTCGACGACTACATCGGGTACATCATCCGCTTCCTAGAGGAGATCGGTCCGCACGGTCACGTGCTCGCGGTATGCCAGCCGTGCGTGCAGACGCTCGCTGCGGTGGCGGTCATGTCGGAGGAGAACGATCCCGCCACGCCGCGCTCGATGACGCTGATGGCAGGGCCGGTCGATCCGCGCGAGAGCCCGACCACCGTCAACGAGCTTGCGATCAAGAAGTCGCTCGAATGGTTCCAGTCGTCGGTCATCTCGACCGTGCCGGCCCGCTACGAGGGACGTGGCCGGCGCGTCTATCCCGGCTTCGTGCAGCTCGCCGCCTTCATGGGCATGAACATCGAGCGGCACCGCACGGCGCACCAGCACCTCTACGAGCATCTCGCCGCGAACCGGACAGACGAGGCGGCGAAGATCAAGGAGTTCTACGACGAGTACTTCGCCGTGCTCGACCTCACCGAGGAATTCTATATCGAGACCATCGACCGGGTGTTTCAGAAGGCGGAACTGGCGTCGGGCAGCTTCACCTACCGCGGGCGCAAGATCGATCCCGGCAAGATCCGGCGCACGGCGCTCTTGACCGTCGAGGGCGGGCGCGACGACATCTGTGGCATGGGGCAGACGGCGGCGGCACACGATCTCTGCTCGTCGTTGAGACCGCACCTCAAGCGCCATCACCTGCAGGCGAACGCCGGTCACTATGGCGTATTCAACGGGAAGCGCTGGCAGCGCGAGGTCTACCCCGTGGTCAGGAGTTTCATCCTCGCGCTCGAGTGAGCGGGGCTGTCCGAGCCACGAGATGGCGTCGCAGGATCGCCGCTGCACCAGGGGGAGGGGTGAGCGGCCGTTGACGGGACGCAGGCGCCATGGCCGACGAGGCGCTGCATATGGCCTCGCCGGCCGGGTCCGCCCGTGATCGCCCCCGGCACCGAGGTGCCATTGTCAACCATGAGGGCGGCGAGATCGCCGGCGAGATCTTTGCCCCCGCCATAACATGTCCGTGCTCGATTTTTCCTATCTTGCGCTCGCCCTCGGCAGCGAGCGCCTCTTCATCTTGCGTACCGGACTACGTGAAGGGCCGCTCGAGGTTCTGGACAATGCAGGGGGGCTCACGAGGCGCACCCATGCGATCGTCTCCGGAAAGGAGACGATCGATCATCGGACGTTTGTCATGATCGCAGAGACGCCGAAGAGGATCTTGTAGGGACGCGGCCGCAGGCTATTCTCCGCGCGCTTTCGCGCGCAGACCGACGATGCAGTCGTGCCGTCGCGGCATCCTCGTTCCGTGCGAGCGGGGAGTGGCCGGCGACGATGCCACCACTTTGGCGGCTCGTACGCGAGATCTATCGAGCAGGCTGGAACCGCACCGAAACGGGGCCATCCTAAACTCGATGATAACCACCTCTCGCCATTTCCGACCAACTAAACAGATCATTAAATGCGGCGGATCTAGCCTCGCCTGCAATCCGCCGACCTAAGCGAGGATCTCGATCATGCAGGACGTCAATCTCAATCGCTCTTCTGCCGAGGGTCCGGCGCATAAGAGCCTCATCAAGCGGTGGGGGCGCGACACGAGCGGAGCGACGGCCATCGAGTTTGCCGTCATCGCGCTACCCTTCTTCCTGTTCGCGTTCGGCATTCTCGGCCTCGGCCTGCATTACTTCACCAATACGTCGCTCGAGCATGCGGTAGAGACGGCGGCGCGCAAGATCCGCACGGGTCAGGCCCAGAGCGAAGGCAAGACGCTGCAGGACTTCAAGCAGATGGTCTGTGATGCAACCACGGGCTACATCAAGTGCGATAACAAGCTGCAGATTCACATTCAGTCTGGCAGCAACTGGGCGAACATCGTGCCCAAGAGCTGCGTCAACAACGGCCAGCTCGCGCAGGCCAGCGGTGCGGGAACGGATGCGCTCAAGGCTTCGTCGGGCGAGGCGGGCGTCGTGGTGCTCGTCACGGCCTGCTACGAATGGGACTTGGCTCAGAAGCTGCCCTTCCTGCTGATGGGCGATCTCTCAAACGGGTCGGCGCTGATCCAGGCCGTCTCGACGTTCCGCACAGAGCCCTACCAGTGACGAGCGGACACCGATCCCGAACGCGAACTCCAAGAACCCGAACCGGCTAGCACGAGAGCAACCATGACATACACTTCCCGCGCACTCTCTTTCATCGGGCGTTTGGCGCGCGACGTCCGCGGCGTGGCAGCGGTCGAGTTCGGCTACATCGCGCCCGTCATGATGATCATGCTGATCGGAACGATCGAGGTCAGCCGTGCCCTCGCCATGGACCGGCGCTTTGGTCAAGTGACCTCGATGGTCGCCGATCTGGTGGCCCGCGAGAAGAAGATGACGGCGGCGGATCTCAACGCAATCTACGACATCGTCTCGCACGTGATGTCGCCGTTCGACTCGTCGACGCTGAAGATCAAGGTTATTCCGGTGAAGGCTAACCCGAGCAACGCAACGCAGACGCTCGTCTATGCGTCGACGCCGAACCGGCCGTCGCTGCACGGGGCAGCGCAGCCGGCCAAGTGCTCCGCTTATGCGCTCACGAACGGTATGGTGGCGGCAGGAGCCAGCGTGATCGTGGTCGAGACGAGCTTCGACTATAAGCCGATCTTCGTCGGCAACATCGTTCCGGCCGCAACCTGGACCGACAAGGCGATCCTGGCGCCCCGCAACAGCTGCGTGGACTTCGACAACGACAACTGCTTGTCGACCTGCTTCTGAACAGTGATCTGATTGATGCTAACGCGGGGCGGGCCTTCTGCGGAGGGCCGGCCCCGTGGCGCTTGTTGGGCCATCTTTGCTGGCTTTTCATCCAAGTTCGCGATAACTGTGTCAACACTTCGATTGTTGCGGTTCTGAGTGTTTTAGCGTCAGTTGCCGAGGGCATAATCGCTGATCGTACAGAGCTAATCCATGGGTCGCCGTTCCGTTCACACGGCCGAAGAGTTGCGTGAGCTTATCCTTGAAGCATCGACGACGCTGATAGAGGAATCCGGTCTTGCCGGGCTGTCGGCCCGCGAGATCGCACGTCGGATAGACTACTCGCCGGGCACTCTCTACAACATGTTCGAGAACCTGGACGACCTCGTTCTGACGATCGAGGGACGGCTGCTCGACCGCCTCGACGCGACGCTTGCAGCGGTCGAGCCCGCGAGCGATCCGCGCGAGACGCTGGTGAGACTGGCGAGGGCCTACCTCAAGTTCACCCACGACAATCCGAGACTCTGGAACCTTCTGTTCGAACATCACCTGCCGGCCGGTCGCGCGGTGCCAGCGTGGTATCAGGAGAAGCTCGATGGCCTCATGGGCCGCGTGGAGGCCGTGCTTCGTCCAATCCTGAAAGAGAATGACGAAGCGGCCCGCAAGCGCGCGGCGCGGGTGCTGTGGGCAGGCGTTCACGGCATCACGTCGCTGTCGACGGCCGACAAGCTCGCCAACATTTCCGCCGATTCGGCCGGTCCACTGGTCGACGATCTGGTCAGAACCTATCTCGCCGGCCTCGAACGGGCGTAGAGCGGCCGGGCAAGCATCCGAGAACGCCGTTCCCTTCCGTCATTACGGCCAGCTTACGGCGCCTGCGCCGACGGTGCGTCGGGCGCAGCGGCCGGCGCGACCGGAATCGAGCCCGTCTCGACGGGAGGCGGTGCCACCTCGGTAGACGCCGTGCGGCTCGACAGATCGAAGATGCCGAACCAACGGTCCTCGGGCAGCATGCGGCGGTTGAGGCCGGCCCACAAATCTCGCGAGGAGATGCCGTCGACAAACGTCTTGGTCGGCGGCGTGAGGAAGAGCGCCAGCGCCGTCGCCGCAGCCATGGCCGCGGACGCGCCGAGGTGGCGGGTGTCGAACAGCTTCAGCGCCGTGCCGAACGAGGCCTTTATGCGCGTGTCCATGACATCGACGGAATAAATCTCGTCGAGTGCGAGATGGACGATGTAGCCGATGAACATGAACCCGGCGGCGAGCCACGCCACCCCTTCGTGGCGGCCGAGAACGTAGGCGAAGACCACGGCGGTGGCCGCAGCGGAGAAGGCCGCGGCGAGGAGCGAGTGCCAGACGCCACGATGAATCGAGAGCCGGTAGAATACCGCCTGCAACCCGTAGCGTACGAAGAGCAGCGTGCCGAGCCACATGATCCAGAGCTCGGCGATGGAGTACTTGGCGGCGTTCTCGAACAATACGGCGAATGAGAAGAACACCGCGAGACCGGAGAACATGGCTTGGCTGGGGCGCGAATCCTTGAGGTCGATATCTGGCAGAACTGAGCCGAGGACGCCGGCCATGGTGATGGCGACGAGGTTGTCGGGCGCGACAGCATCGGCGGCCAGCGTCAACGTCGCAAGCGCGCCCGACACGATGGTGCCGACAGCGATGTGAGTCGTGAAGTTGGCCATGACGTCCGCCTCCTCAAGGTGCGACAGGGCATTGCGCGTGTCCCTTAGGCTCCATGCATCAGATTCGGCAGACGTGGGGGAGGCGGGGGAGTCGCCGGGCATGTGGAAAAGCGGGTCGTCAGGCAGCAAAATGGAGCAATGTTCCGCCTCCCCGGAGCCTGCGTCACAGCTGCCGGGGTTTCCACTGGAGATCGCAGCCCGTTTCTGGCAACAGGTGCCTTCGCGACCATGCGGCCCGCAGGTCAGCCGCAGACCACCTGCCCAGGAACTGATGGGAACGATGTCCTCTCGCATGCTTGGCAGCCTCGATCGTACGACTCGCGTTGCAGCCGGCAGCATCGCTGTCGCGCTCGCCGTCATGGGGCTCAAGTACGTGTCGTACCTGTGGACGGGCAGCGCCGCGATCTACTCGGATGCGCTCGAGAGCATCGTCAACCTCATGACGGCGGTCGCTGCGCTCGTGGCCATCCGGATCAGCCAGCAGCCGGCCGATCGCACTCATCAGTTTGGCCACGACAAGGCGCAGTATTTCTCGGCCGTTCTAGAAGGCGTGCTGATCGTTGTCGCGGCACTGCTCATTATGCGGGAGGCCTACGATGCGTTCGTCAGGCCGCGCCACCTCGAGGACGCGACCGCCGGTCTCCTCATGAACGGCCTTGCGACGGCACTCAACGGGGCCTGGTCGTGGTTTCTCGTCAGCCGCGGCAGAGCCTGGAGGTCGCCGGCACTGGTCGCCGACGGCTGGCACCTTCTTACCGACGTCTTGACGTCCGTCGGTGTTGTGGCCGGCCTTGTGCTCGCCGCCGTCACCGGATGGTCGGTCCTCGACCCTCTGCTGGCGGTTCTGGTCGCGCTGCACATCCTGATCGCGGGCTACAACATCACCATCGACTCGATGAGCGGCCTCATGGACCGGTCAGCCGGAGCCGAGGTCGAGGCGCAGATCCAGGCGGCGATCCGCAGCTCCGGCGGCGGAGCACTCGAGGCGCACGATATCCGCACCCGGCATGCCGGAGCCAGGACGTTCATCGAGTTCCATCTCGTGGTACCGGGCGGGATGACGGTGCTCGAGGCGCACCAGATCTGCGACCGCATCGAGGACGAGGTCGAGACGGCCATCGAAGGCGCGGAGGTCTCTATTCACGTGGAGCCCGACCACAAGGCCAAGGCGGGCGAGCGAGGCGCCGTTGTCATTGCCAGGACCCATGGCCGGCCGCGCTGAACGGTGGCCGGGGTCTCTTGCTTCTCCCGCAATCACGTCGTCGCTTCAGGACTTTGACTTTGCGTGCTCGCTATTGGAATAGCGGTTCCCACCTTTCCGGAAGCAGGCTACTGTGGCGCTCCTGAAGTCCGCTTCATTCCTGCGGCTCGGCTGATAGGCGGACCTGGGGATCTGAGCGACGCTAGATCATTGGCTTGCTAGCGGCTTTTCGACCGCAACGTTCGATCCGAGTGTGCCGAAGAATGTGGCGAACCTCGCGGTCGGGACACTAGGCTTGAAGTCACTGCGCGCCGGGTGTCGGTCCCGGCCAGACCACTCCGGGAGTTATGCCATGTACCGGCTCGCCGCCTCGTTGCTCATCGCGTCGCTCGGTCTCTCGGCGCTTGGTCTCTCGGCGCTCGGTCTGTCGTCATCCGCGCTTGCGGCTCCGGGTGAGCGGATCGGGGCCACGCTGCGGGTCGTCAACCTGGTCACGGCAGCCTACGAGCAGGAGAACCGCAACCTCGCCGCCGGCGACGGCGTGCGCCAGCAGGAGCTGATCGGGGTCGGGTCGGATTCGCTCGGCGAGCTCGAGTTCGTCGACAAGACCAAGCTCGCGCTCGGCCCCGGCGCCAAGCTTCTGCTCGACAAGTTCGTCTACGATCCCGACAAGGCCGGCGGCTCGATCGTCGTCAACCTGGTCAAGGGCTCGTTCCGGTTCATCACCGGGATCGCGGCCAAGCCGACCTACGTGATCAAGACGCCGTCGGCAGCGATCACGGTGCGCGGGACCATCTTCGATCTCTATGTGCAGGACAGCGGCATGACATGGCTCCTCCTGCACGAGGGTGGCATCAAGATCTGCAACACGCGTGGCACGTGCCGCGATCACAGCGAGCCCGGCAAGCTCATCCGGGTCACCGACACGGGCGATGTCGGTGTGCCGGTGCGGTGGACCGGCCTGCCGAACGCGGACGGCGTACCGTTCGACGCCGCCTTCCCGTTCGTCGTGGCGCCGCCGTCGTTCGATCCCACACCCATCTTCACGCGCGACGCGCTGCTGACCGACGAGCCCGCGCAGGAGCCACGGCGGGGCCAGGACGACGGCGAGCCGAGACGGACCAAAAAGCCCGGCAAGAAGGACGAGCCTAGGAAGGCCGAGACGCCGGAGCGCGATGCCAAGCCCGCCGGCAAGGTCAAGGAGACGAAGGTCAAGCCTAAGGACGACGATGACGACAAGGGACAGGGCAAGGGCGTGCGGATCAAGCCCGGCAAAACCAAGGTGACCGAGGGCAAGCCCGCGAAGCCGAAGGGCGGGCGGGTGAAGTATACGGAAGAGAACATCAAGACCGGCATGGATATTGTGCTCGGCGCGGGTTCGATCCGCATCGGTGGCGGCTCGCGGCCCAATCGAGGCGGGGACTATGGGAAATACGGCGGCAAGGGCCGGGGCGGCTCCGAATAGTCCGCCGCGCAGATATGGTGAGCGCCGGCGCCCGCTGTTGCTCTCGCTTGCTCCGGCACGTTCGCGTGCCGCAATGCAGGCGCGGGGCCTGCTCGCTAGCGCCGTGCGACGTCCAGAGCGTCTGCCGTACACGTGATGACGGAGCGAATCGTCCGACGCACGGTGGCGGCGGTGAACCAACGCCTACCCGACTGCAGCAATACTCTGGCCGTCAGGCGCTTCTCGCGAGCTCTGCTGCGTAGTGCTCGAGGAGCCCGGAGGCGAAGGTGGCGCCTTGCCGCCGGCAGGCGGCGAGGCGCTCGCGGGCGGTGGAGAGATCCTTGACGGCGAGGGCTGCGAGCAACGCAGCGTGGTCGGCCGTGAACGAGCGAAACGCCTCGCTGCCTCTAAGCGCGTCGTCGCCGGCCAGCGCGAAGATGCGCTCGGGACGGGTCTTTCCACGCGGTGTGATGGTGCCGATCTCAACGAACGCGAATCCGCTTGCGGCCCGCGCCGTCTCCTCGCCCACGATCACCGGCGTGCCCATCGTCTTGGTCAGCTCCTGGAGCCGGGAGGCGACGTTCACGGCCTCACCCATGATCGAATAGTTGAACTGCTTCGACGAGCCGAAGTTGCCGACGCTGCACTTGCCCGTGTTGAGGCCGATGCCCATGCGAATGGGTGCGTGTGTCTCGCCTCGCGCGGCGGCGGCCGCCTGCCAGGCCCTGTTCAAATCGCCGAGCGCGGCCATCATGCCGAGCGCGGCCCGGCAGGCCGAGCGGGCATGGTCGGGGTCGTCCAGGGGCGCGTTCCAGAACGCCATCACGGCGTCGCCCATGTATTTGTCGATGGTGCCACGGGCATCGAGGATGACCTCCGACAGCGGCGTAAAGAGCTCGTTGACGAGGGTCACGAGATCCTCGGCCGGCATGCCCTCCGAGAGTTTTGAAAAGCCGCGCGCGTCGGCGAAGAGCACGGTGACCTCGCGCATCTCGCCGCCAAGCTTCAGCTTCTCTGGATGGAGCGCGAGCTCCTCGACGACGGGGGCGGCGACGTAGTGGCTGAAGGCCATGCGTATGCGCGAGCGCTCGGCTTCGGAGCGCACGTATTTCTCGAGAGAGAGGAGAAGATAGGCCGCCACGACGGCGATGCCCGGGTAGACGGGATCAAAGAGATAGCCAGCGCCATATGCGAGCCACGAGGCGAGGGCGAACGCGACGGTCGCAGCCGCGGCGAGACCCGCGGCGGCGAGCGGCCCCAAGGCGGAGATGAGCCAGGCCGTGAGACCGCCTAAGAGAGCGAGAAACGCGATCTCGGCGCCGGTAGCCCAGGAAGGGCGGACGAGATGGTCGCCCGAGAGCATCTGCTCCAGTGCCTGGGCATGGATCTCGATCCCGGGCACGGACGCGTCGAGCGGTGTGGCGCGAAGGTCGAGGAGGCCGGTGGCGCTGGTGCCGATGACGACGTGGGCGTCCTTCAACGCTCCCTCGGGGTCGGTGCCGTCGAGGACGGCGTGGGCCGGAATGTAGCCAGCAGGCCGGAATGGCGCGAAGTGCAGCCACATCTCGCCGTTGCCTTCGGTCGGCAGCAGGCGCGTTCCCACAACGACGCTGTCGACGCCGGAGCTCTGGCCAAAGGCGGTCATGCCGCTGGCGCCCGAGGAGCGCACGAGAAATGTCGAGGTCTTCTCGGCGAGGCGGAGCTGCTCGAGCGAGAGCGACGGATAAAGGCGGCCCGCAATGTCGAGCAACAACGGCACGCGGCGAACGATCTGGTCGCCCGACGGGATCCAGTTGACGGCGCCGAGGCCGGCTGCTCGATCGGCGAGGATTGCGAGCGGCGCGGCGGAGCCGCCGAAGCGGGGGATCGCGCGCTCGATGGCGTCGCCGGCAGCGGCAAAGGCCGCCTTCGGCGGTGGTGCCTCGCCCTTCTGACGCGTCTCGGCCGAGACGCCGAGGACGACAGGCAAGCGGGAGAGGGCGACGGCAAGCTTGTCGTCGTTGGAGGGAAGTGTGCGGGCTCGGTCGAGGAGCGGAGCGAGCGCGGGCTCACCGGCGAACGCTCTGGCGAGCGCCTCGGCCGAGACGCGGTCCGGTTCGGCGAGCACGAGGTCGATGGAGACGGTCCTGGCGCCGCGGCTTCTGATGCGATCGACGAGCTCGGCGAGCCGGTCGCGCGGCCATGGCCATTGGCCGATGCGGGCGAGCGAGGCCTCGTCGATGTCGACCACGCGCACGCCAGCCGCGGGATCGGGCGTGCGCGGAGCGAGGCGCTGGTAGGTATCGAAGATGGAGAGCCTCAGGCGGGCGATGGGCTCTGGATCGGCGACGCGCAGTCCGACGGCGAGGGCGAGGACGAGGATGGCCAGCGCGGTGTCGAGACTCGGTGTTCGCATCCCCCGGCCGGCTCCCTCAATCGTGATCCTCGGGCAGTGGACATCATAGAGCGTGCCTGCGCCGGGGGCCATCCCGGGCGGACGCGTGTGAGCAGGCTCAGTAGCCGACGGTCACCACGACCGTGTCTTGGTAGACGCCGGGCGGCGGCGTCGTCTGGGCCGGGACGCGGCCGAATACGTTGCGTGACTGAGGCAGCCCGGTTCCGGTGGCCGCCAAGGCATTGCCTGCGCCTCCCCAGGCGGTGAGGCGGCTACTGTCCTGAAAAAGGTCGTAGGTCAGGCGCTGGCCGCCGTAACTCATGGCGCGCTGCATGGGGCCGGTTGCGTTGAGGCCGTCGCCGAGCGTGATTGCGTAGGGTGTTCCGGCGCTGCAGGTCGTCGACAGCAGAGCCGAGCTTTCGACCGCCGCCTTGAGATCGGTCATGTTCCCGAAATTCATGGTGCCAGCCGATACCGTGCAAGATGCCGGGTAGCTGACAGAGGCGGCGAACGGGGCCGAGATTGCGGTCTGGTTGGCCGTGCCGATGGCGGTGCAGTCGGCCCCGGAATATGGGGTCCAGGCAAGGAACACGTCCTGGACGCTCGCGAACGACGACGAGTAGCTACCTGTCGGTAGCGTCTGCTGGCCGCCATAGATGCGCCCGTACACGACGCCTGTCGTGCTGCCACGGCCGCTCGAGTCGAGCGGCAGGAGCAACTGCATCGGGCTGCCGCCGCCGCTGTAGGACCCCCACATGAGCGTGTGCCCGGAGTTGAGGAAGATGTTGTAGCCGAGCTTGCTGCCGCCGCTGTCGAGATAGCGTGGCGCGTTGGCGCCGTTGGCATCGCCAGAGCCCGGCCCCAAATTGATGCAAGCCAGCATGGTCTGACCAGGCGTACCGCCGTCGCAGGACACCTCGAAGGCGGCGGTCGTATCGTCTTGCGTGTTCGAGATCAGGTTGACGGTGCCGAAGCTCAGGTTGCCGATCGAAAGGCTGCAGCTCTGGGCGCGGGCGTTGCCGCCACCGCCGGCCAGAGCCGCGACCGCGACGACGAGGATCATTGCGAGGCGGGCGAGCTTGCAGGGCGTCATCGGCATACCTCCGGTCCCAAGACCTGCTGCGTGTCTGCGTTGCTCTCGAAGGCAAAGCTCGCGCGGCAGGTCGACGTGCGGGTTGTTACAACGAGTGCGTTTTCGCGGCTGAGGCCGGTGAGGAACGTCTGGCCGTCGTAGCCGACCATGAACGTCTCACCCGTTCCTTCGAGGGTCACCTCGCTGCCGACCTCGATGAAGCTGCCGGCCGCGTCGGTTAGCACGACGATGGCCGAGCCGCCCTCGCGCTCGACGGCGAAATCAACGTAGGTGCCGCTCTTGAACGCGGGCATCACGCGCTGGACGGTCTCGGCGACGGTCGCGTTGAGCGGCAGGCCCATCGGGTCGATCGCGAGCTTGTTGGCGTGGTAGCTGTTGAGACCCGGGACCAACAGCGTTCCGTCGTCGCCCGTCTGACCGATGACGTTGTTCTCGCGCAGCACGCTGACGCCCGGAGCGCCCGCGTCGACGACGGCGAAGCTATCGTCGATGCGATTGGTGGCGTAGACTCCGCCGCCGATCGCTGCTACGGCGCCTTCGACCTCGACGGTTCCCCTGACCCCTTGCTCGTCCTGCCGGACGCCGCCCTTCAAACGCGCCATCCTGGCCCGATAGGACAGGTCGCCCGAGCGATAGGCGTTGGTGCCCTCGTAATCGCGCACCTGCCAGCCCCACGAGCCCGGCGCCTGATCGAGCGACTTCTTGGCCTCGACCGATGCGGAGAGGTCGCCATTGCGGCGAGTAGCGCCGGCGAAGAGCGAGATGTCGTCGTCGAGGCTCATGTTGACGCCGGCATAGATGGTAGCCGTATTGCGATCCTCGATATCGGCGAAGCCGGTGACGGAGAAGGTCGAGCTGCGCGTCAAAGGACGGGAATAGCTGGCGGTGAGGAGATTCGAGATGTCGCCGTTGACGGTCTCGTAATGGACAAAGTTGACGGCGACCCGGTCGTCGTCGTCGCCGATCGGCAGGGTCAAGCCGATACTGTCGACTGCGCGCGGCGGCTCGAGGGAGAAGACGCCGCCGGACTCGAACAGGCCGGGTAGGCCGCGAAGGTGGGTGTAGGCCGTGAGCGAGGCCAGATCCTCGTAGTCCTCGTAGGCGCGCTGGGACCTGAAATAGACCGGCACGGGACCGATCCTGGTATCGAAGCTGCCGTGGAGCTGGATGCCGGTCTTGCCCTCGTAGACCGATCCGCTCACTGCGGCCGAGGCGACGCCGATGCTACCGACGCGCACAATGGCTCCGCCGCCTCCGTTGACGAGGCCCTCACCGCCCTCGGCGTGCGCCTCGGCCGACAGGTGCTCGGTGATGCCGGCCTTGATCGAGCCGGTGACGATCGGGTTTTCGCCGTAGGAGCTGCTGTCAATGCCGTAGTTCTGGCGTGCCAGTCCGGCCTCGGCCGAGAAGTCGACGAGGCCGGGCTTGAGGAGGGTGGGGGCGGTGTAGAAGGAGATCGACTCCTCGGTCTCGCGGCCGGCCGCATCACGCACGACGACGCGGGCATCGCCCGCGCCGTTGATCACCGGAAGGTTCTGGAGCTGGAACGGCCCGGCGGCGATCTCCTTGGAGTAGGCCTTTGCGTTGTTGACGTAGACGTCCACCGTAGACGGAACCGCCGCCGATCCCGAGTAGGACGGCAGCGCCTGGGTGACGAGGTCTGGTCTGATGGAAAACGTTCGCTGAGCTTGTATGCCCCCAAGTCTGACCGGCCTCGACCATAGTGGACCGCCTGATATGACGTCGCCGGCCCGATAGCGGATCAGGTTCTCGTCGTCATCATATGTATACGTTGTATCAAGCCGCAGGTAGCTGGGGGTCGTCTGGCCGACGTAGGTGGTCGCGGTGTCGCCTGCGATTCCGGTCTGGCTCACGACGCCCACCGGCGTGAAGACGCGGGCTTCGAGCGAGGCATTGACGCCGCTGAAATCGTCATAGATCGACGGGAGCGTATCCTCGTCTGCGGCGGCAAATAGCGAGTAGTTGAGCACGGCGCCGTAATCCGAGCGTGCCGCTACGGACACGGCCGGCACGCCGCGGGCGTCATAGATGTTCGGGATGCGGTTGCTGTCGGCGAGGACGATGTCGACGCGCTGAGCTGCCGGATCGTAGATGTAGGAAAAGTCGGCGATGCCATCGAGGGGGATCTCCTCGTCGGCAGCGCCAGCTCCGGGCGGGCGTACACCAACCGCCTCGAGATCGCGGCGGGTGGCGGCGAGGTGACCGTCACCCAGGTCCGTGAACCCGACGATCTTGCCGGCCGGCTGCGAGTTGAGGGTGACTGCGAGCATGAGCCCGTTGCTCAGCCCGGCAGCGGCCGCCGCCGGCGCAGGACGCGCGATGGCGTCCTCGCCGGAGAGACCGGCCGTCGGGGTCGGCGCGCTCGCAATGGCGGCAGCGGGCGGGGCGATGGCGTCCTCGCCGGACGGTACGGACACGGGCAGCGTCGGGGCGGATGCCGGTGCAGGCATCGACGCGGCGGCCGTGGACGTACGCGGTGCGGGCCGGCCCGATGCGGCGGCGGGAAGGGCTGGCGCGGAATCTTCCGCTCTGTCTGCAGCGTCTCGCGGTTTGGGCTGGCGAGGCGGCTCCTTGCCGCTCGCGACCGGCGGCAGGGCCTGCTCTCGAAGCGCGCCTTTGAGTGCGGCGGACGGAGATGCGGAAAGCTCTCCCCTGGTGCCGAGCGACGGCCTCAGGGCGGGTGCCGCTCCGTCGGGGCGCGCGGGAGCGCTCGCGGCCGCGTCCTCCCCCACTGCTCCCCGCAAAGACGGTGCTCCGGCTGCTGCCGGGTGTAGCGGCAGCAGCAGTGCAATCCATAGGAGCGCGGCGGTCGCGGCAGCCTTATCGAGCTGCTTCGGCGCGCGCCTCGGCATTGATGGCTCCCTGATCGCCGTCAGCTGCGATCAGGATGGGTGTGCTGCCCGCCTGGATCGTGCTCGGTGCTACCCAACTCATGCTCGAACGCGCGAGTACGTAGCCCGCCAGACCCTTGGCGACGACAACCTCTTTTCCCCTTGCGTCCTTGACCCGGAAATCGGCCAGCCGGACGCGGCGGTCGCCATTGTTGACGGCAGTGATCAGTGTCTTGCCGTCGCGCTTGGCCGCGGACCAGGTCAGGCTGGGCTTGCCCTTGGCCTGCGGCATGGCGAAGACTGGAACGGAATAGCGGAAGGCTAGCTGAAGCGAGCTCTGGTTCGTGCTGGTCTTCGTGACGAGACCCGGGATCTCGTCGACGA
Organism: Alphaproteobacteria bacterium; assembly: GCA_019137195.1. Lineage (GTDB taxonomy): Bacteria > Pseudomonadota > Alphaproteobacteria > Rhizobiales > Hyphomicrobiaceae > CBDCUQ01. The sequence goes on from JAGVSR010000107.1 coordinate 82,801, forward strand.
GGATGCGGTAGCTTTCCTCGCCCGCCAGAGGCTGCTTCGTGTGGCGTACGAGGCGCACGACCGCCTGCTTGCCACCAGCGACCGATACCATCGGGGGGCTGGCAACGAGGTCAGTGGTCGGCTCGAGCACGTCCTTGCCGTCTGCCTGCGTCCAGCGGAAGACGCGGACCTGGGCTTTTAGGGGGATCGAGCCCGAGTTCCTCAACGTGATGGACGAGGCCGCGGCCGGGGCCGCGATCTCGACGAAAGTAGGCGAGACCTGCAAGGAGCCGGCATGGGCAAACGGAGCGGTCGCGAGCGTCAGCATTGCGGCGACAATTGCGGGCGTCCAAGTGCGCATGCGCAGTCTCCTCGGCAGGATCTCGTGGTTCAGGCTCAGTAGCGGACCGTGACGGTCAGCGTGTCGCTATAGTTGCCGGCAGGAGGCGTGGGCGACTGGGAGGGAATGCGGCCGTAGAAGGTGTAGGGAACCAAGGTGCCGATGCCGGCGCCGGTGCCGCCGAAGGTCGAGCCGCCGACCTGCGGAAACTCGTTGCCAGGGGTATGGGAGGCGTCGGTGTAGACCTCGTAATCGAGGAAGTTGCCGGCACCGTCCGTCATGCGGCGGCCGATGTTCTGGCCCGTGTCGAGACCGATGACGTAGGGGATGCCGGCCGAGCATTCGACGTCGGCCGTGCCGTCAGCGTCGACAACCGTCGAGGTGAGCGAGTCGAAGGTGCCGAAGGCCATGTCCGAGGTCACGGTCACGTTGCAGGTGCCCGTGATCTGGGCCGTGACGGCCATGGTGTCCTCAACGTCGTCGGCGATGGCCGAGGTAGCGAACGCCGGGATCGTGATCGCGGCGAGTAGTGCAACTTTCTTGTACATCGTATTACCCTTTTCACTGACACTGGAACGTGAGCCCTCGAGCCGGCGACTGGATGCCTCGCCGTGCCGTGACCCGACTTGGTTGTTCTGCAGGCTCCCACCCGCAGGTGTATCGTTACGGGACAATCCTTAAGCCGAGGTTTACACGGCGGGCCTGGTCAGGAATTATTGATGCGATTACGGATCAATCGAACCATGCTTTGGCTGCGGCCGCGCGGCGGCGAGGGTGGCGGCAGAGTGATCTATCCGCTTCGAGACGTTCGGACTTTTTGCCGGAAGGTCTGGTACCGCCTCCCCGGATCGAACGGGGGACCTCTAGATCCACAATCTAGCGCTCTAACCAGCTGAGCTAAGGCGGCACGGGGCATCGGCGGTCGTGGGCGACGGCCGGGAGAGGGAGGTTAAAAGACCCATCGACGTGGGCTCGTCAAGCGAAATCGGCCGCTTGGTGCCGACGGCGCCGAGGGCATGGCGACAGCTGGTAGACCGGTCCGGTGGCTGCCGCGGGGGCATGGGCGGCGGGCCGTCCCTGCCGGTACGCTTGTCTCGTTGCGCCTCGTCCGCGGCGCGCGCGGCCCCATGACGGCAGGAACGGGCGGGGGCTCGTGCAAGTCACTCTTGCAAGCAGACCGTTCAAGGGCTTAGCTCTATATGCTTGCTCGTTGCTCGAAGCATCCCGCGGGACGGCACCCGGCGGGCAAGGGCCAGGACGATGGACGACGGCAAAGGCAACGGCGATATGACCTCCCGTGCGGCGCGCGACGACGCGAGCGTTCTCAAGGAGATCGGGCGGCGCATTCGCGAAGGCATGGCCGCACGGGCGGCGGCCGCTCCCGCGGACGGAGCCCCGAGCGTCGACACCACGTCTACCGAGGTCCCCAACCCGGATGGCGCGCTCGTGATCGAGCGCAACGCGCGGGCGGCGCACGAGATCAGAACGCCGCTCTCGGCTATCGCCACGGCGGCGGAGGTGATGCGCGACGAACGGTTCGGACCGCTCGGCTCCGACCGCTACCGCGAATATGCTTCTGACATTGCCGACAATGCCTACCACGCGCTCTCGGTCGTCGAGCGCATGATGCAGGCCAAACGCCGGGAGGGCCAGAAGGAGGCGCCCAAATCCACTCGATCACCCGCACCGTCAATGGACCTCAACGCGGTCGCGGCCGGCGTGCTCGAGACCCTGATGCCGCTCGCCCGCAGGCAAGGAATCGAGATCAGAGGCGAGTGGACGTCCGCGCCGCTCATGGTCTCGGCCGAGGTGACGCGCCTTCGCCAAATCCTACTCAATGCGGTGACGAACGCCTTGAAGTTTACGCCGCGCGGCGGCCTCGTTGTCGTGTCGACCGGCGCTTCGCAGACGGGCGATGCGTGGGTTGACGTCCACGACACCGGTCCCGGCATGACGCGGGCGGAGCTTGCGGCGGCCCTGGCTGGAAGCGGACCGGCGGCGGCACGGGTTCGCGTGGGCGGCGGGCTCGGGCTCGGCATGTCCCTGATGCGGGAGCTTGCCGGCGAGATCGGTGCAAGGCTTCATGTCGATAGCACACTGGGTGAAGGCACCACGGTCTCCCTCGATCTGCCGTGCGCGCTGCTAACGCACTGATCCTTCTTCCGTTTAGACAATTTCCAAAGTGCTGTGATCGTCGCACGTTTCTTGACGATGCCATGCCCTCCTGCTCTAGTTCCGTGGTCTTGCGAACCACTCGCAAGGCGAGCGCGCGGCGAGCCGCGCGGCTCACCCGAAACCGATACCGGGGCTTTGAACCCCGCCTATTGGAGCTTCATATGCGCACCTCATCAATCCACAGGCTGGGTCCGTTCGCTGCTGCGGCAGCCGCGCTCGCAGCGCTCGCCGTGTCGACGGTGGCCACCGCACAGGAGGTCAACGTCTACAGCTACCGCGAGCCGGACCTCATCACGCCGATGCTCGACGCATTCAAGGCCAAGACCGGCATCAAGGTGCGTTTCATCTACGCCAAGGAAGGTCTGATCGAGCGCATGGCGGCCGAGGGGCGCAACAGCCCTGCCGACGTGCTGCTGACCAACGAGTTCGGACTTCTCTCGGAGGCCAAGTCGAAAGGCGTGACGAGCCCCGTGACGTCGGCGGCAATCGAGAGCGTTCTGCCGGCCTCGCTGCGCGACCCCGAGGGGCACTGGTTCGGACTCACGCGGCGGGCGCGGATCGTGTACGCGTCGAAGGAGCGTGTCGGGCAGGACGCGATTACCTACGAGGAGCTCGCCGATCCGAAGTGGAAAGGCAAGATTTGCATCCGCTCCGGCCAGCACACCTACAACATTTCGCTCATCGCCTCGATGATCGCGCATCACGGCGAGGAGAAGGCCGAGGCTTGGCTCAAAGGTCTCAAGGACAACCTGGCGCGGAAGCCGGCAGGTGGCGACCGCGAGGCGGTGCGCGACGTCAAGGCCGGGCTTTGCGATCTCGCGGTCGGCAACACCTACTATATGGGCGCGATGCTCAAGAATCCCGAGCAGGCGGCGTGGGCGGAGGCGGTCAAGATCCTGTTCCCGAACGCGGCCGACCGCGGCACGCACGTCAACATCTCCGGCATGGCCATGGCTGCGAACGCGCCGAACCGCGAGAATGCCCAGAAGCTGATGGAGTTCCTGGTCGCGCCCGAGGCACAGGCGATGTACGCGGAGGTCAACAACGAGTACCCGGCGGCCGAAGGCGTCAAGGCATCGGCGCTGGTCGAGAGCTGGGGAAGCCTGAAGCCCGACCCGCTGGCGCTGTCGAAGATCGCGGAGCTCAGGAAGAAGGCGTCAGAGCTTGTCGACAAGGTCAAGTTCGACCTCGGACCGGGGTCGTAGAGCGATTGAGCTCCTCTTCGACAGGCGTCGCCGCTTCGGAACTTCGACTATGCGTGCCTAGTGCGCGTGCCCGGTCCGTCCGTCGGACCGGGGGCGTGACGGAGCCAAGGCCGGTGTCATGCCGGAAGCGGCAGGCAGCAGGTCGGGGCGGGCCGGTGGCGAGATCCGACCTGCGCATTGCCAATCACGACGCGCGCGCAGCCCCGATCCCGGCCGCGCGACTTGATCCCACTGGTGATCGGGCGTCGGCCTTGACCCGGCCATGGCGATGGGGATTGGTGGGACGATGACCGAACTCTCACCCGGACCGTCGCTCAGGCCCGAGCTCAAGGACGTCGTGCGGCGGCTCGGCGGCGTGCCCGAGCGCGTGCTCGTGTGGCGAGCGCGCCGGCGCGCATCGCCGGGGTGGACGGCGACGGTGGCGGCCATCGTTGCCGTGATGCTGATGCCGGTCGCCGCGATATTCTGGATTTCGCTGGCGCCGTCGGGTGACGCGTGGAGCCACCTCGTTGCCACCGTGCTTCCGGAGGCGCTCGTCACCACGCTTCTGCTTGCGATCGGGGTCGGCATTCTGACGCTCGTCACCGGTACGGCGGCCGCGTGGCTCGTCACCATGTACCGGTTCCCGTTCCGCGGGGCCGTGGACAGGCTGCTGGTGATCCCGCTCGCCATGCCGTCCTACATTACAGCCTACTGCTACGTCGATCTCCTCGACTTTGCAGGTCCGGTGCAAACGGCACTGCGCGGTCTGTTCGGCTGGACGTCGCCGGCCGACTACTGGTTCCCCGACATCCGGTCGACGGGCGGGGCCGTGTTCGTGCTCGGCTCGGTGCTCTACCCATACGTCTACCTCACGGCTCGGGCGAGCTTCGTGCAGCAGTCGGTGTGCGCGCTCGAGGTGGCGCGTACGCTCGGGCGCACGCCGATGGGCACCTTCTGGTCGGTCGCCTTGCCGCTGGCGCGACCGGCCCTGGCGGCGGGCGTGTCGCTTGTGCTCATGGAAAGCCTCAACGATCTCGGCGCGGTACAGCACCTCGGCGTGCAGACGCTGACGGCCAGCATCTATGCGACCTGGTTGCAACGCTCGAACATCGTCGGCGCGGCGCAGCTCGCAGCGGTGATGATGATCTGCGTCACGGCCGTGATCGTCATCGAGCGGCTGGCCCGGCGCGAGGCGATGAGCCACCACACGACGGGACGCTACCGGTCGATCCCGTTCCAGGACATCGAGGGCTGGCGCGGGTACGCGGCGGCGGCGCTGTCGGTGCTGCCGTTTGTCGGCGGGTTTGGCATCCCGCTCGTCATCCTTCTCGACAACGCGGCCACGCATCACGACCGCTTCCTGTCGCTCGACTTCCTGTCGGCCTCCTTGAACAGCCTGATGCTCGGCGTTCTGGCGGCGATCGCGGCGGTCGTGATCGCGCTGTTTCTCGCCTATGCGCGGCGCGTCGCCGGCAACGGGTTCATCCGGCCGGCGGTAAGGGCTGCGGGGCTCGGCTATGCGCTGCCCGGCACCGTGCTCGCCATCGGGCTCATCGTGCCGCTGTCGGGGCTCGACAACTGGGTCGACGGGCTCGTGCGCGAGCACTTCGGCGTTTCGACCGGACTTATCCTTTCGGGCTCGCTCGCGGCGCTGACGCTGGCCTATGTCATACGCTTCCTGGCGGTGGCGCTGGGCGGTATCGATGCCGGCATGGACCGCATCTCGCCCAATCTCGACGCGGCGGCGCGCTCTCTCGGCGAGACGGCGCTGTCGGCGCTGAAGCGGGTCCACCTGCCGCTGCTCGTTCCGGCACTCGGGTCGGCAGCCCTTCTCGTGTTCGTCGATACCATGAAGGAGCTGCCGGCGACGCTGCTCTTGCGTCCGTTCGACTTCGATACGCTGGCGACGTACGTGTACGGGCTCGCCGCCCTCGAGCAGTTCGAGGAGGCGACGCCGGGCGCGCTCGCCATCGTTGTCGTGGGGCTGGTGCCGGTGCTGCTGCTGCACCAGGCCGTTGCCGGCGGACGCGCAGGGCATCGGGGGGAGTGAGGCGTCGTCTCTGAGCCACCGAGGCTGACGCGGGGGCTGACAGGGACGGTACAGAAAAAGGCGGCGACGCGAGTCTCCCCGCGCCGCCGCCCGGGTCTCAGGTGATCTCTAGGCTGCGGCTTCGATCTGCTTCGGGTCGGCAGAGCCGGAACCGATCGCGATCGTGCGCGGCTTCATGCGCTCGGGGAGGTTGCGCACGAGATCAACGCTGAGGACACCGTTCTCGAGGTCGGCGCCCCTGACCTCGACGTGCTCGGCAAGCTGGAAGCGCCGCTCGAAGGAGCGGGCGGCAATGCCGCGGTAGAGATAGCTTCGCTCGGTCGTGTCGGGCTTCTTCTCGCCCTTCACGGACAGCACGTTCTCTTTCACGTCGACCTTCAACTCGTCGGAGCCGAAACCCGCTACGGCCAGGGTGATCCGGTATGCGTTCTCACCCGTGCGCTCGATATTGTAAGGCGGGTAGCCTGCCTCGTTGTCGAGGCCGCTGGCCGCGTCGAGCATCTGCACGAGACGGTCGAAGCCGATGGTGGAGCGGAAAAGGGGGGCAAAATCCATGTGTCGCATGAGTGTCCTCCGTTCAGAAGCGACAATGTCAAGGACCCTCCTCTCCGAGGCAGGGTCCGTTGCGAGGTGCCCGCCCACCGAGGTGCGGCGGGCACGACTATCGATTTAGGAAGGCGGTGGCGGGGTTCAAGGGGGCGTCCGCGGGGCGACGTCGGGCATCGAAATCCGACCGCCGGACCTGTGACATGTGCCGAGACGTCAAGGAGCGGTCCCGAGGCGCCTCAGATGAAGCGCTGCCATGTGACGGTGACCTTCGTTCCGACGGGGATTCGCGGGTACAGGTCCAGCACGTCCTCGTTGTACATGCGGATGCAACCTTTCGAGGCTGCCGTGCCGATGGTCCAGGGGGCGTCGGTGCCGTGGATGCGGTAGGTGGTGCCGCCGAGGTAGAGGGCGCGAACGCCGAGCGGGTTCATGGGGTGGCCGCCCGGCACCCAGGGCGGAAGGCGCGGGTTCTCGCGGCGCATCTCCGGGGTTGGTGTCCAATCCGGGTTGACACGCTTCGAGGTGATGGAGGCGACACCCGACCAGCGACTCTGCTCGCGCGGGATGGCGATCGGGTAGCTGATGGCGGCCCCCGGCTTGTGAATCCAATAGAGCCGGCGATCGCCGAAGCTGACGATGATCTGGCCGGGAGTGTATTTCTGGCTGAACGAGATCACCTCGCGCGAGCCGCCGCTCCAAAGAAACGAGAGCAGATCCTGAGCGGCCGCCGGTCGCGTCGTCGTCAGCAGCAGAAGTCCGGTGGCAAACGCGATCTGCATGACGACCGGACGCACGTTGATGCGGCGCAGCATGGCAGCGAACTCCACGATCAGGCGACTGACTTGCGACCCGGCCGGACGATCCGGCATCCCGCACTCCCGACCGGAACGCGCATTGAAGCAGCGCAAGAGTGCCGCTTTGAGGGCGCCGACGCAACACTAGGGAATTTTCGGCCCGCGACGGCACCTTGGTTAAGCGCAATCGCGCTGGAAGCCTCGACGGGGCAAGCGGCCCGCGGGTATATAGTCGCCGAGTACTTCACCACGCGCCCGGAATACCCCCTTGAACTTGCCCAACTTCATCTCGCTCGGCCGGGTCATCCTGGTGCCTCTGATCTTCTGGCTTCTGATCACGGACAGGCTTGCTGCAGCCTTCTTCACGTTCCTGATTGCCGGCGTCTCGGACGCTGTCGACGGCTGGCTCGCCAAGAGACTTGGAATGGTGACCGAGCTCGGGGCTTATCTCGATCCCATTGCCGACAAGCTGATGATGGTGTCGCTGTTCGTGGCCCTGGGGATTTCGGGGAAGCTGCCGTCATGGCTGGTGATCGCCGTCGTCAGCCGGGACATTCTCATCGTCATCGGCGTGCTGCTGACGTGGCTGCTCGGGCAGCCGGTCACCATCAAGCCGCTCGTGGTCAGCAAGGTCAACACGTTCGCGCAGATCGTGCTGCTCGCGACCGTGCTCGGCGACGAGGCGTTCCAGCTCGGGCTCTTGCAGCTGCGCGAGGTTCTGGTGTGGGTGACAGGCGGGCTCACGATCGCCTCGCTCGCGGCCTACACGAGGACTTGGCACCGGCACATGCTCGGCTATGATTCGGACGTGACCGGAGCGGGATGAGGCCGGCGCTCCCCTGGAGGAACGACGATGCGCATCGAGCGGCAGGTTCTGTTCTGGATCGCGGCCGCCGCGCTCCTCCTACTCAGCATCGCGCTTCTGCGCGACGTGCTGCTTCCGTTCGTGATGGGCATCGCCATCGCCTATGTCCTGTCGCCCCTTGTCGACGGGCTCACGCGTCTCGGCATGTCGCGCACGCTGGCCTCGCTTCTCGTTGTCGCAGCTGGTGGGGTGGCGGTGGTCGTGCTGATCGCCATCCTGGCGCCCATCGTTTCGAGCCAGGCGCAGCAGCTCGCGACCTCGCTGCCGGCTGATTTGGAGCGGGCCCGGACCGGGTTCGACCAATGGGCGCGCGAAACGATCGGCCCGACGTTCCCGGCGCTCGACGCCAGCTTCCCGCGGCTCGTGCAGTCGATCTCCGAGAACTGGGCGGCGCTCGTGGCGTGGGGAGCCTCGTCGTTGTGGAGCGGCGGGCGCGCCGTGTTCAATTTCGTGACGCTGCTCCTCGTCACACCACTGGTGGTGTTCTACGTGCTCGTCGACTGGCACCCGATGCTGGAGCGCATCGACGGCTGGCTGCCTCGCGATCATGCCGCCACGATCCGCCGCCTCGCCAGCGAGATGAACGACGCGATCGCGGCGTTCGTGCGCGGCCAGGGCACCGTCTGCGTCCTGCTCGGCGCGCTCTACGCGCTCGGCCTCACGGCCATCGGCCTCAACTACGGTCTTCTGGTCGGGCTCGGTACGGGGCTTCTCTCGTTCGTGCCGTTCGCGGGCTGGGCGCTAGGGCTGATCACGGCCGCGGTGCTCGCGCTCGTCCAGTTCTGGCCGGAGGCGATGCCGCTGCTGATGGTCATCGGTCTGTTCTGCGCCGGTGTCGCACTCGATGCGGCCCTTCTATCGCCGAAGATCGTCGGCTCCAAGATCGGGCTGCATCCCGTGTGGCTCATTTTCGCGCTAATCGTATTCAGCTACCTTTTCGGCTTCATCGGAACCTTGATCGCGGTGCCGCTGGCGGCTGCGCTCGCCGTGCTGGTACGCTTCGCGGTCGACGTCTATCTCGACAGCGACGTCTATCGTGGGCGGTCGCAGGACGCTTCCGATGGTGCCGGCAGGGGGATCAGCGCGTCATGAGCACCGGCAGCCGCCCGGAGCCGCAGCAGCTCGTCCTCGAACTCGCACATCTGCCCGCGCTCGGCGCAGAGGACTTTCTCGTCAGCGCCTCGAACGCGCACGCAGCCGAGGTGATCGGGCGGTGGCCGGGCTGGCAGGGGCCGGCCCTTGGGCTGATCGGGCCCGAGGGAGCCGGCAAGACACATCTCGCCAACGTCTGGCGGTCGAGGTCGGGAGCGCGGCTCGTCGCGGCGTCCGCGCTCGGCGAGACGGATATTGCGCTCTTCGAGACCGCGCGGGCGCTGGTGATCGAGGATCTCGACCGCGGCATATCGGACGAGCGCATTCTGTTCCACGTCCTCAATCTCGCCCGCGAGAGAAGGGGCTCGGTGCTCTTGACCTCTCGCGTGGCGCCGGGAGAGCTCGAGGTCGGGCTTCCCGATTCGCGCTCGCGGCTGCGGGCTCTGCCGCTGGTCACCATCGAGGCGCCGGACGAGGCGCTGCTCAAGGCGGTTCTGGTCAAGCTGTTCAGTGACCGCCAGCTCGCGGTCGACCCCCACGTCATCAACCATATCGCGCTGCATATGGAGCGGTCGATGGAGGCGGCGAGCCGGGTCGTCGAGGCGGTGGACCGGCTGGCACTGGCCAGACAGAGGAAGGTGACCCGCGCCATCGCGGCCGAGGCGCTGGCGGCCGTCGGCAGGCCTACCGGCCTCTGATCATTAACTTCTCTCGGTCGTCAGGGTGTCATACGAATAGACTTTACAGGTACGTTTGAGCCGACGATGACGGAGCACCTCCCACGATGAGCACGGTCAAGCCCAAGACAAAGGTCAAGACCGACGAGGCCGTTGCCGTGCCGCAGGGGCCGGACCGCTTCTACAACCGTGAGCTATCGTGGCTGCAATTCAACCGCCGTGTGCTCGAGGAGGCGAGCAACAAGCGCCACCCCGTGCTCGAGCGGCTGCGCTTTCTCTCGATCGCAGCCTCCAATCTCGACGAGTTCTACATGGTGCGCGCGGCTGGCGTCTACGGCCAGGTGCTCGCGGGTGTGACGACCCTGTCGCAGGACGGTCTGACTCCAGCCCAGCAGATGACCGAGATCAACAAGTTCGCAGCCGGCCTCATCGCCTCCAAGCTCGACTGCTGGCACGCGCTCGAGGAGGAGCTCGATACTGCCGGCATCCATCTCGTCGAGCCCGACGGGCTCACGAACGACGAGCGGCATTGGCTGTCCGAGCTTTTCATGTCGCACGTGTTTCCGATTCTGACACCGATCGCCATCGACCCCGCGCACCCGTTCCCGTTCATCCTCAACAAGGGGCTGACGCTCGCGGTGTGGATGCAGCGCGCGAGCGACGGCAAGACGATGAACGGGCTCATCCCCATTCCGGGCCAGCTCGAGCGCTTCATCCGCCTCCGGGCCGGCGACACGGGGCCCGAGAACATCCGCTTCATTCGCCTCGAGCAGGCGATCGGCATGTTCCTGCCGGCTCTGTTCACGGGCTTCGAGGTCAAGAGCCAGGGCGCGTTCCGGGTGCTGCGCGACAGCGACATCGAGGTCGAGGAGGAGGCCGAGGACCTGGTGCGCTCGTTCGAGTCGGCGCTGAAGAAGCGGCGACGCGGCCACGTCATCCGGCTCGAGCTCGAAAAACGTATGCCGGAGCGGCTCAAGAAATTCGTCGTCAACGAGCTCGAGGTGGGCGAAGAGGCCGTGTTCGTCAAGGACGGCGTGCTCGGGCTTTCCGACCTATCCCAGCTCATCGTAGCCGACCGGCCCGATCTCGCGTTCAAGCCGTTCAACATCCGCTTTCCGGAGCGCATCCGCGAGTTCTCGGGCGACTGCTTCGCGGCCATCAGCAAGAAGGACATTCTCGTCCATCATCCCTACGAGAGCTTCGACGTCGTGGTGCAGTACATCCGCCAGGCGGTGGCGGATCCGAACGTCATGGCCATCAAGTGGACGCTCTATCGGACATCGCGCGACAGCCCGATCGTGCAGGCCCTCAAGGAGGCGGTTGAGGCGGGCAAGTCGGTGACGGCGGTCGTCGAGCTCAAGGCGCGCTTCGACGAAGCCGCCAACATCCGCTGGGCGCGCGACTTGGAAAGCGCGGGCGTACACGTGGTGTACGGGTTCATCGAGCTCAAGACGCACGCCAAGCTCGGCCTCGTCGTGCGGCGCGAGGGCTCCGAGCTCGTCACCTACTGCCATATCGGCACCGGCAACTACCACCCGCAGACGGCGAAGGTCTACACCGACCTCTCCCTGTTCACGATCGATCCCGCAATCGGGCGCGACGTTACCCGGATTCTGAACTTCGTGACCGGTTACGGGGAGCCGGCCGAGCTCGAGCTCATGGCTGCTAGCCCGCGCGGGATCCGTGCGCGCATCCTGTCGGACATCCGGGCGGAAATCCAGCACGCGAAGGCCGGGCGGTCCGGCGCAATCTGGATGAAGATGAACGCGCTCGTCGACGCGCAGGTCATCGACGCCCTGTACGAGGCCAGCAGGGCCGGGGTCGAGATCGACCTCGTGGTGCGCGGCGTGTGCTGCCTGAGGCCCGGAATCAAAGGGCTGTCGGAAAACATTCGCGTCAAGAGCATCGTCGGGCGCTTCCTCGAGCACGCGCGCGTCTACTGCTTCGGGCGCGGGGAGAAGCTGCCGTCGCCGCAGGCCGCGGTCTACATCTCGTCCGCCGACATGATGCCGCGCAACCTCGACCGGCGCGTCGAGGCGATGGTGCCGGTCAAGAATCCAACGGTACACGAGCAGGTTCTGAATCAAATCATGGTGGCGAACCTCAAGGACAACCAGCAGAGCTGGCGCATCAACGACGACGGCTCGTCGACCAGGATCATGCCGCAGGCGGGCGAGGATCCGTTCAATGCGCACGAGTATTTCATGACCAACCCTAGCCTTTCGGGGCGAGGGCAGTCGCTCAAGGGCGACGAGCCGCCGCGGTTTGGTGCCATGCGCAAGTCGCCGAGGTAACGGGAGCCGCCGGGGTCAAGTGCCGCGCGCGGACCATTTGACCGGACGCCTTGCCTTGCCCCCGGACCTCGTGCATTGAGACGGCGCCAGGCGAATGGGAAGCACGGCGGGGCGAACGTGGCGGCGAACGAGCGGGACAGCGGAGATAGCTGGGATGGCCACCGCAGCCTGGAGCCGCTCGGCATTATAGACATCGGCTCGAACTCGGTGCGGCTCGTCGTCTACGAGGGCGCAATCCGGGCTGCCGCGCCGATTTTCAACGAAAAGGTGCTGTGCGGCCTCGGGCGCGCGGTGGCGACCACGGGGCGGCTCGGCAACGAGAGCACGGCACGGGCGCTCGCTTCGCTCGAGCGCTTTCACGCCATCACGCGCACGCTCGGCGTCAAGAACGTGCGTGCGCTTGCGACCGCCGCCGTGCGTGAGGCCGTCGACGGTCCGAATTTCATCGAGCGCGCCGAGCGGGCGGCCGGTGTGAAGATCGAGGTGCTGTCGGGCGACAAGGAGGCGTCACTGGCGGCCTCCGGCATCCGTATGGGATTCTCCGATCCGAGCGGCATTGCCGGTGACCTCGGCGGCGGCAGTCTCGAGCTCATCGACATCGACGGCGAAGCGCTCAACGAGCGCGCTACGCTGCCGCTGGGCGGCCTCAGGCTGCTCGACGTCAGCGGTGACAAGCTCGAAAAGGCCTACGCGATCGCCGGCGACGAGCTCAGGAAGCTGTCCTGGCTCGGCAAGGGCAAGGGGAGGCGGTTCTATGCGGTCGGCGGCACCTGGCGCGCACTCGCCAAGCTGCACATGGAGGCCCGAGACTATCCCTTGCGCGTGATGCAGGGCTATTCGATCCCGACCGCCGACGCGATCTCGTTCTGCGAGATGGTCCGGCGCTCGAAGAAGCTCGGTCAATTGCCCGGCATGTCCGAGATCGCGCGGGCGCGGCGCGAGGTGCTGCCCTACGGTGCGCTCGTGCTCGAGCGCACGCTCGAGGTCGTGCAGCCGTCGGAGGTGGTGCTGTCCGTGTTCGGCATCCGCGAGGGCCTGCTCTACGAGCTGCTGCCGAAGCACGAGAAGGCGCGGGATCCGCTTCTGTCGTTCTGCTACGACTATGCGCGTATGCGCTCGCGATCGGTGGACCATGCGGTCGAGCTCTGCAGCTGGACGGATGCTCTTTTCTCCAACGGCGACACGGAGGAGACCTCGGACGAGCGCCGGTTGCGCCATGCGGCGTGCCTGCTGTCGGACATCGGCTGGCGGTCGCATCCCGATTACCGTGGCGAGCAGAGCCTGAACCTCGTGGCGCACGCGGGGCTCGCCGGCATCGACCACCCCGGGCGCATCTTTCTCGCGCTCTCGGTCTATTACCGGCACGCCGGCGGTGCGCCCGACGCGCCCGACCGGTTTTCGGAGCGGCTGCGCAATGCGGTGACGAAGCGTGTCGTGCGGCGGGCCCGCATCACGGGTGCGGCCATAAGGGTCGCTCACATGCTGTCGATCGGCATGCCGGGCGTCATCGACGAGTGCCCGCTCTCGCTCGGCAACAAGAAACTCACTCTCACGCTGCCGCCGGCCCATGCGGCGCTCGACGGCGAGCGGCTCCGCCGGCGCTTCGCGGCGCTGGCCGAGCTCGTCGGTCGGGAGGCGGAGGTGAGGAAGCCGTGAGGGGGCGGGGAAACAGGGGGTGCGGACTCGCTCCGCCTCGCCCATGTCTCCGCGCCCAACTTCCTTGTCGTCAGACGGCGAGTCAGAAGCCGCGGCGCGCGCCGTAGGCGTTGATGCAGGCCATGTAGGTGCGGTTGTCGCGGCCGATCAACTGGCAGACGTAGCGCTTGGTGTTGGGGTTGTCGCGGATCTCGGCGTCCGAAACCTTGATGCCGCGCTCGCGGGCGACCGCTCCGACCAGATTATCCTGGCAGTAGGGCGTCGCGAGAGGCGAGCCGTTGACCATCTGATATCCGTTCCGGCAGACGATCTTTGCTTCGGCAGATCCGGCCGTCAGCGCTGCGAGCGACAGGGTTGCAAGGGCGGTCGCAAGGGTGATTTGGGCTTTCATGCGTCCTCCAGTCGGCACCTCACGGAGCCGGTTTTCCAGGCTCCCCGGTGCAGAGCGTTCCAGGTTGCCAACAATATAGCAGTATCCGCGGTGACAGTTTAGGGCCGATCTTGACTCGGATTGCGACTTGTGCGGGACAAAGTGCGGCCGGGGCGCTATGGACGCAGCCAACGGAAATTCGGTCGAGGCGCCGACATGCTGACGATGTACGACAGGACGGGCCCGGGACTCGCTCGTCACAACGAAGCCGTCCCACCCGGCGCGGACACGATCTGGTTCGATCTGTTCGAGCCGACGGCCGAGGAGGACGCGTTTGTCGAGACGGCTCTCGGCATCTCCGTTCCGACTCGGGCCGAGATGCGCCAGGTCGAGGCCTCCAGCCGCTTCTACATCGAGGGGGGCGCCTGCTACATGACGGCGTTCGTGCTCAAGAACGTGGAGGATTCTGTCCCCGAAGGGTCGGCGATCACGTTCATCCTCGCCGGCCAGAAGCTGGTCACGGTGCGCTACGCCGACCCGAAGTCGTTTCCACAGTATGTCGCGCAAGCCGTGAAGGGCGCGGCCGGCTGCAGCTCGGGCTCGGATATCCTGGTCGGTCTCATCGAGACCCACATCGAGCGCATGGGCGACCTCATCGAGCGCATGCAGGACGAGGTCGACACGCTCGCTGCCGGCATCTTCGACATGACTGGGAAGACCACGAAAAAGCGCCGCCTCGACGTCCTGCTGAGAGGCGTGGGCCGGGAGGGCGACATCGCCGCCAAGGCGCAGGAGAGTGCCGCCTCGCTCGACCGGGTGCTGCATTTCCTCGAGCACAACGGCCGCAACGGGGCATGCAGCGCGGCCGAGCTCGAGCGTATCGACGTGGCGCAGCGGGACGTAACCTCGCTCCGGGAGCACATGCGGTTTCTGACCGACCGCATCCAGTTCCTGCTCGACGCCACGCTCGGCATGATCACGACCGAGCAAAACCAGATCATCAAGCTCTTTTCGGTGATGGCAGTGATGATGATGCCGCCAACGCTGGTTGCGTCCGTCTACGGCATGAACTTCGAGAGCATCCACGAGTTCAAGTGGGAATATGGATACCTCTGGGCGCTAGGCCTGATGCTGGTGTCGGCGATCATTCCGTTTGCCTATTTCAAGCGCAAGGGATGGCTGTGAGCGGTCAAGTGCGGCTGGCGCCGATCGGAGCGTGCTCCGGCGCTCACGTCGACTGCGGCTTGCCGAGCTGGTGCCGAAGCGGCCCGTGAGCCAGCGCGTTCTGGCGGGTGCGCAAGGCGTTCAGTCCGGTGAGGAGCCGGTGGCGAATCCCGCCCGGCAGGCTCTCGGCCATATGTTTCAAGGGCTCCTGCAGGAGCTCGAGATAGAGTGTCCGGTATAGGCTTCCGGTCATTGTATTCGCGAACGCCCAATCCGCCGTGCCGACGCTTGCGTCCGCCCACTCGAGCTTGTAGGCGTCGGCCGGCGACATGAGGTCGAGGGTCGCGAAGCCCTCGTCGTAGCAGCGGCGGATCAGCTCCTCGAGCAGAAGCACGCCGGCGCCGGATTTCTCGTAGGCGATGTCGTAGGCGAAGACGTGCCCGGCGAGCCGGCGCTCGTGGCCGACGGCAACCATGGCGGCGATCGGCTTGCCATCGAGCTCGAGCGCCGAGACGCGATAGGCGAGGTCGGCCCCGGTGTGCTCGGCGAAGTCCTCGAAGAATGGGCCGATGAACGGGCAGCGCAGGCCTGAGGCGAGCATATCCTTGTGGTCGAGCCAGGCGCGCTTCAGCTCGATGGCGCGGCTCGTCAAGCGTCGGGCCTCGGGGCCGGGACCGACGTGGACGAAGGCGACCGTGCCCTGCTCGGAAAGCCGGCGCAACAGCCGACGGCGATTCTTCCTGGCCTTGCCGGAATAGCGCGTCTCGTAGGCTTCGAAGGAGTGTGCCGTCGCGAGGTCGAGGAACGGGGCCTGCATCTTGCGCGCGGAGTGGGCACCGATCTCGGCCAGGAAGGGGGTCACGGCCGCGTCGTCGCGGACTTTCCTCAGCGAGACGAGATCGGGCGCCAGCGTCTCGAGGACGAAGCGCCAGGACGAGCGGACGATCGGGCGAGCGTCCAGCATGTCGTCGACGAGAATGTCGCCGTACTGGCTCGCCGGCTCGCCCATCCACATCAGGTGCTTCAGGCCGGCAATGCGGCGCATGACAAGTGGCCACACGAGGACGAGCTTGCCCTCGCGGCGTGCGGTGACCACGGCGAGGTGCATGGCGCGGCCCTCGCCGGCGTCGTCGAGATAGTGGCGGGCCCAGGTGCGGTTCCAATCGAACGACTGGAATAGCTGATGCGAGCGTCCGGCGCGGGCGAAGAGCGCACGCCAGTCGTCTCCGAGCTCGTCAAGGCCTGCAAGGTCGGAGATCGTCCTGAACGAAACGAGCGGAGCGATGGCGGCCTCGTCGTGCGCCTTGGCGATCTGGCGAGCTTCGTCGGCCAGCACGGTCGCAAGCTTGCTTTCTAGCGCTGTCGTCATCGGTGGCCTCGCCAGAACGACCTCGAGAAGATGAACACGTCGAGCTTCAGCAGGCGGCGCGCGAAGCGCCAATTGAGGGTCGCGGCAGTGGAGAAGCCGGCTGCGGTCGCGACAGCGGCGCCGATGGTTCCGAACAGTGGAATGAGGATCAGGTTGAGCGCGACGCAGACGGCCGCGGCGGCGGCGAAGGAGCGCGCGCAGGCGCGCTGCTCGCCGAGCATGTTGAGCACCATCTCGGACGGGCCCATGGCGGCACGGGCGAGGATGCCAACAGAGAGCACCATGATCATCGGGTAGGCGCTCACGAACTCGGGGCCGAAGAGCTCGAGGAGCGGGCGGCCCGCCGCGGCAACCGCGGCAACGATCAGGAGCGACGGCCAGAAGGTCCAGTGAACCGCCTCGCGCACGAGGTGGATCAGCGTATCGCGGTCGTCGGTGGCGCCCGCCGCCGCGATGCGTCCGGCGTAGGCGCTGCCGATAGCATAATGGACGAAGAGTGCGAGCGTCGTCGTTTTGGCGGCCGCATAGTAGACGCCGATCTCGTGCGACGGCCGGAAGAGGTTCAACATCAGGACATCGGTGTTCTGCAGCAGGATCTCGCATCCGCCGACCGCGAGGAGCGGAAGCGAGATGCCGAGCCACTTCTTGAACGCGAACGTCTCGGGGCCGGGCGCTACGGTATTGCGGACGCAGCTCTGGATCATCAGCGTCTGAACGGCGGCCGCAATGGCGGTTGCGGCGAGCGCCGCGATCATGGCGAGAGAGGCGGTTCCGAGAATTTCGAATGCGTGCGCGCCGACCGCAAAGGCGAGCACGATCATGGGGCGCAGGATGTAGGGCGGGACGAGGCCGGCGAGCGCCCACGACTGTCCGCGTCCGATGCCGTCCTGGACGTCGGTCAAGGCGTAGAGGGGCAGGCAGGCCAGCATGAGAAGGATGGGCTCGACGAGATCGGGTCGCACGAGCGGGCCCGCGATCCAGACGGCGGCGGCGGCGGCGAGGGCTACCAGCGACGAGCTGGCGATCGCGAACAGGCGGCCGCCCTTCAGGAGGCCACGCAGCTCTTCCAGGTGCCCCGAGGCGATGTGCTGGGGCACCAGCCGCAGCATGGTCATGTTGAGGCCGAGGTGGGACAGGCCGCCGATGACGAGCACGGCGGTCCACAGCGAGACGTAAACGCCATAACTCGCGGCGCCGAGCCAGCGTGCGAGCAGAATTTGGGAGGCGAACAGGAGGCCTGCGCTTATGACACGGATGACGAATACGACGAGCGCGTTCTGGCGCATGTCGTTCGATCCCCCGTCCGGGAGGATGGCGGCAAGCGCTTCGTGCGTGGCGCGCCACCAAAGTGCAACGGTATCTCCGAGGGAGGCTGGCGGCGAGCCCCCGTGCGCGCTCCCTGGCATGGCGGCGGCAGGCCAGGCCGGGCTCTTGTCGGCTCGTGCGGGATTTAGGGTCACGACGACGCCTCCCGGGGCAGGGACGGAGCCGGAGCGGTTTGCGGCCGGCGCAGGCTGTTGACTGCGCGGACGAGCTTCCAGAGGCGGAAGGGCACGCCGGACAGCAGCGCGCGGACGTAGCGCTGATCCTGGTAGTCGCCGTTCAAGGAGCAGCGCGGCAGGGCCGTCAGGCTGCCAAGGTGATGATCGTCGATGAGGGACTTCCTCATGGTGACGGCGGTCTCGAAGCCCAGCTCGCGGGCGAGATCGAACTCGCGCCCGGCGGCGCTGTCCTCGTCGCCGTAGGGGTAGCAGAAGTGCCGGCAGGGGCGGCGGAGCTCGGCCTCCAGCCGCCGGCGCGAACCCGCCATCTCGGCCCGCGCCCGCTCGAGGCCGAGCTTCGCGAGGGCGTAGTGGCCGCTGGTGTGGGCGCCGAAGGATGCCAACGGGTCTTTTGCCATCTCGCGCAGCTCGTCCCAGCTCATGATGAGCTCGCGGCACAATCCGCCGACATCGATTCCCGCCCGGCGGCACAACTCGCGGACGAAGGCGCGAGCCTCGTCCTCCTTCCTTTCTCTCAGTGCCCAGTAGATACGCTCGAAGGCCTGCTTCTTCTCGGCCAGCGTGCGGCAGGAGAGCGTCGGAGCGCTGCCGGGCGGAGAGACGCGGTCGAGGGCCCGGATCGCCCGCTCGAGCTCGACCCACCAGATCTGGCCGGTGCCGTCGACGAAGGCCTCGGGCACGAAAATCGTATAGGGAACACGATGGCGGGTAAACACCGGCGCGGCGAAGTCGCGGTTGTCGCGGTAGGCGTCGTCGAGAGTGACGACCGCGAACGGCTCGCGCGCTCCCGAGGCGAGCAGGCGCGGGACGTCGTCGAGGGGGACGAAGCGGAACCCTTCTGCGCGGACGCTGACGATGGTCCGCTCGAGGAACTCGGGGGTTACCTCGAGCGGCGCATTGGGATCGAAGCCCGTCGGCTCGGACGGCTTGACGCGATGGAGCGCGAAGATGACGCCCCTCGGGCGCAGGTAGCGGCCAGCGAGCCGGTCGAGGCCGGAGCGGCAGATGAGCTCCAGCGCCAGCCTGACGGACGGCTCTCGCACTATCGGTTTCATGCGGGTCGCGTCAGTCCTGCCGGTCCAAGAAGGTCAACGCGCTCACGACTCTCGCGATGCGCGGACATGAAGGTTGATGGCCTGCTAATCTAACCGCCGCATCTCGCGGAGAGCTTAATTCGGCACCGTGTGCGGACGGTCTCTCGGAAGCTTGGTTTTCGCAGTCTCTACAGCCGTCGCATGCCGGGACATTCCGGGTGGCATCATCCATGGCGTGCCTCCGTGCCGCGACCTGGGCGCAGCCGTGCCTGAGGCAGGCGGACTTGCGCATCGGCGAGCCCCCAGACCAGTGCCATCATGAGGAAGAAGTGACGCCAATGGTCGCTGTCGATGATGATGCCTTCGAACGCCAGTGCCGTGAACGACGCCGCGGCGACGACTAGCGGTCCCTGCAAGTAGCCGTTGCGGAGGGACATCCATAGGCCGGCGACCGTAGTGCCGACAACGGAGGCGATGTAGAGCAGTCCACCGAGCCAGCCGGCGTTGAGGAACATCGTGAGATAGACGTTGTGCGGCTCCTCAGGGTGATAGATGTCGCGGAAGGTGTGGGTTCCGATGCCGAGCGGATGGTCGAGGACGAGACGGCGCGCTTTCTCCTGGCCGCCGAAGCGGCCCTCGGGCCCATGGTCGTAGGTCTGGTCCATGTTGGCGCGCTGCTCGAGCAGGGCGCGCACCTGGGGCGCCTGGATCGCGGCGCCGAGGGCTACGAGAAGGCCCACGGTGCCGACCATGACGACGACGCCGAAGCGCTGGAAATCGCTTCTCCTGCGCGAGCGTACGAACAGGATCCAGGCCAGAAGCGCGACCGAGAGCACTGCGGCGATCCAGGCGCCGCGCGAGAAACTGATCAAGAGCCCGACGGCGAGCGGCATGGCGACGGCGGCGGCCACGACGGCGCGCGCCGGGGGCTCGCGGAGCATGATCCAGGCGAGATACGTCAGGGCCGGCACAAGGGCGGCGCCGAACACGTTCGGATCCTTGAAGGTGCCGCGGGCGCGATCGTACTCGGTGAATAGGTCGTAGGTGCCGGGCACGACGCCGAAGTAGCCGACGATGGCGGCAAAGGTGGCGAGGAGGCACGCCAGAACGTAGCACCACATCACGAGCGTGAAGCGCGGCAGCGGATCTGCGGTGACGTAGGCTGAGACAGCGACGGCGCCGGCAACCAGGTAGAGTGTCACGAGCTGGTGCTTGATTGCCGTGTCGAAGTTGGCCGATAGCGCGGTGCCACCGATGCCGAGGGCGAGGATCACGAGCCAGGCCGCGATGTTGAGGAGCGCCGCGCGCCCGATGCGGCCGGCGCCGAGGACCGGGACGGCGAGCACCACGCCCATCATGAGGACGTCGGCGACGGCGGGCTCGGAGAAGACGATGGTAGAGGTCACCGTCGCCAGTGCCACGGCCAGGGAGGCCAGCGTTCCGGCACGGAACGTCCAGCCTTTGGCATCAGCGGCCATGGCGGTCTCAGTAGGCATTCTTTCCCGACAGGAGGGCGAAGGGTGTGACGGCGATGACGTAGAGGTCGAGGAGCAGCGACCAGTTGTCGATGTAGTAGAGGTCGTAGTCGACGCGACGCTGGATCTTCTCGGTGGTATCGGTCTCGCCGCGCCAGCCGTTGATCTGGGCCCATCCGGTGACGCCGGGCTTCACCTTGTGGCGGGCAAAATAGCCTTTGACCACGTCCTCGTAGAGATCCTCACCTGCCTTCGCCTGGGTGGCGTGCGGGCGCGGGCCGACGAGCGACATCTGACCAAGCAGCACGTTGAAGAGCTGCGGCAGCTCGTCGAGGCTCGTTCGCCTGATGAAACGCCCGACGCGAGTGACGCGGGGATCGTCCTTGGTCACGAGCTTCGCAGCCGTCGCATCCGACATGTCGGTGTACATCGAGCGAAACTTGTAGACCTCGATCAGCTCGTTGTTGAAGCCGTAGCGACGTTGTTTGAAGAGAACTGGTCCCTTGCTGTCGAGGCGCACGGCGAGGGCGACGAGGGCCATAACCGGAGCGACGACGAGGAGCAGGGCCGCGCCGAGGACGCGGTCCTCGACGCCCTTGGTGACGATGTCCCAGTCGGAGAGCGGCTTATCCATCACCGCCAGCATCGGAATCTCGCCGATGTACGAATAGGCGGACGAGTTGAGACGCAGCTTGGAGCTCAGGGCCGAGATGCGAATGTCGACCTCGAAGGCGAACAGCTTCGAGAGGATCTCGAGCAGGCGTTCCTCGGCGCGCGACGGAACGGTGACGATGGCGAGGTCGACGCCGGCATGGCTGCAGAAGGTCGCCAGCTCCTCGAAGGTGCCGAGGCGGGCGAGGCCGGCCGGCACGTCGCTCATGCGATCGCCCTGGCGGTCGTCGAACACGCCGAGGATCTCGAGATGGGCGCCACCGTCCTTGGCGAGGGCCGAGATGAGATCGGACGTCTCCTTGCCGCCACCGACAATGACCGTGCGCCGGCGCAATAGCCCCTGCGCCGTGAGCGAGGACACCATCGAGGCGGTGGCGAGTCGCGCAAGGCAGAGTGCCGAAAGCGCGAGAACGAGCCAGACTACGAGATGGAGCGCCGTCCAGACCGCGTGCCCCATCAAATAGGGTACGCCGGCCAGCGTGACGATCACGATCAGGAAGGAGCTTGCCACCTTGATCATCTCGCCGGAGGCGCTGTGGAGTGCGGCCACCGTGTAGCACCAGCTCTTGTGGAACACGGTCATGACCAGCACGCCGATGATACCCTCGCGCAGGAGCGAGGAAGATGCCATGCCGTCGAGGCGGCCGGCGATCTCTCCGGCGGCGAGGCCTGCGAGCGTGACGATGGCGACATCGACGAGGGCGATGACGAACAGGAGCTTCGGGCGCGAGACGTTGCCGCGGCTGTCGAAGATGACGCGACCGAGCCGTGTCAAAACGAGCGGCCAGGCAAGAGTCCGTAGACGTTCGGCGGCAGCACCTGCATGGGGCAGGGCCTCGGCCAAGCGTTGTGCGAGGGTGCGATCGGCGGTCTGGGCTGACATGGCGAGCTTCGCAAAGGTGGCAGGTGCCGTCACCATAAGCTCGATTGGTGAGCCCACCCTAAACGGACCATCACCCGCTCGACGAAGGTGCTGTCCGCACTCCGAAAGGCCATCAGCGCCGTGTTCAAGCTCTGGTAACGATCGAGCCGTTCGCGCGGGCTCACGCGGAGGCCGCCCCTCACCCGATCCCTATCCGAACCGTATGGCGCTCTTACGGGCGTGCTCGAACCACCTTTCGCGTCGAGGCGAGGGGCGGTTCGAGCCAGCGGCAGAGCTACCGTCCGTCTCATCCCTTCCGGTTTCCGGACGAGGGATCAACCGGCGTCGACGCCGGTCGGTTGCGCGCAGGTGACGCCGGTGCCGCCGAGGCCGCAATAGCCGTGCGGCACCTTGGCGAGGTACTGCTGGTGATACTCCTCGGCGAAGTAGAACGGCGGGGCCTCCATGACGTCGGTCGTGATGCGGCCGAAGCCGGCCTCGGCGAGGCGGCGCTGGAAGATTGCCTTGGAGGCCTCGGCCTCGGCGCGCTGGGCTGGCGTCGTCCAGTAGAGCGCGGATCGGTACTGCGTTCCGACGTCGTTGCCCTGGCGCATGCCCTGGGTCGGGTCGTGGCTCTCCCAGAATGTCTTGAGAAGCGTGCCATAGCTCAGCGTCGAGGGATCGAAGACGACGAGCACGACCTCGGTGTGCCCCGTGCGCCCGGTGCAGACCTCCTCGTAGGTTGCGTTGGGGGTGAAGCCGCCCGCATAGCCGACCGCGGTAATCCAGATGCCGGGGCCCGCCTGCCAGAATTTGCGCTCCGCGCCCCAGAAGCAGCCCATGCCGAAGATGGCCCTTTCGGTGCCGGCCGGGTAGGGACCGATGAGCGGCCGGCCGAGGAGATGGTGCTCGGCCGTTGCCGGCAGGATGTGGCCGGGGCGGCCGGGGAGGGCCGTCTCGCGGCTCGGCATCTCGAGTTTCTTGTTGCGGAACAGCATGATGGGCTCCGGGATTTGAAATAGGTCGGGACAGCGTCCAGTCTTTCCGCCCCTGGACGACAGGGCGGTTGACACTGTTATAGTACGAGCCGCCGGAGCACGAGTTCTGGCCGGGGCCTTCACGATCTCGCGATGGCCTCGCTGCAGCAGATCCGGTCGCGAGGGAGTCCGTCTCATGGCAGTGGCAGCATCTCCGGCGATTCCGATGCCACCTGCGACCGGCCCGGATCAGCATGAGACGATCGTCTATGCGGCGAGCGGCGGGCGCAAGCTCGTGTTCTCGATCTTGTTCCTGCTTCTGCTGCCGTTCTTCGTCAGTCTGCCGGGCATGTTCCTGATGCGACTCAAGGCGGGCTTGCTCGCCGATGCCGCGGGCCACGCGATCATGGCCGTCGCGTTCTCGATCCTCATGTTCATCGTGGTCATCGAGCTCATCTTCTCGCTCAGAGCCCGGATCGAGCTCGGTGCGGACAAGCTGCGTATGACGCTGCCGTCGGGGCGCGGTCCGACGCCGATGCTGCGCTATCGCTCATACGAGGTTCCCTACGATCAGATCCAGACCATCGAGACCCGGCGCGAGATCTACGGTGGGTCGATGGTGCCGGTGCTGCTTAAGGGCGCGCGTATCATCACCACGGACAACAAAAGCATCTCGCTCGGCTACGTCAGCGAGGCAAACCTCGATCCCGCGTTCCCCTACCCGGAGATCGCGCGCGAGATCGCCCAACGGACGCGACTGCCGCTGATCGACCGCGGCAGCGTATGGCGGAGCGTCAGGCGCAAGTTCCTCGGCTGGCCCACGAGCGGTGTCGTCAGCGCCGACACCGTCGACGAGAGCCAGATCGAGCGCTTGAATCAGAGCCACAAGAATGTGGTGACCGGTCTCATCGGGGTGCTCGTCATCCTGATGGCGATCGGCATCGTCGACGACCTGTCGTCGGACCTGCCGATCGGGCAGACTGCCGCGGCGATCATCGAGACGTCGCCCCCGAAGGCCGCCGACAAGACGCCGACGCAGGTGAAGAGCACGGGTAAGAAGCAGGGGAACTAGTGTGGTGCGTCTGAAGTCCGCTTCGGTCTCGCGGCGGGGCTCGTCAGCGGACTTCAGGATCGGTGCCACACTCGATCAATGGCCTGCTCGTGTCCTTTCGATCGCCAAGTTCATTCCGAGCGCGGCGAAGTATGAGACGACCTTCGCGGTCGGGATACTAGGGAACGGCGAGCAGCATGCAGATGGCGGTGCGTCGCTGATATCGGAGCGACATTGCTGCCGTCCGATCTCGCCACCCCAGAATGTCACCTAATTGAGGTAGACGTTGACCTCGTGCCGGCGGCGACCGGCGTAGCCGCACAGAATCGCGAGGGCGCCGAAGAGCAGGAACGTCGGCCAGGAAATGAGGCCTGTGATCGGCACCTCCCAGAGCCACGGGCCGGCGGCCTTGTCGACCGCCTGGCGGGCGGCGTTGAAGGAGGCTGGCGCAATGTCGGCCCAGTGCTCGGCAACCGTCGTCATTCTCCACGGACCGGCGCCGGTCAAGGCCGGGGTCAGATCCGCTACGAGCGCCACGGTGGCAACGAGAAGGCAGAGGCTCGCGAGGAAACGCAGGGCGGCGACCGGGATCAGCGGCAGCGCTGCAAGGCACGCGAACGCGATGGCGGCCGAGAGTGGGCCCAGCACGACCAGGGCTGCCTCGACCACAGCTACGATCAGCAGGTAGACGGTGAGGCGGTTCGGCTTCACTCCGATCCTCTCGGTTAACGCGGGTCTCTGTCTGACTTAATGCGCATGTGGCGGGGTTAGCAAGAGGTAGTGGGCGAGGATCCGGCGTACGTGCCAGGCAGGGGGTGCTGCAACTCGAGGCGCGCGGCCCGCCTTGCCACCCTGCTCAGAGGCCGCACCCCGTCGGGCAGACATGACCGCGGGCGACCGGTTGCGCGGGCGCCAGTTCTGGCTATATTGCGCCGCTCCCCATGGGGGCTCCGGACGGGGCAACATGGCGGCACGGAGAGGTGGCCGAGTGGTTTAAGGCGCACGCCTGGAACGCGTGTGTAGGGGAAACTCTACCGTGGGTTCGAATCCCACTCTCTCCGCCAGTCTTTTCTCCTTCCAGATCACTATGGCTCGACTCCGTGACATGCGCGGCTGCGGGTGGTGGCGCGTGCGCTTGGGCAAGCGCTCGACGGGTTCGACGCGCCAATCCTGCTGAACGCACTTTTCCATCTCGCTGTCGCCGTCGGTGCCATGGAGCGGCGGCGTCCGTCGCAGGCGTCGGGACCGAGGCGATGGACCCGCCGGCTGTCGGAGCAACGAGCGCGGATGCGACGGGCATCCTGCGCTCGCATCCGCCGTCGAGGAAGCCAGGCTGGCTGTCTCTGCCGATTGGCGCCCCATTCCTTATTTCACTTGCGAGATAATTCTCGTTGAGGCTGCATTTCCCTTTTGTACGTTTCCGACACAAGTGCAAATCGGGGCGTCGAGCCGAATCGGCCTGTCCAATTCCGTCCCAGCCCTCGAGCGGCTCGCGCCGGAGGATTGCGGATCGCACGAGATCGAGATGGCCAGACGCGCTCGTGGCGGCGGAGCCGTTGTCTGCGGCCCGTCTCGTTCCGGCTCTGGTCTTGCAGCAGGCAAGGGCTTGGACCGCTTGCCACCAACGTCGCCGACATTGCGATCGACGTTGCTCGCGCAGGCCTTGAACTGACGCCGTCTGTGTAATCTGCAAGGACCATCAGAGAGTCGGACCTCGACCAACGTCCACACCCGGTGGCCGATGGACGACGGCATCGCCGGTCGCCTGACCGGGCCGCGATGATGGCAGTCCGTTTCGAAGCAGAGGCCACACTGACGCGATCGTCTCGAGTTCGACGATTTGCCGATGCTCCTCGCGGTCATGAAATTGACAGACCCTGGTGGCCTGCTCCTCTCGAAATGCCTTTCGTCGACCGGGGGGCTCCGGGTGCGATCGAAGACAGAAGCGTAAGCTTCAATTCGAGGCTATCGCCTCGAGGGAGTAGCAGAAGAAGCGCCAATCATTCACGCGACCATAAACGGGGGACGGATGACGAACGGGCATCGGCGCGGCAACGCGCTCGCAGTCGTTGCGATCATGAGTGCGTGGTTCCTGCTCACGGCCACGGGGGGCACGGACCGCACGGCGACCGCGGGGGCAGGCGACCACGAGCGCCTCTATGGCCCGTTCGGTCCGGAAGGTCCGCGCATGCGCGAACAGCTCTGGATCCTTCCCGGGGGAGATCCCGGCATTCCGTTGCGGGCGACGCTGTTCCGGCCGAACGACCGTGACGAGGGCCAGTCGGGCCTCTTTACGCTCGCCTCGCATCGTTCCTCGCGCGAACGCCGTCCGCTCGTCATCATCAGCCACGGCACGGACGCTGCCACGCGCCAGTCGACCTCTATGCCGGTCTTCTACTGGCTGTCGCGCTGGTTCGTGGATCGCGGCTACGTGGTCGTCGTTCCGCAGCGCCGCGGTCACGGTGCCACGGGAGGAGAGCTCGCGGAGGCTTTCGACACCTGCAACCAGCCGCAGCACGCACAAGCAGGCGAGGTGGCGGCGGACGATATCGCCGCCGTCCTGGCTTACATGCGGCGGCAGCCGTTCGTCGATCCGGACAACGTCGTGGCGGCGGGCATCTCGAGCGGCGGGTGGGCGTCGCTCGCGCTCGCGGCGCGCAATCCCGACGGTCTGGTGGGCGTGGTCAATTTCGCCGGCGGCCGAGGGGCCTACGCGCGGGGCGTGCCGGGGGCGATCTGCGGGCCGGACACCCTTGTCGCAGCGGCCGGGCAGTTCGGCGCACGCTCGAAAGTGCCGACGCTCTGGGTGTACGCGAGCAACGACACGTTCTTCGCACCCGAGCTTGCGACGCGCATGGCGGACGCGTGGACGGGAAGCGGCGGCAAAGCCGAGCTCCACGTGCTCGAGCCCTACGGCTCCGAGGGGCACTATCTCGCCGACGATCGGGCAGGCTGGAAGCGGTGGGGCGGCTACCTCGACGCATTCCTGTGGCGGCCGAGGGCATCCTACGCCTCGAAGAGCTGACGGCGGTCGGCTCGGTCGGAGAGGAAGCGTCATCATCGGGCTCGACATGTCGGTGCAGCGAGCCGCAGAGAGCGCAGGCGGACGCCAGCGCGCGACCGTCAAAGGATCAGATCGGTGGCCGCGAGCGCCGTGAGGGACTTCAAGTGGATCTGAAAATCGGCTCTCGCGTCGCCGTTGATGTCGCCTTCGACGAGAAGGCCGGACGCGGTTCGCACCATATGCAGCTCTCCGGCGTGCTTGTGGAACGCGGCGGTTCCGATCCAGCGAAAGGTCTGGTTGCCGCCCGCGCGGGTGCTGGCGTCGATGGTCGAGAGATCGAGGCGGTCCTCGCCGCGGGAAAAATCGACGACGACGTCGCGTGTCGCCGACGTGCGGCCACTTTCCGACACCGCGTTGAAGTCGAACCGGTCGGCCCCGTCGCCGCCGATCAGGATATCGGCGCCCCGTCCGCCTGTGACGATGTCGTTTCCGTCGCCGCCGTCGACGCGATCGGCACCCGCAAGGCCGTTCAACACGTCGTTGCCGCCCTTGCCGACAACCCAATTGTCGCCTGCGCTGCCGGTCAGCACGTCGGCGAGCTCCGAGCCGTCGACCGCAATGATGCCTAACAGGCGGTCGCCTTCCGCATCGCCGCCTCGTGTAACGCCGGTCGCGAGATTGACCGTCACGCCCTGGCTCGAGCTCCAATAGACGACATGGCCGTGATAGCCGCCGCCCGTGATGGTGTCGGCACCGGATCCGCCCTCGATCCAGTCGCAGTCCGCGCCGCCGGTGATGACGTCGTCGTCCGCACCACCGAACAGCCAGTTGTCGCCGTCGCCGCCGACGATGACGTCGTTGCCGTCGCCGCCGTCCAACGTGTCGTTGCCTCCTCCGCCGCCGATGCGGTTGTCGTGAGCGTCTCCGGTGAAGCGGTCGCCAAAGTCGGATCCGGCCATGTTGCGCAAGTCGGGTATGTCCGCGCCGCCGAACGCCGCGAGCAGCGCATTGATCTCGTCGAGCGTCGCGGTGACGGCGCTGCTCGCGGAATAGAACGAGGCGGTCCGGGTATCGCTCAGCGTCTCGAGACCGGCGATCGTCTCGGCCGGCAGCTCAATGCCCAGGCCGTCGAGAAAGTCGCGCAATACCTCGCCCGACGGCTTCAGTGTGCCGTCGGCACGGTACATGCCGAACTCCTCACCCTGACCGTCGAACAGCCGGTAGGCGATCGCCGCGTCGACGAAATCCCAGGCTTCGATGATGTCGAGGGCCTCGGCGAGGAACTGTGCTTGGTCGGCCGCGCTTCCGGCGCCACCCCAGGCGCTGGTGCTCGACCAGCCGAACTCGGTGAACCAGATGCCCTTTCCGGCATCTCCGGCGGCGACCATGAGGTCGTGGATGGCCTCGACGCCGGCCTTGAAGCTCCACGTCAATGACAGAGGATCCCGGGCGTCCGTCTCGTCCGGCGCGTAGGCGATGCCGTCCTCGAACGGGTCGGCCTTGGTGTATGGATGGACGGCGAGTGCGTCGAACTTTGCGCCGAGGGCGTACATCTCGGAGAGGTAGTCCGTGTCGCAGCCGGCGAGCGCGCCACCGAGCACGACCGCCGACGGGTCCACCGCCTTCAAGGCGTCATAGGCCGTGTTGAGGAGGGTGACGTACTCGGCGGCGCTCGAGAGCGAGACCTGCACGTCGGTGCCGGGGCGCACGTCGCCCGTGGGCCAGAAGGTGGTCGTGTTGGGCTCGTTCCAGATCTCCCACGCGATCACGGCGTCGAGAACGCCCGCACCCGCCAGCTCGTCGTGGAAGGCGACGAGCGCTTCGGCGTAGGCTTCGGCGGCAGCTCCGACCGGAGGCGCCCAGATAGCGGCCTGGCTCGAGGGGTCCGCGCTTCCGTCGGTGGCCCAGTAGGGCGTCTGGGCGAAGGTCATGACGACCGAGATGCCGAGGCTCTTGGCGTAGGCAACGGTCTCTGCCACCTCGTCGAGGTACCAGGCGGAATAGGTGTCCGGCCCGCTCTCCTGAAGCGCCCGCCAATCGCCGGGGAATCGGATGACCTCGACGCCGAGAGCCGCCGCCGCGTCGACATGGGCCTTCATGGCGGCTGTTCTGTCGCCGCCGGCAGCGGCATAGAGGGTGTCGTTCTGGAAGAGGACCTGGACGCCGTAGATCGTGTTCGCGCTCATGGCCGTCGTCCTCGTTGCTCTCGAGAGGGAGACTACGAACCTCCGATTGCGCGCCAATTGCCGGCCGGGCGCAGATTTGCCTCAAATGCCGAGGACCGGATCAAGCCTCCGGTAACCATGCGCTCTCCGGTCCCGCATGAATGCTCGCTCCGGGACGCAGACGTGCCGACGTTTGCCGAAAAATTTGTGCGAAGCGTGCGGGCGCTGCGGAGATTTCGGTAACGGATCGGTTACCGACAACAGAAAGCCGCCGGGCGAGAGCGCGCCGGCGGCTCATAGGGATCAGAATCCGGAGGCGGACTCAGGCCGAGAGTGCCAGCGGTCGCGCCTCGGTCCCGGCATCGGCGGGGGCCAAAGGCCCGGCCTCTTCCATGCCCATATCGGCGACGGCGTCGCGGCGCTCGCGCCAGCGGCGGGCAATCTCGACGATGTCTTCCTTGGCGTAGGGCTTGGCGAGATAGTCGTTCATGCCGGCAGCGAGGCAGTGGCCGCGGTCCTCGCGCAGTGCGTTGGCGGTCAGCGCGATGATCGGCGTCGTCTCGCGCATCGTCTCGGTTTCCTTCTGGCGGATGATGCGCGTCGCCTCGAAGCCGTCCATGCCGGGCATCTGGCAATCCATGAAGATGAGATCGTAGTAGCCGATCTCGAAGCGCTCGACGGCGGCGGCACCGTCGCTTGCCAGCTCGACCACGCAGCCCGCCTCCTCGAGATAGGACGAGGCGAGTGCCTGGTTGACCTTGCTGTCCTCGACGAGGAGCACCTTGGTGCCCGAGAGGACGGGAGGCATAGTGCCGTCCCCGTCGCTGGCGGCCGCGGCTCCAAGCGTCGTCTCGACCAGCGAGCCGCCTATGTCGGCGTCGTCAACGGGGCGCGCTGCGCGGATCTTCTCGAGGGTCGCAGTGACGCGAGCGAATTCGGCGGCGAAGACGTGAGAGAGGGCCGTGATGCGCTCGATGTCGCGCATGTCGATCTCGATCTCCATGCGCTGGCAGCACTCGGAGAGCTGGACGGCGCCGACGGACGCACAGCTCGACTTCAGCCAGTGAACGATGCGCTTGATCGCGAGCCAATCTCTGGCGGCGATGGCATCGGCAAGGGCAGAGGCCTTCGACGGGGCCTCGGAGATGTAGGCGTCGATGAGACGGTTGGGCGAGCCTGCGGGCCACTGGCGATAGACATCGTCGGTGGCGCTGCTGATGGCGCGCGTGGTGCGGCGGCCCACGTTGAAGACCGGCTTCCAGACGAGGCCGGCAAGCTCGAGCAACAGGCGGTCACGCAGCCAGACGAGTGAATCCTCCGGCAGCCCGGCCCCGATCGAGACCGACTGGCGACCGAAGCGGACCCGCAAGGTCCGCGAGCTGACCTCGACACTCTTCACGTCCTCGAAGGGGATGGGCTTCGACGGCCAGTCCTTCACGTGCTCCGAGCCGGGATCGAGCAGGACCTTTCTGTCGGCGATGGTGATGGTCTGTGTCGCAGCCGACCTTGCACCGCCGAGGGCGAACAGCCTCGCGAGGAGGCCGCGTGCGGGTGGCGCGATGAGGAGGCGCATGCGGTCGATGCCGCGGCGCCGAAGGTTCTCGACGCTGATGCCCGGCGGCGCCGATGCGTCCGGCCGCCAGTTGGCCTCCTGCACGGCTGCCAGCGGAATGGAGCCCCCCGGCTCCCTCGCATTGATGCTCACAACTCAGCTCCCCGTCGTTCGCTCGCTGCAATTCCGGCCAGCCGATCGAGTCGATCGAGCAGCGCGGGTATGTCGAAAGGCTTGTTCAGGATGCCGGTGACGGCAACGTCGGCGAGACCGTCGAGGCTGTCGCCGAGCTCGCTTCCGCTGCCGGTGACCATGATGGTCGGGACCGCGCAGCCCTGGTCGCTCAGTGTCTTGTAGACGTCGAGGCCGTTGATGAGGGGCATCTTTAGGTCGAGCACGAGCACGTCGACGCCGCCCGCAGCCAAGCGGTCGAGCGCCTCTCGTCCGTTGGTGACGAGCTCGCACGATTTGCCGTGACACTCGAGCCCGGCGCAAATGGCTGGTCCCAGGTCCGGGTCGTCCTCGGCGACCAGAATGATGCCGTGCGGCGCGACCTCGTCCAAGGCGTGCGCCATCCTTGCGGGATCGATCGGCTTGGAGATCACGCCGAGCGCGCCGTTGTCGATCGCCTGGCGCAGGAGATCCTCGACGCTGTAGCCGGTCATCATATAGACCTTGGCGTCAGGCCGGCGGCGGCGAATCTCAAGGAAGCTCTCGACACCGTTCATGCCGGGCATCACAACGTCCATGAAGGCGACGTCGAAGTTCTCCGCCACGAAGGCACTGATGGCGTCCGCGGCGTTGTAGGCGACGCGCACGGTATGACCTTCGAGTGTGAAGAGCTCGGCAAGGGAGTCGGCGTGGTCGCGATCGTCGTCGACGACGAGAATGTGCAGCGGTTGTGTCATCGGCAGCCACCTTCTGCCGTAGCGTCCCGTCTCTGGACCAAGCCTGTAGCGATACGAGCGGCTGCGGATCGATAGCGGCGCGCCAGCATGACGCGACCGCGCCGGGTGCGTCCGGTTACTTGAGCAGCACTGTTCTGGCTCCTGGTCATGCTCGGGGCCAACCCTAAAGGAAAAGGCTATTGCAATGGCTAACAGGGAGCATTGCTGTTGCGATAAATTAGCTCAAACTCATGTAGAGTTTATTGAGCTTGCAGGAGAGACATGATTGCGCTGCTTCCTGCAACTCAACAGAATTGGTTCACCGGATCGTTACGATGTTCGGATGCCAGGGCGAGGAGCATCGTGACGGCGCACGACTACCGCAGCTTCCCATGGGCGGGACGCGCGGAATTGATGTGGGGGTAGGATCATGATCTTGAGGTTGTTCCGGCTCATCACGGCATCGGCGCGCTGCCTTGCTGTCGCAGCCGCGGATTGGCCTTTCGGGTTCACACGGTGTTAGGCCATCGCGTTTAGGATAACTGCGTCAGCGCTTTACGAATTGTTCATAATGGTGAGCCCGGAATGCCCGACAAATCGAACGAGCAGCGACCTGCCCGTATTCTCGTTATTGACGACGAGGTGACGCAACGCATTCTGGTCAAGGAGTACCTCGAGGAGGCCGGCTATGTCGTGCGCCTGTCGGACGACGGGCGCCGCGGCCTGAAGATGGCGGCGAACACCAAGCCGGATCTCATCCTTCTCGACCTGATGCTGCCGTCAATGGACGGCTATACGCTCTGCACGTGTCTCAAGCAGAACGAGACGACGGCGCACATTCCCATCATCCTGATCACCGCGTCGCGTGAGCCGGGCGTCATCGAACGCGGGCTCGCAGCGGGCGCCGACGACTTCGTCACCAAGCCGGTAGACTGGACCTTCCTTGCCGACCGCGTAAAGATGGGGCTGGCGCGGCAGCAGAAGGTGCATGCCGAGCAGGCCGCCGCCATTTCGAGCACGAGCGTCAGCGACAGCTTGTGCGAGGACAAGGCCGCTAAGCTCATCAGCGGTGCGCAGGCCGAGACCGAGAAGGTGCGCGAGTCGCTCAGGGCCGAGCTCGAAGCAGTCCGGTGCCAGCATGAGGCAGAGCTGCAGAGCGTCAAGGCCGCCGCCAAGGCCAACCTCGCAGCGGCAGAGGAGCGCCATGCGGAGAGGGTCGGCTCTTTCCGGCTGCAGGCGACCAAGGAGGTCGAGGCGATCAGGAATGCGGCGCGGGCAGAGATCACGCGCGCGGAACAGCGCCATGCCGAGCAGCTCCACGCCATGCGCGGGCAGGTCGAGGCGCTGGTCAAGGAGGCGGCTTCTGGCCGCGAGGGCGGTCTCAATGACGAGAACGCGAGGCTCGCGCAGGAGGTCGCGGATCTGAAGGCGGCACTGGAGCGACAGGCGCACGAACTTGCCGCCAGCTACGAGCAGCGCCTCACCGACGCCGGACAGAGGCTTGCCGGCGCCGAGGCCGAGGTGGTGCGGCTTGCTGCACTGGAGGCGAACTACAAGAGCGATCTCAGAGCGCAAGTCGATGCCACCGCGCACGAGCGACAGACATTGCAGGCCCGGTTCGATGCCGAGCGCGAGGCTCTGGTGCTGGAGCAGGCGAAGGAGCTCGAGGCGGCACGCCGGGACGCGACCGCGGCTCAAGCTGCGCTCACCGCCGATCCCGACCAGATCGAGGCGCTCGAGGCCGAGCATGCCGAGCGTGTTCGATCGATCTGGGACCTCGTGAGGGCAGCGCTCGTCTCCTATATCGACGAGCTATCCGTCATCGCCGACACCTGCAAAGGGGGCGTCTCGAGCGGGGACGAAGCCGGGGCGCTCGGTCGTGCCGGCCGCCAGAGCCGCGAGCTCGCCAACACGATGGGCAAACTGCGTATGCTGGCGCAGGTGATGTCTGGTCGCGCCGACCTTCGCGACACCATCTTCGACCTCGGCAAGCTCGCAGGCGACTCGGTGGCTGCAGTCAAGGCCAGCGCGGACGAGCAGAAGGTGAGCCTCGCCCTCGATTTGCCTGAGCAGCCGGTCGTCGTGCGCGCCGACCATGCGCGGCTCTCCTATGCGATCGTCAGTCTGATCGTAAACGCGCTCCGTTTCACGCCGCAGGGAGGACGTGTCGGCGTGTCGCTAAAGCTCGACGATGACGGCGCGGCACGCCTCGAGGTCTCGGACACGGGTGTCGGCATCGCGCCAGTGCTCCTCGACAGCCTCAACGCGTGCCTGGAGCGGCCGGGCGACGTGCTGACGGGGTCGGGCAACGAGATCGGTCTCGGGCTCCCGATCGCTGCGGCTCTGATACGGCAGCATGGCGGGTCGATGGAGATTGACAGCGGACTCGGGCGCGGCACCAGGGTTGCGTTGGTGTTGCAGCGTGGGCGCAAGGCCTCGAGCGCTGGCGTTCAGGTCAGGGCGCGGCGGCACGCCGGGTGAACAAGATGACGATTGCAGGGTCACAGGAGCATCAAGATGCGTAGTCAAGCCGAGCCTGCCGACAAGGCCAATCTTCCGACGTTGAACCAGGATCTTCTCGCTCAGTACCGGAGCCGCAAGTCCGGGCTGCTGGAGAGGCTGATCGAGGCCTATCTCGAGGAGGCACCGCGCTTTCTCAAGAACATCCGGCAGTCGGGCCAGGGCGCGGAATTCGCGGACCTCAAGCTCAACTCGCATGCCCTCAAGTCCTGCAGCTACAATCTCGGCGCGTTCAAGCTTTCGAATATCTGCCAGACGCTCGAGAACGCAGCGGTCTCGCGCAACGAGGACGAGATCAAGGAGCTGATGGCGAATATCGGCCCCGAGTTCTTCGAGGTCGAGGAGGCGCTCAAGACCGAGCTCCTCAACATCAAGAGGCAACAGTCCCAGGCGACCGCCGCCCTGCGCAACTGAACCCGAAAGCGCCATACCGATGTCTACCCTCAATCATATCCTGGTTCTCGACGACAACGTCGACGTGGCCCAGGGCGTCGCCGATATCCTCGACCTCTGCGGCTATCGCGTGACGATGGCCCACGACGGTCCGTCGGCGATCGAGGCATTCGACAGGGGTGACATCGACCTCGGCATCTTCGACATCCGCATGCCCGGCATGAACGGTGTCGAGGCGTTTCTGGAGGTGCGCCGCCGCCATCCGGCGGCACGCGTTCTCTTGATGTCGGGGTATGCAGACGAGGGCCTGATCGACTCGGCGCTCGAGAACGGCGCGCTCGGCCTGCTGCCGAAGCCGTTCGAGCCGGACGCGCTGATCGCGCACGTGAGCGAGCTCAAGGCCGCCTGAGCGGGGCAGCGGCCCGGGGGAGAAGGATGTCGAAGGGCAGAGGCGTCACCGGCTCCGTTCGGCGCACTCCGACTGGGGGCAGCCGCGGCCGCTTCCAGCGAGCGCCTGGCTGGGCCAGCGCGGTCGAGGCGGAGATCGCCGAGATCTCGCACAAAAAGGACTTCTCAAAGCGGCTGCACGTCTCCGGAGACGCGGCTCGCGACAGCCTGGTGCAGGCTCTCAATGTGCTGCTGTCTGAGGTCGAAAGCCGCGACCGCCAGCTGAAGCAGCGTCTCGACGATCTCGTGGATGCCCGCGACGACGCGCAGACCGCGAACCTGCTGCTGAGGCGCGTCAAGATGGAGCTCCAGGCACGGAGCAAGGAGCTCGACGAGGCGGCCGCGCGGTCGGCGGCGGCGAACACGGCCAAATCGCAATTCCTCGCCAATATGAGCCACGAGATCCGGACGCCGATGAACGGCATCCTCGGAATGGCGGAGCTTCTTGCCCGGACGGGGCTCGACGAGCGGCAGCAGAAGCTCGTCCAGACCATTGTGCAGAGCGGGCGCGCGCTACTTACCATCATCAACGACATCCTCGACTTCTCGAAGATCGAGTCCGGCAAGATCGACCTCGATCTGAAGCCGTTCAACTTCAAGCTCTGCCTCGAAGATGTCATCTCGCTGCTAGGTCCTGCCGCCGAGCGGAAGCACATCGGGCTTCATGCCGACCTCGATTCTGCACTGCCTTCCTGGTTCATCGGTGATGTCGGCCGGTTGCGGCAGATTCTCACCAACATCATCGGCAATGCGGTCAAGTTCACCGACAAGGGCGACGTGCTGGTGCGCTTCAGCGGCGTGCCGGCGGGCGAGCACCGGACGCTGATCCGGATCGACATCAAGGACAGCGGCATCGGCATTCCACCCGAAAAGCTCGACGAGGTGTTCGACAAGTTCAGCCAGGTCGACAACACGTCGACACGTCGGCACGAGGGAACGGGCCTCGGTCTCTCGATCTGCCGCCTGCTCGCACGGCGCATGGGCGGCGACGTCACGGCGAAGAGTGCGCTCGGCGAGGGCTCGACCTTCACGTTCACGATCGAGCTCGCCAATCACGAGCCAGAAGCGAGCACGACGCCTGCGGACGACGCTGCAGTGGGCGCCAGGGTCGTGCTGATCCAGCCGCAGCATGCGGGCGAAGGGTCGATCCAGCGCGAGCTCGTCAAGATGGGTTGCGTCGTCACCCCGGCGACGAGCTGGAAGGATGCCGAGGCGGGCTTCGGTGCGAACCCTCAGGATAGCTGCAATCTCGTCCTCCTCGACATCGACAGCAGCAACGAGACGATCGTGCGCCAGCTGCGCCTCTTCCGTGAGCAGCACCAAGGCCTCAAGCTTCCACCGATACTGGTGGTGGTGGGGGTTGGCGCACCGGGTGACGGGGCGTTCTTCGCGAATGCGGGCGTGCAAGCCTATCTGACGCGACCGCTCGTACGGGGCGAGCTGCCGCGCACCATCAAAGCGCTGGTTGGAAATGGTGCCGGCGGTCGGCTCATCACGCGGCACACGGTGGCCGAGGAGCGTCGTGCCGAGACGAACGCCGCCATCCCCGAGGCCGGGCCGGCCGCCGCTCCCGCCAACGGTGCGTCGAGCCGGCGGGTGCTGCTGGTCGAGGACAGCAAGGTCAACCAGGAGGTGGCGCGCGAGTTCCTCGACGACATCGATTGCACCGTCTCTGTCGCAAACAACGGCCTCGAGGCGGTCGAGATGCTCGAGTCCGAGGCGTTCGACATCGTGCTGATGGACTGCCAGATGCCGGTCATGGACGGCTTCGAGGCGACCAGAGTCATCCGCGAGCGCAAGGTCGAGGCGGGCGGACGCGAGATCCCGATCGTGGCGCTGACAGCGAACGCGTTCCAAAGCGACCGCGAGAAATGCCTCGCCGCCGGCATGAGCGACTTCCTGTCCAAGCCCTTCATGCCGAACGAGTTCGAAGCGATCGTACTCAAATGGCTCGGAGCCGGGGCGTAGGCGGCCTCAAGACTCCTGCTCACCGACCTTCTTGATGACGGGCTCGGCAGGCTTCAATGTCGCCTCCACACCGGAGGCGGCCGAGCCGCTGGATGTCTTGCCGAGAACGATCTCGTCGGACTTGATGCAGATGTTGATGCGGTCGGGCGTGAACTTCTGCTTGATCTCGAAGGCGCCGTTGTTGTCGCGGAAGGTGACGTTGGCGTTGCCGCTGGCGAGGGCTTCCATCTGCGCCTCGCCGCCGAGCTTGGCGAGATCCTCCTGCTTGAGAGTGTAGCTTACGGCGCCGGCCTTCACCGCCTCGCGGACGATGAA
The DNA here is from genome assembly GCA_019137195.1 of Alphaproteobacteria bacterium. Taxonomy (GTDB): domain Bacteria; phylum Pseudomonadota; class Alphaproteobacteria; order Rhizobiales; family Hyphomicrobiaceae; genus CBDCUQ01. The sequence continues at coordinate 120,186 of JAGVSR010000107.1, forward strand.
GTAGGTGCTGCCGGGCTTCGGCTTCACGTTGTCCTTGAACCAGGTGAGGATGTAGTCGCTGACCTCGTCGTCGATGACCTCGCCCTTCATGTCCTCGACCAATATGCTGACCGAGACGTCCTTCTTCATGTCGGTCTTGCTGCTGGCGACGAGGCCGGGGAGCGCGTTCTTCAGCACTTCGAACGAGAGGCCGGCGCTGGCGGTCTGCTGGTCGGTCAGTGCGTAGTTCGAGATGGGGATGTCGCGCTTGAAACCGGTCATTGCCAGGACTTTCGGGTCCTGGCTCATATCCTTCACGCGGTAATAGGTGCCGGACTTGTCGAGGCGGTAGATCGAGCCTGCGGGATCGAAGCCGTTGGGTACGACCGGGCACTGGTAGCCGGGCGGCACGCCGGGCACGAAGCCCGGGGTAGCGGCAACTGTGTTGGTGATCGTGCCGGTGCTGTCTGCGGCGCCGCATGCGGCGAGGCCGGCAGCAAGCGCGCTGATCGCCAATGCGTTCCTCGTCATTATGCTCGCCCCAGTAAATACCCGCGCCGTGGCCCTTCGAGTCCGGCCGAGACTATAGGCACTATCGCAGCGGGGGAAGCCGGAAGCGTTGCGCGGGGGCCGCTCGAGCACAGGAAGAAGCGGGACCGGGAGGCGGCGAAGCATGCTCGTGCAACTCGCCGGCCGCTTCGAGCGGCTCAGCCAGACGCGGTGTCCGACCCTGAGGTCAGACACCGGTCGGGCCGCACCGGGCTACGCAATACCTGATGCCCGGTACGTGTGGATGGTTGTACCTGGCAAGGGTTGCGAAGATGCAAATGCCACCGGTTTATCGGGCTCGTGGCGTCTGCGGCCGATCGTCAGGCTGGAGCAGCCCGCCAACCAGCGGCCGGATGACGGGCCGCGGCAGGACACGCAGCGCGTAGGCGATGAACGGGCCGGCGAGCCCGGGCACGATGACCCTGCGCGCGAGCCGCAAGCCGCGAACGGCCGAGCGGGCGACGCGCTCGGGAGACATCACCGGGAGAGCGCGCAGATAGATGGCGGTATCGGCGCCCATGTCGCGGTGGAAGCCGGTTGCCACCGGGCCGGGGGCCAGGACCGCGATGCGCACGCCGCGGCCGGCGGTCTCCTCGGCCAGGGCCTCGGTGAGCGAGAGGACGTAGCTCTTCGAGGCATAATAAGCGGCTTGGTACGGGCCCGGCATGTAAGCGCCCAGCGAGGCAACATTCAGAATGTTGCCGCGGGCACGGGGCAGCATCGATTTGAGCGCGTGGTGCGTGAGACGGGTGAGGGCCGTGACGTCAAGGGCGACGAGGCGGTCGAGATCCGCGGTCGTCTGCCCGGTGAAGCGACCGGAAAGGCCGATGCCTGCACTGTTGACGAGCGTGTCGAGGTAGAGTCGCTCCGATGCGAGTGCTTCTTCGATGCAAGCGCCCGCAGTCGGCTCGGTGACGTCGAGGGAGAGGATCAGCGCGGGCCCTGTGCCCGCTCTTTCAACGGCCTGTCTCGCCGTCTCGAGATCGCCCGGGCGGCGGGCCACGATCAACACGCGATGACCATGGCGGGCCAGTTCCTCGGCGATGGCCCGGCCGATGCCGCGCGAGCCGCCGGTTACGACGGCCGCGGGCTCGAGCCCCTGGATGGCGCGGAGCGCTTCTGGCTCAGGTGCCGCGCGGCGGCGGACCCAGGCGTCGGCCAGGTGCTCGAAGGTGGTGATCATGGCGGCTCCGGTGCCCTACGCGTGTCCAGGCGCGGGCTCGAGCGAGCTTTCGCACAACGTGCGCGAGCCGGAAAGGGACCGTGGTCAGGCAGCTCGCTTGGGCGTGGCCGGAGAGCGCGGGATCATCGGCTTCGCCTTGCGGCGCCATACGACGGGGCGCACGCCGACGGGGTCGCTTCGGGTCGCCTGCCACAAGTCGTATTGGGCCTGCAGCCCGATCCAGTAGCGGGCGCCCTGGCCGAGTGCGATACCGAGCCGGCTACCGAGGTCGGGGGTGAGGGGCAGTCTCTCGGCCAGGAGATCGGTGAGGCAGCGCTCGGGAACATCGAGGTGGCGCGCGAGATCACGGGGGGTGATGTCGAGTTCGGGAAGGATGTCCTCGCGCAGCACCTCACCGGGATGCGGCGGTGCCATCTCGTGGCGGTCGTGGTCTTTGGTCATGGGCCTGGTGGCATCTAGCTCTGCTGCGCCGGGAACGGCGGAGCAGATAGACGATCACCAAGCAGTTGGACCGAATTTAGACTGAACGATCGTTCATATTCAGGTTCAGCCGATGTTTAAGCTCATTGAAGCAATTCGAATTCGCGCTCTTTTCCGGAACTGTTTCTGGTCAGATTCCGGGGTTTCAAGACCCACCATCTTCAGCCCGTCGAAGCACATGATCCGAATGCTTCTGGCGCCAGTGCCGGAGAGGCGTCCGGTGGGGACGCTGCGCCGCACGTGTCCAGGAGCTGGCGGCCATACCGAGCATGGTGGCCGCTGTCGACGTCAGGGCGGGCGACAAGGCGATGCTTTCCTGTCTCTCGAAGCCACTCACCTGGATGCGTCACGACGCACGGCGCGAGCGGTAGCGAAACGGCAGCAACGTGGCGGTCAAGGCCCCGCGGCGAAACATTTTTTGCATAGACCCCGGTCTGGCATGGGATGCGAGCGGCGCGAATCGGTTTAACTCGACGCCAGCGCCGGGAGATTTGTCCCGTGCCGCATAGCATCAGGGAGACCTGTCCATGCCGAAGCTCGATCTTTCCGACGCCGAGTTCGAGGCGCTGCACTATGCGCTGGGGGTGGCCGAGGCCGACCTCGCCGAGTCCATCGCCGACGCAAACCAGTCGGCCGAGGACAAGGAGGAGTGGACCCACGCGCTGGCCGAGATCCGTGCGCTTATCGCCAAGGTCGAGCCGCTTCTCGCCGAAGCGGCCTGAGCGCAAGCGAGGCCTATTGACCGAAAAGGCGCCGCGCTTCGCCAGCGCGGCGCCTTTTCTCGTGCTTGCGGTGTTGACCGCTCAGCTGCCGGGGCCGAGAGGGAACTCCTGCTGCCAAGCGTGGCCGTCCGTGTCGCCGGCGTCGATCGTGAGGCTCTCCGAGCCGTTGGTCAGGTAGTCGAACTCGAGCTCGGGGTCCTGCGACAGGCTCATGCTGCCCCGCATCTCCATTACCTTGTCACCGCCCTGCTTGATCTCGAGCTTGTCGAGAAGCATCAGCTGTATGTAGAGGAGCGTCATCTGATCCTTGACCATGCCGGTGTGGTTCGGATGGCTGATGTCGAGCTTGGCGCGCTGTAGCGTGTTGGACGACGTGGCCGGCGGCGTGAGGCCGGTCAGCTGCATCTTGCCCATCCTGGCTGCGATCTCCTCGGGGCTGCCGTTGGGCGGCGCTGCGCAGGCCGACTGGCCGCCAGTGAAGCGGACGTGGCGCTCAGTCATGTAGAGCTCGCCGTCCGAAGCCTCGATGATGGCACGTACGCCGGTGACGGCGTCGAAGCGGAAGGTGGAGGCGACGCCGACCTTCGGGCGGTTGGGGCCGAAGGTGAACTGGGCAGCAACCGGCGTCGGGTTCTCATCGATGATGATGGTAAGCGAGTTGATGGTCCGTCCGTCGCGGAAGGCGGCATCGACGCCGACGTGGACGCGAAGCTGGTCCTCGGGGCGGTCGGGCGCCTTCAAGGTCACGTACGGCGAGCCGTCGTGGATGACGCGGTCGCCGTAGAGTTCGGTCTTGATCGAGGGCCAGGACTGACTGGCTTCTGCCGTCGGCAGGCTAGCAAACAGCGCTCCTGCCGCTGCGACCACCGCCAGTATGCCCTTCGCGCGGGCCAGCCTTTGCGTCACGTCCATCGCCGATCGCCTATTGGTTAGGTGCGGTTTAGGGAGGTTTTCCTCTCGAAACCCGCTCCCGTCAACGGTGTGCCGGCGCAATGGATCACTTCTCCTCTGCCGCAGGGGGTCGGCTCAATGCGACAGGGCGGGCCGCCAGCCGGCTTGTTGGGCTTCGGCCTCGGTGCAGAACCAGCGTTCGCCCTTCGCCGGCTCGACCTTGACCTTGCCATACCAGTTCGACCAGGGGAGGAAGTAGATCTGGCCATTGCTCGTGACGTTGCCTTTGATCACGCAGCCGGCAGGGGCCTCGGCGGCGGTCGCCTCCGCGGTTTGCCAGCGCTTCTCGCGGAACACCCATGCAGGCTCGGCTTCGGCTTGCCAGATGCCGGCGCCGCTGTCGCGCGCTGCGGCCTCCGCGTCGACGTAACTGGTTGAATATTTGACGAAAGCCCAGGCCATGCCCGCGCGGACCATGGCTTCGTTCAAGTTCCGGCCTGCGGCCGAGCACTGTCCGATCATGCGCCTATACTTGTCGATGCCGCGGCTCTCGCACTCGACGCGGAGGCCTCCCGTCAGCGTTTCGAGCGTCGCCGTCGCTTCGCGGCCGCAGGCCCAGCTGCCAAGCCAGCGGCGGGGGCAGGTCTGGTCGGACTCGGGGGCGTCGATGCCTTCAAGGCGGATGCGGCGGCCGTCGATCTCGAGGGTGTCGCCATCGATGACGAGGGCGCGGCCGGCGACACTGGAGGGGGCGGCCCGGGCACCCGATTGGGGCGCGGGCGGGACGATCAAGAGGAGGGCGGCAGCCAACGCGTACGCCATCGGCAGCGGCCGGGAACACCAACGCAACAACACACACATAGGTTGTACTTAACAGAGCGCGGTGTCGGAATCTCGCCTCAAACATGGCGCCGCGATGCAATCAATATGTGCTCAATAAATTGATTTGACGAGTATTTTCACCAACGCCGGCGTGGCGACGTTTCCACAACTTAAAGAGGTGTTAATGCAACATTAATTGACCCACCAGCCGTTGCGTCCAGGCGAGTGCGCACATACCAGGGCTGGAGTCCGGGGGTGCCGGACTCCAAGTCTGGGCGCGTTGCAGTCAAGGACGGCGATGCGGCGCCGGCTCAGCGCCGGTCCTGGCGGCTCTGCCAGTTGAAGTAGGTGATGGCAACGATGGCCGTCAGGAGCATGGTGGCGATGATGTCGGGGCGGCGAACGAAGGCCGACCAGGTCTCGAAGCCCTGTGTGAAGCCGCCTTTGGCCGTCAGCATGCTGTTGACCAGGATGATGACGAGCGACACGAGCGCCGTGAGGCCCGAGGCGATCGTGGCTTCCAGAAGCCGCTTCAGGATGCGCGGCACCGAGATGGAACTCTTGCCCACCGAGATCATGGTCCGGTCGGACAGGGATCTATCGGCCATATACGGTCTCCTCGACTGATCTAGGTCTCATCCCGCCGCGGCGCGCACCATAGCTGATTCGAGTCCCGCTGCGGGTGTTGCGTGCCGCCCTTCGTCACGTCTGGCGATTTGACGGCGTTTGGTGCAGGCTCGCCCGCCATGCCACTCACGATTCCGGGCCACAGATGACGCTTCGCATTGCCTGCCAAATGGACCCAGTCGAGCGGATAGACATCCGCGGCGACTCGACGTTCGCGATCCTTCTCGAAGCGCAGCGGCGGCGCCACGACATCTTCTACTACACGCCGCCCAATCTCGCGCTCCATGGCGGCAGGCTTATGGCGCGGGGACATTCTCTCCAGGTCGAGGACAAGATCGGTGCGCACTACGAGCTGTCGCATCCGCGGGTCGAGGATCTTGCGGCGTGGGACGTGGTGCTCTTGCGGCAGGACCCGCCGTTCGACATGGCCTACATCACGACGACCCACCTTCTCGAGCGTATTCATCCGAAAACGCTGGTCGTCAACGATCCGGCGCACGTCAGGAACGCGCCCGAGAAGGTGTTCGTTCTCGATTTCCTCGACATCATGCCGCCGACGCTCATCACGCGCTCTCTCGACGACGTGCAGGCGTTCCGGCGTCAGCACCGCGACATCATCGTCAAGCCGCTCTACGGCAACGGCGGCGCAAGCGTGTTCCGGATCGGGCCCGAGGACACCAATCTCGCCTCGCTCGTGGAGCTGTTCCAGACCGTGTTCCGCGAGCCGTTCATGGTGCAGGAGTACCGGCCGGAGGTCAGGCAAGGCGACAAGCGCATCATTCTCGTCGACGGAAAAGTCGCCGGCGCCATCAACCGCGTGCCTGCGAAGGAGGAGACGCGGTCCAACCTGCACGTCGGCGGCACTGCACATCCGGTGCATCTTTCTGAGCGTGACGAGGAGATCTGTGCGCGGCTAGGGCCCGAGCTCCGCCGCCGCGGACTTCTCTTCACCGGCATCGACGTCATTGGGCGCTATCTCACCGAGATCAACGTCACGTCGCCGACCGGCATCCGGCAGGTGAAGGCGTTCGGCGGCGCCGACATCGCGGCGATGATCTGGGACGCGATCGAAGCGAAGGTCGCCGCCATGCGGCCGCGGGGCTGAGCAGAGGCAGAAGGACGTGATGCAAGAGTCGATACTTCTGCCGGTTGCGGCGCTTGCGATCTGGACCATGATCGTGCTGGCGCTGATCCCGATCACGCGCGGCCGCGCGGTGGTGAGCGGTGGCGTGAAGCCAGAGGACTTCACCTACGGCGAGAGCGGCAAGATTCTGGCTCAGATCTCGATCCCGAACCGGGCCTACATGAATCTTCTCGAGCTGCCGGTGCTGTTCTACGTGCTTTGTCTCGCGCTCTACACGACGAAGCAGGTCGATGGGCTCCATGTCACGATGGCGTGGGTGTTCGTCGGCTCGCGGCTGGTGCATAGCCTCGTGCATCTAACCTACAACAACGTGATTCACCGCGGCGCCGTGTTCGGCGTCGGGGTCGTGGTGCTGCTCGCGATGTGGGTTCGGTTCGGGTGGGGGCTGGTGTGAGGCGTTGGCGTTGACGTTCGTGTCATCGTTGTCTGCCTCCTCACTCCAATTCTCGCCGCCTGGTTGAGGGTTTGGGGGAGAAGACACGCTTTCGACCTCGTCGCAAGGACGACCGTTTCATCATGCCCACCATCTCCGTCAACGGCGCGAGGCTTCACTACGACGAGCAGGGCTCGGGGGCGGAGGCGATCGTCTTCTCGCACGGGCTTCTGATGTCGGGGCGGATGTTCGACGCCCAGGTGGCACACTTCTCGCGGCGCTACCGGTGCATCACCTATGATCACCGTGGGCATGGCAGGAGCCAGGTGACGGCGGGTGGGTACGATCCCGAGACACTGACCGACGACGCGGCGGCGCTGATCGAGGCGCTGGATGCCGAGCCGTGCCACTTTGTCGGGCTCTCCATGGGCGGGTTCGTCGGCATGCGGCTCGCGGCGCGGCGGCCGAAGCTCATTCGCTCGCTGACGCTGATGTGTACCAGCGCCGAGCCGGAGAGCTGGAGCAACGCCATCAAGTACAAGGTGCTGAATGCGATCGCCCGTACGACCGGGCTCGGCACGGTGACCAATCTCGTGATGCCGATCATGTTCGGTCGCACGTTTGCCGAGGACGCCGCGCGGCGAGGGTTGCGCGACGAATGGGTCGCGCGGATGAAGGGCGGCGACCGGCTCGGCATCACGCGTGCGGTTGACGGGGTGATCCACAGGAAGGGCGTGCTCGACGAGCTTGCCCGAATCGAGGCGCCGACGCTGGTGCTCTGCGGTGCGGAGGACCTGGCGACGGTGCCGGCGCGCTCGGAGCGCATCGCGGGTGCCATTCCGGACGCCAGGCTCGTGGTGCTGCGGACGGGCGGGCACTCGCTCTCGGTCGAGGAGCCCCAAGCCGTCGTCGCCGCAATCAAGCAGCTGCTGTCGAGCTGATGCAAGCGCCTGTTGGTGTTTCGCAATTCGTCCTCGTTCAGGGGATCGGTGATTGCTCGCGACGGATTCATCTGCGTGCCTGCGTAGTGCTCCCAGGGACACGTGGGGGTGTGGGCATGTACGGGACGGTGTCGACGGTCGCGTTCGTGGGCGTGGAAGCGCGCGCAGTCGAGGTGCAGGTGCGGGTGACGCCTGGGCAGCCGGCGTTCGCCATTGTCGGGCTTCCCGACAAGGCGGTGGCCGAAAGTCGAGAGCGGGTGAGAAATGCGTTGCACGCCGTGGGCTTGGGGCTGCCGTTCAAGCACATCACCGTGAACCTCGCGCCTGCCGATCTGCCGAAGGAAGGGAGCCACTACGACCTTGCCATCGTGCTCGGGCTCATGGTCGCCATGGAGGCGGTGGCGCCGGACGCGGTCCAAGGCTATGCCGCCATCGGCGAGCTCGCGCTCGACGGCTCGATACGTCAGGTGCCGGGGGGCTTGCCGGCAGCGATTGGCGCCAATGCGATGGGCAAAGGGCTCATCTGTCCCGCCGAGAGCGGTCCCGAGGCGGCTTGGGCGGGTGAGGACATGGAGGTGCTCGCGGCGCCGCACATCCTCTCGCTCGTCAACCACTTCAAGGGCCTGCAGACGCTCGCGCGGCCGAAGCCCAATCTCGAGCGTACGAGTACGCCGCTGCCGGATCTGCGCGACGTGCGTGGGCAGGAGAGCGCCAAGCGCGCGCTCGAGGTGGCGGCGGCGGGCGGACACAATCTCCTCATGATCGGACCGCCAGGGTCGGGAAAGTCGATGCTGGCGGCGCGGCTGCCGTCGATCCTGCCGCCGTTGACTCCCGAGGAGATGCTGGAAGTCTCCATGGTGCATTCGCTCGCGGGCGAGCTCATGGGCGGCAAGCTCTGCCTCGACCGGCCGTTCCGCTCGCCGCACCATTCGGCCTCGATGGCGGCGCTCGTCGGCGGCGGGTCGCGGCCGAAGCCAGGGGAGGCGTCGCTCGCGCACCTGGGCGTGCTCTTTCTCGACGAGCTGCCTGAGTTCCATCCGAACGTTCTCGACGCGCTGCGCCAGCCGTTGGAGACGGGTGAAATCATTGTCGCGCGCGCGAACCATCGGATCCAGTATCCCGCGCGCATCCAACTCGTCGCGGCCATGAACCCGTGCAAGTGTGGCGGCGCGGCACCTGGCGAGGCGTGCAGGCGTGGTCCGCGCTGCGCGGCCGACTACCAGGCGCGCATATCGGGGCCGCTGCTGGACCGCATCGACCTTCAGATCGAGGTGCCGGCGGTGTCGGCGGCGGACCTTTGTCTGCCGGCGGCGAGCGAAGGCAGCAGGGAGGTGCGGGCCCGCGTCGCACGTGCGCGCGAGACGCAGAGAGCTCGCCTGCAGAAGGCAGGCGTGAACGGCGTGCGCACGAACGCCGAGTGCTCGGGCTCGCTGCTGGACGAGATCGCTCTGCCCGACGCCGAAGGGCGCGCGCTTCTGAAGCGTGCCGCGGAAAGCCTGCGGCTGTCGGCGCGCGGCTTTCATCGGGTCATGAAGGTGGCGCGCACGCTCGCCGATCTCGACGGCGAGGACAAGGTCGGGCGCATGCACGTCGCGGAGGCGCTTTCCTACCGCGGCGAGGCGATGCGAGAGCGGGCGGGCGTATGAGACGGCACGGGCCGCCGTGCGGGGCGCTCGCCGGCCGGTGACGCCGGCGCCGTCTACGCTCCCAAAATTCTGTAATGAAGCTAACACGGTAATGGCGCGTGGCGGTCATGCTATGAACATACTGCAACTCTTGAATCGTGCCGTGACCCTGGAAAGGTCGCGGACTAGTGCGGCGCTTCACAACAGGTAAACGAGGACATGTCCCGAAGAGCTCTTACCCTGATCGCTGCCATAGCGGCGATCATTACCCCGTTCGCAGCGGCGGACGCCGGTCCGCGCAGCCGTGACGACTGGCGTCCAGAGGACCGGACCAAGTGGGAACAGATCGGCGGCGCCGAGATCGGCAACCGGCTCGAGTCGGTCGAGATCGAGGTCGGCCGCCGCGAGGGGCGGTTCAAGGCGATCGGTTTCACGGTCAGAGGCAACGATGTGAGGATCGAGGACATCAAGGTCTATTACGGCGGCGGCGTCGTGGAGACGCTGTCCGTTCGCGACGTGGTGAGAGACGGAACACGGTCGGCACCGATCGATCTCCCCGGGCGCGAGCAATTCATCCATCGCCTCGTCGTCAGCTACCGCTCGATGGGCCCCGTCAGACTGGAGTTCTACGGCGAGCAGTTCCAGTGGGAGGAGCTCGGCTGCCAGACGGTCGGCTTCCTCGATCCCAGGGACGTGATCCGCGTCGGCAAGCGCGAGGGTACCTTCAGGGCGATCAAGCTCAAGGTCTCCGACGCGCCGCTGAGGCTCGAGAGGCTGCGTGTCGTGTTCGGCGATCAGACGGCCCAGGGCTTCGACGTGCGCTCGGCGCTGCCGCCGGGCAGCGAAAGCCGGCCACTCGACCTCAGGGGCGACGTTCGGTACATCGACCGCATCGAGCTCGACTATCTGCCGTCGATCTCCACGCGGCGCGGCGCCAGGGTGTGCGTGCTCGGCAACCAGGGCGGCAGGTATCTCACCCGGGACGACGATCGTGGCCGTGACTGGGATCGTGACCGTTATCGCGATCGCCGATGAGCCGTCCGATGCCGCAGGACAATATGTTGGATGCTGGCTTGCGGCGCCGTTGATCAATCCCAGTGTTCTCGAGAAGGTGAAAGCATGATCAGGACAACTATCGTCGCAGGTGCGCTCACGTGCGTGGCGGCGCTCACGGTGCCAGCGCTCGCTGCCGCTCCGTCCAGCGCCGAGGAATGCGGCAAGCTCTCCTTCGACCTCGCCAAGAAGCTTGCCGCGAAGAAGCTTCCCGAGGCCGACGCGATCAAGATCGACGAGATGATCGTCAAGGTCGAGGGCCTCTGCACGGAGAAGAAGTTCTCCGACGCGGCGGCGACCGCCAAGGAGGTCGAGGCGGCGCTGAAGAAGTAGGTCCGCCGTCGGGGTCGCAGCGCCTCCCTCTCCCGCTGGGAGAGGGACACCGGCCGGTGCCCGTCGATGGACCATCCGAGTTGAGCACACGGTCTCGTCCCCTTTTCCACAGGGTAAGGGGGAGAGGCCGTTTCCCATCCTTTCGCTCACGAGCGTGCAACGGCCGCTGACATGCGCTAGAAGCGGCGCATGAGCTGGCATCGGAACGGTGACCCGCCGCACAAGCGCGGCTACCATCACGGAAATCTCCGGGAAGCGCTGATCAACGCCGCCCTCGCTCTCATCTCCGAGAAGGGGCCGGCGGGGTTCACGTTTGCCGAAGCCGCGCGCGCGGCCGGCGTCAGCCCGGCGGCACCCTACCGGCATTACCGCGACCGCGACGCGCTGCTCGCCGACGTCGCGAGCCGCGGCTTCGAGGCGTTCGAGGCGGCATTGCGGAAGGCCTGGGACGGTGGGCGGCCGACGCCGTCGGACGCCTTCGATCGGCTGGGGCGGGCCTATCTCGACTTTGCGCGTCGCGAGCCGGCGCAGTTCTCGGCCATGTTCGAGTCCGGGCTCTCGTTCAAGACGTTTCCGGAGCTCGCCAAGGCCGGCGACCGGGCGTTCGAGGTGCTGCGCGAGGCGTGCGCTGGCCTGATCGCGACGCTGCCCGAGGGGCGTCGCCCGCCCGCGCTCATGATGGCGCTCCACATCTGGAGCCTGTCGCACGGCATCGCGGCGCTCTTCGCCCGCGGCGACGACGCGCGCCGCCCCATCCCCATGACGCCAGAGGACCTCTTGGACGCGGCGGTGCTGATTTATCGCGATGGGTTGAGGGGCGGGACGGGGTGATCCCCATTCGCAGGTCGGGTTCGGCGGCGAGCGCCGCAAGCCGACGCCGAGTGCGTGTGCCGGTTCCATGTCAGGCTCGGGCGACACGCGCGTGTCACGCCGGGTTACGCGGCTTCGCCAGCCATTGAGCGTCCCGTGCCGTCCTCCACGTGCGACGGGCCTCGCCGGCAGGATTTGCCCCGAGGGTCTAGGGACGGGGAGCGGGGCGCGGCAGTGCCGCGGGTGGTCCGCGTGGTGTTTGATGGCGCTGCGGCGCCCCGGCTTCAGCGAGCTCTTGTCGGTCACCGTTCCCCT
>JAGVSR010000001.1 GCA_019137195.1 Alphaproteobacteria bacterium
CGATCGCACTTGTCTTTCTTGGTGGCGTGTTCTACGCGCCCTTCGTGCTCTTGGCTCCGGGGATCGCCGACGCCTCCATTCGCGACGTTCAACTCGGATTCTGGCCGGAATGCCTCCTGTCCCTCGGCATCGGCGGCACCTACCTGATGACCGGCCTGGTATTGCAGCGTTGGCACAAGTTCGACCCGCGCCTGCGATCCGTGCAGGATGTCCTGATCCTCGTCGGCGCGGCCGTTGCGTCGGCCGGCGCGGCATCGCTGATCTCGGCCATCGTTCTTCTTGGCGCGTATACGATCGATCGGAGCGAGGTCGCCACCGTGCTATGGCGCGGCATGATCGGTGATCTGATCGGCATTCTGATCGTGACGCCGTTCGTGCTTCTCCTGTCGACATACCGGCCGTGGCCAAAAATTGGCATGAGGGCCGTTTGGCAAGGTCTCGCCTTGGTTGTGGCGCTGGTCGTCGTGTTCGGCTACCGCGAGGCTACGGCATTCCAGCTCTTCTACCTTCTGTTCCTGCCCGTCCTCTGGGTTTCCCTCAGCGATGGCCCAGCCGGATCGGCCACAGCACTGGTCTTGGTTCAGGTCGGCCTGATCGTCGGCGCGGAGATCCGCTTCGGACCGGACCCGGGATTAGGCGCACTTCAGGCTTTGATGATTGCGCTCGCAATGACGGGCCACGTCGTCAGCGCTCTCGTCGCCGAGCGCCAGGACACCGCGGCACGACTGCGCGAGCAGCAAGGTGCGCTCAATCGGGCTCTGAGGATCAGATCTGCAGGCGAGGTCGCCGCTACCATTGCTCACGAGATCAGTCAGCCGATAACTGCCCTTAACACGTACTCCGGCGTTGCGGCCAAAGCGATCGAAGACGGCAACTTCGGCTTGGCAGCAAACGCCGTGGCCAAAGTCGAGAGCGAAAGCGCTCGTGCAGCGGCGGTCTTGAGCAGCATGAAGGAGTTCCTTCGATTGGGTACCCTGTCTCCGGCCCCCACCGACCTGCGGGCGCTGCTCTCGGAGCTGGCAGAGCTGTTGAATGAGGACTTGGCCAAGAGGAGCATCTCGCTGGCCATTAGCGTCTCGGAGCACGTGCCAATAGTCACGGCCGATCGAATCCAGCTGCAGCAGGCGATTCACAACCTCATTGTAAACAGCTCCGAGGCGATACAGGGTGTTGGGCGCCCTGGGCGGATCACGGTGAGGGCGACAGCTGATGCGACTGGAGCCTGCTCGATCACGGTGCAGGACAATGGGCCTGGGTTTCCTCCCGGGTTCAACTTCAACGAGCCTACGCCGTTCACCAGTACCAAGCCGGAAGGCTCTGGACTAGGCCTCGGAGTCGCGCGTTCGATCGCCGAGGCACATGGCGGACGGCTTACGATTGCCTCAACCTCGCGGGGAGTCACTGCTACACTCACAATTCCCAAGACGGAGGTGAAGCTTGACAGCAACGATCGCAATTATTGACGACGAGCCGTCCGTGCGCGATGCCATTTCGATGCTGCTTGCGGCGCACGGCTATGCCACGAGCTGTTATGAAAGTGCCGATGCGTTTCTCTCTGCTCCATTCGCCGAGGGCTGCATCGTGAGCGACATTCGGATGCCCGAGACGAGTGGCATCGACCTTCTCAAGACTCTGCAGGCCAACCGTGACCGGCGCCCAGTGATTCTCCTGACCGGCCACGGCGATGTCGAGCTCGCGGTTCAGGCCATCAAGCTCGGCGCCCAGGACTTCATTGAGAAGCCCTTCAAGAAAGAGCGCTTGCTCGACAGCATCCGTTCTGCCCTGGCGGTCTCGGAGAAGACTCAGCTGCAGCAGGCGGAGATCGAGGCACTTCAAGAGAGGTTCGAGTCGCTTTCGGAGCGCCAGCGCGACACGATGCGCCTATTGATCAAGGGACTCTCCAACAAGGAGATTGCGCTGCAGCTCGGCATCAGCCCCCGCACGGTCGAAATCCACCGGACGTGGGTCATGTCCAAAATGTCAGCCAAGACCATCGTCGATCTCGTTCGCATGGGCATGGCTCTGGGACTCTGATGAAGCTGCTCGTGACAGCTCATATGCCCGAGACGATGGGCGTCGCTGCGGACGCTTCTCGACCATAGGTAGAATCACGTAGTGAACGACCCGGCAATGAGAGCTAGTCTTGCATCCGGCGACACGATCGAGCGGCGGAGAGGAGTATCCGGCGGGCATGCCGCACGGAAGAATCCCGAAGATCTGGATGATCGATTACGCGACCTTGCACGAGGCCCGCCCGCAGGGTCGGTGCGTCGGCAGCTACGTAGGCTGTCCAATTCGAGAGGCCGTTGTCGACCGCGATGGGCAGCGATATGTCTACGCAGGCGTCGCTCCGCGCTGCCATGACGGCAGTCTAGACATCGACGCGCTGGAACCCGGCGAATTCCTTGTCCCGCCAGGGCTGGTCTATCGGCTCGAGGCGATACCCGCTCCCTGGTGGCACAGACTTTTCTGTTAATGGGAGAGGCTCGGTCTGCGTTCCGCCGAGGCCGGCCTCTGCGCGAATGCAGCACCGACTCTGGACTGTTGGCGTCTCTTGCTCTGGCGACGCCGTGACCGCCGTCCTACGTCGGTAGCGGAGCCTCTTGCGATGCGGCCCCACCCTTCGTTGCACCGCCGATCCTGCTGTAAGCATTCCCCGACTGTACGCAACCTCCCTAAGGGTTTGCACCGAATTGCACGTAGCAGCCCATTGAGACAGCATCACTGGTGCGCCCGTGAGCCGGTGCAACCGTTCCGGAATGTGAGCTGGATCCTGCGCGTCCCACCGTGCCACCCCAGTCCTCCTCACGCGTCCCCTCGGATGGGTTGCGCCGGCCGCGGGCTTGAGCGGGCAGCGGGGGCCGTCTCGCGACGACGGAACGATCCTCGGCAAGCACGGACTTGGAAACCATGACGTTCACATGCAGGCGTGTAGCGCGCAAGGCCGGCACCGGCACTCACCTGCTCGATCAAGATACCAGACCTTGACCTTTCGGTTCGAGGTCCTGTTCGACCGGCGCAGCAATCCAGCCATGGTGGGCTATCGGCGCGCCGATCTCGAGAAGGACACCGCTTCCCGTTGGGTCTGGAACGGTCGACCTGCCAAGTGCATTCCAGGGAGCGCCCCGACAATGAATCGCTCTGGGCGAGGGTCATGACTGCAGTCTCGGGACGCCCCAGTCGACTACGCACAGACATTCCCGATCTGGAGCCGACCCCGTCGAGGCGCTCACGTCGGGAGCTAGTCGTCAAGCCAGCACGACGCAGGCGTGGATCCAAATGTAATCTGGACAAAACTGTGCCGGCGGGTAGCCGACTTGCTATGACCCTGATCTTGCTCTGCCTCGTATGGATTACCCCGGCTGCCCTCGCCAATACAGAACGGGCTCATTTTGCAACCTCGGCCCGCGCAGTCATTCTCGTCGACTTCGACAGCGGCGCGGTGCTGTTCCAGAAGAACGCAGATCTACCGCTGCCGCCGGCAAGCCTCACCAAGCTCATGACGCTCGCTGTAGCATTCAAGGCGCTCAAGGCGGGCCAATTGTCCCTGACGCAGCCGGTCAAGGTGAGCGAGTATGCCTGGCGCACTGGCGGAGCACCGTCGCGCACGTCGGCGATGTTCATTCCGATCAATACGAGTGAGCCGGTCGAGGCACTCATTCGAGGGATCATCGTTCAATCCGGCAACGATGCGAGCATCGCGTTGGCCGAGGCCATGGCCGGCAGCGAGACTGCGTTCGCCAAATTGATGAACGAGGAAGCCAAGCGCATTGGACTACGATTGTCGCGGTTTCAGAACTCGACGGGCCTCGACGCACCAGACCACCGGATGACGGCACGCGATCTGGCGAAGCTCAGCAGATACATCATTCGCGAGTATCCCGAGTACTACGCCTACTTCTCAGAACCGGAGTTCCGCTATCGCAAGCATCGGTTCGTCAACAGGAACCCCCTGATCGCGTCGGAGTCCGGCATCGACGGTCTCAAGACAGGGCACACGATCTCGTCGGGCTACAGCATTGCTGCGTCAGCCGTTCGGAACGGACGGCGGATCATTGCCGTGCTGCTTGGCGCTCCGACAGCGACCAGACGGTCTTCCGACACGAGACGGCTCTTAGATTGGGGCCACGCGACAATAACGGACCAGACGCTCTTCGAGGCCGGGGAGATCGTCGCCTATGCGCGCGTCTGGGGCGGCTCGCAGTTCTACGTTCCGCTCCGTTCCGATGCCGCGCTCAAAATCCCCATATTGAAGCCGCTCACCTCTCAGCGGCTTTCTGGCCAGATTGTGTATCAATACCCTCTCAAGCCTCCGGTAGCCCAAGGCGCGATCGTCGCAGAACTGCGCGTTCGCGGGGCAGACGGTGCAGAGTTTCAAGCCCCGCTCGTTGCAGCAGAACCGGTCGCCAAGGGTGGACTTGTTCGCAGAGCCGTCGATACCCTGCTCATTTACGCCGCTCGATTTGTCCGACTGTAGCACCGCGACGGACCTCGGGACGGAAGCGCGCGCGACCGCCGACGATTGCCACTCGACGACGAGCCAAGTCCGCGCGAAAGCCCTTCTAATTGGCTGTAACCCGCGACCTTCGATGACGGGAGGGACGGAGGGTCCTGCAGGCACGCGAAGGAGGCGATTATCGCCGTCATTGTGAGCCGTCGTGAAATCCGGCCACCGAGATCCGAAGATCGATCCGGGGTCGCGGATCGGCGCCCGTTGACATGCGAGGACCAGGCCCATCGGCAGCCGGACGGCTAACCGCGGTCAAGAGCGGGGCAGCGCGACTGTCATAGAGTGCGACATCCTGTGCCATTGGGCGCTGGCCCCAGCACATTTCATCGGCAACGGAAGGCGAGCGGCGAACGAACCCATGCCCGTGACTCACCTCCAGACCGGCGACGGCGTACAATCGCGGCTCGAGAAACCCAGTCTCGTGTCCCTGTTCTCGTACGGATTCCGGCCGTTCTTCCTCGGCGCCTCGGTCTACGGCGCGGCGCTCATGACCGCGTGGCTGATCTGGATCGTGACCGCCAATTCCGGGGGCACGGGATCGTGGCTGCCAGTATCGGGTACACCGTACGCCTGGCACGCACACGAGATGGTATTCGGATTCACCGCGGCGGCGATCGCCGGCTTCCTATTGACGGCCGTACCGAACTGGACCGGCGCGCTTCCTCTTTCGGGTCCGCCGCTCGTGCTTCTCTTCACGGCTTGGCTCGCGGGACGCTTCGCAATGGCCATGTCCGGCCAACTTCCGGTCTGGCTCGCGCCTGCCATCGACCTCCTATTCCTGCCAATGCTGGGCGCCGTCGCAGCGAAGCAGCTCTTCCTCAAGCCGGCCGCCCGCAACTTGATATTCCTCGTCATCCTGACCGGTCTGACGCTCGTTAATCTCGCCTTCCATCTCGGTACACTTGGCCTCGTTTCGGTCGAGCCGCAATCTGCCATGCGCGCGGGGCTCCACGTCGTGGCCGTCATGATCACCATCATCGGCGGTCGCGTGGTGCCGGCCTTCACGCACAACTGGATGCACCTCGAGAACATCCCCGGACCGATGCCACGGCGCATCGACTGGCTCGACGGAGCGGCCGTCGTCTCGGTCGCCGCGTCGGCGATGCTCGTGCTGACGGCAGCACTCGAGCCCCTGCAAGGCGCGGTAGCGCTAGCCGCCTTCGTCCTCAATGCGGCCAGACTCGCTCTCTGGCGCGGCATCGCCGCCCGTGGCGCACCGATCGTATGGGTCTTGCATCTCGGCTATCTATGGGTCGTGGTCGGTCTGGCGCTGCACGGGCTGGCCACTCTCACCACCCTCGTTCCGGCGTCACTCGCCTCGCATGCGATCGGAACCGGTGCCATCGGCACCATGACTCTGGCCATCATGAGCCGCGCTTCCCTCGGCCATACGGGACGGCCGCTAGTCGCACCCCGCCCGATCGTCTGGGCGTACGGCCTCGTGACGCTCGCCGCGCTGCTCCGCGTCGCGGGACCGCTGCTCGTGCCCTCGAGCACCGCTTTCGTGCTGACGCTCGCGGCCGTGGCCTGGATCGCAGCCTTCGCAACGTTCGCTGCCGTGTACGCGCCCATCCTCACCACACCCCGCGTGCATACGAAGGTTGCCCGCGCCTCGTAGGCGGGGCGGGAACGGCACTTGCGGCTAACCGAAGTCAAGGAAGTCTGACCCGGAGCAGCTGATCGTCGCCCATTGCTAGGCTCTTGCTCGGAAGGGGAAGTCATGCTCGAAGCCCTGACGAAGTCGGCGGCCCGGAACATCTTCTACGGCGGAAGCGTGTTCTTCCTCGTGGTGCTCCTGGGACTGACCGCCCACAGCTACAATCACATCGTCTCCACGTCGACCGATACCGCCGGTCTCACCGAAAGCGTCGTGCGGGGCAAGCGAATCTGGGAGCGCCATGCCTGTGTCGACTGCCACACCCTGCTGGGCGAAGGCGCCTACTTCGCGCCTGAGCTCGGCAACGTCTGGCTGCGATACGGCGGCAAGGAGGATCCCAAGGCTGCCCGCGAAGGGCTCAAGGCCTGGATGAAGGCTCAGCCATCGAAAGTTGAGGGTCGCCGTCAGATGCCGCAGTTCCACCTCACCGACGACGAGCTCGAAGACCTCGTCAACTTCTTCGAGTGGGTGAGCCGCATCGATACGCAGGGCTGGCCGCCCACCAAGGCGGGCTGAGGAGAATTCGCCATGAAATATCAATCACAAAAAGTCGCGCTCGCCTATTTCGCCGTGGCGCTGACGCTCTTTGCCGTACAAGTCACGGTCGGGCTCGTGGCCGGCTACATCTATGTCTATCCGAACACGCTGTCGGAGCTGCTGCCGTTCAACATCGTGCGCATGCTACACACTAACTCGCTCATCGTGTGGCTGCTGCTCGGGTTCTTCGGGGCCGCGTACTACTTGGTGCCGGAGGAGGCCGAGCGCGAGCTGGAAAGCACGCAGCTCGCCTATATCCAGCTCCTGATCCTGGTGCTCGGCACTGCGGGCGTGGTCGTGACCTATGTCTTCGACCTCTTCCCGGGCAATCCGGTCCTCGGCAAGGAAGGCCGCGAGTTCCTCGAGCAGCCCCTGTGGGTCAAGCTCGGCATCGTCGTTGCCGCGCTGATCTTCCTTTACAACATCACG
>JAGVSR010000161.1 GCA_019137195.1 Alphaproteobacteria bacterium
GGTGGTTCATGCCTGCCACCAGACGTCGATCGACGCCGGCCTCGCGGAGTTGGCAATTCCTGGCCTCGACCGCGGCTCGCTCGATTCCGTGCTCGTCTACTGCGCCGAGCTGCGCTGCGAAGCAGCGGGCGCGACATGTCCCGGGTGCAAGAAGCGGACGGAGGCCTTGGGTATCCATTCGCTCGACGACTACATCCGGGCGCAGAAAGAGGTCGTCGTCGGCGATGGATCGGTGCGCCTCCTGGGCGTGGGCGAGGCAACGATCGCGACGCCTGCGCTCGCCGCCCTCGAGCGGACGTGGAGCGGGGAGAACTACTGGTTCTGGGCGCGGCGCGTCATCCGCAAGCTGCGCCACGGCATCCGGCGCGCGCACATCAAGGGCGAGCCGTCGGCCGGGGAAGGCGAGACACCGTTCGTGATCCTGATGGAGCCGCAGCTTCCCGACAACATCGGTATGGTGGCGCGCGCGATGTCGAATTTCGGCCTCGACGCGTTGCGCCTCGTCAATCCGCGCGACGGCTGGCCCAACGAGAAGGCGAGGATCGCGGCCTCAGGCGCCAACTACGTCATCGACGACGCCGTGTCCTGTCCGTCGCTCAACGACGCGATGGGCGATCTCCACTTCGTGGCGGCGACGACGGCGCGCCAGCGCGACTTGAGAAAGCCTGTTATGACCCCCGAGGAGGTTGTCCGCGAGATGCGCCAAAGGATCTCCCGCGGCGAGCGCTGCGGCCTTCTGTTCGGACGCGAGCGCAGCGGCCTCGAGACCGACGAGGTGGCGAACGCGGACGCCCTGGTGATGATCCCCGTAAACTCCCGCTTTGCCTCGCTCAATCTGGCGCAGGCCGTGTTGATTCTCGGCTACGAGTGGATGCGGGCGGCCGGCACCGCGACGCTCGGGCGCGTGACAACCTACGAGACCGCCCTCGAGCCCGGCCTCTACCTCGGTGGCCAGCGGCCGGCAACCCGCGAGGAACTCACCAGATTCTTCGAGCATCTGGAGAGCGAGCTGGACCGCCTCGGGTTCTTCAACCCTGCCCACAAGCGTCCGACGGTCGTGCAGAACGTGCGGTCCATGTTCTTGCGAATGGGCGCGACGGAACAGGAGGTTAGGACCCTTCGTGGCATAGTTGCCACGCTCGCACACGGCAAGGGACATGGCCGCAAGTCGTCCACATGAGCCGCCATGATGTGGCCAAGTTTTGAGCCGAGCGATGCCCATCTAAGACGCACGGGCTGGGAGGCTCGCTGCGAGCTGGTGGTAGCGTGCGAACGCTCTCCCCGAAAAACCAAATTAAATCAGCACAGCAGGGGCATTTCCAAGATGCGGACGATCATGAAGGCGGGGTGGGCATGGATCGGCGCGTGCGCGCTCGCGGCCGGTGCGGCTGCCGGGACGGCAGTGCCAGCGGACGCCGAGGAGCTCAGCGAGAAATCGGTCCGTGTCATCATGGACTATGCCTGGGCGATGATCCCGCAGCAGTTCACCAATATAGACGGCAAGACCATCGTCATCGACAAGGCGAAGCGCGAGCAGGTCGAGGTACCGCTCGAGATGGCCCGCGAGATCATTCGGGTCGGCCGCGTGTCCGCCCATGCCCAGATCTGCAATCTGCCTGACGACCAGGCTGTCAACCACCGCTCCATGATGCGCCGCGAGACCGACAAGAAGTCCTGGTCGGACCAGCAGCTCCTCTACATCAACCAGCTGCACCTCACGACGGTTATGCTGTTGACCGGCAAGATCAAGGTCGTCGAGAAGGAAGGCGACAAGGAGGTCGTGGTCGACGAGGGCAAGGTGCCGACGGCCCAGACGTGTACGCCCGAGCAGTCGGCCAAGATCAAAGAGATGATCAAGCAGTACGTCGACGCTGGGCCGAAGCTCAACATCGTGACCGGCGCCGGAGCCGCCGCCGCCGCCGCCGCTCCGGCTGCCGCAGCTGCCGCCGCCGCCGCAGCAGAGAAGAAATAGGCCATTCCTCCGGCCCTGGAGCCGCTCGTTACAGGCAGTTGACGGCCCCTGGGAACTCGACTATCAGACTGCAACGACGCGGGCCCAAAAGGCCCGCGTTGATTTTTGCGCACCCGTGGCGGCAGACCGGATCGGCTGCAGCCTGTCGGCCAGGGCACCTTGCCCGGGAGGAGGAGGGGGCGCTCCAAACACTATATGCAACCTTGGAGTGCTATCAATGACCAAGCGCATCCGCGCCAAGCACAAGATCGACCGCCGCCTTGGCGAGAACATCTGGGGCCGTCCCAAGAGCCCGCTCAACAAGCGCGAAAGCCGCCCCGGCCAGCACGGCGAGCGTCGCGCCGGCAAGCTTTCGGACTATGGCCAGCAGCTCAGGGCCAAGCAGAAGCTCAAGGGCTATTACGCCAACCTGTCCGAGCGCCAGTTCAACCGCATCTACGAGGAGGCGACCCGGCTCAAGGGCTCGACCTCTGAGCACCTCATTGGCCTTCTCGAGCGCCGCCTCGACGCACTCGTCTACCGCGCCAAGTTCGTGCCCACCATCCACGCCGCCCGCCAGTTCGTGAGCCACGGCCACGTGACGGTGAACGGCCGCCGCGTCACCATCCCCTCCTACCGGCTGCGCGTGAACGATGTGGTCGAGGTCAAGGAGAAGGCACGCCAGCTGCCTCTCGTGCTCGAAGCACTGAAAAGCGCCGAGCGCGACGTACCCGACTACGTCGATGCCGACCACGGCAAGATGACCGCCAAGCTCACCCGCGTACCGGCGCTTTCCGACGTGCCGTATCCGGTCACCATGGAGCCGAACCTCGTGGTCGAGTTCTACTCGCGCTAGGTCGGGGCTCGTCCGACCGATCGCCTGGACTTGCGAAAGGCCGTCCCCGGGGGTGGCCTTTCTTGCGTGGTGGCAGGCTGCGGAACAGGCCAGACGGGGAACTGCTCCGACGCAATCCGAGTTCCGCTCTCGTCATTCGTCGGATCACACTTTCTTCGCCGAGCCGGTGTCCATTGCGTCGAGAAATGCTCTAGGCTGTTGGCCAGCGACCATTCGGGAGTCGTCCCGCCAGACAAGGCTCCGCCTGCCCATGACCGTCGAGCTCTATCTTGCGTTCGCCGCCGCGACCACTCTCTTGATCCTGGTTCCGGGCCCCAATGTTGCGCTGATCGTCGCCAACAGCATGGCGCACGGCGTCCGCTATGGGCTCGCGACCGTGGCCGGTACGACGACCGCGATGGCTCTCCAGCTCACGTGCGTGGTCCTCGGCCTATCCGGTGTGCTGGCCCTATTCGCAGCCTCCTTCGACGTGTTGCGCTGGGTCGGCGTCGCCTACCTCGCCTGGCTCGGCCTCAAAGCCTGGTCGGCGCCCGGAATCTCGCTGGCAGCCGCTCCCGAGGCGCCTCGGCTCGATCGCATCGTGGCGCGCGGCTTTATCGTCTCACTCACAAATCCCAAGACGCTGCTCTTCTACGCAGCCTTCCTGCCGCAGTTCGTCGGGTCCGAAGGGGATCGGACGGGGCAACTCCTGCTGCTGGCCGCCACCTTCATCGTCATCGCTGCCGTGCTCGACAGCCTGTGGGCGCTCGCCGCCCATCGTGCGCGCCATGCTCTCGCCGTCGGCGGGCGGGTCTTGCACCGGATCACGGGAGGCGTGCTGATCGCTGCTGCGGCAGGCTTGGCGATCGCCCGAAGGCCTTGACGGGTCCGCCAGCGCTTGCCGCCGACAAGGTGGCACGGCCGCGCGCCGACAACGGGTTGCGGGGGCGCAGAGAACAGTCCACATAGGCACGGGCCCGCCATTCTCCGAGCGAAAGACGATCCGGCATGCCGACCGCTTCCCGCACCACGAAGTCTCCTGCCGCGGGCACTGGCGGGCTCGCCGAGACGTTCGTGCTCATCGACAACTCCACCGGCAAGGGTGCGCCGTCGCTCCTCTTCACCCATCCTCACGAGATCATCAGCGCCACGACGCCCGAGGAAGCCGGGCCAGCGATCGCGAGGCTCGAGGAGGCGCTCGGTATGGGGCGATATGCGGCCGGCTTCTTCTCCTACGAGCTCGGTTACGCGCTCGAAGGCAAAATAGCAAAGCTCATGCCCGCGACGCGCACGGTGCCGCTTGTCTGGTTCGGCGTCTACGATTCACCCCGCGAGATGACCGAGCACGAGGTCGACCGCTGGCTCACGACACACACCCGGAGCGGCAGCTATCAGTTCACCGATGTCACCCGTGGCTGGGACCGCGACGCCTACGTGGCCCGCTTCCGTGAGGTTCAGGAGAAGATCCGCGCCGGCGACATCTACCAGCTGAACCTTACCTTCAAGGCGCACTTCAAGCTCACGGGCTCACCGCTCACCTTCTATCGTGACATGCGCCAGCGTCAGCGGGTCTACTATGCCGGCATCGTCGACACAGGCGAGGTGACGGTCCTTTCGGCCTCGCCGGAGCTATTCATCGAAAAGGAGGGCCGGCGCATCGTCACGCGGCCGATGAAGGGGACGGCGCCGCGCGGCGTCACGCCCGAGGCGGACGCGGAAGCGCGCCGCGTACTGGCGACCGACATCAAGCAGCGGGCCGAGAACCTGATGATCGTCGATCTCATGCGCAACGATCTCGGTCGCATTTCCGAGACCGGAAGCGTGCATGTCCCCGATCTGTTCACCGTCGAGACGTTCCGTACACTCCACCAGATGACGTCGGGTGTCGAGGCGACGCTCGAGAGAAACGTCACGCTGATCGACCTCATGCGCGCTGTGTTTCCGCCGGGGTCGGTGATCGGCGCGCCCAAGATCCGGGCCATGGAGCTCATTGCCGGCTACGAGACGGAGCCGCGGGGCGTCTACTGCGGTGCCATCGGATTCTTCGGTCCGGGCGGGCGTGCGCGCTTCAACGTGGCCATTCGCACCCCTGTGATCTTCCGCGACGGCCGTGGCGAGATGGGCATCGGCTCTGGCGTCGTCTACGACTCGGACGCCGAGCGCGAATACGCCGAATGTCTCTTGAAGATGAAGTTCCTGACCGATCCCGTGCGCGCATTCGAGCTCATCGAGACGCTCCTCTACGAGCCCGGCAGAGGCTACTGGCTTCTCGAGCGCCATCTCGAGCGCATGGCCGCATCCGCGCGTTATTTCAACTACGCCTATGACGAAAGTGCAGTGCGGAAAGCGCTTCTCCGCGAGGCCGAGACGCGCAAGGGCGAGCGGCTTCGCGTGCGTTGCCTCCTGGCCGAGAATGGCACCGTCACTGTCACCTCGACACCCGTCCCGGCGCCAGCGCCGGATGCCGTCATGCGCTACGTGATCTCGGACACGCGCATCGACAGCCGCGACGTGTTCCTGTTCCACAAGACGACGCGGCGTGATCTCTACGACCAGGAGTGGACGCACTATGCCGCGACGCGCGGCGCCGACGAGGTCGTCTACTTGAACGAGCGCGGCGAGCTCGCCGAGGGTAGCCGCACGAATATTTTCGTAGACCGGGACGGCTGCCTCGTCACGCCGCCGTTGGCGTCGGGACTGTTGCCGGGCGTGTTGCGCTCCGAGCTCATCGAGAGCGGGCGTGCGCAGGAAGCAGTGCTCACCTTGCAGGATCTCGAGCGCGCAGACGCCGTCTATCTCGGCAACTCGGTGCGCGGCCTAGTCAAAGCGCTGCCGCTGGCTTGAGCCCGCACACCCGGTCAGGTTCCGTGATAGTTGACACATAGGGCGGGAACGCCTCCCGCGCACCATCGCGGTTGAATACGGTCCGGCCGGCGCGTAACCCGCCGGGCGAGAACGTCGCCCGGACTGGATGAGCCGGGCCTGGATTATGAGCAGGGTCTGGACGAGCCGGGCGCAGTCGCGAAGCGAGAGAGCCCGGCGCTATTCAGTTTGATGGGTGCTGCTGTCGACGAGCGCCGTTTCCGGCGCAGTCCTGTAGGAGGCAGCCAATACGAACACGATTGCTGCCAGGGTCACGACGATCGACAGAAGGATCTCGCGCGACGACATACGTGCGCGGCGCGCGAAGGGCTCCGAGATGTTGTGGTTGTTCCGCATCAGGTTCCGATCCGCATCGAAGCCTGATAATGGTGCCGGGAATCAACTTCAGACCATAGGCTGCAAAGTCGCGCGACAGATGCGCACAGACGGAATAGATCTTTCGCAAGAACGAGTTCGCCGGTGCTCCCGGGCAGGCGCAGCGGCTGTCGTGTGGTGCAGTGCGAAAGGCCTTGCGAACGAAGTCGCGGCCGTCTTCCGGTCTGTCGAAGGCGTGGCGGAGCCCGCGCTTAGAGCCCGCGCATAATGCAGCCGAAGATGAGAATCACCTGCGAGACCAGGAGAACCCAGAACTCCTGACCGGTGATGTAGGGGATGTTTGCGCCGAAAAAGAACGTGACGAGGGCCAGAACGGTGAGAATGACCGACAGCATGAAGGTCAGAATGCCGGGTGCTTTCAATCCCATATGATACTCCTTCTGGTTCGTTGGTGGTCGCCAACGGCCAACCGCCATGGGCCCGATGCGACTCGTGATCGTCAGCGGCTTATAGCAAGCGCGGGGCCGTCTGGCACGGTCCCCACGGCCACGGTGTGGGAAACTCGGATTGCACGGCCTGCGTGTGACATGCCCCTGTTGGGTCGGCTTGCGATTGTGCGTCGGTCTGTGCGTGCGCAGGCGGGCTCAAACCGTTGGGGCAGGCGCCGCGGGAGGCGACGGCCTGCGGGCCGGGGCGATGAGGCGCTTCAGCCACAAGAGGACGAGAAGCGCCAGGAGCGCACCCGCGATCACCACGCCGGGGTGCCGCTCCCAGAACAGGATCGGCCGTACGCGCCCGTCGGCGACGGCCTCGACCTCGTCGATGAGGCCCTGCCAGGTGATCCCCGGCCCGGAGATCATCATGTCGACGGCGGCCTCTTGGTCGGCGCTCGCCAGCACGGCGCGCTGTACGCGCTCAGAGCCGAGCGCCCGCATGGCTTCGGGGGCCGCGATGATCCTGGCCAGCAGGCGGTCGCGGGGCTCCTTGGTGAGCCCCTTGAGATAGCCGGCGAGCATTTCGAGATCCTGGGTGTCGAGCCCCCGGCCGAGCGCCGCGATCTGGTCCTTGTCGAGGTCGAAGAGCACGTCGCGCGCCGGGCGGGAAAGACCCGCGACGCGGGTCGCTGCGAGACGGTCGGGCATGGCGAGCACGCGCTCGAGGGCCGCCTCCGAGAAGTCATCGGGCTTCGAGCGCTTGTGGATCTCGAGCTCGACCACCTTGTCGAGCCTCGGGCCCGCAATCGCCGCCCAGCCGAGCGCAGTGGCGATCGAGCCCGTCTCGCGGGCGATGGCCATGCCGGGCTCCGGTAGCTTGTTGACCGCGTTGCCGAGGCTGCCATCAGCGGCGCGCTTCAAGACGCCGGCCTCGCCCTCGTCCTTGATCACCAGCGTCAAGACCTCGTCGAGGCGGGCGAAGGAGGCCGGTGCCACGGAGTCGAGGAAAGCCTTGAAGGCCGGGTCGCGCTCGGCGAGATCGAGCGCCTTGGCGTGTGCGCGCTTGAACTCCTGCCAGACTGCGACGACGCCCTCGGCCGACTTCGTGCCGATATCGTGGACGTGGTTGCCGATCTCCTCGGCGATGGTCTTGGCGAGTTCCTGGCGAACCTTGTCCTTGCTGTCCTCGGACTTCATCTCCTCGGCGATGATCGGCAGCACGCCGTGGCGCAGCTCCCAGATGTCCTTGGCGACGAGCACCAGGCCGACCCCGCCTGCGGCGACCGACACAAGCCGCGACAGCACACTGCCGGCGAGCCGTTGCCCGACGCGCCGCGCCATGTTGCCGAGCTGGCGCCGGAGCACGATGATCGCCGCACCCGCGGCACCCTCACCGGACTGGCGGAGGACCGCGCCCGGCGTGACGTCGGCCGCGCCCTTCGAGGCGTCGAGCCCGAAGTCGCGGCCCGCGTCGCCGGTGACGGCGGCGGCGATGGCCGTGCCATAGCGAGGGCCGAGGAAGGTCTCGAGGCATTTCAACGCCGGGGTTGCGGCGTCCTGGCTCGCGAGCTCGATCCGCTTTCCGGCCTCGTTGCCGACGGCCGCCGCGAGGCTCTCCACCGCGTTCTTCATCGCATCCGAGCGGTAGACCTTGTCGGCGACCGCGGTCGCGAGCTCCTGGGCCTTCTCCTGGCTGCCAAGCGACTTGATCAGCCCGCCCCAGCTCTCGCTGTCGCGCACTTCGGATACCGACTCGTCGACGCGCTTGTCGATGACGGCATCGAGGCCGAGCCGGCGCCACTCG
Source organism: Alphaproteobacteria bacterium (assembly GCA_019137195.1). Classification (GTDB taxonomy): domain Bacteria; phylum Pseudomonadota; class Alphaproteobacteria; order Rhizobiales; family Hyphomicrobiaceae; genus CBDCUQ01. The sequence goes on from JAGVSR010000161.1 coordinate 8,223, forward strand.
ATGACGACTGCGGCGTTATAGTCGATGTCCTTGAGCTCTTCCGTCAGCGCCTTCACGGTCACGGTCTCGATAGCCGTGCGGAACGCCGTCTCGTCGGCGGCCCGGCAGGCTTCGTAATCGGCTGAAGTGACGCCGCGCTCGGCGCGAGCGCCCGCAGACATGCCGGCCAAAGCTGGTACGAACGAAATGGCGAGCGTGCCGGCGAGCCTAACGGTGCGGGAGGTGACGCTATTCAACGGGGTGCTCCGGCTCAGTCGATGGCCTTGTTGGGCGGTCGGTCGCGCCTTGGCCCGGGTATCTTAATCATAGCCATAGAAATGGTCGTCAACCGGCTACCCGGGGGCACCGTTCCATATAACACTTGTCAGAATTGAAACACCGGATCGGGGCTCGTTTTACAAATAGCCAAAACAACGTGCCGCAAACTCGAAGTCTGATCGTCGTCAGGCGTTTGTTCACCGATCAGAGGGCATCCTCGGCCAATGCGGAGCGCGGAAGGCAAGATCAAAGGCATGGGGTCCGACGTCGTCGGCAGGGGAGACGGACGTGCGCGGCGGTCGCAGGCGGGCGCCGCACTTCAGCCTCATCTCGCGGGCAATGGGGCCGCCGCGCCCGGGGCTCCAGCGTTTGGAGGCACGTTACGGACCCGCTTCGCTTGCGTCAGACTGCCCTATCGCCAAACTCCAGTCTGCATCTCAAGAAGGCGATCTAAGTCATTGGCTAGCATAGCTCTGCGGGTCAATCGATCAGCTGGTCTGTGTCCCAGACAGACCAATCTGCGTCCGGCGTTCTACCGGGCGGAAAACAAAGCCGGCGCAGACAGTTGCTCCTGCTGCACCGATAAGATCGGACCACCGGCCTTCAAGCCCGGGAGGACCGGCGGAGGAAAGCTTCGAGGGTGAGCGGATACGAGGACGGGCCGAGGTCAAAATGACCCTTGGCTAAATATGCGTGTCCATCCTACAAGTGTCTAGTGAACTGCGAGCGAGTGTATATAACGGCATGAGCAAGAACGATAAAATCAATGCGCTTCGCGGCAGCTTGGTGATCCCGGGGGGGCGGATCGGGGTACTCCTCGTGCATAGCCTCGGCGGAAACCCGATCGAGCTCAGGTTCGTCGCACAGAGTTTTGCGCGCCAGGGATATACGGTCTATTGCCCGTTGTTGCCCGGACTGAGCGGTGGCACGGACGTCTCCGGGCTCTCGGCCTGGACCGACTGGTACCAATCGCTGGAGAAGGCTCACGACGAGCTCAAGAACCACTGTGACATCATTCTTGTGGGCGGCCTGTCCGCCGGCAGCATGATGGCGTTGAGGCTCGCCCGCGAGCGTCCCGCCGCCGTGCATGGGCTCGTCCTGTTCGCGCCGACCATATTTCCCAACGGCTGGGCGATCCCGCCCACCCTGCAGCTCTTCCGGCTCATTCGCCAAAAGTGGTTTGCGAAGCTGTTCCACTTCCGGCAGCGCGCCCCCTACGGCATCAAGGACGAGCGCATCCGTAATTTCGTCATCGAGAGCTTCAAGAACGAGGAGCGGCCGATCGAGGATCTGTTCGGGCGCGGAGGCGGCCTCGTGTTCGAGTTCCTGCGGCTGGCAAAGGACGTCCGGAAGCGCCTCGGCGAGGTCAGACAACCCTGTGCGATCTTCCATCCTCGCGAGGACGACCAGAGCGATCTCTCGAACGCGATCAAGCTGCAGAGGCGGCTCGGCGGCACGGTCGAGATGACGGTGCTCGACGACAGCTATCACATGGTGACGCTCGACCGTCAGCGCAACCTGGTGGCCGAGCGGGCGTGCGAGTTCGCGAACCGAGTGACGAGCCGTCTCGTAGAGCGTCAGGCGGTGTCGCGTCTCGTCAAGGGCGCGGCAGAGTAACGAGCCCGCCCACGGGCTCCGTCTCGACGGTCCGTTTGGGCCTTGGCCGGGGAGCGGGCTCCTCAGTGGCGACCGGTGCCACGTTCACCGGCCCCGTCGAGCGGACGGATGCGCCAAGGCCTTCGGGCGGCCGAGTGGTGACGGCGGTGGCCGACTTTTCTCCGGCGGACTTTGCGGTGTCAGTTCCACCCGGAAGAGCGCTCTTGGCGGCCTGCGGAGGTACTGTCGGCTGAGCCGGCGTCACTGGCAAGCCTGCACTCTGTGTCTTCGGCTTGGCAGGAACCGTCGCCGCCGCGTTGGCTGCGGGAGCTTTGGTGGGCGTTGTCCCTGTCTTCGGTGCCGGGTTTTCGTTCGCTTTTGCTGCTTGCGTCGGGACTGTGGCTGGCGGCGGCGCGGCGGTTGCGGGTGCGGCAGTCGCCTGCGACGCGGTTTTTGGTGCAGCCGATGGCCCAGTGGACGCAGCGGCGGGCGCGGTCGCCGGGACCGGGGTGGCAGCGGCGGAGGACGCAGGCTTCCCGGATGTGGCGTTCAACGTGCCGTTGCCGACCGGCGCCTTGGGAGCAGCGGAGCCCTGTACGGTGCCGTTGGGAGCGGATTTCAGCGGCGTGCAGACACTGAGGTCGGCGGGAGCCCTGGTCCAGATGAAGCTCTTGCTGAGGAGGCGCCCCAAGCCAAACCCGGTGAGTTGCAGCCTGTCGCGCTGCAGGAGCTTGATCGCCGCCTCGTGCGACGATCCCTTCTTTGGATCGTAGACCGTGCCGCGGTCCCAGCTGCCGTCGGTCATCGGAATGAGGTTCGCAAGAATTGTGAGCCCACAGATTGGGCGGCTCCGCATTGTCGGATCGGGATTGTACTTGTCATGGAGCGGCTCACCCTCGGCGTTGATGGGATTCCTGAGCCACACGATACGGCCGCAGAGCATCTTGGTACCGCAGGGGTGAATCTCGACCGCCCCATCTCCGGTATCGTCGTACCAGACACCAACCTCGGGCGGGCTCGCCTGCGCCGCGGCGGGGGGACTCGAGACGACCGAGCCAAGTGCGGCAAGGCCGATTGCGAAGGCAAGGGAGCGCGTCGGTCCCGGGAGATCCCAGAGGCGGAGAGGTGACGGCTGGACAGACATGGTAGTCATCCTCGGATATGACCCGTGTTGCTTGGAGGTAGGCTGGGAAAGAGGCGAAAACAGGGACTTGGAGCGGACCGTTCGAGACGCGAACGTCAAACGCGACACCAACGCCACTGGCGCGATCATGATTCCGCCAAGGCGTCCTGATCTGAGATTGTTAAGCCTCTCTATGTAGAATTCGTTCACCAAACGCACTATTTGTGAGGTGTGGCAGCAACCTGAGCGACCTAGAGGTCGATTGACGCCATTCTTCCAGAGCATCGCTTGCGGCCGTCCGGCCACCAGCGAGTTTGCCGACCCGTCCTACACATCAAACGCACGCGGCCACGCCGCGCTCGGGATAAGCCAACACATGATTCTCACGCTCGCGTTCCGCAATCTGTTCCACGACCGCATCAGGTTGGCGGTGACGCTGGTCGGCATTCTGTTCTCGATCGTGCTGGTCGCGGTCCAACTCGGGCTCTACCTCGGCTCCTCGCGCATGATCACCGGCATGATCGAGCGCTCGACGGGTGATCTCTGGATCACGGCCTATGGCGCCAAGAGCTTCGAGGAGGGTGGCATCCTGCTCACGCCGCGCGAGCGTCACCAGGCCCTCGTCACGCCGGGGGTCAAGAGCGTGATCCCGCTCGTCGTCTCGTTCGCCGAATGGCGCAAGCCCGCTGGCGGCTCGACCCGCGTCGTGGTGGTCGGCTCGGATGCCGAAGATGGCGGTCTCGTGCCGTGGGGGCTGGTCGAGGGCACGTGGGAAGACATCAAGGCCCCGGAGGCGATCTCGGCCGACCAGACCTATCTCAAGGACCTCGGGATCGAGGGCATGGGCTCCACCGCTCAGATCGCCACTGGCCGGGTACGTGTCAGGGCGCTGACGAGGGGGATCCGCTCGTTCACGCAGTCGCCGTTCGTATTCACGCCGCTGCAGCGCGCGCGCAATCTGCTCAACGTGGAAGGCGAGAAGAGCACGTTCTACCTAGTACAGCTCGAGCCCGGCGCCAGCGTGGAGGAGGTCAAAAGCCAGCTCGTGCGCAAGCTCGAAGGTGCGGAGGTGCTGACCAAGCAGGAGTTCTCCGATCGCAGTCTGACGGCGTGGCTGTTTCGCACCGGCGCCGGCATTGCTCTCATTGGTGGCGCACTGCTCGGTACGCTTGTCGGCACCGTGATCGTGGCCCAGACACTCTACTCGAGCACCAAGGATCATCTCAACGAGTTCGCCACCTTGCGTGCGCTGGGGTCGTCTGCCGGTTACATTCACAAGGTTATTCTAGCCCAGGCCGGTCTTAGCGCTGTCGTCGGCTATGCACTCGGCATGTCGATAGCGCTGCTGGTGCTATGGCTCAGCCGAAACTCGCCGTTGCCACTCGTCATGACGCCGGGCCTCGCCCTCTCACTGTTTGCCCTGACCGTGTTCATGTGCGCGATCTCCGCGCTTTCGGCCATCGTCAAGGTCACCAAGATCGATCCAGCCGTGGTGTTCAGCCGATGAGCAGCAAGCAACCTGTCCTCGTAGCCGAAAACGTCGTCAAGGAGCTCGGCAAGGGTGCCGGCAAGGTGATGGCCTTGAAGGGCGTGAGCCTGTCGCTCGTGCCCGGCGAGCTGACCTTGCTCATGGGGCCGTCGGGCAGCGGCAAGACCACGCTGCTCTCGATCCTCGGCTGCATCCTGACGCCGACGTCGGGCGAGATCCGCATCGGCGGCACCGCGACGGCCGGGCTGGAGCCCGAGGCGCTCGCCGAGCTCCGTCGCAAGTACATCGGTTTCATCTTCCAGTCGTACAATCTGTTCCCGACCCTCAACGCGCTCGAGAACGTGCGCATCGCGCTCGACGTGCTCGGGCAGAAGGGCTACCCGGCGGCGGCGCGTGCCGAGGAGGTCTTGCGCGAGGTCGGACTAGGTCATCGCCTGCAGAACTACCCGAGCAATCTTTCGGGTGGAGAGCAGCAGCGCGTGGCAGTCGCCCGTGCCATCGCCGCTTCCCCGGCGGTCGTGCTCGCCGACGAGCCGACGGCAGCCCTCGACAGCGAGAACGGCCACGCCGTCATGGCGCTCCTGGGACGTATCGCCAAGGAGCAGAACCGCTGTGTACTGGCCGTCACGCACGACCCGCGCACGCTCGGCTATGCCGACCGGGTCATCCACATCGAGGACGGCAAGATCGTGCGCGAGGAACGCCGCCCCGAGGGCATCAATTCACCAGAAATCACCGATCTCACGAAGAAGAGGCGAAAGGCAAATGTTTAAGGTCGATCCGGCGCTCTCCACTGTCACCATGGGCGGCGCGCTCGCCGTCGGCGTGAGCGTCCTCCTTTACCTCACACAGCCAAGTGTCGCTCAGCATATGGCCACGCTGGCTGCGACGCCGGCCCAAGCTGCGGATGCTCCGCCGCCGAAGCCGGTATGGGCGGCATCCGCCACGGGGCGCGTCGAGCCCAAGGACGGCGAGCTTCGCCTCGACACGCAGTTGTCGGGCAAGATCGTCGAGGTGCTCGCAAAGACCAACGATGCGGTGACTGCCGGCGATCTGCTGGTCCGCATCGACGACGCGGATCTCATGTCGAAGGTGATCTCGGCCGAGTCCGAGGTACTTGTTCGCGTTCGCGAGCGCGAGGAGGAGCCGCCGGCCAAGGGTCCGCAAGCCGATTTCCGCAAGGCCGAGGATGCCCTGGCCGCCGCCGAGCGCGCCCGCTTCAAGGCGCGTCAGGCGCTCGACGACGCCTATCGGTCCTACCGGGCCGGCAAGTCGTCCGCCGACGATGTGACCGCTGCCCGAACCCGGCTCCAGGAGGCGATCGACAAAGTCGCTAGCGAGCAGGTCGCCCTTGAGAAGGTCGTCGCCAAAGGTGACGTGCCGCTGCCAACCCGCCTCGAGACGGCCGTAACGCAGTCGCGCGCCGACCTCCTGCAGCTCGAGCTTGCCGTCGAGCGCACTCGCGTCCGGGCGCCGTCGAATGGGACCGTGCTCAACGTGTGGGCCAAGGTCGGCGAGCTGGCCGAGACCGCGCCCGAAACGGCGCTCGTACTCTTCGGCGATCTCGCGTCGCTGCGCGTACGGGCCGAGGTCGAGGAGCGCGATGTCGTCAATATCCGCATCGGCCAGAAGGTCGTGATCCGCGCCGATGCCTATCCCGGTCGCGATTTCGAGGGCGTCGTGAGCTCGCTCGCGCCCGCGCTCGGTCCGCCGCGCATTCTGTCCCGCGGTCCGCGCCGCCCCAACGACGTCGAGGTGCTCGAGGTGCTCGCAGACCTCGATGGCAACCCGCCGCTCTTGACGGGCATGCGTGTCGACACCTTCTTCCGCGCCGAGACATCCGCGTCGAACGAAGCTGCGCCGAAAAACTGAGCCCTGTCATTCGAATTGCAGCGCGGGCGCCGGTCTCTTGGAGGCTGGCGCCCGACGAGCTTCCGAAGCCCGACGATACCGGCCGAGCGGGCGTCGTTCGACGCAGGACGCCGAGATCAATCGCATGCGCGTTGGTTCGGCAGACGACACTGCAACGATCGAGATCGTAGTCTCGCCGGTCGAAATCCTGCGGCCGTGAGCCGTGCGCTGCCCACGTGCGCGCCGCGATCCTGGACCCGAGCGACGGGTACGTACGTTGCCCAGCAAAAAATGTGCAGCATTTCGCCCGATGCGAGGGCAGCAAAGTGCGTTGACGCGGGCTTGGGTGCCGGGGCATTCTCCCGCCCGTCCGGTGTGCGTAATGGGGGATGGCGATGCTCGAGTTGCTGGGTGCTGCAACTGTCATAGTAGCAGTCGTTGGGCTCGTGTACGCCTTGAAGCTCGCATTCGGCGAATAGCGTCTTGAGTAGGCACCCGCACGTCACTTTGATACAGAGCTCTCCGCGCACGCATCTTGCGTTGCACGCCAACCGGGGCTAGGCCTCCTTCACGGTTTTCCGCTGAGGGGGCGCACGGGGCATGGCCAGGATCGAGGGGCTTCTCTTCGACAAGGACGGCACGATCCTCGACTTCTACCGGACGTGGATTCCGATCAATCGCGCCATGGCGCTCGAGGCCGCCCGCGGTGACAAGGAACTTGCCCGGGAGCTTCTGAAATCCGGCGGCCACGACCCCGATACGGACGTGATCGCTCCCGGTGCCGTTCTGTCCGCTGGCAGTGTCGAGGCCATCGCCGACTGCTTTGCGTCCACACTCGGAGCCAGCGCGCGCGCCGAGCTCGTCGTCCTGATCTCGCGCTGTTTCGGGGAAGGCGGGGCCAAGCACGCGGTGGCGATCGATGGCGCCATCGAGCACGTGAAGGCTCTGGCTGCTGACGGCTACCGGCTCGGCGTCGCCACCAACGACACCATCGAGGGGTTGTTCGCCTCGCTCGGCCAGCATCCGGGCCTCATCGAGCTGTTTGATTTCGTCGCCGGGTGCGACAGCGGCTTTGGCTGCAAGCCGGGCCCGGGCATGGGGCTGGCGTTCGCCGAAGCCGTCAAGCTATCGCCAGCCGCCTGCGCCATGATCGGCGACAGCACACACGATCTCGAGATGGCCAAGAGCGCCGGCTTCGGACTGAGGATTGGGGTGCTGACCGGACCTGCGTTCCGGCACGACCTCGAGCCGCACGCGGATCACGTCATCGGTAGCGTCCACGATCTGCGCGAGCTGCTCGATAGGTGTGCTGTGGCCTCGGCCTGACCGCATTCCCGTTGGCGCCCGAGCGTCACCAGCGGTCTAACGATCTCGAACTAGGGCAGGATCGAGAACCCATGCTTTGCGAAGATCATGTGCGCCTGGTTCGACCGCAGGAAGGCAAGCAGGCTCTTCGATGCTTCCGGCGATGCGGCTGCTGTCGTGACAGCCGCCGGATAGACGACCGGCGGATGTGAGCTTTCAGGAAATGTGTCGACGATCCGCACCTTCGGCTCGGCTGCGGCATCGGTCGCATAGACGATGCCGAGAGGTGCCTCGCCTTGGGCGACCAGTGCGAGTGCTGCGCGGACATTCTCTGCCGGGGCGAGCTTGTCCTCGACGGACGCCCACACGCCGAGACTTTCGAGCGCGGCCTTGGCATACTTGCCGGCCGGCACGGCCTTCACGTCACCCACGGCGAGACGGCCCCCGCCGAGCGCATCGGCGAGCCTGAAGCCGGGCTCGATCCTGATCGAAGCCGCACTGGCCGCCGGAGCAACGAGCACGAGCCGGTTGCCTAGAAGATTGACCCGCGTTCCGGCCGCGATGTGCCCCTTCGAGGCAAGATAGTCCATCCATTCGAGGTCCGCGCTTATGAAGAGATCGGCGGGCGCGCCTTGCTCGATCTGCTTCGCCAGCGCCGAGGACGCCGCATATGAAGCCGTGACCTTGCCCCCGCTCGCCTCGGCAAAGGCCTTACAGGCCTCGTCAAGGGCATTCTTGAGGCTGGCCGCCGCAAAAACCGTCGCAGTTTCTGCCGATGCTTTTTGCGCCGCAGGCCGGTCGCTTCCGGCGATCAGGACCGATCCGAGCACCACGAGGGCGAGTATAGTCTTGAAGCGCGTCGGTCGTGAGTGCCGCATCATCATCGTCGGATCCTCCAGTGTGAGATAGCCGCTAGGCTATATCGAGGGAGCGCGTGATGGAAGGGAGGCGACCGAATTTGCCGCCGGACGCCGTCCGGGAGGAGCAGTTGAACCAGATGGGGGAGCGTGCGGCCAGGGGGAGCCCGCCCTGTGGAGCATGCTCGTGCCATAGCCATCCTTGTTCCCGGGCTCCGCGCCCGTCAGGTTGCTCGTCGTCTTCCGAGAGCGCTGGGACGTTGCGCCGCTCTGGAAGGCTCGGCGCGCACCCGGCATCGCCGGCTGTGCCGCGTCGTGGTCGAGCCCGGCCGCCCGGTGCTCTGAGGCGGTCCGGCGGGACCGGTACATGCGGGCGGAGCCCCTACGGAGCGGCGTGTTCGAGCGCCCCACGTGCCCTCTGGTCAGGGTCCATCGCGGTTTGCCGGCGGCTCTCCCGCAACGACGATCTCGGCGCCCGCCGCCACGAGCCTTTCAAAAATGGCCGCGGGCGGCGCCGCGTCCGTGACCAGCGTCCCGACCGACTCGAGACCACAGATGCAGACCGGCGCGCTCTCGACGAACTTCCGAGCGTCGGCCGCGACCACGACGCGCCGCGATCGCTCGATCATGGCTCGTGCGATCCGCGCCTCGTCGACGTCGAAATCCCTGTAGCCGTCGACGGCGTCGACCGAGCCGACCGAAAGAATGGCGAGATCTGCGCGGAACTGGGCGATCAGCGCGTGAGCCTCGGGGCCCACGGCACAGCCGATGTCGGCGCGCATGACTCCCCCCGCGAGATGGACCGTGTGTCCGCGCCTGCCGATCAGCGTGTGTGCAATCTCGAGCGAGTTGGTGACGACGTTGAGATTACGTCGCTCGAGTAGCGCGCGTGCCACGTAGGCCGTCGTCGAGCCGCTGTCGACGAGCAGCGTCATGCCGTCCTCGACCAGGCTGGCAACCTTCTGGGCGATGGCGCGCTTTGCCTGCGTGCGCTCCTTCATGCGGCGCGAGAACGGCGGCTCGGTCGCCGCCTCGGGCAGCAGGGCAGCGCCATGGACACGTTGGATCACGCCCTGCTCGGCAAGCGCCTTGACATGCCGGCGCACCGTTTCGTCCGAGATGTTGAGGCGCTGGGCGAGTTCCGTGATGGACGCACGGCCCTCCTCCCTGAGGGCCTCCAGGATCTCGCTCTGCCAGCGTGTCGGAAAGTCCATAGGATCGAGCCTGTCTGTGTGAAATTGTGGTATTTGGTTTGATTTATAGCACAATATTGTGGATTTGTATTGACATACTCGTGGAGTCTGAACGAGCCTGCCAGTCACGTCGCAGGTGTGCAGTCCCGGCTCGACGGGCGCAGGCCGCACTCTGCGTGTCACGAAACCTCCTACGCGCACCACGGAGTCCACATGAGCGACCTGCCAGCCTCAGCAAAGATCGTCATCGTCGGCGGCGGCATCGTCGGCTGCTCCGTCGCCTATCACCTCGGCAAGATGGGCTCGACCGACACGCTTCTCATCGAGCAGGGGAAGCTCACCTCGGGTTCGACCTGGCACGCGGCCGGCCTCGTCGGTCAGCTGCGCACCAGTGCCAACATCACCCAGCTCCTCGGCTACTCGGTGGCGCTCTACGATCGGCTCGAGCAGGAGACCGGGCTCGCAACCGGCTGGAAGCGCAACGGCGGCCTGAGACTCGCCTGCAATGCCGAGCGCTGGACCGAGGTCAAGCGGCAGGCCACGACCGCTACCTCGTTCGGGCTCGAGATGCACCTCCTCTCGCCAGAGGAGGCGAGGGATCTCTGGCCGCTCATGCAGGTCGACGATGTCGTCGGCGCAGCATTTCTGCCGACCGACGGGCAGGCCTCGCCCTCCGACATCGCCATGTCGCTCGCCAAGGGTGCGCGCATGGGCGGAGTGACAATTCGAGAAGGCGTCCGGGTCACCGGCATCGAGGTCGAGGGCGGCCGGGTCAAGGCGGTGCTGACGAGCGGTGGGCGCATTGCCTGCGAGAAGCTCGTCCTGTGTGCAGGGCAGTGGACGCGTGCGCTTGCACGTATGGCCGGTGTCAATGTTCCCCTGGTATCGGTCCAGCACCAGTACCTCATCACCGAGAGGATCGAGGGCGTCACGACTGGGCTGCCGACGCTGCGCGATCCCGATCGGCTCACGTACTGGAAGGAGGAGGTCGGCGGGCTCGTGATGGGCGGCTACGAGCCCAATCCCCAGCCCTGGGCCGAGCGCGGGTTGCCGGAAAACTTCGAGTTCCAGCTGCTCGAGAACGACCTGGAGCATTTCGAGCCGCTGCTCGAGCTGGCCATCGGGCGAGTGCCGGCCATGCAGAGCGCCGGCATCAAGCAGTTCATCAACGGCCCGGAGAGCTTCACTCCCGACGGGAACTTCATCCTCGGCGAGGCGCCTGAGGTTGAGGGGCTGTTCGTCGGCGCCGGCTTCAATGCCTTCGGTATTGCCTCGGGTGGTGGCGCGGGCATGGCCCTTGCCGAGTGGGTGGCGAAAGGTGAGCCGCCCTACGACCTGTGGCCGGTCGACATCCGCCGCTTCGGGCGCAATCATCTCGACACGGGCTGGGTCCGCCGGCGCACGCTCGAGGCCTACGCCAAGCACTATACGATGGCGTGGCCGTTCGAGGAGTACCGCGCCGGTCGGCCGCTGCGACGCTCGCCACTCTATGACCGTCTCAAAGCTCAGGGCGCGTGCTTCGGCGAGAAGCTCGGCTGGGAGCGGCCAAACTGGTTCGCGGACGTTGCATCGGGCGAGAAGCCGGAAGACGTTTACACCTACGAGCGCCAGAACTGGTTCAAGGCCGTCGGGCGCGAGCACCGGGCGTGCCGTGAGCGCGTGGTCGTGATCGACCAGACCTCGTTCGCGAAGTTCATGCTGGTCGGCCGCGACGCCGAGGCGGCGCTGTCGTGGATCGCCGCCAACGAGGTGGCCAAGCCGCCCGGGCATCTCGTCGACACGCAGATGCTGAATAGCCGCGGCGGGATCGAGTGCGACCTGACGGTGGGACGCCTCTCCGAGGCCGAATACTACATCGTCACAGGAACCGGCTTCGCCACCCACGACTTCGATTGGATCCGGCGCTCGATTCCCTCTGGACACGACGCTCGCCTCATCGACGTCACCTCGACGAACGCCGTGCTGTCGGTCATGGGTCCCCGCGCACGCGACGTCCTCGCGTCGTTGTCCGACGACGATCTCTCCAACGAAGGCTTCCCCTTCGGACGCGTTCGGCGAATTACGCTCGCTGGAGCCCCCATGCTCGCGCTTCGCGTCACCTACGTCGGTGAGCTCGGCTTCGAGCTGCACATGCCGGTCGAGTTCGCGGCCGGTGTCTACGACGCGATCATGGAGGCGGGCCAGATCCACGGTATTGCCAATGCAGGCTATCGCGCCATCGAGAGCCTGCGTCTCGAGAAGGGCTATCGTGCGTGGGGCAGTGAGATCGGACCCGATCATTCACCCCTCGTCGCCGGTCTCGGATGGGCTGTGAAACTCAAGGGCAAGCGTCCGTTTCAGGGCCGCGAGGCCATCGAGGCGCAATCCCGCAAGCCGCTGCCGCGGCTGCTCGCCGGCTTCCTCGCCGATCCAGGGGTCGTGCTGCTGGGCCGCGAGACCATCTATCGCGATGGAAAGCGCGTCGGCTGGCTCGCGAGCGGCGGCTACGGCTATACGCTCGGCCGCTCGATCGGCTACGGCTACGTGCGCGATCCCGATGCGGGCGTCGATCGCGAGCGCGTGCTGTCGGGTCGTTACGAGCTCGAGGTTGCGACCGAGCGTGTGCCTGCCGAGGTGTTCCTCGATGCGCCCTACGATCCGGCCATGAGTCGCGTCAAAAGCTGAAGCCATGGAGCACGTGTCGCGGTTTGCCGGCGCGCCGCTCGGGCGGCCGATGGGGCCGCCCGGATGCTTGCCGACCCACCCTGGCTGAAGCAACATGATGACGGAAGTTGCGCCACGCTCGACGTCCTCCTGAGCCCGGCGAAGCGCTCGCGCGATGGCACGCCGCTCCTGATCCCGCGCCTCGACCTGCTTCAGCGATCACCTGCGGTTCACCGATCGGCGCTGCAAGGCGTCTGCCTCGTCGCCTTGAGCCGCCATGCGGCGGCGATGGTCTCTGGCGGGCTGAACCTCGGACCGGGCGAACGGGAAAGTATCCCGACCGCTTTCAGGAAAAAATCCCGGGTGCGACGTGTCATACTTGTATTCATACATAGTGCGACTGAGCGGCTGGGCCTCGACCAGCATCGCCACGGTAAACGATGCCAGACGCCCCGGCAGTCGACCTGAGATCGTGGCGTTGAGGCGCCGCATGACGGACATCGGCAGAGCTCGAGACCTCGGCGAACCGGCCGAGGGGGAGCGGGAAGGCGGCTTGCAATTGCGCTTCCATTCCGGCAATAACGCTACACTATTACATAACATCCAGTCAGGCAGGCCGTGAAGATCCTCGTCATCGACGACCATACCCTCGCCATATCCGGACTTGCGGTCCTGTTGTCGGACCGTGCCGAAATGGATGCCGTATCGGTGCGGACTACGCGAGAGGGGCTCATTGCGTTCGAGCAGCATCGGCCCGACGTCAGCCTTCTCGCCATCGATCTTCGGGAGCGGTCGGGCTTCGACCTCGTGCGGCAGCTCAAAGCCATCGATCCAACCGCCCGCATCATCGTCCTCTCGATGCAGGACGACCCGATGCTGGCCGTCGAGGCGCTCGATTGCGGCGCCAAGGGTTTCGTCTCCCAGACTGGCGATCCTGCGCTCATCGGCGAAGCGATCGAGGCCGTTGCGGATGGACGCATCTGGCTCTCTGAAGGACTTGCCCAGGAGATGGCTCTCATCCGCACTGCGCCGGCCGATCAGGCGCGACCATGACGCTTCGCATGCTCCTCATCGGCCTGATCGGGGCCGTCATGCTGGCAACGCTGCTCTTCGGCAGCGTTGCGACCTATCTCCATGCCATGAGCAAGGTCGATACGGAGATGGACGCGGCGATCGCAGTCGGTGCCCGTATCGCTCACAACGGCATCGATGACGTCGAGGAAGCCACGAACGCACGCCGCCGTCTCGAGCTGCTCGTGGCGGACTTCAACGGAGACCGGCACCTCAAGGCCGAGGTGATCGACGATAGTGGCGTGGTCGTGTTCGCCTCCGAGATTGCTGCGCCATCGGACCCCGTTCCCCAGTGGTTCTACGACCTCCTCGGAGGAGCGCCGCGATCGATCGAGGTCGATCTGCCAGAAGTGTTTCGAGGCCTGGGACGGCTGGTGCTCAAGACAGACTCGCACAACGAGGTCAGCGAGGTCTGGGACGACATGCTCAACACGCTAGCGATCCTGTTCGCCTTCTGCGCCATGATCGCGGGGCTCGTTTATCTGACCATCGGGCGGGCACTGAAGCCGCTCGAAAGCCTGTCGCGGGCTTTCGAGGACATCGGTACGCGAGGCTTTGCCGTGCATCTGCCGGAGGCAGGACCGGAGGAGCTGAAGCGCGTCTATCACGGGTTCAACGAGATGGTGGACCGGCTTGCCGCCGCCGAGACCGAGAACCGGCGCCTGCAGGAGCAGATCACGACGCTGCAGGAGGAGGAGCGGACCGAGATTGCGCGTGACCTCCACGACGAGATAGGGCCGTTCCTGTTCTCGGCCGATGTCGATGCCACGACCGTGCAGCGCCAGCTCGAGCACGATCCCCGCGCCGACCTGCGCGAGCGCGTCACCCGCATCCGCGAGGCCGTTGTCCACATGCAGAGGCACGTGCGCGGCATGCTGAGCCGCCTGCGTAGCGGCCCAAGGACCGAGCTAGGCCTTGCCGTCGCAGTCGAGAGCCTGATCGCCTTCTGGCAGGCCCGGCGGAGCGAGATCGACTTCGACGTCGCCATCCATTCCGAGGGCTTCAGCGAAGCTCTCGACCGAACGATCTACCGCGTCGTCCAGGAGAGCCTCAGCAACGCTGTCAGACACGGCAATCCGAAGCACGTCCTTGTGAAGGTCGGTGAGGCAAATGGAACGATCGGCGTCGTCGTGGAGGACGACGGGACGGGGTGGAGCTCCTCTCGGGGCCGCACCGGCTTCGGTATCAAAGGCATGCACGAGCGCCTGTCGCAGATCGGAGGAACGCTCGAGATCGGGCCGCGAGGCAGCGGCCCCGGGGTGCGGGTCGTGGCATCGATACCATTTGCCGCCCAGGCCGAGTTGGAGGCCGTCGGCCAATCAGCCAGCGAGACGTTCGAACAATGAAGCCGCTCAAGATTCTCTTGATCGATGACCATTCCGTTGTGCGCGAAGGCGTGCGCCGCCTGCTTGCCGGCCTGCCGGACGCCCAGGTCGCCGAGGCATCGACCGGCCAGGAGGCGCTCTCCAAATTCCGCAAGGACCACGCCGACCTCGTGATACTCGACTTGAATCTCGGCGGTCTCGGCGGCCTCGAGCTTCTTCGCCGCATATTGATCGAGGATTCCAAGGCCCGGGTTATCGTGTTCAGCATGCACGCCGAGCCGATCTACGCATCACGAGCGTTGCGCCTTGGTGCCAAAGGCTACGTCAGCAAGAGCGCAGCGGCCGACGAGCTCGTCGCGGCCGTCAAGAAGGTCACAGAGGGCGGCTACTACATCGAGCGCGAGCTGGCGGCGCAACTGGCTGCCGGGCAGTTCAGCGGTGAGGATCCGCTGCAGAAGCTCACGACCCGCGAAATCGAGATCCTGCGCCTGCTCGCCGAGGGCAAGAGCCTGACCGGAATCGCAGAGACGCTCGGCATCGCCTATAAGACGGTGGCCA
>JAGVSR010000016.1 GCA_019137195.1 Alphaproteobacteria bacterium
GCTCCGCCAGCGAGCCAACTTGCGACCGGCCTGAGAGGCACCACGCACGAGCAGTGGTCCGCAGCCTCGCAGCCTTCGCTCGACCCAAGGTCGTACGACCTTTCGAGCTATCAGCATCCTCAATCCCAGCCCCAGCCACAGACCAGTCCTCCGGCTTACGGGTACCCGCCGGCGCAGGCTGCTACCGACTGGCAGGTCGCCCAGCCGCAGTTTGCACCGCAGGGACAGTACCCGTCCGAGGCGCCATACAATCCCCAGCCAGGTGGGCCGTCGCTCGATCCCTCGGGCTTCGGTCCGCAACCGGTCGAGGGCGAGGCGGGGGAGGGCTACGAGGAGGAGTATTACGAAGAGGAGGCCGAGCCCAAAGGGCGGAGCTGGCTGCAGATTGCGGCCGTGCTGGCGGCAGCCGTCGTCGTGGGCGGCGGCGCCATGTACTCCTATAACGCCGTGTTCGGCGGACGGGCGAGCGACGAGCCGACCCCGGTCGTGAAGGCCATGGGTGGTCCGGCCAAGGTGAAGCCCCAGGATCCGGGCGGCGCCAAGTTCGATCACGCAGACAGCAAGATCATGGGCCGTCTTGCCGACAACAGCGGCGCGGCGTCGGGCTCGTCGTCTGCGAGCGATGCCGGGGGCTCGAAGAAAGTCTCGACGGTCGTCGTCAATCCCGACGGAAGCATCCAGCCGCCCTCGGCCGAGCCAGCCCCGGCCGCCAGCGTCGCGCCACAGCCTCAGTCCGCGAGCGCGGCGCTCCCGGGGCTTTCGATCGTCAACGTCGGGGGAGAAGGTCACGATTCAGCGCCGGCTGCCGCGCCGGCTCAGAAGGCCGCAGATCCCGGCCCGGCGGCGGCTGTGGCCACCGGCGTATCGGCGCCCGCCACCTCGCCGCAGAAGCCCGTCATCATCTCCAAGGTGCAGCCGACGGACGGAACGACGGGGTCGACCGGCTCTGCGGCTGATGCCGCCGCCCCGGCCTCCGCGAAGAAGGTCGCTGTCGTGAAGCCGGACGACAGACCGGCAGTCGAGACGAATTCCGTCCAGCCGAAACCGGCCGAGAAGAAGGTGGCGGCCGCGACGCCGGCTGCCGCAGCTCCGGTGAGCAGTCCGAAGCCGACTGGGGCCGGCTACGTTGCCGTTCTGGCCTCGGTCCCCGCCTCGGCTACGAGCCAGCTCGACGCCTTGAAGCAGTTTGCCGACCTCAAGGCCAAGTACGCGAGCCTGCTCGGGTCCAAAACGCCCGAGGTGCAGGTTGCAACCGTCACCGGCAAGGGAACCTACCATCGCCTGATCGCCGGACCGCCAGGATCGCAGGAGTCGGTCAAGGAGCTGTGCAGCGGACTTAAGGCAGCGGGCTACGCCGGCTGCTGGCCGCTCGCCTACTGAGCCCACAGAGAATCCATGCGCTCGGCCCTCATCACCGGCGTGGCCGGGCAATGCCTCGATGTCGACGAGGTCGGCTTCATCAGGCAGTGTCGGCCGGCGGGCCTCATCCTGTTCTCGCGCAACTGTTCGAGCCACGACCAGATCCGCGCGCTCGTCGCCTCGTTCCGGGATGCGGTGGCGAGCGACGACGTGCTCGTCCTGATCGACCAGGAAGGCGGCCGCGTGCAACGCCTCCGTCCGCCGCTCGGGCGCACACTGCCCCCGGCCGCTGCTTACGCAGCTCTCTATGCTGAGGACCCGAAAGAGGCCTGCCGACTGGCTGGTCTCACATCCGCTCTGGTCGGGCAGGATCTCAAGGCGCTCGGCATCAACACCAGTTGTGCGCCCGTGCTCGACGTACCCGTCGAGGGCGCCCACGATGTGATCGGCGACCGGGCCTACGGCACGAGCCCAGCCCAGGTCGCGGCACTTGGGCGCGCTGTCGCCGAGGGGCTCGAAGCGGCGGGCGTGCTGCCGGTCATCAAGCACATACCCGGCCACGGGCGGGCGACGGCCGACAGCCACCTCGACCTGCCGGTGGTCACGACGCCGAGGGCCGTGCTCTCGGTCACCGATTTCGTGCCGTTCAAGCTCATGGCCGACATGCCGGCCGCGATGACGGCTCACGTCCTGTTCAGCGACATCGATGCCGAGGCCCCGGCCAGCACGTCCGCCAAGGTCACGCGCGACGTGATCCGCGGCGAGATCGGCTTCCGCGGCCTGCTCATGAGCGACGACCTCTCCATGAAGGCCTTGAGAGCGCCGATCCGTGCTTCGGCCGAGGCGGTCATCCGTGCAGGGTCCGATGTGGCTCTGCACTGCAACGGCGAGCTCACCGAGATGAGACAGGCGGCCGAGGGCGTGCCCGTACTCTCAGGTCCGGCGCTCGAGCGCTACCGAGCAGCCCTCCGGGTCGCGAATGGTAGCGCGGCGGTTGATGTCGCGGCCGCCGAAAAGGCATTGGATTTCATGCTCCGCCGGCACGCCGCCGGCGTTGAATCGGTCTAGGATCGCGGCCTATAACCCTTCGTACCGGCCCAGCCCTCGCGGGAGGGCCGAAGGTGGCGACGCTTGCGGCGCGCGTACGATCCGGTAGCGAGCGCCAAAGGATCCGATTTCCGATGGGCGATCGTCGTAGTCGAGGTATTGGCGCAGCAGCATCGCGCTGGGAGCACGGATGATCGACGACCGGCCGGAGGCTGAGGAGGAGACGGACGCGTGGAGCGCGCCCGACGCCGACCTTGCGCCGGCCGACTCGGAAGCCCTCGTCGTCGGCGTCGACGGTTTCGAGGGGCCGCTCGACCTCCTGCTGGCACTCGCGCGCACACACAAGATCGATATTGCCAAGATCTCGATCGTCGCCCTCGTCGAGCAGTACCTCGCCTACATCTCTGAAGCCCAGCGCCTCAAGATCGAGATCGCGGCCGACTATCTGGTCATGGCCGCTTGGCTCGCCTACCTGAAGTCGCGTCTGCTGCTGCCGCGCGAGAAGGAGCCGGACGGCACACTCACAGCCGAGGAGATGGCGCAGAAGCTCACGTTCCGGCTGATGCGCCTCGAGGCCATGCGCAACGCCATGGCTCAGCTGCTGACCCGCAAACGGCTCGACCGCGACGTGTTCGCGCGCGGTATGCCGGAGCGAGCGAGGACTGTGCGTGAGACCGAATGGACCGCCGAGATCTACGACCTCCTCAAGGCCTACGCCGACCAGCGCCGCCGCACGATCAAGATCGGTCACGTCGTCAAGGCCCGCAAGGTGTGGTCGATCAAGGAGGCGCGGCTCAGGCTCGAGCGCCTCGTTGGTGCTTCCGCCGGGGACTGGACGCAGCTCGACCTCTTCATCGTGCAGTATCTGCCGGGAGGCGGGGGCGAGGAAAGCCGTTCGGCTCGGGCCTCGTCGTTCGGTGCTACGCTCGAGATGGCGCGTGAAGGTTTATGCGAGCTGCGCCAGGACGAGCCGTTCGGTCCGATCTACATGAAGAAGAGGTCGGAAGGCGCCGAGTGGGAACGTGTCGGCCGCTAGCAGCGACGCGGAGGGCGTGTCGCAAGGGCGGTTGAGGATTTCAAGGGTGTTTGCGTGACAGAGCGCAAGGGCAAGAAGAAGATGGGACCGCCGAGGCTGAAGCTCATCGCCGATAACTCCAACCTCGAGGCCGAGGCGGCGCTAGAGATGAATCCAGCTGCCGCGGAGGCGGTGGAGCTCGCTCACGCGCTGGCCGACGTCGAGGCGCTGCCACGCGAGGTCGAGGAGCTGGCCACCCAGGACCGTCGCGAGAAGCTCCGCATCATCGAGGCCGTGCTGTTTGCCGCCTCCGAGCCGCTCGACGAGAAGGCGCTCACTGCCTACCTCGCCGGAACAGGTGACGTCTCCGACATCCTCGCCGAGCTCGAGGCGCAGTACGCACCGCGCGGCGTCCGCCTCATCAAGGTCGCAGGCAAATGGATGTTCCGCACCGCCGACGACCTCTCGTACCTGCTCGAGCGGCACGCCAAGGAGGAGCGGCGGCTCTCGAAGGCAGCGCTCGAGACGCTCGCCATCGTCGCTTACCACCAGCCGGTGACCCGGGCCGAGATCGAGGACATCCGCGGGGTCACCATCTCGGCCGGCACGCTCGACATCCTGCTCGAGACCGGCTGGGTGCGCCCACGCGGTCGCCGCCGTGCGCCGGGAAAACCGATCACTTATGGCACCACGGAGAGCTTCCTCGCCCACTTTGGCCTCGACAGCGTCAAGGATCTGCCCGGCCTCGCCGATCTCAAGGCGGCGGGGCTGCTCGACGGCAACCTCCCGCCCGGGTTCACGGTGCCGGACCCGTCCACGGTCGCGGCCCTGATGCCCGACGAGCTGCCGCTCGAGGCGGGTGACGACGAGGACGCCGTTCAGGGTGAGATGGACCTCCCCTTGCCGGACGAGGACGAGACCGCTAAGTCCGACGAGGGGCCGGCCTCCGCGTGAGGCAGCCTCGAGGTGTTCGGGACGGCGGCCGCGTAGCCGTGGCTCCGGCGCGCCGCCCCCTATCGAATGAGCCCGATCCCAGGCCGAGCGTGTGAGCAGAGACAAGGCGAAACCCGACACGACCCCGGCCGCCGCCTCGCTCGTGGTGCCGCGCGCACGCGCCGCGGCGACCTTCGCGGCGAGCCTAACGTTCGAGGCCGTCGAGCGCCGTTACGGCGAGTACCTGGCGCTCGCTGGCGTATCCCTCGACGTGAAGCCGGGTGAGGTCGTCTGTCTCCTCGGGCCCTCGGGCTGCGGCAAGACCACGCTCCTTCGCGTCGCGGCCGGGATCGAGAAGCCCTCCGGCGGACGCATTCTCATCAACGACCGCGAGATGGCAGGGCCGTCGCGCTTCGTGCCGCCCGAGGAACGCGGCGTCGGGCTCATGTTCCAGGACTTCGCGCTCTTTCCGCACCTCAAGATCCTCGACAACGTCGCCTTCGGTCTGAAGCAGCTGCCGAAGGACGAGGCGCGGCGCGAGGCGCTCGCCATCCTGTCGCGCTTCGGTCTTGACCGCTACGCAGACGACTATCCGCACATCCTGTCGGGCGGGCAGCAGCAACGCGTGGCGCTAGCCCGCGCCATCGTGCCGAGGCCGGCCGTGATGCTCATGGACGAGCCGTTCTCGGGTCTCGACGTGCAGCTGCGCGAGAGCATGCAGGAGGAGACGCTGGCGCTCCTCCGGGAGACTCGTGCCACCTCGATCGTTGTCACGCACAATCCGGAGGAGGCCATGCGCATGGGCGACCGCATCGCGGTCCTGCGCGCCGGTCGTCTCGTGCAGTCTGGGCAGGCCGAGGATCTTTACCGGCACCCGGCCAGTCTGTTCGTGGCACGCCTCTTCTCGGAGATCAACGAGATCACGTTCCCCGTCCGCCACGGGGCCATCGATACGCCCGCCGGCCGTATCCCGACGCCTGGCATCGCCAATGGGCGCGACGCCATTCTGTGCATCCGCGAGCGCGGCGTGGGTCTCACCGCGAGCGGGGGGGGCGGCCATAGCCGGCCCGGGCTATCGGGACGCGTGCTGCACGCCAAGTTCCTGGGGGACGTCGCCCGCCTCGAGATCGGTGTCGAGGGTTTCGATAAGCCGCTCCGGGTCCGGGTAGACGAAGGGGAGGGTCTAACCAAGGGGGTCGAGGTCAAGGTCACGATCGACCCCAAGACTGCGCTCATCTTCCCGGCCGACAGCGCCTGACGGCCGGTAGCCCGGGCAGGGTGCAATCGATGCGCGCAACGCATTGACGTGCAGCGTCGAGGCAGCCGGTGCAGTGCGGCTGGCGGCGCTCGCGACCCACGGCCCCGCGGCGGGGAATTGCGAGCCTCGGGTTTTCGCCATAGTACTCGTGATCGAGCCGCCGCGCTTGCTGGGGTCACTCGTTTCTGCGATAGTTCCCTGTGACTTGGCGCCGACCGGCGTCGACTGGAGAGAGCCGTTCATGGGGCTTAGCACCACACATATCCTGATCCTGCTCGTGATCGTGATCCTGTTGTTCGGACGCGGGAAGGTGTCCGAGTTGATGGGCGACGTGGCCAAGGGCATCAAGAGCTTCAAGAAGGGCATGGCCGACGACGAGGACGAAGATCGCCGGGCGGCAGCTGCAAAGCCAATTCCCGACGCCAGCAAGACGGCCGACAAGGGCTGAGGTTGAGAGCCCTGCGCCGTCGTCGCGCACGAGGCAGTGCGGACCGGGTGCCGGTCTGCGGTCAGGCATGCAATCATGTTCGAGATCAGCTGGAGCGAGCTCCTGATCCTAGCCGTGGTGACCCTCGTGCTCGTGGGTCCCAAGGAGATGCCGGCGTTTTTCAATACGCTCGGCCGCTACGCCGGCATGATCCGCCGCCAGGCCGCCGATTTCCGCCGCTACTTCGAGGATGCGATGCGGGAGGCCGAGTTCGACCAGATCAACCGTGAGGTCATGCAACTCGACGAGCAGGTGAAGAGCACCGTTTCCGAGGCCGAGCGGGCGGCCAAGGAGGCCGAACGTGCCGCCAAGCTCGAGGCCGGTTCCAAGGCTGCGCTCGAGGCCAGGCTGGCCGCCGCGCAAGCCGCCGAGGCAGCTCGGCCCTCCAGCATCGAGCCGGCCCTGGAGGCGACCCCGCCTGCGACGCAGGCCGCAGGCGAAAGCCCTGCACCAGACGCGAAGAGCGGTGCTTGAACCCGTGGCCGACGAACCAAAGACGCGACATGGACAGGACGAGATCGACGCCTCTTCGGCGCCGCTCATGGATCATCTGATCGAGCTCCGGCAGCGTCTCATCTGGTCGCTGGTCGCCTTCTTCTGCATGTTCCTCCTCTGCTTCACGCTCGCGAGCCGCATCTACGACATCCTGGTCTGGCCATATGTGTGGGCGTCTGGCTCCGATCATGTGAAGCTGATCGCCACTCACTTTCTCGAGCAGATTTTCACACAGCTGAAGCTGGCGACGTTCGGGGCGGCGTTCCTGTCGTTTCCTGTGGTGGCGACCCAGATCTACAAGTTCGTGGCCCCGGGGCTCTACAAGGACGAGCGGCGCGCGTTCCTGCCCTATCTCCTGGCGACGCCAGTCATGTTCGTCTTGGGCGCAGCCGTCGTCTATTTCATTGCCATGCCGGTGCTCATCAAGTTCTCGATGGGACTGGCTGCGACGACCTCGGCCGAGGGGCCGGCCACCATCGAGCTCCTGCCCAAGGTGTCCGAGTATCTGT
>JAGVSR010000081.1 GCA_019137195.1 Alphaproteobacteria bacterium
GAACACGGCGGCCGGCAGGTTTGGGTATCGGTGCGCTGTGTCCTTCAATGCCTTGGGGACAGTGCATTCGAGGAGCGGTACGTCAGTGCTGCCACTGACGAGGGACATGTCGCCGATGGGGCGGCCGGTGTCCTCGCGAGACGTGTCCTCGGTCATGCTTGCACCTTGCTGCGTGATCGCGGCCTGCGGAGAACGACTGAGCCGGTCCGGGTCTTTCTCTCCCCGTTCCAGGGGCTCGATATTCCGGCACTGCGACGTACGCGAGATCATTACTGGATCAATCTGCGCAAGATGGTTGCGAGGGTCGTGGGCGTCAACGCGGCAGAGGTCGTATGTCGGTCCTGCGAGCCGCTGCCGGTGCGGGTTTCACTTCAAGACGGGCTGCACTTGCATTAGGATCGACGTTCGACAGACAACGCACCAATATTCGGAGAACGACGATGTCGCGAAGCCTCAAGGTCGGCGTGAAGGAGCTCGTGGAACGGGCCAAGGCCGAGATCAAAGAGTACACTGCGGCCGAGGCTATTGCGCTCGCCGGAGATCCCAAGGTGCAGCTCGTCGACATCCGCGACCCGCGCGAGCTCGAGCGGGACGGACGAGTTCCCGGCGCCTTCCACTGTCCGCGCGGCATGGTCGAGTTCTGGATCGATCCGGCCAGTCCCTACTACAAGCCGGTGTTCGGCGAGGACAAGATGTTCGTCTTCTTCTGCGCCGGGGGGCTGCGCTCGGCCCTGACCACAAAGACCGCACAGGACATGGGGCTTGCGCCCGTCGCCCACATCGTCGGCGGTTTTGGTGCCTGGAAGGCGGCCGGAGGTCCGATCGAGGGTGGTGGGGCACCTCATCCCAACCCTCTCTAGGGGTAAGGAGAGTTCAGCCGGCAAGGATCGGCTGTTTGATGCGTTGCCGCGAGCGCAGGGTTGTTCTCGATCCGCCTGAGGGTAGGGCAAGAGTTCGGAGGCGCAGGCACGAATGAGCAGCCCTTCCGGTCATTATCCGATCGAGGCGCGAGAGGGCGAGGTTGAGCGCCTCACCGTGCAAAGTGCCGCGATGGCGCCCGAGTGCGAGGTGATGCTCGACCGGATCGGCGTGGGGGACGGGTGGCACTGCCTCGATCTCGGTTGTGGACCCGGAGGGATCACGGAGCTGCTTGCGAAGCGAACCGGCGCAACCGGCCGCGTGATCGGCATCGATCGGAACGAGGCGTTTCTGGCGGAAGCCCGGAAGTTCGCTTCGGGCACGGTCCACTTCCGGGTCGCCGATGTCTATGAGACCGGGCTGGCCGCGGAGAGGTTCGACCTCGTACACCTGCGCTTCGTTGCTAGCACGGCAGGCGAGCCCGAACGGCTTCTAGCCGAGGCGTCGCGTGTTACGCGTCCGGGCGGCGTGATTGCTCTTCAGGAACCCGACGGCTCGACACTCAACTGCTGGCCGCCCAATGCCGCGTGGGATCGGTTGAAGGCGGTGCTGCTCGGTGTCTTCGCGGGCGTCGGTGCTGACCTGACGCTTGCGCGCCGGCTCTATTCGGTCGTTCGTGCTGCGGGGCTCGCCGACGTACAGTATCGGACCTTCATCGTCGCCGTGCGCGCGGGCGATCCCATGGCTGACTATCTTCCGTCGACGATCGAATCCTTGCGCGAGACGGCGGTCCGGCTCGGCCTCGTCTCGGCGCGAGAGCTTCCCGGTCTGCTGGAGGAGTGCCGCGCATTTCTCCGCCAGCCGGACACGTCCTTCACCATGTACACGGTGGCGCAGGTGTGGGGCCTCAAGCCATAGGAGCCCGGTGCGCCATGGCCCGTTGCAGCCTGCGGCAGAGTTCAACCTCGAATCCTGCTACGCTCTCACGTCGACGACCACGCGACCTTTGACCTGACCTTTGAGAATTTCGGCGCCGAGGCGCGGCAGGTCGGCAAGCTTGGCGGACGTGATCATGGCCGCGAGCTTGTCCTTCGGCAGATCCTTGGCGATGCGCGCCCACGCCTTCACGCGGTTCTCGCTGGGCTGCATGACGCTGTCGATGCCGAGAAGGTTGACACCGCGAAGCAGGAACGGAACCACGGTCGCGGGAAGCGCCGCGCCGCCCGCCAGGCCTACAGCGGCAACGGACGCGCCGTACTTCATCTGGCCGAGCACGCGGGCGAGCATGGCGCCGCCGACGCTGTCGACACAGCCGGCCCAGGTCTCGGTCTCGAGCGGGCGCTTCACGGTTTCGGCCAGCTCCTCGCGCGGGACGATGCGCGTGGCGCCGAGCGACTTCAGATAGTCCGCCGTCTCGGGCCGGCCGGTGACAGCTGCGACCTCGTGGCCGAGGTGGGCGAGAATCGCAGTTGCGACGGAGCCGACGCCGCCTGCGGCGCCCGTGACCAGAACGGGACCGCTGCCGGGCTTCAATCCGTGGTCTTCGAGCGCCATCACGGCGAGCATGGCGGTGAAGCCTGCGGTGCCGACCGCCATGGCCTCTCTGGTCGTGAGCCCCTTGGGCAGGAGCACCAGCCAGTCGCCTTTGACGCGCGCCTTCTCGGCATAGCCGCCCCAGTGCGTCTCGCCGACCCGCCAACCGGTCAAGACGACCTTGTCGCCCGTCTTGAAGCGCGGGTTGTCGGATGCCGCGACCGTGCCGGCAAAGTCGATGCCGGGAACGTGGGGATACGTGCGGACGAGCCCGCCGCCAGAGGAGCTCAAGCAGAGCCCGTCCTTATAGTTCACGGTCGAGTACTCGACATCGACGGTGACGTCGCCGGAAGGCAGGCGGGCCTCGTCGATCGTTTGTACGGACCTTTCGGCACCGGCACGCGCGGCAGCTCCTCGGCGCGCTTTTTCAAGGCGCGTCCGATAACGACGCGCGAGATCTCGGTCGTGCCGTCGACGATTCTCAGCATTTGAGAGAGGCGGCTCAGGCGGTCGAGACCGTAGGAGGAGAGGAGGCCCATGCCGCCCATCACCTGCGTGCATGTGTTGGCGGCTTTCACCGCGCAATCCGGCACGAAGCGCTTGGCGTGAGCAGCGAGGAGGGGTCCCTCCTGCGTGCCGAGCGCATTGGCGGCGGCGCGATATAGAAGGCGCGAAGCTTCGAGCTCCGTCGCCACCTCGCCCAGCATCCACTGGATGCCATCGAGGTCGAGCGCGGTCTTGCCGAACATCTTGCGGTTGCCAGTGTAGGCGAGCGCGACGTCGAGCGCGGCCTGCATCAAGCCACAACAGCCGGACGCGATGGACACGCGGGCGATGTCGATGGCCATCAATGCGCCGGAAAGGCCCTTGCCCGGTGGCAGGATGATGTTCTCCTCGGGAACCTGCACGTTCTCCATGTACATCTCGCCCATCGGCAGGAAATTGTACGAGGCCGTGTCATAGAGCGGGCCGAACGACAGGCCTTTCGCGCCCTTCGGAATGGCGACCATGGCCATGTCCTTGTGTCCTGGCGTGTCCGACGTCTTGACGACGGTGAGATAGACGTCGGCCTCGCCTGCGAGCGACACCCACGCCTTCGATCCCGAGATGGTCCAGGTGCCGTCCTTGATCCTGGCCCTGGAGTACATCGTCGCGGCGTCGGAGCCCGACTGCGGCTCGGTCAGGGCGAAGTTAGCGAGCTTCTTTCCCGCAATGAGATCCTTGGCCCACTTCTTCTTGAATGCGTCGGTCGCAAAACCGCACACGGCGAAGCTGCAGATGTTGTGCATGGAGAGCGCGAAGGCGTACGCGCCGTCGCCTTTGCCGAGTTCCTCGTACACGCGGATGCCGTCGCCGAGCGAGAGGCCCTGTCCGCCGAGCTCGGTCGGGCAGTAGAGGCCGGTCAAGCCCAGGGCCGCCGCCTTGTCCGAGGCCTTCCTCGGCCACTTCCGCTCCTTGATCCACTTGTCGACGTTGGGCTTAATGACGTCCTCCGTGTGTCTTCTCGCCGCTGCGAGCACGGTGTCGATCGTCGATCCTGGTTCGGGCTTCGATGTCATGGGCGTTTGTCTCCGGCGCCGGCGCGGGCGCGGCGTCTCGTTGCGATGCGAAAGGATGGGGTGACTTTGCCACACGGTGCGGGGTGGGGCGAGAGCCAAGTCGGCGTCTCGAGCGCGGCATAGGTATTAGGTAGCTTTCGGGGTCTTGCCGCAGGTCGTAGACTTGTTGCAGCCCGGTCGTCTCGCGGCGCGGCTCGCGCGGCTCGGCAGCTCCGGCCCCCCTCGCTGCGAACCAGCTGGAGAGTGGAATTGTCCGCAACGGCGCGCGCCGAATGCGTTTGGTCTGTGAGGAAAGGCCTTGGATGATAGCCTCGTCGTACGCATTGCGTCGCGCTATACCGAGCCCCTTCCCGTCACGGTGAGGGAGACGATACCGAGCCGTCCTTGATTGCCTCGGGCGAGGAGATGCGAGTAGGCTTGCCGCCAACACGTTGCCGGAGCTGCCAGGCATGACCAAACCCCAAATGTCGCCAGAGGTGATGGCGCAGCGCTGTGCCGAAGGCATGCTCGCGACCGACGAGGCGGTGCGGTCCGTCGGCATGAAGCTCGAGCAGATCGCGCCCGGAGCAGCGGTGATGAGCCTCGAGCTTCGCCCGGAGATGATGAATAGCCATGGCACCTGCCATGGCGGCTTCATCTTCGCGCTCGCGGATTCGACCTTTGCCTACGCATGCAACAGCCATAACGACGTGGCCGTCGCCCAGAGCTGCACAATCACCTACATCAATCCGGCCAAGGCCGGCGATCGGCTGAGGGCGGTGGCTCGGGAGGTGTCGCGGCGCGGCCGGAGCGGCGTTTACGACATCGAGGTCACCGACCAGAAGGGGCAGCAGATCGCCTTGTTCCGCGGCCATTCGCGGACCGTAAAGGGTAAGCACATCGCAACCGAATAATGCGGCAGAGACCGCAACTCCGGGGAAGTCCATGGACGATCTCACGCCATCGAAATCCGACCTCGACGCCATCGAGATCGCGTCCCGTGACGAGATCGAGGCGCTGCAACTCGAGCGCCTGAAGTGGTCGCTCGGCCATGCCTACGAGAGATCGCCGTTCTATCGCCGGCGTTTCGATGCCGAGCATGTGCATCCGAAGGATCTCACGTCGCTTGCCGATCTCGCCCGCTTCCCGTTCACGACCAAGCAGCATATGCGCGAGAGCTATCCATTCGGCATGTTTGCGGCACCGCGAGAGAATTTGCGCCGGATCCATGCCTCGTCGGGCACGACGGGCCGGCCGACCATCGTGGCCTACACGCAGACCGACATCGACAATTGGGCCGACCTCATGGCGCGGTCGATCCGGGCTACCGGAGGGCGAGCGGGCGACATCGTCCACGTCGCCTATGGATACGGCCTCTTTACCGGCGGGCTGGGCGCGCACTACGGGGCCGAGCGGCTCGGCTGCACGGTTGTGCCGGTCTCAGGCGGCCTCACCGAGCGGCAGGCCACGCTCATCATGGACTTCAAGCCACGTATCATCATGGTTACGCCGTCCTACATGCTGTCGATCCTGGACGAGCTCAAGCGGCGGGGCGTCGATCCGCGCTCGTGCTCGCTCGCACTCGGCATCTTCGGCGCTGAGCCGTGGACGGAAACGATGCGCGGCGAGATCGAGCAGGCATTCGACATGCACGCGGTCGACATCTACGGGCTCTCGGAGATCATGGGACCGGGCGTCGCCTGCGAGTGCGTCGAGACCAAGGATGGACTTCACCTGTGGGAAGACCATTTCTATCCCGAGATCATCGATCCCGAGACGGGCGCGGTTCTTCCTGACGGCAGTCTCGGCGAGCTGGTGCTTACGACACTTTCCAAGGAAGGCATGCCCATGATCCGCTATCGCACG
Organism: Alphaproteobacteria bacterium; assembly: GCA_019137195.1. GTDB lineage: Bacteria > Pseudomonadota > Alphaproteobacteria > Rhizobiales > Hyphomicrobiaceae > CBDCUQ01. Next base: position 5,796 of record JAGVSR010000081.1, read on the forward strand.
CGGGATCTCACGCGGCTCATGCCGGGCTCGGCGCGCACGATGCGGCGCATGGAGCGAATCAAGGGGCGCTCCGACGACATGATCATCTTGCGCGGCGTCAATGTGTTTCCGACCCAGATCGAGGAGCAGGTATTGAAGTGCCGGGGCCTCGCACCGCATTTCCAGATCGAACTTGTGCGTCACGGTCGTCTCGACACCATGATCATCAACGTCGAGGCAGAGCCGGATAGCGCCGAGCCCGCGGTGCGCCGTTTCTCAGGGCACGAGCTCGAGCATCACATCAAGAGCGTTTGCGGCGTGTCGACGACGGTGGTCGTTCACGATCCTGGGACGGTCGTGCGCTCGGAAGGAAAGGCCAAGCGGGTGGTCGACAACCGGCCGAAGGATTGAGAGCGCTGGCGCTCTTCGCCGGACTCAGGCGTCCGCGCGGACGACATGGGGTGGGCGAGCTGCGCCGTCGCCGTGGGCCAGGCCGGTGCCGGCTGATGCCAGCGCGAAGCCCTCGGCGACCGCGGTGAGGTTCAGGTCGGCGAATTTTTTCGGGGTCTCTCGCCGCACGGCCTCCTCGAGCGAGTGGCGTGTGCAGAGGCCCGAAAGGCCGACGAGGGCGCCGAGCGCGATGATGTTCGCAATGCGCGGGCTGCCGACTTCGACGGCGCGGGCCATGATGGGGAGCGTGAGAAGCCGGACTCCGGATTTCGGCGGCTCGGGGACGAGGCGCTCGTCGACGATGACGAGCCCGCCGGGCTTGACGAGACCGATCGAGCGGTCGACGCCGGTCTGCGATAGGCCCGCCATCATGTCGAGGTGGGTGACGAGGGGATAGTCGGCGGCGTTCCCGGTCACGATCACGTCCGAGTAGCAGAAACCTCCGCGCGAGGTCGGCTCGTAGCTCTGCGACTGCGCCGCGTGCTTCCCCTCGAGGCCGAGCGCACGAAACAGGATGTGCATGCCGAGGATCAGGCCCTGGCCGCCGCTGCCGGCGAGACGAATTTCGGTACGGATCATCTAGGGCGTCCCGGCTTCGATTTCACTCGGACGGCGTAATCGCGGTAGGCGGCGCCGTACTCCGGTCGGGCCTGCTTCGCGAGAATGCCGGTGACGAGGCGGTTCGGACGGAACGGCTCATCGGCGACGTTGCCGAACGCCTCCGGGCGCATGTCGCTCTTCTGCGACAGGATCATCTCCGGGCTCTCGCCGAGGTCGTTCTTGCGGCCGTAGATCTCGGTGCAGTCGGAGATGGCCTCGATGAACGAGAAGCCAGGATGAGCGATGCCGTCGCGGATGACGTTCTTCAGCGCCATCGCCTGGCGCGTCACCTCGCGGCCGACGAACGACGCGCCGGCGGCCTCCGCGAGCTTGCAGGCGTCGAATGTCGGCTCGGCGTTTCCTCCGGGTGTGGTGGTGGTAAGGCGGTTGGCCGACGTGGTCGGCGACACCTGCCCGCCCGTCATGCCGTAGACCTCGTTGTTGAGCATCAGGCAGGTGAGGTCGAGATTGCGGCGGCAGGCATGGATGAGGTGATTGCCGCCGATGGCGAGGCAGTCGCCGTCGCCGGTGATGACGACGACCGTGAGATCGGGCCGGGCGAGCTTGAGCCCGGTCGCGAACGCCAGCGGCCGCCCGTGAGTCGTATGGAACGTGTTGGCGTCAATGTAGGCGCCAACGCGACCGGAGCAGCCTATGCCAGAGACGATCGCAAGCTTGTTCTTGTCGATCGCGAGCTCATGAACGGCCCACAGGAGCGCACGGAGCGCGATGCCGTGTCCGCAGCCCGGGCACATGAAGTGTGGCATCAGCTGCAGTCGCAAGTAGTCTTTGATCTCGAACGGCTCGAGCGTGCGGACCATCTCGTTCATGGCTTCACGCCTCCCGAATCGTCTGAGCGATCTCGTCCGGCCCGATCGGCTCGCCGTCGATGCGATGGATGGTGCGTATCCTCTTGCCGCGGCCCGCGAGGCGCTCGATCTCGAGCGAGAGCTGGCCGGTATTCATCTCGGGGACAACGATGACGCTCGCGCGCTCGGCGGCGTTCCTCACCTGCGCTTCGGGGAAAGGCCAGAGCGTGACAGGACGAAGGAGGCCGGCCTTGACGCCTTCGGCGCGCAGCATTTCGACGGCACGGCGTGCGGCCCGGGCGACGATGCCGACGGCGACGACGAGAATGTCGGCGTCGGCGGTTTCGATTTCCTCTACCTCATCGATGCGGTCGCGATTGAGCTCGATCTTGTCAACGAGGCGCCGCAGTGCTCGGTCCGCAAGCTCGGGTTTCTGGGTCGGGAAGCCGTCAGGCGTGTGGGTCAGGCCGGTGACGTGGACGCGATGGCCGTCGCCGGGGCGGCTCATGACGGGTACGAGATCGTCGGTCTCGGCGTAGGGCATGAAGCCCACCTCGGCTCCGGTCGCCCACTTGCGGTCCTTGACCTCTGCCTTGCCTTTGGCAGGCAGCGAGACCGTCTCCATGAGGTGCGCAACGATCTCGTCGTAGAGCACGATGACGGGTGTGCGGAACTCCTCGGCGAGGTTGAAGGCGCGTATGGTCTGCGTGTAGACCTCCTGGACGGAAGCTGGCGCGACCACAATCACGGGATGGTCGCCGTGGGTGCCCCAGCGGGCCTGCATGATGTCGCCTTGGGCGGGCCTGGTCGGCATGCCGGTCGAGGGGCCGCCGCGCATCACGTTGATGATGACGCACGGCGTCTCGGTCATGGCCGCGTAGCCGAGGTTCTCCTGCATGAGCGAGAAGCCGGGCCCGCTCGTCGCGGTCATGGTTTTGACGCCGCCCAGCGAGGCGCCGATGCAGGCGGCAAGCGAGGCGATCTCGTCCTCCATCTGGATGAACGTGCCGTCGACGTGCGGCAGCTCCCGGCTCATGTGCTCGGCGACCTCGGACGAGGGCGTGATCGGGTATCCGGCGAAGAAGCGGCAGCCGGCGGCGATGGCGCCCAGGGCGCAGGCATGATTGCCGTGAAGAGCGGTCGGGGCGTGGGACATCAGGCGGTCACCGGCTCAGGGTGAGAGGTGCGGATGGAGATAGCGAAGTCCGGACAGAGCCACTCGCAGATGTGGCATCCGGTGCAGGCGTCGGGGCTCTTCAGAACCGCGACCTGCTCTGCGTTGAGGGCGAGGCACCGCTCCGGGCAGAGCTTGACGCAGATGTCGCAGCCCTTGCACCAGGCTGCGTTGATCTCGAGCGTGATCTTGGGTTGCAGCAGGCCCGCGGGTGCCTCGTAGCTCGTAATGGAGCTGTCGAAGCGCAGCGTCGGGTTGGCGCGGGCGGCGAGTGCCCATTCGCGGCCGGCGGCGAAGGCGTTGCGGTTGATGTCTCGCGATTTCGGCGGCACGGACGCCTCGATCACCTCGAGCCAGTCGGCCTCCGGATAGGCGAGGGAGGCGGAAAGCACCCCCAAGAGCACCGTGTTGGCGGCGCGCGCGTCGCCGAAGCCTTCGGCGATGGTCGAGGCATCGAGTGCGAAGCCATCGGCGACGCGGCTCACGATGTCGGCCGGCGTCTCCTTCGCATAGTTGATTGGAGCGCCCGCCTTGCGGCTGCGGCAGGCGAAGGGCGGCACGATGCGCCGCGTGTCGGCGATGAAGACGCCTTCGTGCTTCAGGTGGTCGAGCCAGCGCAAGCCCTCTGCCCATTCTAGAGCGATCAGGGCATCGGCCTCGCCCTTGACGATGGTCGGTGACCAGACCTCGGGCCCGTAGCGGACGTGGCTGAACACGATGCCGCCGCGCTTGGCCATGCCGTGGACCTCGCTCTGCTTCACCTGGTAGCCCTGCTTCTGGGCCAGCAGCGCGACGACCTTGGCAATCATAAGCACACCCTGGCCGCCTACGCCCACGATCAGGATGTTGCCGCCGGCTCGGGCGGGCTTTACGGGCTCGCCGGCCGGTTCGGCCGCAGTATCGGAGCCTGCCTTCGTCTTGGGTCTCGCACCTTTGCTCTTCACGGGAGAGCTCATGGCGTCACCGGCTGGATGCAGTCGGTCGGGCAGACCTGGGCGCAGAGCGTGCAGCCGATGCAGCTCGTCTCGTCGATCTTGATCTTGTGGCGGCCCTCGTGCATCTCGTCGGCCCAAGTCAAGGACGGGCAGCCGAGGTTCATGCAGCTCTGGCAGGCGATGCAGCCGTCCTTGGCGATGGTGAGCGGCGTGCCCTTGATCTTGACGGGGTCGAGCACGCACGGACGCGAGGCGATGACGACCGCGACACCCTTGTGGACGATGGCCTCGCGCAGCGTCTGGTAGAGGCGCCCGACCTCGTAGGGATCGATCTTGCGCACCCACTCGACGCCGGCGGCCCGGCACATGGTCTCGTAGTCGACCTTGAAGGTCGGGGCGCCACGTAGCGTCTTGCCGGTTCCGGGGTGGTCCTGGCCGCCGGTCATGGCGGTGATACCGTTGTCGAGGATGACGATGGTAATGTTGGCCTTGTTGTAGACCGCGTCGATCAAGGGCGGGATGCCGGAGTGGAGGAAGGTCGAATCGCCGATGGTGGCGACGATCGGCTTTTTCTCGGTGCCTGCTTTCCACATGCCGACAGCGTTGGCGATGCTGGCGCCCATGCAGACGGCGGTGTCCATCGACTTCAATGGCTCGACGGCGGCGAGCGTGTAGCAGCCGATGTCGCCGGCAACGCGCGTCTCGAGCCCGCGCAACGCCACGTAGGTCGACGTGTGCGGGCAGCCAGGGCACAGCACAGGCGGGCGGGCCATGGGCTCGATGTCGATGGCTCGGGCCGGGGGCGCCGCCTCGATGAGCCCGGCTTTGGCGAGGCCGGCGCGCACGAGCTCGGGGGACAGTTCCCCCAAGCGCGGGAAGAACGCCTTTCCCTCGCAGGCGATCCCCATCGCCTTTATCTCTTTCTCGAGCACGGGCTCGAGCTCCTCGACGACGAGGAGGCGGTCGACGGACTTGGCGAAGGCGCGGATGGTCTCGCCGGGAAGCGGATGCGAGGCGCCGAGCTTCAGGATGGAGGCGTTGGGCACCACCTCCTTGACGTAGAGATACGAGATCGAGCCGGTGACGATGCCGAACTTCGGGTCGCCTTTCTCCCAGCGGGTCAGCGGCGAGGTCTCGAGGTATGCAGCAAGCTTCGCCTCGCGCTCGATGACTTTGGGGTGGAGCCGGCGCGCGTTGGCGGGGATGGTGACGGTCTTGGTTGAGCTATCGACGAAGCCCTTCGGCTTTGGCGTCACGCGCTCGCCGACTGCGACCACGCTGCGGGTGTGCGAGAGCCTCGTCGTCGAGCGGACGATGACCGGCGTGTCGAACTCTTCCGAGATGTCGAAGGCGAGCTTCGTCATCTCGTACGCCTCCTGGGCGTCCGAGGGCTCTAGCACGGGTATGTTGGCGAAGCGCGAGAAGAGGCGGGTGTCTTGCTCGTTTTGAGAGGAATGAATGCCGGGGTCGTCGCAGACGATGACGACGAGGCCGCCGTGGGCGCCGATGTAGGACTGCGACATGATCGAGTCGGCCGCCACGTTGAGGCCGACGTGCTTCATGGAGGCCATCGCGCGGACGCCCTCGAGCGCGGCACCGATGGCGATGTCGACCGACACCTTCTCGTTGACCGCCCATTCGGCGTCGATGTCGGCGGCGGGGTACTTTGCGAGGCTTTCCAGGATCTCCGTCGAGGGTGTGCCGGGGTAGGCGGAGGCGACCTTGACGCCTGCCTCCCAGGCGGCGCGAGCGATGGCCTCGTTGCCCATCAGGGGCAGGAGCTTCCTTTTTCGACTGCCGGCATCAACGGTCTTGGGCTGGACGTTCATCGCGCGCTCCCGCCGGGCGAAACTGCCACGCGCATGCTCAGGTCCCCGGGGGCACGCGCAGATCCCAATCCCTGCGTAAGGAATGGGCGTTCATCGATGCACGATCGGGCCCGGGCTCTGTTTGACCTCCGTCAAGCTCGGACGAATGGGGGGCGGGGCGTGAGGTCGCGATGCGCACGGGAGACCCAAGCGGCAAAGGGAGGGCGGGCAACGCGCCCGGCGGCTGCCGAGCCGGGCATCGGGCGTCCCATTGGACGCTGCGCTTAAGCCCGTGTTATCCAATCTCGGTAATTATCTGTCGGAGTTCGCGTTTCAGGAGTTTGCCATGCGTAATGCCATCCGAGGGCTCGTTGTTCTCGCCGCGCTCGCCGTCGCGAGCCTTGTCCCGGTTGCCCCCGCTGCCGCTGACGGCTGGTACTACCACCGCGCGCCGGCCGGCTACGGCCGCGTGCAGACCGTACGCCACTGGGGGTATTATCCGCGCTACCGGAACGTTCAATCGTTCCACTACGTGACCGATCCTTATGCCTATCGCTACGAGCCGCGGGGCTACTATCCCTACTACAACTCCGGCTACTGGCGGCCGGCGGCAGAGATCCGCGCCCGCCGGGCGGCGATGTACCGCCCAGTGCCGCCGCCCTACTACGGTGCGTGGGGCTATCCCGTTCCCGCCTACAACCATCGCGAGTGGCACGCGATTCACCACGGCCGCATCGGCCATCATCACTGGTGAGCCTGCGCCGGAGCGTCACCTCGACAAGCGGAGCCTGCCCCCGGGGGTGGGCTCCGTAATCGTTTGAGCCGCAGCGAGAATTCTCGTTCATGCCACATTCAGCCGGTTTCGTGCAGGTTTAGGACCGAAGCCGGCCCGACGTGACCGGGAGCGGGACATCGGCCACAGCCGAGCTGCGGCCTCGAGGAGAAGAGACACATGAATCCCATCATGAAGACCGTGGCCGCGCCTCTAGCGGCGCTTGCGCTTGCTGTCGGCGCATTCAGCGTAACGACCGCGACCCCGGCCGAGGCGGGCCGCGGCGGACGGATCGCTGCCGGCGTAGCTGGCGCCGTCATCGGCCTTGGCGTTCTCGGCGCCATCGCCAACGCTCACGGACGCGACCGCTATTACGAGCGGACCTACGTCCGCGAGTGCTATCCCGGCCCGGAGCATTGCGGCTATGCCCCGCGGCGCTGCTTCTATAACGACTACGGCGACTACATCTGTCCGCGTCGCGAGTGGCGCTGCTGGCGAGAGCGCATCTGCGACTGACGTTCCTGGCCCAGATGGGATATTCGGGCGGTCCGGGCTACCGGGCCGCCCTTGCCATTGCGGCAGGCCGATCAGGTCGGCAATCCGCGGTCGGATCAGATCCGGTGTGGCTGAGCGGCACTAGCCCCTGTGGGGGCCGTTTGCTACCAACGAGCATCATGCTCGCGTAGCGTCCCGACAGGCCGGCCCGTGTCCATTGCTTCCATGCGTTTCAAGGCCGGCATCGCGGCGCTTGCCCTGGTTGCGGCAGTGCCGGCTGCGTCGGCCGAGCCCAGCGGGCGCACCTGGTCAGGTCTCTACGTGGGCGGGCACGCGGGCTACGGGCGCGTGCCGCTGCAGGATTCCCTGCTTGATCCCGACGGGCTCACTGGCGGTGGCCAGGTCGGCGTCAACGTGCAGTGGGGCCGGGTGGTCGCGGGTATCGAGGGCGACTATTCGGCCGGAAGCGTCGACGACACGTATACAGAGTCGATTCCTGGTACCTTTCTCACGCCTGCCTTCAACATCGACACGACTATCGATGTCGAGAGCATCGCCAGTGTGCGCGGTCGACTGGGCTTCACGGCATACGACAACCTGCTCTTGTTCGGCACCGTCGGCTATGCGTGGGCGGAGACTGAGGCAACCGTCAGCGTGCCGGCCTTCGACGTGAAGCTGACCGACAAGTCCGACTTCGAGGGCCTCGTGTACGGGGCCGGCTTCGCCTACCGCTTCTCCGAGCTCCTGAGCGGCCGCGTCGAGGGGCTGCGCTACGACCTCGAGCAGGAGGGCAACGACGGCGAGATGACCATCAACGTGGCTCGCATCGGCCTCGACCTCCATCTGCCGGTCGGTCGGTAGGGCTCCTGGGCGTTAATTCACTTGGAGCAGCGAGCCATCAGTGCCGCGTGCAGCGCGATCGCGGCCGCGTTGGAGACGTTGAGGCTGGCGAGCGTGCCGGCGGTGGTGATTTTCACCAGCTGGTCGCACGTCTCGGCCGTCAGCTGACGCAGGCCCTTACCCTCGGCGCCGAGCACGATCGCGACATCGGCCGTGAGCAGCTCGCTCTCCAATGTGTGCTCGGCCGTGCCGTCGAGACCGACCAGGCGTATGCCCTGGATCTTCAGCTCCTGCATGGCCTTGGCGAGGTTTTGGACGAGGGCGACCGGTACCAGCTCGAGAGCCCCGGATGCCGCCTTGGCGAGGGTCCCGTTCAAGGGCGGGCTGTGGCGACGCGTCATCAGGAGGCCTGCGGCGCCGAATGCCGCAGCTGAGCGCAGCACAGCGCCGACATTGTGGGGATCGGTGACATGGTCGAGGACGACGATGGGGCCGGCACCGGCGGCGGCCTTTTCGGCCAGATCGGCCAGCTCGGGCTCATCGAGCGGCTCGGCCTCGAGCAGAAGGCCCTGATGCACGGTATCGGCGCCGAGCAGGCGGTCCAGGTCGCGTGGCGTCGACTCGACGGGCTGAAGCTGGCGGGCGGCAATCGCATCCTTGAGCTTGAGGATGGCGTTTGGCGTCGCGAGCAGGCGACGCAGCCGTCGGTTGGGGTTGGCGAGGGCAGCCTCGACGGCGTGGAAGCCGAAAAGCCTCACGAGCCCATCTTCGACTGCAAGTGCGGCGGGCCCGGTGTGCCCAGGACGCGGCGTTGCCGGGCCGCGGAACGGCGGCTTCCGGCCCCATTTCCTCGGGGGGCGCTTGTCGGTCGACTTCATAGGGCCTCTTAAACGCTGGCGGCCTGCGAGTGGCGTGCTCCAGGGATAGGGCCTCGGGAGCGTTTTTTGCAATTGACATCAGGAACCCGCGTCACCATAACGAGCCCGCTGCCCGGGGCCGCGCGCGCCGGGCGCTTTCGTTTGGGGTGGCATCGGGTCCGCTCCCGGACGCGGATGGAAGGGTGCCCGAGTGGCTAAAGGGGACGGACTGTAAATCCGTTGGCTACGCCTACGCTGGTTCGAATCCAGCCCCTTCCACCATCCATCCCTCCCCACTACAGCAGGTCGCGACACAGAGGTCTGGGAGCGGCCGGGCTTCGCTTACCGATCGGCGTTTGCGTCGGGCGCCTCGTCGCTGAGGCTTATGTTCCGGCGGGCGAAGTGAGGACTGGCGATCACGCAGTCATCGAGCGCGACGATGCTCCCTGTGCGTGCGGCTTGCGTGGCTGAGCCACGGTCTTGCGGATCTGGCGCCGTATAGAGCGCAAGGGCAGCCCTGGATCCAAGGGTCAGCCGGGCGCTCCACCTCGGTGGGCGCGCACGAAACCTTTGGCTTGCGCTCAACCGGTCCGGGCGTCGGCCCCCAGCGGCGCGAAGAAGTCCTGCTGAGTGGACCTGGTCATCATGGTGGCGACGCGCCAGGTGTCCGTCGTTGTCGGATATTCGACCAGGAAGGCGTCCTGAAGCTCGAGGAGCGCACGGGCGAGCCCGAGCGACAGCGACTGCTCGCCGGGTTTACGGGCGATGACCGGGCCAGAAACCTCAAGCCCGATCTCGACCAGGTCGTCGTCGGAGCGCGCCCGTATGGTGATCGAGGTGGCATCGCCCGCCCGCGCCAGCGCCTCGCTCATGAGATTGACGAGAATCTGGCGCAGGAGGCGGCAGTCGCACAGAACCTCGGTCGCCGGGTCGATGTCGAGCGACACCTCGATGCAACGGTCTGTGGCATCGGCAGCGTGGACCGACCAGGCCTCGATGGCGATGGGAGCGACGGCGGCCGAGGCATGGGATGGATCTGCACCTGGCTGGGCCAGAAGCTGAGTCAGGGCGAGCGTGTCCTCAGCGGACTTGAGTAACGCGCGGCCGCTGTCGCGGATGTGGTCGACGTACTCCCGGTAACGGGGGTGTCCGATCGGGCCGAACAGCTCCGTTCCAATGACGTCGGAGAAGCCGATGACGGCGTTGAGCGGCGTGCGAATGTCGTGACTGACTTGGGCCATCAGGCTGGCCCAGGCCTGGCTGCGCCGTGTTGCCTCCTGCCGAGAGCGGGTCGCTGCGTCGGCGATCTCGACGAGGCGCTGGGACTGGATCTCGAGATCGAGTTCGCGAGCCGAGAGCGGGACGCCCGCGAGATCGAGGCGCCCGCCCGTGGCGAGATCAGGTGCAGGGAGCGGGTCGGGAGTCGGGGAGGCGGCAACAGCGACAGGCCTCACGGCAACCGCCCGGGGCGCACTGCTGCCCGTGCGGGTGCGAAGCGTAAGCAGCACCAGAGCAACGCCGGTCGCTGCGATGAAGAACGGCGGCGAGTAGTTTCCGGGTAGCGCCTCGAGGACGGCCAGCGCTCCGAGGTGGGCGACGGCTGCAGCCTGGACAGCGAGGCTCAATAGCCGGGCGGGGCGATCGAGGAGCATGCTCTTGATGCTGAGAATGCCCATGGCGGGTACCAGCCTCGCGGCATGCGTATCCCGCGGATGGGCGGGAGCCAGCTCCGCCATCCATGTCCCCCGACGTGTTGTCTTGAGTTCTTTTCCCGCGCGTCACGGGACGGAACGCAACCCGATTCGCCTCTCTAGTTGGCCGATTCGCGACTCACCTGTCGAGGGAGATTAAATGGAGAAATCAACGTGTTTCTCGATCGGTTAGGCGTTGAGCATTTTTGTCACGATCTCATAGGCGTCGCGGGAAAGATCGGGGCTCTCGGCGACCGTCTCGAGGGCTCGCTTGGCGAGGGCCCGCCGTGTGGGCTCGAGTGAGCGCCAACTCCGAAACGAGGATAGCATGCGGGCGGCGACCTGGGGGTTGAAGCGATCGAGCTCGAGAACCTCGGCGGCAACGAACGAGTAGCCGGCGCCATCGGGGCGGTTGAATTGGAGCGGGTTTCCGAGCGCAAAGTTGCCGATCAGCGCACGCACCTTGTTGGGGGTCTCGAGATTGAACAGGGGGTGGCGGGTCAGAGCCTGGACTGCAGCGAGGGTGCCGTCGAGGGGGGAGACGGCCTGGGCCATGAACCAGGTGTCGATGACGAGGTGGTCGCCCTGCCAGCGGTCGTGAAACCGGGCAAGCGCCTTCTCACGCTCCGGCCCTGCTTCGGCGGCGAGCAGCACGAGGGCGTGCGCTTCGTCGGTCATGTTGCTCGCTGATGCGAAGTGCTTCGAGAGGCGGGTGACATCCTCGTCTTCGCCACGCGCGGAAAGAATGGTGAGGGCGGCGTTCCTGAGCGCGCGGAGGCCGGCGCTACGAGCGTCGGGGGAGTAGGGGCCCTTGGGCGCGGAACTCTTGTATATGCGCTCGAGCGTGTCGCCGATGGTGGCCGCCACCGTCTTCGAGAGGTGGCGGTGAGCGCGGTAGACGAGGGACGGATCGACGTTGCGGGCAATTTCGCGGGCGATGTCGGACTGGCTCGGGAGCTTCAGAAGCTCGGCCCGGTAGGCCGGCTCGAGATTGTCGTCGGCGATCGTCTCTCCAAGCGCCTTGGCGAACGCGGTGCCGCGGGTTGCGCGCTTACCCTCTGCCAGTGCGGCAACCGACTGCACGAGGATGCGTGTCGCGTAAGTGTTGGCTGCCTGCCAGCGGTTGAACTCGTCTCGGTCGCGCGCCATCAGGAACTCGAGGTCGCGGTCGGAAAGATCGATCGTGAGGTTGACCGGGGCCGAGAAGCCGCGCAGCAGCGACGGCACCGGACGGCTGCCCAGTCCGGTGAACCGGAAGGTTTCCTTTCTCTTGGTGAGGTGCAGCACGCCGTCGTCGATGCGGCTGCCGCCATCGACCACGAGATCCTGGTCGGCGCCGTTCGGGCCAACGAGGCCGAGCCGCAACGGAATATGCAGCGGCTCCTTCTTGGGCTGGCCGGGAGTCGGCTTGTGGACCTGCTCGACGGTGAGCGCTGCCGTCTTCGCGGCCCTGTCGTAGGCGAGCTGGCAGACGAGCTCTGGCGTGCCGGCCTGGCTGTACCAGAGCTTGAACTGGGAGAGATCGCGACCGCTCGCGTCCGCGAAGCAGGCGAGGAAATCCTCGATCGTGGCTGCTTCTCCGTCGTGGCGCTCGAAATAGAGATCCATGCCGCGACGGAAATCCCGCTCGCCGAGGATGGTCGCGATCATGCGTACGACCTCGGCGCCCTTCTCGTAGACGGTCGGCGTGTAAAAGTTGTTGATCTCGATATAGCTTTCGGGACGCACGGGATGGGCGAGGGGGCCGGCGTCCTCCGGGAACTGCAGCGCGCGCAAGTTCCTGACGTCGGCGATGCGCTGGACGGCGCGACTCCTTTCGTCCGAGGAGAATTCCTGGTCGCGGTAGACCGTCAGCCCCTCCTTGAGGCAGAGCTGGAACCAGTCGCGGCAGGTGATGCGGTTCCCGGTCCAGTTATGGAAGTACTCGTGGGCGACGACGGCCTCGACGTGCTCGAAGCTGGTGTCGGTCGCGGTATCCGCAGAGGCAAGGACGAGCCGGTCGTTGAAGATATTGAGGCCCTTGTTCTCCATCGCTCCCATGTTGAAGTCCGACACGGCGACGATGTTGAAGACGTCGAGGTCGTACTCGCGCCCGAAGCGCGTCTCGTCCCACCGCATGGAGCGCTTGAGGCTGTCCATCGCCCAATGGGCGCGACTTTCCTTGCCGTGCTCGACGTAGATTCCGAGATCGACCTCTCGTCCGGACATGGTCGTGAACTTTCCGGCGATCGAGGACAGGTCGCCGCCGACGAGCGCGAACAGGTAGCAGGGCTTCGGATGCGGATCCTCCCAGACGGCATAGCGCCGCCGTCCACGGTCGAGGCTGCCGCGCTCGGCGGGATTGCCGTTGCCGAGCAAGACGGGTGCTTCCTTCGCGTCGGCCTCGATGCGGCAGGTATAGGTCGCGAGCACGTCCGGGCGGTCGAGGAAGTAGGTAATCCGGCGGAAGCCCTCAGCCTCGCACTGGGTACAGTAGATGCCGCGTGACCTGTAGAGGCCCGAGAGCGCCTTGTTGGCGTCCGGGTTGATAATGGTGACAGTCTCGAGGACGAACGGCTTCGCCGGCGGCCTCGGGATGGTGAGGCTGGTCTCGGTCCGTTCGTAGGCGCGCGCGGCGAGCGGCTTGCCGTCGATTGCTATGCTCTCGAGCTCGAGATGCTCGCCATCGAGCACGAGGGGTGCCGCGCCGCCGGCCGCCGCGGGGTTGCGCCGGACCGTGAGGCTTGCCGCGACCCTCGTGTGCGTCGGATCGAGCGCGACAGAGAGGTTGACATGGTCGACGAGGTAGTCGGGCGGACGATAGTCCGAAAGGCTGATCGGGCGAGGGGTGTCGGTCGTCATGTCGGTGTCTCGGGAAGCGTCTCGGTCGCAACCGGTCGCCGGGGACCGGCTTACGTCGGTTGAACGCTGGAATCGAAGTCCCGATCTCTTAGCACGAAGCTGGGCCGCGGCAGCCCGGTCATGCGAGGGCGAGCACGCAGAGCGTGTGCGTGCCGGCTCGCGCCAAGCGGTCATTCCGCCTTGGTTTCGACGAGACCGGGCAGCGCTGTCCCGTTAGGCCCGATTTCACGCAGAGCATCGCGGCAACTCCAGACCTGAGTCAGCCGGCATTCGTTGGGTCCGCTGCTGTCGCGGCAGGTCTGCAGATCGCGCCAGGAGGCGAGAACCTTCTCGGCCTCCTCGTTGAACGTGAGCAGATCGGCACCTGTGAACCGGGACTTGAGGGGCTCGATGGCCGCAGTCGTCCGGATGCCGTAGCAGACCAGCGCGACACCGGCGGCCTGGCCGTAGCGGGCGCCGGCATTCCGGGGCGACAGCTCGGCCGGTCCGGTAGTCGCGGCGAGAGATGGCGTCTTCGCGGCCATGGCCGCGGTCGCGAGAGCAACTGCTGTGAGGGCAGCAGCAAGGTGCGAGGCTAGCGTCATGGGCGCGCTCCGTTCGACTTCACTCGTCGGTCTACGTCACGCGTGCCGGGGCCGGATCATGACCGACCGTGTGCCCGCGGCAACAAATCCCGCGGCAAAAAAAAGAGCCGCCGGCAGTGCCGACGGCTCTCGAAATGCTGTGGAACCCACGCAGTGGCTCAGGCCAGCTCGACCTGGGCCGCCTGCTTGCCGCGCCCGCGCTTGTCGTCCTCGAGCACGAACGTGAGGCGGTCGCCCTCGTTGATGCCACGGATGCCGGCGCGCTCGAGCGCGGTCACGTGGATGAAGACGTCCTTGCCGCCGCCCTCAGGCTGAATGAAGCCGAAGCCCTTGGTTGTGTTGAAGAATTTCACGACCCCGGTGATCCTGGACATGAATGATGCCTTTCAATTCGTTGCGTGAAGGAAGCCAACCGCGGGCAGCACGCAAACTGCCACATGGTCTCCGAATTGTGGGAAAGGGCAAACGGCCGGAGCGCGCTGGTCAAATCCTGAAATCGTGAGGGCGCGGCCCACCTCGGACTGCACCGGCGCGAGACCTATGCGCGCATTTGGAGGCGAAAGCAAGACGCTGCGCCCGATGCCGGCGGGTCTTAAGCCTGTCTTGACGATCAAACGATCGCCACGACCTCGGCCCTCGTCGCCCCGGCCGCGACCTCGTCGCCGACGGAGCGGCCGAGGAGGGCCTTCGCGAGCGGCGAGACGTAGGAGATGGCACCGCGACGGGGATCGGCTTCGTCCTCGCCAGTGATGCGCCACGTCTGTTGGCGCCCGTCGGCACGCGCGATGGTGACCTTGGAGCCGAAATGGACCGTGGCGCTGTCGGGCGGGTGGGGCATGACCTCCGCCGAACCGCGGCGCGCCGACCAGTAGCGCAGGTCGCGAGCGATGGCCTGAAGCCGGTCGCGGTCACCCGCGTCGAGCGCGGCACTCTGCTCGCACTCAAGCTCGAAGATCTGGCGCTCGATGGCAGCTAGACCCTCGGCCGTCACCAGGTTCCGGTACGGTGAGATCTCGCGGTCCGGCAGCGGCTCGGGCGCGGCGGCGCTGTCCTCCTTGGTGAAGGCTTTGCTCATCGGGGATCAGTGCAGCCTGGCGCCGCCCGACGGGGGGCTCTCGTCGCGCAGGAGGTCGACCACGTCTTTCGCCTCCTTGAGCCCGAGGCCGGTCGCGGCGCGGACGTCGCGTACAGCTTCGATGATGCGGCCCTCGGCGAGCAGCGCCATGACCGCGGTGCGTACGCGTCCGGTCAGGCGGCCGAGGTTCTCCTCAGCCACGTTTCGGCTGTCGCGGGCAGTGTGTGCCTGGCTCGCAGCTCTCGAGGGCCGTGACCCCGCGTTGACGCCGACGATGCGTCCGGCAATGAAGCCGACGATGGCGGCGGTGATGAGATGGAGAAGCGAGTAGTCGAGGGTGGTGATGCCCATGGGACCTGCCGCTGCTGAGAAGCCTCGGAGATATATACCCGAGTTTCGAGTTTGTTTATGAGCAAAGGCATGTGGCGTGACCGTGCCCCGGCATCGTCGTTTCCGTGCGCTTAAGAAGGCAATTCGCGTGTCTCTGCAACCTAAGGCCCCGGAGTGCTACGACGCCCTGATCGGTCTCGGCTCCAACATGGGCGACAAGCAGGCCAACATCGCGAGGGCGATCGAGCTTCTTTGCGGCAATGGCGACATCCACCTCGTGAGGCGCTCGCGCGACTATCGCTCACCACCGTGGGGCATCACGGACCAGGACTGGTTTGTGAACGCCGTCGCGGCGGTGGCGACCGGCCTATCCGCGCGGGAGCTGCTGGTGCGGTGCCTCGCGGTCGAGGACGCGATGGGGCGCGTCCGGCTCCAGAAGTGGGGACCGCGGGTCGTTGACGTGGACGTGCTGACCTATCGGGGCGAGACGATCGACTTGGCCGACCTCAAGGTGCCCCATCCCTTTATCGAGGAGAGGAGCTTCGTTGTGGTGCCTTTGGCAGAGATCGCGCCGGACGAGATCATCCGCGGCAAGCGGGCGGAGGAGCTCGCGCGGGCCGTCGATAGGGCCGGTCTCGTCGCCATCAGCAAATAGCGCAAAATGCAAAGCCGCCGCCGGAACAGGTCCGGCGGCGGCTCAAATGGTATCGGTGAGCACGAGGCTTACTGCTTGCACTCGCTCTTGAGGTAGGCGAGGAGGTTCTCGCGGTCGTTCTCGTCCTTGACGCCGGCCGGGAAGATCATCTTGTTGCCGGGGACGACCTTGTCGTCGGCCTCGAACCAGGCCTTCAGCTTGTCGTCGTCCCAGGTGATACCCGAGCCCTTGAGGGCGTCCGAGTAACCAGCGAAGCCCTCGGCGGTTCCGGCCTTGCGGCCTGCGACGCAGGCGAGGTTCGGACCGAGCCCGCCGTCGGCGCCGATCTTGTGGCAGACGCCACACTTGTTGAACACGGTCTTGCCGGCCTCGGCGTCGCCTTCAGCCAGAGCCACAGCCGGAACGGCGAGTATCATGGCCGAGGCCAGAACCCACTTCTTCATGACAACCTTCCTCCCGTCGGATTTTTGAGGGGCCACACAACACGGAGCGCACATACTCCATGATCAACGGTATTGTGGCAGCTATTTTCTGAACCGGACCTGAACATCTTGCCGCACCGTTGCGCAGATACCTCTGCCCAAAAAGCAAAGGTGCGGCCGTAGTTTGGTCGGGGCGGCGCGCAACCGCCCCGGGGCTCGGCAAGTTGCTGCTCGGACGCGCCGAACTCTGGGCTACCGCCTGGGCCACCGGTGACGTGCGGCCGGTCCGGCGTGTCAGACGCCCGAAGGCTCGGTTTCCGGCGCCGGGACCGTCTTGGCCCCACCGACCCGGCGATAGACGAAGGCGGGCGGAGCGCTGTGGCTCTCCTCCTCGGCGACTTTGGCCCACTGGGCGTGAAGCGGCGACAGCGAGCAGGCGGGATCGGTATTGGTGGCGTCTCCCGTGAGGGCAAACGCCTGGCAGCGGCAGCCACCGAAGTCGATCTCCTTCCGGGGACACGACCGGCACGGCTCCTTCATCCATTCGGTGCCGCGGTACTTCTGGAATGCGTCGCCGTAGAGCCAGATGTCGGCGAGCTTCTTGTCCTTGATGTTGTCGAAGGCGAGGTGCGTGATGCTTTCGGCGGCGTGGCAGGGAAGCACGCGCCCCGAGGGCGTGATGTTGACGATGCCGCGCGCCCAGCCGCCCATGCAAGGCTTGGGAAACTTGGCGTAGTAGTCCGGCACCACGGCATCGATGACGATCACGCCCTTGAACTTCTCCCGCGCCTCCTCGACCTGGCGTGCGGCCTTCATGAAGGCCTCTTTGGTCGGCATCAGGCTGGCGCGGTTCAGCAACGCCCAGGCATAGTATTGAACGTGCGCAACCTCAATGCGCCCGGCACCGACCTCGACCGCAAAGTCGATCATGGCCGGCACGCTATTTATGTTCTGGCGGTGGATCGGTGCGTTGATGGTAAGCGCGAGACCGAGTTCCTTCACCCACTTCACGACCTCGCGCTTCTTGGCCATGCCGCCCTTATAGGCGGCGATGCGGTCGGCGTTCTCGGGTTCGATGTCCTGGATCGACAGCTGGACGTGATCGAGCCCGGCCTCTGCGAGCTTTCCCATCCGCTCGCGGGTCAGGGTCACGCCGGCGGTGATGAGGTTGATGTAGAGCCCGGACTCGGAGGCAGTCTTGACGATGTCCTCGAGATCCTTCCTCGCCGTCGGCTCTCCCCCCGACAGATGGATCTGGAGCACGCCAAGCTCGCCGGCCTGGCGCATGACGTCCTGCCACTGCTCGGTGGTGAGCTCGGTATTGACCCGCTCGAGCTCGAGCGGATTGGAGCAGTAGGGGCACTGCAGCGGGCATCGATGCGTGAGCTCGCACAGCATGCCGACCGGCGCGCGCGCGCAGAGCGCCTGGCCGTCCTCCGCCTGGCTTACGGGACCGGACATGGGTGCCGTGCAGGTGGGGCCGGACTGGGTCGGCTTGATGGGCGTGATCTCGTTCATCGGAACGGTCTCCCTGTGTCGTTTCTAGGCTGTCACGACGCCCTTGTCGGAGAGATCCTGCAGCATGGCCGTGATGTCGGCGCTGATCTCGTCGACGGGGGCGGAATACTCCGCGGCAAGACTGGCCGCGATGTCGGCCACAGTACGTGTGCCGTCGCAAAGCTTCAGCACGGCGACTGCGGTGTCGTCGGGGTTGAACACGCGCTCTGGCGCGAGGATCACCCAGCGGCCGCGGCCGGGGTCGTGGCGGAGCTTGATGTATTTGGGAAGGCTGGGCCGGCTGTCCGCACCCATCATGGTGCGCTTGCGGGTGATGGTTTCGGTCATGTCACTTCCTCCGGACGGTAGGCGCCTGGCGGCACGAAGCCGTTCACATAGGCGTGGTAGAGCGCGTCGAGCTGCACCCAGAGGACGTTGCACTTGAAGCGGACCGCTTCCACGCAGGCCTCCTGCTCGGCGCGGGAGGAAGCATGGTCCTTTATGAAGTTCAACGCAAATTCGGAATCGAAGGGGGCCTGGACCAGGCGCTTCTTGAAGTAGGCCATGACCCGATCCTCTATGAAGTCGTAGTTCTCGAGCATGCCGGCGATGCGCTCCTTGTGGATCTTGGGCGCGAAAAGCTCTGTCAGCGAGGAGGCTACGGCGACGACGAGGGGTTGCTCGCGAACGAAGTTGACGTAGGCCTCGACGGCGAAGCGAGTGGCGGGGAGGGCGCCGCGCATGCTGGTCACATATTCGCGATCGAGGCCAAAATTGTCGGTCAGCACCAGCCAGCGCTCGATACCCCCCGGATCATCGCCATGACCGTCGTGCTCGTGGATTCGGTGGATCCAGTCACGCCTCAGCTGACGGTCGTGGACGCGCGACATGAAGGCGGCGTCCTTCCTTGGCACCGCAGCCTGATAGCAGTAGCGGTTCAGGGCCCAGGCCGCGACCTGCCCCTTCGAGAGCTTGCCGCCGTGCAGGAGGTGATGAAACGGGTGCAGGTCGTGGTAGCGCTCGGGGCCCACGGCGCGGATGGCGGCGTCGAACTCGTCGCGGCTCATCATCGGCTTGTCGGAAAATGACTTCGTGGCGACCATCTCGTTCATAGCCTTACCTCCATGCCGTCCTCGCCGACGGTCCAGCCCGCGGCCTCTACCGCCTTGCGCTCTGGAGAGTTGTCGTCGAGCACCGGGTTCGAGTTGTTGATGTGTACGAATATCTTCCGCGCGACGCCGAGGCGTTCGAACGCGGTGATGGTGCCGTCGGGGCCGGACATGCTCATGTGGCCCATGCGGGCGCCGGTCTTCGGCATCAGGCCCTGCTTCAGCATCTCGTCGTCGGTAAAGAGCGTACCGTCGAAAAACACGAGGGGGGCGCCCTGGATGCGGGAGGCGAGGGGTGCGTCGACCCGGGCGCAGCCGGGGATGTAGAAGAAGTGCTTGCCGGAGGCAGGGGCGCTGATCTTGAGCCCGATGGTGTCGCCTTTATGGGTGCCGAAGCCCGGTCCGCCGGCCGCGTCCTCGAGATAGAGGGCGACCTTGCCCGGCACGTCGAAGCACTCGACTCGAATGCCGAGTGGTCCTGCCGGCCCCTCGATATCGACCGGCTTGTCGAACGGCAGCTCGCGGCGGCCGACCGCCTTGCCGTCGAGCACGTTGAAGACCGAGTTCGCCGCGAGCGTGTCGAGCACGCGGCGCGAGGCGTAGACGGTGAACGGCTCGAGCTCTCTCAAATGAAGAAGGCCGGCGATGAAGTCGATGTCGCCGCCGGTGATGACCGCCGCCTTGATGGGGCTGTTTCTCAGCCGGCCATCGGCCTTCGAGCCCAACGCCGGGTTCTCGTTGATCTGCTGCCGAAGGTCGGGCGAGGCGTTGAAAATCGCCCAGCTGTCGCCGTCGGCGCTAACGGCGATCGAGGTCTGCGTGCGCGGGCGGAAGCCGGGCCGGCCGGCGCGGGCGCTCGAGCAGTTTTGACAGCTGCAGTTCCACTGGGGAAAGCCGCCTCCCGCGGCCGACCCCAAGATCCGGATGTACATGAGCGTTTCGCTTTGGTTTGGTGGTCGCTGATGCGACTTCTGATGGCGGTGGACGTTGGCGTCCCACCCTAACCCTGTCTCGCTCGCTAAGGAAATGGATCGCGACCGGCGTCAAGAGCAACGGCGGCCGAGAGCCTCGACCGCCGTGCCGTATCTGCTCACACAATGCGAGCCGATCGCCTTAGATGAGGTCGATCTCGGCCGGCAGGTACGAGGTCACCTCGAGGCCGACTTCCTGCTCACGCACGGCGGGCTTGGTCCAGGTCTTCATGAGTTTTCTCCTCCTACTTGAACTACTTCGATCTACTTGGCCTTCACTTCGCTCGAGTGGGCCGGTGAAAGGAACTTAACCCCCGCTCTTAATAAACTCAAATCGCAATAGCGTGAGAATCCGATCAGAGTTGCTGATGATCTGTCCGAGACGCTCTGATCCGTCGCGCCGCCTACGGACAGGTAGCCGCCCCGGACAAGAAAACGGCGCCCAGAGACCGGACGCCGCTTCGAATTCCAGATGGGTGGACCGCCTCAGATGAGGTCGATCTCGGCCGGCAGGTACGAGGTCACCTCGAGGCCGACTTCCTGCTCGCGGACGGCGGGCTTGGTCCAGGTCTTCATGGCTTTTCTCCTCCTAGAGATCTCGACGACGATGCGTCATCAGGTGCCGATGAACGAAGAATAGGCGCCGGCATTGATAAACTCAAATCGCAATGACGTGAGAACAACATCAGAGTTGCTGATATAGGGCCGGAGATATTCTGATCGCCTGCCGTGCCCGCCCACAATGCACGAGCGGCGCCCGGAATGCCCGGACGCCGCTCGAAAAATTCAAGATATTCGATCGCCTTAGATGAGGTCGATCTCGGCCGGCAGATACGAGGTCACCTCGAGGCCGACTTCCTGCTCACGAACAGCGGGCTTGGTCCAGGTCTTCATCGATCGAATGCCCGAAAGATAGCCGTGGCCATCGATAACTACAAATCGCAATCGCGTGAAATTTAGATCAGAAATATTGATCGAAATCTCAGGACGGCTTGATCGGTCACGACGCGTCCGTCATTCAAAACAAAAACGGCGCCGGGTTCCCGGCGCCGCCAAAACGAACAGCTATCGATTACCTTAGATGAGGTCGATCTCGGCCGGCAGATACGAGGTCACCTCGAGGCCGACTTCCTGCTCACGAACAGCGGGCTTGGTCCAGGTCTTCATGATCATTCCTCCAAGAATAATGCAGCGAGCCATTCCGGCCCGTTGATCGATGGCCGAGAGATAGGCCGAACCCAAGATCAACACAAATCGCAAGTTCGTGAGCTTTGCAGAAGTTTTCCTTATTGGGATCCACAGGACTTCTTATTCCGCGTTCCATGCAAACCCCGCGGCGCGGCTATGCGTCTCAGGAATGGCAGTGCAATCATATGAATTTACAGATGATTCAGCATGCGACTGCTCGCCGGCAGGTCACCGAGGGCTCCCAAGCGGCCGGAAAACCACGATTTTGCCACATTCAGTGGGCGTTTGCGGCAGTGCAAAAAGTAAATCAGCATAGGGAAATCGAGTATGCGATTGAGAGCCTTGTTGTCCGTTATTGCGCTTCTGCTTGCACTCGGCAGCATGCCGGCGGCCGCGCGTCCCCATGACGGGTCGATGTGGACCGCCAGCGAAGTCGGCAGCCTGACCGCCCCCCGCGGCGAGCGTCAGCGTTCGGCCCACACCGGCCGCCGTCACGGCTCGGGCTACGCCCGCAACTACACCCGGCAGTACAGTGGTGTCGGTCCGCGCCCTGCCAAGTGGTGCGGCTGGTGGATGCGCACCCAGAAGGGCGGCGGTCCCGAGTACAACTTGGCCGCCAACTGGCGCCGCTATGGCAGCCCCGCCTCGCCGCAGATCGGCGCCGTGGTCGTCTGGTCGCATCACGTCGGCATGATCACCGGTCGCGCCGCCAACGGTCAGTGGATCGTCACGTCGGGCAACGACGGCGGTGCCGTCCGCTCGCGCGCCCGCTCCATCGCCGGCGCCACGATCCGCATCTAAGGAATGCGACATCCCCCGACGCGATGGGCATCGGCCGCGTCGCGTCGGTTGGAGCAAGGTGTCGGTTGGAAAAAGTTAAGCTGGCGGCGAGGCGTTCCTCGCCGCCACTCTTTTTGGAAGGCCCTAGCGCGCCAGCTCCTTGAGCCCGCGCCGGATGAGCCGGGCCGTGTCGGCATCGCTCCCGAGTTCCTTGGCCGCTGCCGCGATTGCAGCCGACGCCTGGGCCGGATTGTACCCGAGATTGATCAGCGCCGAGATGGCCTCTGCCGCTGCGTTCCCTGCCGGCGGGGCACCGCTCGGCAGCCCTCCCGCGCCTGACGGCACGTGCAGCCCGGCCACCGACAGTGCCGGCGCCTTGTCCTTGAGCTCGGCCGTGATGCGCTGGGCGAGCTTCTTGCCGACACCCTGGGCCTGCTCGACCGCGCCCCAGTCCTGAAGTGCAATTGCGTTGGCGAGATCCTGGGGCGCCAGCGTGCCGAGGATGCTGAGCGCCACTTTCGAGCCGACCCCCTGGATGGTCTGCAGCGACCGGAACCAGCTCCGCTCGACCTCGCTCTGGAAGCCGAATAGCCTGATGGCGTCCTCGCGCACGTGGGTGTCGATGGTGAGGCTGACCTCGTCCCCGGGCTTCAGGTTGCGTAGCGTTCTGGCCGACAGCTGCACCTCGTAGCCGACCCCGTGGACGTCGATGATGGCATGGCTCTCGCCGACGGCATCGACCTTGCCGGTAAGCTTGCCGATCATGACGTGGTCTCCGGCTGCCGGCCGTCGATCCCCAGTTGGCGGATGCCCCGGTGGCTCGAGTGGCAGATGGCGATGGCGAGCGCATCCGCCTCGTCCGCGCTGTCGAAGCGCGCCTTTGGCAACAGGAAGCCGATCATGGCTTGGATCTGCCGCTTCTCGGCGTGGCCTGCGCCGACCACCGTTTTCTTGACGAGGTTCGGCGGATATTCGGCGATCCTCAGTCCCTTCATCGCTGGGGCCAGCAGTGCCATCCCGCGCGCCTGACCGAGCTTCAAGGTTGCGCGCGCGTTCTCGTTGACGAACGTCTCCTCGACCGCAGCCTCGGCCGGCCGGTAGCTCGCGATCACGCCGACGAGCCCGTCGTAGAGCTCCTTGAGCCGGTAGGCGAGGTCGTCCTCGCCCGAGGACGTGATGTGGCCGGAGGCGACATAAGAAAGTCGTACACCGTCGCTATCGATCACGCCCCAGCCGGTACGCCGGAGGCCGGGATCGATGCCGATGATGCGGACGAGGTTGGATTTCATGGTTGCCCTCGTAGCACGGCCCGCGATTCGCCGCCTCAGGAACGAAGGCCGGGCGTATGAACGCCGTGCATCGTCCGGGTGGCGTCTCGAAGCCGACGCGCGGTCGGGCCCCGACCTCGACAACCGCAGGGCAACCCCCTAGAACCTTTGTCTCAATTCCAGCCTCGGCCGGAGAGGCCGGGCACCTCGTAGCGCGACCTCTGAGGGGATACTGATGGCACCTGCGGACACAACGGTCGGCCATGGTTACGCGTCGTCCATGACCGGAGTGGCACCGGCCGCGAGCCCGCCGAATGTCCGGGTCGAGGTCGATATTGGCGCCTCGGCTCAGCCCGCGAGCAGGGAGAAGTTCATCCCCTTGACCGTCTCCGCCATCGTCGACCGGCTGACCGCGCCGGGCTCCTGGCCGCACGGTCAGGCGCGTGCCGCCCGCCGCTTCTTCCGCTATCTCGACTATTGGCGCCGCCAGCAGTACCAGGCCCACCTCATCGACCTGCAGCAGACCTACGAGCCGTTCAGTCCGGACAGCGACCTCTTCGTTACCCGCACATATGCGCCCGAAGAGCGCGATTTGATGCAGAAGCGCGTCGTCGTCGACATCGAGAAGCTGCTGGTCCAGGCCAACTACCATCGTATCGACCCCAAGGACGTCCAGGTCATCATGACCAAGGACAGCACCTACGGCCTCGACCTCCACGTCGACTTCTCGGCCTTCGAGGAATGCCTCATCTACTATCGCGGCGCCACGTCCCGCCGCGATAAGCGTCGAAATTTCAAGAAGTTCTACCGCAAGGAGGAGTTCGACATCCCGATCTACCAGCGGCTCTTCCTGCTCTTCAAGCTGAAGCCGCTCGAGGCGCGGGTGCGCGATCTGATGGCGTCGGAGCAGCTGACACGGAACGAGGCCGAGAAGGCGGCCAGGCGCCTGCGTGCTCTGATCCCCGAGAACGTCAGGGAAGACCACATCTACCTCAAGCTGTTCAAGAACATCCCGAGAAACGACATCGAGATGATCTTCCCCAATACGCGCGTGAAGTTCCGCTTGTTCGACAAGGTGAAGCTCGGTGTCACGAGCGGCGGCGCGTTCGGGGCCGGCGTCTTCGGCACCGCAAGCAAGGTCGCCGCTGGTGGCTTGGTCGCCTCGAACCCGGTCGCCCTCGCCGGCGCCTTCGCCACCTTGGGCGGCGTCGCCTTCCGCCAGGCCATGAACTTCGTCAACCAGAAGAACCGCTACATGGTCGTAATGGCGCAGAACCTCTATTTCCACGCCATGGCCGATAATCGCGGCGTCATCATAAAGCTAGCCGACCGCGCCGCCGAGGAGGACGTGAAGGAGGAGATCCTGCTCTACTGCGTGCTGGCCAAGGAGCCTGCGAAGCGCGCCGACCTGCCGGACATCGACGCGGCCATCGAGCAGTACCTGGTCACCACTTTCGGCATCAACGTCGACTTCGACCTCCACGATGCGCTCGAACGGCTGATCCGGGACGGCCTCGTCAGAGAGGACGCTGCCGGAATGCTCCACACGTTGCCGCCGCACGAGGCGGCAAAGCACATCGACGCCCTGTGGGACACGCTCTTGGACGATCTCCCCGACTTCGGCCATGCCGAGGAGGGTCACGAGGTCGAGGGCGCGTCCGGCTGAGGCAAACGCGCAGTCGCGATCCGGGCACAGGCGTCGGTTGCTTCTTGATCGCCGCCTGACCTCTCACGCCGGCGGCGCACCTTTGCGCATTGCCAGCCCACGAGTGGGTGCGGCTATCCGAGGCCCCGTGGCTCTTGCCATTGCCGCGCCCAAACCCACCGAACGCGCTGGGTCCATCGCAAGTCCCATGGCTGTCACAACCGTACAGAGATTGGCGCGGCCGGCGATGATGGTCATTCCACGAGGTGGGCGTATCCGTCCGCGGTCGTCTGAGCGAGCAACGCGCGATAGCCCTTGTAGTCGGGGTTCTTGGGCGTCTGCTCGCCGAGCTGCGAGGCCCTGAATGTGGCGCTCTTCACGTACACCACGGGCGCCGAGACGGGCACGAACATCGCTCGCTGCTTGTTGAGCGTGGTGATCAGCCCGCGCATCTCGCCAGCACGGTCGAGCTGGGACACGAGCACCATCCGCATCGCTCCCTTGGTGAGCGACACGAGGTGGATGAACATCGAGGAGGCGGGAATGTAGAGCCGTCCGCGGTGCGAATAGGTGGCGTCTGGGCGATCGCGCTCCTCGAAAAGGAGGCTCGGCCACTCCGGATCCCATACGATGTCCGTCCGGTAGGCGACGATGGTCTCGGGCTTGGTGAACGACGGCCGAATGGTCACGTAGCTGCCGATATAGTGGTCGACCGCGGCCTTGGTGTAGGCGCCCATATAGGTCGGCGCGACGAGTCCGCCCTCGCCGCGCAGCTCCATCGGCTGGCTGGCAGACATGGTTCCGTGCCACGCCTCCTTGAGGCGCTCGAAATCGAGGCCGAGCACCATCGCGACGTCGAACAGCGTCTGGTCGCGCACCGTGCGTCCGTGGAGCAGGTTCTGGATGGTCTTCTCGTGACAGTCGGCGGCGTCGGCGATCCCGGCCTGGGTGAGCTTCTTCTCCACCATGGCGCGCCGGATCAGCTCGACCGCCGCATCGCGCGCCTTGGGGTGGGCAGGTTTCGCCATTGTTGGAGGCCCCGTGAAACGAGCCGGCCGGGCCGGCGCTCGATCATACCGCTCGTGGGAGGAACGCGGCAGTGCCGGCGCAAGACTTTTTGCACCAGAGTGAAAGTTTCGTCAGTCTGTCAGGCAATGATATCGGGCGTCAGCCGGTCCTCGACCGAAGTGATCAAATCCTTGAGCACGAGCTTTCTTTTCTTGAGCCGGCGGATCACGAGCTGATCGGCCACTCCGCTCGTCTCGAGTGCTGCGATCTCCTCGTCGAGCTTGCGATGCTCGGCCCGTAGACGCACGAGCTCTTCCCGCAACTCTCTGTTGTCCTGACGCGTCATGCCGCCGATCGCCCAGCGAGGGCCCCCCGCCCCAACCCAACCGCGAAACGCCAACCGACTGTTACCGCTCGTGAGCGCGGACTATCATCTTTTTCAATGCGAAGTGCAAGAACCGTCGGCCGGGGCGGGCTGGAAACACGAGTTCTGACGGACAGTTGCGGCAGCATCCGGGGATCGCCTGCGATTTTACCCATTCCGTTCACATGATCTTGAGGACCGCCGCGGAGCCGTTGGACAAGGCCTCATAAATCTGTCACGATCCGCCCTGTCTTCAACTCTGAAAAGGAGGCCAGGATGGCTTTGGCAGCTCATATTCAGGAGCTATCAGAGAAGCACCGGCAGCTGGAGCGCCGGTTGCAGGAGGAAATTGCAAGACCGGGCTCCGACGACGCCGAGATCCGGCGCATGAAACAGGAGAAATTGAGACTGAAGGACGAGATCACAAGGTTGAGCGCGGAGACGCGCCACTGATCTAGCGAGGGTCGGCCCGCTTCGGCGGGCCGTTTGCTTTCTGGGGTGCTCCGGCACCCGCACGCGAGGCCAGCACCGTCCGGCGGTGCCGCGCGATCGTCTGTTGCCGTCGTTCCTGTTGCCTGATGCCGGTTGCCGGTTGCCGCTCTTCCGCCTAAAAGCGGCGTGGTGCTTCGTTGGGAAGCGTCAGGCGGTTGCCAAACGGGCGCATATGCATCTCAACGAGCTTCTGCAACCCGATCTCCCCGTGCCCGCAGGGGCAGAGGAGATTGCGATCTCGGCAGTGACCGCCGACAGTCGCAAGGCAGCTCCGGGAGCCCTGTTCATCGCCATCCCGGGCACCAAAGCTGACGGGACAGCATTCGCCGCCGATGCGGCCGCCAAAGGGGCCGCGGCCATCGTCATGGCCGAATCCGCCGCCGCGCCCCAGGGCATTTCCGTACCGGTCGTCCGCGTGCAGGACCCTCGCCGCGCCCTCGCCCTCATCGCTGCCCGCTTCTATGCCGCGCAGCCCGCGACCGCCGTTGCCGTCACCGGAACAAGCGGCAAGACCTCGGTCGCCGACTTCACGCGCCAGATCTTCACCGCCTGCGGGCGGCGCGCCGCCTCGCTCGGCACCATCGGCGTCGTCAAGCCCTCGGGCGCCGTTTACGGCTCGCTGACGACCCCCGATCCCGTCAGCCTGCACGAGACGCTGGCCGGGCTGGCCGCGGAAGGCGTCACCCACCTCGCGTTCGAGGCCTCCTCCCACGGCCTCGACCAGCACCGCCTCGACGGCGTGAGGCTCGCCGCCGCGGCCTTCACCAACCTCGGCCGCGATCACATGGACTACCATCCGACCGTCGAGCACTATCTCTCGGCCAAGCTGCGCCTCTTCACCGACCTCCTGGAGCCGGGCCGGACCGCGGTCGTCAACGCCGACGGTGACTATGCCGGCAGGGTGATCGCCGCTGCCCAGGCTCGCGGTCTCAAGGTGGTGACGGTCGGTCGCAAAGGCGAGGCCGTCACGCTCGTGTCCGTTGCCCGCGACGGCTTCGCACAGCGGCTTGCCGTAGCGTGCGCTGGAAAGACCTACGACGTTCGCCTGCCGCTCGTCGGCTATTATCAGGTCGAGAATGCGCTGACTGCTGCCGGCCTCGCCATCGCCGCCGGCGAGCCGGTTCAAGAGGTCATGGCCGCGCTTGCTGGGTTGAAGGGCGTCAAGGGCCGGCTCGAGATCGTGGGCGAGGTGCGCGGCGGCCTCGCCATCGTCGACTACGCCCACAAGCCGGAAGCCCTCGAAGCGGCGCTCGACGCCTGCCGCCCGTTCGCGACCGGCCGCCTCATTTGCATCTTCGGCTGTGGCGGCGACCGCGACAAGGGCAAGCGTCCGATCATGGGTGCCATTGCCGCCCGCAAGGCCGATGTCGTCATCGTCACCGACGACAACCCGCGCACCGAGGAGCCGGCCTCTATCCGGCGCGAGATCCTCGCCGATGCTCCCGGCGCCCGCGAGATCGGCGACCGTCGCGAGGCCATCCGCTCTGCCATAGCGATGATTGAGAAGGGCGACGTGGTGCTCGTCGCCGGCAAGGGTCACGAGACAGGCCAGATCATCGGCTCGACCACAATACCCTTCTCCGACCAGGAGGAAATCGCCGCTGCACTGACGGCAGCGGGATGAGACAGGGGGATGCGACATCCAGCTTAATTCCGCTTGTTCGTCTTGCCTCTTTTCTCACGGCCCCCGTCCCCGACACATCCCTCATCGCTGAGACAAGGAATGACCTCCGAGCTCTGGACCTTCGACGAACTCATTAAGGCCGCCGGGGGCAACGCCGACGGCACGCCTGCGACTGCCATCACCGGCTTTTCCATCGACACGCGAAGCCTCGCGCCGGGCGACGTGTTCGTGGCCCTGAAGGACGTCCGCGATGGCCACGAGTTCGTAGAGAGGGCGTTCAAGGCCGGTGCGGCCGCCGCCCTCGTCTCCAAAAGCTACGAGCGCAAGCCTAGCGACGGCGCCCTCGTCCGCGTTGCCGATCCGCTCGCCGGCCTCGAGGCCATCGGACGCGCCGCCCGCGCTCGCCTCACGCCCGGAGCGCGCGTGGTCGCCGTGACCGGCAGCGCCGGCAAGACAACGACGAAAGAGATGCTGCGCGCCGCGGCCCGCGCCATCGCGCCGGGGCGCGTCCACGCTTCGGACAAGAGCTTCAACAACCACTGGGGCGTGCCGCTGACGCTCGCCCGCATGCCGCGCGACACCCTTTTCGCCATCTTCGAGATCGGTATGAACCACGCCGGCGAGATCACGCCCTTGTCGCGCATGGTCCGCCCCCACGTCGCCGTCGTCACGACCGTCGAGGCCGTGCATCTCGCCCACTTCGCCTCGGTCGCAGACATCGCCGAGGCCAAGGCCGAGATCTTCGCCGGCCTCGAGCCGGGTGGCACCGCCGTCGTCCCCTCGGCCAATCCCTTCACGCCACTCTTAGCGGCGCGAGCCGTCGCTGCCGGCGCCCGCGTCCTGACCTGCGGCGAGACCGAGGGTGCGAGCGTGCGCCTCGTCGGCTTCGAGCTCACCGATCGCGGCTCGCGGGCACGCATCTCGATCGAAGGACGGCCCGAGATCGATTACGGCATCGGCCACGCCGGCCGCCACAATCTCGCGAATTCGACGCTCGTCGCCGGCGCGCTCTACGCAGCCGGTCTCTCGGGGGCCGATCTTGAGCGCGCCCTTGCCGCGCTCGCCGCCGAGCGCCCGCCGCCGGGCCGCGGCACGCAGGACTGGATTGCCGATCCCGGGGATGCCTCGAAGCGGGTGCTGCTCATCGACGAGAGCTACAACGCCAACCCGGCCTCCATGTGCGCGGCCCTCGGCAACCTCGCCCTCGTGCGCCACTGGAACGGCGGTCCCCTGACTGGCCGGCGCATCGCGGTCCTCGGCGACATGCTCGAGCTCGGCCCCGACGCCCCGGCGCTTCACGCCGGCCTGGCCGAGGCGGTGGAGGCGGCAGGCGCCGACCTCGTATTCGCTGCCGGACCGTCGATGAAGCATCTTTTTGATGCTCTTCCAGCGGCTAAGCGAGGTTTCTGGGGCGCGGACTCGAAGTCCATCGTTGAAGCCGTGCTGTCCGAGGTGCGCCCCGGAGATGCGGTGGTCATCAAAGGGTCGAACGGCTCTCGCATGGGGGTGCTGGTCGAAGCCCTGCGGCAGCGCTATAGCGGTGCGTCCGCGTCGGGCTGACGAGGGCGTGCTTTCGCACGGGCGCCAGGTTGCGCCCGAGGCGTGTCGCGAGCGCAAGACAGGACTAAGCCGGAGACACTGGATGCTCTATGAGCTCGTGCAGTTCAGCGACCAGATCGGGCCGCTGAACGTTTTCAAGTACATCACCTTCCGCACCGGCGGCGCCATCTTCACGGCCCTGCTGTTCGTGCTGTTGTTCGGCCCCGGCATCATCGACCTTCTGCGCGTCAAGCAGGGCAAGGGCCAGCCTATCCGCGAGGACGGCCCCAAGACGCATCTGTCGAAGCGCGGCACGCCGACCATGGGCGGCTTGATGATCCTGGCCAGCGTCACCTTCGCCACCATCCTGTGGGCCGACCTGCGCAACCCGTATGTCTGGGTCGTGCTGCTCGTCACCCTCTCCTTCGGCGCCATCGGCTTCTACGACGACTACCTGAAGGTCACCAAGCAGCACGCCTCGGGCTTCGAAGGCCGCATGCGCCTCATGCTCGAGATCGTGGTCGCCGCGCTGGCGACCGCAGCCTTCATGTATCTGTCACCGGCCGAGCTGTCGGGTCGGCTCGCGGTTCCCTTCTTCAAGGACCTGCTGCC
Source organism: Alphaproteobacteria bacterium (assembly GCA_019137195.1). Lineage (GTDB taxonomy): Bacteria > Pseudomonadota > Alphaproteobacteria > Rhizobiales > Hyphomicrobiaceae > CBDCUQ01. The sequence continues at coordinate 36,210 of JAGVSR010000081.1, forward strand.
GGATTTCGGCATTCTGTTCATCGGTCTCGGCGTCATCGTCATCGCCGGCGCCGGCAACTCGGTGAACCTGACCGACGGCCTCGACGGCCTCGCCATCGTGCCGGTGATGATCGCCGCCGCCACCTTTGGCCTGATCGCCTACCTTGTCGGGTCCGAGAAATTTGCAACCTACCTGCAGATTCACAACGTCGCCGGCACGGCCGAGCTCGCGCCGCTGTGCGGTGCCGTGATCGGGGCCGGGCTGGGATTTCTCTGGTTCAACGCCCCGCCCGCCATGATCTTCATGGGCGACACCGGCTCGCTCGCCTTGGGCGGTACGCTCGGCGCCATCGCAGTTGCCATCAAGCACGAGATCGTGCTCGGCATCGTCGGCGGCCTCTTCGTGCTCGAGACGCTGTCCGTCATCATTCAGGTGGCGTCCTACAAGATGACGGGCAAGCGCGTATTCCGTATGGCACCGCTCCACCACCACTTCGAGCAGAAGGGCTGGCAGGAGAGCACCGTCGTTGTCCGCTTCTGGATCATCGCCGTCGTGCTGGCGCTCTTGGGCCTCGCGACGCTGAAGCTACGGTAGGTGCAGTCCCTGAGTGGCTTCGCGCGGAGGGTGCAATAGGCGAGAGCCGTATTGCACCGCCCGGCTGGGTGCCCTACGGCTTCGCCTGATGACCCCTGCGTCCTTCGCGTCGACTTTGTGAGCCCGGCCACCGAGAATCCCTCCCGATGACTCCATCCACAGCCTTCGCCGGTAAGACGGTCGCCGTATTCGGCCTCGGCGCCTCGGGCAACGCGACCGTCCGCTCGCTTCTCGCCGGTGGCGCCGCGGCGGCTGCCTGGGACGACAGCCCCGCGAGCCGCGCCGCATCCGAACAGGCAGGGCTGGCGCTGACCGACCTGTCGACCGCCGACTGGTCGCGCTTCGCTGCGCTCGTGCTCGCCCCTGGCGTGCCGCTGACGCACCCCGAGCCGCACTGGACGGTCGTGAAGGCGAAGGCCGCCGGCATCGAGATCATTGGCGACGTCGAGCTCTTCGCCCGCGAGCGCGAGCGCCTTTGCCCCGACGCGCCTTTCATCGCCATCACCGGCACCAACGGCAAATCGACGACGACGGCGCTCATCGCCCACATCCTGCGCGTGACCGGCCGCGACGTTGCGTTGGGCGGCAACATCGGTCGCGCCATCCTGACCCTCGAGCCGCCGTCGCCAGACCGGGTCCACGTCATCGAGCTGAGCTCGTTCCAGATCGACCTGATGCCGACATTGCGGCCGTCGGTTGGGGTGCTCTTGAACGTCACGCCGGACCACATCGACCGCCACGGTACGATCGAGAGCTACGCCGCCGTCAAGGAACGCCTCGTTGCCGGCGCAAAGGTTGCCGTCGTCGGAGTCGAGGACGACTACTGCCGCGCCATCGCTCATCGGCTCGAGGCGGCGGGCAAGATCGTGCGCCGCGTGCGCTCCGAGAAACCAGGTGTCCACGAGTACGGCTTCGCTGGCGGCAAGGTCTGCTACGACAGCCGCTTCGACGGCCTGGTCGAGGTCGTCTCGCTCGACGGGATCGCGAGCCTGCGCGGCCGCCACAACGCCCAGAACGCCGTCGCGGCCTTCGCCGCCACGTGGGACCTCGTCAGGCCTGCCGACTTTGCTGCCGCCTATGCGTCTTTCCCCGGCCTCGCGCACCGCATGGAGGAGGTCGGGCGGCTGGGGTCCATGCTCTTCATCAACGACAGCAAGGCCACCAACGCGGACTCGACCGAAAAGGCCCTGGCGAGCTTCGAGCGCGACATTTACTGGATCCTGGGCGGCAAGCCCAAGGAGGGAGGTATTGCCGCGCTTCGGCCGTTTTTCCCGCGCGTCGCCAAGGCGTACCTGATCGGGTCTGCGTCGAAGGAGTTCGCCGAGACCTTCGGGTCCGCCGTGGCGCACGAGCTGAGCGAGACCATGGACAACGCCGTCGCCGCCGCCACGCGCGATGCTGCCACATCGTCGGGCGCGGAGCCCGTCGTCCTCCTTTCGCCCGCCTGCGCCTCCTACGACCAGTACAAGAACTTCGAGGAGCGCGGCGATCATTTCCGCCGCCTCGTCTCCGCCATTCCAGGCATCGCGCTCCGCAGGGCAGCCGCATGAGTGCGGCCTGCGAGTTCATTTCCCCTTGCCTATGGTGGGCGAGGGTTGGCGCGCATGGGGCTTCCGGTAACTCTGCTCAGGGCTTCCCGCCAGCCTCTCTCCGCAACGGGGAGGGGAGCTGGTCCTCGCCTGCTGTACGATTGAGATCGGGCGGCGTGTGCCATCGAGTTGCCCTCTCCCGTAAGGCGAGCGGCAGGATGAGGGAGCACGATCCCGCAGCGACCGGTTGCACCGTGGTGGCACCGCCATGAGCTTCTCCCGCGACGACAGGAGCCGGCTCGCGCAATGGTGGTTCACCGTCGACCACGTGCTGTTGACGGCGATCCTGTTGATCGTCGCCGCCGGCCTCGTGCTCTCCCTCGCCGCCTCGCCCGCGGTCGCAATCAAGAAGGGCTTCAACGCCTACCACTTCGTCGAACGCCATGCCGTCTACGCAGCCGTGG
>JAGVSR010000032.1 GCA_019137195.1 Alphaproteobacteria bacterium
CCATCGGCCTCGCCACAATGCTGCCCCTCGGGAGCTAGCGGGGCCGCCGAAGGTATGCGTGACGGCAAGGAGATGCCGGCAGGTCCTTGCACCGAGGCTCCGTGGTTCTTGGCCTTCCACAACGTCGCCGATAGACATTCGCCGTGGCTGCATGCAAGGTCGGCGGCCTCGATGGTCGGCCCTTTCGCCAGCGTTGCCGTGCGGCAGACGCAGTTCTCGAGCTCGCGCACGTTGCCCGGGAAGTAACAGGCCTTGAGCATCTGGACGGCGGACGGGGTCAACTTGAGGTCGCGCCCGTTGGCCTTGTTGAATCTGCGCAAGAACGCCTCGGCCAGCGCCGGGATGTCGCTCTTCCGGTCGCGTAGCGCCGGCAGCATCAACGGCACCACGGAGATGCGGTAATAGAGGTCGGCGCGGAACACTCCCTTGGCAACCGCCTCCTCGAGATCGCGGTTGGTGGCCGCCACCACGCGCACGTCGACCTTCTGGGTCCGGGTGCTGCCGACGCGGTCGAACTCGCCTTCCTGCAGCACGCGCAGCAGCTTGGCCTGGAACGACGCCGAGATCTCCCCGATCTCGTCGAGGAAGATGGTGCCACCGTCCGCGAGCTCGAAACGCCCCTTGCGCGCATTGACCGCCCCGGTAAAGGCACCCTTCTCATGGCCGAACAGCTCGCTTTCGAGCACGCTTTCCGGCAGTGCCGCACAGTTGACCTTCACGAACGGCCCCTTTGCGCGCGGCGACAGCTCGTGGAGGGCGCGCGCAAACAGCTCCTTTCCGGTTCCCGACTCGCCACGCAGCAGCACCGTCGCGTTCGACTTGGCGACGATGGCGATCTTGTCGAGCAACGCTCGTATCGGAGGGCTTTCGCCGATGATGCCGGCCACCTGCGTACGAGACCGGCCCGGACGCGTCTGGCCAAGCTCCTTCTCGAGCCGGCGGCTCTCCTCCATCAACCGTTCCCGGTCGCGCGAGATGACCCTTTGAAGATGTATGGTCTGCCCGATCAGGTTGGCGATCATCGACAGGAAACGCATGTCGCTGTCGAATCCCGGCGCCCGGTTCTGGCGCCAGCGGCGGTCGATCGACAGCGTGCCAACCACCTTGTTCTCGATCTTGATGGGAACACCGATAAAGGTGACCGGCTCGTCGTCGTCGCGCAGCGTCAGCCCGGGCTCCAGGAACAGCGGATGCCGGCGTGCATCCTCGACCAGCACGGGCATCGCCGTCGCCACGATCTGATCCAAGGCCTTGCGCGGCAGGTCCGCCACCCAGTCGGCGGCCGTGTCCTCGCTCCAGCAGGCCCCGACAAGGACATCGGGCTCACCCTCGTCATCGAGCAGCATGATGGTGCCATGCCGCATGTCGAGGTACGACGACAGGAGGTTGAGGACGTTCGACAGCGTGGTCTCGAGCCGCGCCGGTCTGGCGAGGATCTTCGAAACCTCGTAGATGCCCGACAATGCAATCTCGCCCTCGAGGCGCGTCGAAGCCACGTGCGCCCTTGGGCTCGCAGCTTTCATGCTCTTGACCTGGGCCGTTGACGAGTTCATGTGCCACCTCTCTGGTGACAGGCGAGAGGCAAAAATACGCCTCTCTTGCATTGCACAATATTACCTGCACGAGTCGCGTTTGTCGTGCCTCGCTTTCAGACAATCTAACTGTTTTCACAGTCCGTTTTGCCTTTTTGCAGTGCAATCACGCTGCTGAACGCGATTTCCGGCCGGTGAGTTCTGAATTTGTTTGAGTTCGCGCCAGCCTTGTCGTGAACACGACATGGCCCCGCGGCTATAGCGCCTTGGATTTTCATGTCATCTCAATGACTTCCATATCGGCACAGGTCTTGCTCTCCGGCCTTTGGCTTCGGCGCGCCGAGAGCCCTCGTGTTCACGACACCGGGAGACAATCCAACATGGCCCAAGTCACCTTCAGCTCTCCGCTCCTGCACAAGGACATCACGGTCTACGCGGTCGCCGGCGATCGCGGCACCATCCTGTCGATTGCCGAGAAGCACAAAATCCCCCTCCCCTTCGAATGCCGCGACGGCAACTGCGGCTCGTGCCTGATCGAGGTCGAGCATCTCTCGGGAAAAGAGATGGGCGAGATGCTGACCGACAAGGAGAAGAGCATGCTGAAGCAGCTCGGCAAGATCACAAAGGAGGAGATCGAGCGCGCCGAGGTCCGTGATCTTCTCCCGCGCTACCGTCTCGCCTGCCAGTACATCGTGCGAGACGAGGACATCAAGGTCACCTTTGCCGGCGTCCCTGGTGGCGCGTGAGCACTCGTCGCTTTCAAACCAGGATCGATGCCATGCTTCCTACCGAGCTCACCTCCTCCGTCGAGGTGTTCCTCAGCTACGCGATCAAACTCGAGGAGGAGGCGACCTTGCGCTTCGGCCAGCTCGCCGACGCAATGGACGCCGGCGGCAACAAGCCTGTTGGCGCGCTTTTCCGCAAGCTTTCCGACTACTCGCGCCTGCACCTCGCTGACGCCAAGGCCCGCGCCGGCTTCCGTGACGTGCCGGTCATGATGCCCAAGGACTACCAGTGGCCCGACTTCGAGAGCCCGGAGACGGCCGCTATCTGGGGCACAGACCCGCTAATCGCCTACGAGCAGGCGATGGATATCGCACTCGAGAGCGAGAAACGTGGCTACGACTTCTACAAGCTCGTTCTCGACACGACGGACAATCCAGAGATCCGGGCGCTGGCCAAGGAGTTCGTCGAGGAGGAGGCCGAGCACGTCGAGTGGCTCGAACAATGGATCGCGCAGCACGGCAAGGGCGGCAAAGCAACGGTCGGCGCCTGAATGCACGGCAGAATCTGCCGATCAATGCCGCCTTTGCTTTGAAGTTGGGCTGGCTGGACCGTCGCCCGCGGAGTCATGATGGCCATCGGACAATACGAAAGGCAATGCCATGAAGCTCAGCGCCAGAAATATGCTCAAGGGCACCGTTGTCGACGTCGTGAAGGGAGCGACGACGGCGCACGTCCGCCTCGACATCGGAGGCGCGACCATCACGGCCTCGATCACCAATGAGGCCGTCGACGAGCTCGGCCTCAAAGCGGGGCAGAAGGCCGCGGCCGTCATCAAGTCGTCGGACGTCATCATCGCCGTCGACTAGCACCTGGATCAAGAGCCCCTGGCACGACAGATCCTGGGAACCAGCGTGCCTGGGACGAGCAGAGACAGGGAGTTGCGACGAGAACCCATGCGACGGTGCGTCAAGTTTCGTCGGTCTTCACCAATCTTAGGCGCGCGGCAACGCCTGGCTGCTCGCGCCGGAGTCTGGCGATCGCTGTGACAGTGGCTTCGGCGATTGCCGTTCCGCGCTCGTCAGTCCCGGTCCATTGCGCGGCGCGGCCGCGTGGATCGATCTCGATCAATTTGACGCCCGATCGGATCACGACCCCGTCACGCGCTATCCCGCGCAGAATTCCGTCACATGGTGCCTCAAAGATCCGGCCTTCGATCATACCGACCGGAAATCCTTTGAAGACCCGTGCGCCGACGTCGAGCGCGGTGCGCCAGATTCCCGAGGCGTCAGCATAGACGAAACGCTCGCGACCGAGGCTCCCGAGCCTGCGGCTGATGCCGTCAGCCGCCTTCGTTCCTCCGCTGGTGAAAGACCGCCCTTCCTCACCAGGCTTGGTCTCGATGGCAAGATCGCAGTTGTGTCCGACCGTGAACCCCGGCCCAAGGCCAACCGTAACAGGCGCCAGGTGGCGGAGGTCCGGCGTGACCCTGTGCTTCTGCATCCGGGCATCGATCAGCACGTCGATCGACCCCACAGTCTGGATCTCCATGAGATCGAGGTCGGTGACGACGACCCGCTGGCGCTCGAGTGCGAGCGCACGCACGGCCAGAGTGTTCTCCGCGCTGACGGCTGTGAGACCGCCGACCGAGACGGGATCCCCATAGAGCGCGTCGAAGAATGCCATGCCGCGGCGGATGACTGGCGGCTCGGGATCGTTCGACATCACAACCGCGTAGCCGGTTGCGTGCATAGCGACGGCCACCGCCGAGGCGATCTCATTGAGCCCGAGAATGACGGCCTGCGGTGCGCGCGGCTCGCTCAGACGGAACGGAATCCGGGGACGAAAGGGCATGAGGATCTCCAGGCTAGCCATCGCCCGATCGCAAGCCTCATACCAGATGGGGATCGGGCACGAGCCCTATGAAATATCGAACCTTTTCGACGCTACCAGGGAATGGTCCCGGACAAAGCCTCAGCCAGTGTCGTCTTTACGACAACGGCCTCATGGCGTTCGGAGGTCCGCAATCGCATAGCGTACGCCCGCTCCAAAGAGTCGTGTGCCTCCCCCCTCGGCGGCAATCTGCTCGACCTTCTCGCGATTCACGACCTGTACCCCCGCGAGGTAATCGATGCCGAAACCGGCCCATTCCTCAAGCCACGGCGTTGACGGCCCCATGAGGACGGTCGTCGCATCGCGGGAAAGTGCCGCCAAGCGCTCGAACGTCTTGTTGATGAGCGTGGTCGCAGTCAAGAACACCCAATCTGCCTCCGGCAGGACAACGTCGGCCGCCTCTGCAGGAAGATCCGCGCGTGACGGAGCAAGCTCGAGCACTGTCACGTCGAGTCCCGCAAGCACCTCGTCCATGCCCGGATAGCGGCCGATCACGGCAACCCGTTGGGCGGTCAGCCGCTCGCGGAAGTGCTCGAACACGGCGAGGTTGGGAGCATGGGCAGAAGCGAGCGGAGCTGCAGACCCCATCACGGCATTGCCGGGTGCGTTGATGACGGCGTTGGCAGCGGCCAGACCCGCCGCGGCCTCGAACTCATCCGACGACGCGAGCCAGCCAGCCACCTCGCCTGCCCGTCGTCCGGCGACGGTTCCGGGCCACGACAGAACACGTGACCGAGCAGCCGGTGTCATGGCAATACCCACGGCCGACGGAAGCACGCAGGTAGTCCACGTGAGCCCCATGGTGAGGCGGCCAATTGGTGCGACCGAGCGTGCGCACCTGCCGATCACGAGATCTGACGCGTTCATTGTTGAGCATCCTGCGCGTTCGTCTCCGGCAGGTCCCGGACTTCGCAATCCATGGATCTGCATACACTAAGCCCCGCGCACTGCGTTGGGTCAACTTGCTGCAATCGGCCGGCTCTCGAGAGCCAGCGCGCCGACTGCACGGCAGCCGTCAACCTCGTTCGGATTGCGAGCTCAAGAGCATTGGAGCGCAGGAACCTGCCCCTGCCCCGAAGCATGCTCCGCGCCGCTACAATCGTCCAACCGACAAACGCTGGCTGCTTCAGCAGACCAGGGGGCACAGCCGCCGTCACTCGGACAGCGTTCCTGTTGCGTCAGGCACGCAAGCCTTGGTTGAACTCAAATATGCGTCACTGACGGGCCCGCTGCACCTGATGCGGTCATCGATCTCCTGGGCCCCGGCAGCCCCCAATCGGCAGGGCAAGGCTTGCCCGCGCTCCAAGACATCGCAATGCTCGCATCGGTGCTCACCTTCATTTCCATCGACGGCCGCAAGAAGTGGCTCGGTTCGACGACGAGGGTCGGCTGCAGGCGTCGCCTACTCAGATCTGCAGCACGGCAAGCACGTATGCGCCGTATAGCGCCAGTAGCAGGCCACCGCGCCATCGGTCGATCTGCTCGGATCTCGGAGGATAGGTTGCGACGACGGCCGCGAGGCCGACCAGAAGCGCCGGCGCCACATCAGAGAATGCAATCGAATAGGGCGTGATCGCCGCGGCCGTGCCAACGATGAAGAGTCCATTGAAGATGTTGCTGCCAAGAACTGTACCGAGGCCGACCTCGTCATGGCCACGCAAGCGGGAGATCAGCACCGTGGCCAATTCCGGCATCGACGTGCCGATGGCCACGAGCGTTGCACCGATCGCGAACTCTGTGAACCCATACGTCTTCGCAATCTCGGCGCCGCCAGAAACGATCAACTTTCCCGCCGCGATGAGCAACGCCAGACCGACTAAGCTCTCGATGACAGCCCTGTATGGCTTGCCCTCGCCTAAGACGGCTACGACTGCGCTACGCTGAGAGCGGGCTTCGTGCGTTACGGCAAGCAGCCAAACAAAGAGCGCCGCAAGAAGAAGCACGGCCTCGATCCGGGACAGATTTCCATCGAGCAGAAGCGCCGCAAGTGCCACCTGAACGATCACGGCAGTCGGGAAGTCCCTCTTGATGCTGCCTCTCGAGGCTGTGATCGGCGCCAATAGCAGTGCGAGGCCCAGGATCAGCGCCACATTGACGACATTGCTCCCTAGAGCATCTCCGAGCGAGATCTGCGGAGCCCCATCCAGGGCCGCACTGACGGCTACCGTCAGCTCAGGGCTCGAGGTGGCGAATGCCGCGACAGTCGCGGCGATGATCCCAGGTGAGATGCGCGCCGCCTGGGCAAGTCCGACGGTGCCGCGTACAAACAGCTCGCCACCGCCGCCGGCAAAGACCAGGCCGAGAAATAGTGCGAGGTATGGGTTCATTCTCTGCCATGTCCTCTCGATACCGCCAACCTATCGGCGCTTCTGAACATTCCCTTCGGCGATGGGTCCGCTATCCGAAACTGATGAGCACGTCTCCCACGGCTGGAGCAAGCGGCTGGTTCGGCGTCGGGAAGGTCAACTGCCCGTCGGGCCGTATCACGAGCACCAGGAGGCGCTGTCCGTCTTGAGAGGCTTTGAGATCGTCGAAATTGAACTTGTCCGTCAATTTCGATGCGTAGAAGCGGGCACCCGCGCGCGCCTTCTCATTGAGGGCTTCAAAGGTCCAGGGCAGATCCAGCGCTTGCCGTCCCCCGAGGGTTTCGACTGCGTCTATCGAGTCGCCAGGCATGCGGCCGGATGCTCGAATCTGGAACACGCGGTTGCGGCCGAATTCATAGGCAAAGTTGCTGCAGACCAGCGTATTGTAAGACTCGTTGTCGGTTGCCGCGAGGAGATAGTCGAATGAATTGAGATCGACCGAATGCTCTGCCGCTTCCGATAACATATTGCCATGGTACGCAGGAACGCTCGCTGCTCGCGCTGCCCTCAGATTGATCCAGTTGACGTCGGCAACCACGATCGGCACGTGCATCTC
>JAGVSR010000038.1 GCA_019137195.1 Alphaproteobacteria bacterium
GTCACCGCGATCGAAACGGCGCAGAAGCAGGACTGGCTTCTTGGCGATGATGTCGAGCCGCCACTCCGGTACGGCAATGCCGGCATCACCCGCCAGCTTCAACAGCACAGCTTCCCAAAGTGTCACCGGCCAATCGTCATCCTTCTTTGGGAACTTGGCGACCATCAGCTGGCCATTGCCGTCGCGCACGGTCGCTTTTGGCCGTGCGCCACCAAGCGAAGTGCCGGGAGCCAGCACCAGCAGCAGATCGTCATCGGTTTCGCGGTCGCGCTCGATGCGCCCTGTCGCAGACAAGAGCTTCGGTAGATCAATGAGCGGCGGCACTGGCCGTCCTGTATTGGCGATGAAGTCCTCGCCATTCGCGTCCTTGAAGCGCAGCGCGCCAAGGCGCGTGGTGTCGTCGACACCGGCGAGGAAATCGATGTCGAAGAGAGTTCGTGGTTGGGTCTTCGCGAGGCGGGCGCGGGCCCGCTCCTGACGCAGCATCAGTTTGCGGCCCCAGGCATCTGGCGCGGAATCGCTGAAAGCGGGATGCAAACCCTTGGCAGCATGAAAGGGACCGGGCACTAGCGGCAGGCTTGGCGCCAGAGCGAAGGCACCGCGCCGTTTGATCCATGCGGGATCGTAGGTAAAGGACGACGATTCACGTCCCGTGCGTTCCCGCGCCCACAGCCGCCCTACGAGCACGGGGGCGCGATCGATATCCATGTACGCGTGAAGTTCCCGTTCCATGGCTCAGCTCCCGCGCGGCATTCGTATGCGTTTCGGGAGCCGCTCTTCTTCAAGGGCCACACCGACGGCGTCTTGGGCCGGGTCGGCAAGGCTGGCGAGCCGGTCGGTCAGATCGAGGGCGAAGAGAATGGAGCCATAGGCGGCCATGGACACACTGGGGTCACCCTTTTCAGCGCGCACGAGAGTGCGCGGAGAGACGAAGGCGCGCTCGGCCAGCAGTGCACTCGTTATGCCGCGCCGGCGGCGCGCGACGGAGATGTCGGCACCGAGCTTTTCGATGGCGCGTTTCACGCGCATGGGGAGGGCGGTCTTAGCTTTGCTTGTCTTCATATTAGATGCCGTATCTGGCGCTTTGATGCGCTTAACAAGCCAAATATAGCATCTTAAAGAGAAATCAGCAAGGAAGGCTTGCACGAAGTGCCATATACGGCGTTGTAGATGATATTAAACGCCATTTATGACGTCTTATTTCTAGCCCTGGAGATATTCCGACCATGCGTCCATCAGGGTCGTGCGCTTGGCGAGGAGGTCGCCACGGCGGTAGGCGGCTTCAGCCTTGCTCTTGATGGTGTGGGCCAACGCCATCTCGACGACTTCAGATGAGAACTGGGTGGTTTCGGCTGCCCAGTCACGAAAACTGGAGCGGAAGCCATGTGGCGTGCAGCGATCACCGTAGCCGAGAGCATCGCGGGCATTGAGGAACCGGTTTTCGGACAACGGGCGGCTCCCTTCGCAGAAGATCAGGCCATGGGATGCGTTACTGGTGAGCGTCTTCGCTTCTTTGAGGATTGCGAGTGCACGGGGCGAAAGCGGCACGGCGTGCTCGCGCCGCGCCTTCATGCTCTCGGCGGGCCGCGTCCAGAGCTTGTTCTGCCAGTCGATCTCTTCCCACCGAGCGCGGCGGATCTCGATCGTGCGGGAAGCCGTGAGGATCAGGAGTTCGAAGGCGAGCTTGGTCACCTGCTCGGCTTCACCATTGCGGAGGGCCTCAATGAACTTTGGCACCTCGGCAAAAGGCAAAGCGGCGTGGTGCTCGATTCTGGTGGCACTGGCTTTGGGCAGCGCATCGCCGATGAGATCGACAGGGTTCTCTCCCGACCGGTGACCGGCTGCGCGCGCCCATTCGAGCACGGTCTTCAGGCGCTGCCGCACACGACGGGCCGTGTCTGGCTTGGTAAGCCAGATAGGTGTCAGAACCTTGAGCACCTCTGGCGTGCCGATCACGTTGACAGGCTTGGCGCCGATCACAGGGAAGGCATGATCTCGCAGGGTGTTGATCCACTGGTCGACATGCTTGCCGTTGCTCCAACCCTGAGCCCGTGTGCGATGCACTTCATTGGCAGCGTGCTCGAATGTGGGCACGGAGGGCACTTGCCGGCGCTCGCGCTTCGTCGAAACCGGATCGATCCCCTGATAAGCCATGGACCTGTATTCGGCCGCACGCTCGCGGGCCAAGGGGAGGGTGACTTTGTGAAGAGGACCCAGACCGAGATCGCGACGCCTGCCACCGATGGTCAGGCGCAAGACCCATCTGCGGCCATGATCGTCGACCTCCAGATAGAGGCCGCCGCCATCACCGTACCATCCCGTCTTCTTTGCAGCCTTGACCTCCAAGGCGGTCAGGCGATTGAGCCCGCGCACCTGTCGCATGCGCCATATCCTTCGCGTCCAAGCGGTAGGGAGCTTGCGAAATTACCCCACGTTTTACCCCACACAAGTGGGCACGCTTGGAGGTTTCGTCAAGGGATGGGATGCACTCAAAACACGACAGCAACGCTGAATTTTTACAAGCAATAGCAAAGCACTACGGCGCTACCAGGTGCCGCGGTGCGTTGCTATGTGATCAGACGTTCAGGGGTGTTTTGGCGGAGAGGGAGGGATTCGAACCCCCGGTACAGTTGCCCGTACTTCGCATTTCGAGTGCGACGCGATCGACCACTCTGCCACCTCTCCGTCGCCATGCGGCGGAAGCGGCCTTTTAGCTGCACTTGGGCACCGAGGCAAGGGGGCAATTGAGACCCGGCGCACCGTCTCAAGCCACTGGATTCCCGCCAGTTTTCAATGCGCTTGCCGGCTGGGCGGCCGATAGGGATCGGCTCTGGGCGGGCTTGACGGAGGGAGCATCGCTCCGAAGCGGACGACGGCGACTGCCGCCCGTCCGGGACTCCTCAAGCGCGGGATGAGCAATCGACCGGCGGGCCGGAAAGCCCGACGGCTCGCGACCGAGGCTGCGCGGGTGCCGAGCGCCAAGCGAGTCACGGATCGCTGCGGCCGAAGGGACGGACGAGGCTCCACCAGAAACCCGACGGCCGATCGTCCTGGTAGGGCTCGAGGCCGACGGTCATGGCGAGGTGGCCGCCTTCGGGTTGGGCGCGATAGGTGCCGAGCAGCCGATCCCACACCGAAAGGCAGAAGCCGTAGTTGCTGTCGTGCTCATGCCGATGAACGGAGTGGTGGACGCGGTGCATGTCGGGCGTGACGAGCACGACGCGGAGTAGCCGGTCGATGCCAGCAGGTAGCGCAACGTTGGCGTGGTTGAACATCGCGCACGCGTTGAGGGTGATCTCGAAGATGACCACGGCCAATGGCGAGGCGCCGAGCGCCAGCACCCAGACGACCTTGTAGAGCATCGAGAGCGCGATCTCGAGCGGGTGGAAGCGCAGCGCCGTCGAGACGTCGAGGTCGCGATCGGCGTGATGCACCTGATGCAAGCGCCAGAAGAGCGGCACCTTGTGCGAGACGACGTGCTGGAGCCAGATGGCGAAGTCGAGTGCCACGACGGCCGCCGGAACGGCGATCCACGCCGGTACCGCGAGCACATTCAAGAGCCCCCAGCCTTGCACCTCGGCCACGCTCGCCGCCCCCAGCGCGACGAGAGGAACCGCCAGCATCCGGGCGAGCCAGGACAGCGCGCGCACGGCCGCGAACCCGCTGCCGATGATGGCGAAGTTGGTGATCCAGCGGCGCGCCTTCGGAACCACCAGACGGCGCCGCGGCATCACGAGCTCGGCAAGACCCACGAGCGCGAGCACGGCCACGAACGGCACGAGCCGCAGGAGCGGGTCGGAAAGGTCAAGCGCGCTCCACATGGTCTGGCTGCTCAGCAATTGGCGCAGGTCTTGGTTCCCGGGCTCATGCGAGCCAGGCTCGGCCGGTCGAGCAAACGCGCCCCTTCGGGCGAGCTCGGGTGGACAAGCTCGGTCGCGCCCGCCTCGTCGACGAGCGGCAGGCCCGCGTTGTGCCAGGCGAGTACGCCGCCCTTGAGATTGCCGACGTCACGGGCGCCCTTGGCGAGGAGCGCGGCCCTGGCGGCCGAAGCCAGATGCGAGCTGCGACCGCCGACCGTGCAGTAGACGACCACCGACTTGCCGGTGACGTCGCCTACAGCCTCGACAACAGCGGCCGGTGAGGCGTTGGCGTCGATGCGGATCGCCCCCTTGATGTGCGAGACCGCGTACTCGGCGGGCGAGCGGGCGTCGATCACCACCGGGGCGGCGGCCGGGTCCGCCTGACGTTTGCCCAGCTCCTCCGGCGTGAGCTGGACGAGGTCCGGATACTGTCGTTCGAGCTTCGAGGAAATGCCGGCGAGCGGGCTCTCTGCACCAGCCGCCGTCACATCCAATGCCGCTGCCGAAACGACCAGGGCTACCAGCAACCGAAACCGACGATGGGTCACGAGACCTCTCCTCCATCAAGCGACACAGGCTCGACCTGGCACCGCACGGACACCGACGGCCGGTCCCCCGGCGAACGCGGCATCGAGCATCACTAGCCGAGCATCGGCACGCCCTCTGTGACGCGGGTCACCCGTCGCCATGGCAAGCACCGCCAAGAATGAACCAAACCGGCCGACAAAAAAACATGGGCCTCACCGCGGTGAGGCCCAAGTCGGGCAGGCGCTGCTCAATGCACAACGGCCGGTGCCGAGCGTCTCGGTCACGCGCCGGCCGACGAGTAGGCGACCCAGACGTTGGGCTCCTCGTAGCGGCCGGACTGGCGCTCGACATCGATAGCGACCGGGGCCAAGGCGCCGTCGATCTGGTGCGGGCCAGAATGGTCGAAGCGCTGACGCGACCAGTTCTCCCAGAAGCAGAGGTGCTCGTCGACGACCATCGACCGCTCGCAGGGCTTCACGAGCTTGCCACCGGAGGAGAGATGCGAGCGCAACCAGGGATCGTAGGGCCGTCCGTAGCCATCGGTCCACGTGATGTAGTCGTCGATCGACACCCAGGGGTGGCGGACTTTTGCGGACGGGCGCACGGGGGCGATGACGCCGTCGAGACCCTTCCTGGCAGCGAGCTTGACGAGCTCGCGGATCATGAGCCGCGCATAGCCCTTGGACCGATAGATGGCCGGCACAGAAATAGCCAGCGCGCCCAGCATGTTGACGCTGCCCTTGCGACGGCTGACCTCAGCCTGCTCGACGAGCCAGTCCCAGCCCTCTGGCGGAAGCTCGTCCGGACCTTTGCAGGCGACGGGCACGCAGTTCGCGGCTGCTACGGGATAGCCCCGCTCCTCGTCGACGAGGCAGAGCTGGTAATCGGCGTATTCGTCGAGGAGGGTGCCGTAGAGCTCGTAGTGGGCGCGGGTATAATTCAAATATCCGAGGTCGTTCCAGGCGGCCTGCTCGATCGAACACGCCGCCTTCTTGAGCTCGGGACTATCGGCTCGCGACCGCACAACCAGCTTTGTCATTGGATTTCACTCGAACACTTGCGCGAGGCGCAGCAACCTTCGCGCGCTTCTGTACGTCGTCTCGTTTACCTTACATTTTAAGGTTGATAACAGAAAGCCAGCCGATTTTCAACGATCGATTAATCACATTCCGCGGAACTGCAGCGTAATTGCTGCTCCAAAACGGGACAAGGCACGGCATTTGCTAGTGAATCGTTAACTCGATCCGTGCTCGTCAGAGACGGGATCGTTAACGGTCGGAATGCCCGCACGTAAACCGGTTATTCAACCTCTGCGTGTATTTGGAGGGCAGCCACAGGACTTGATACCGATGCCACGCCAGCTTCCGCGCCTCAACAAACGCCTCTTCGAGCATGACTTCCAGCGCCTCGCCGCCTTGAGCGCCGCGAGCGTCACGGGCTTCGGCCTGCTGCTCATACTCGTCATCCTCTATGCGGGCTCGTCGTCGAACAACGCGTCGCTCGAGCAAGAGCGCACCCTGCTGGTGAACGCCCTCAATCGCGCGATCGCCCGGACGCTCAGTGAGCAGAAGAGCGTGGCGTGGTGGGACGATTCGGTGTTGAAGATCACACCCGAGAACGTGGACCTCACGTTCACCGACAGCAACTTCGGCATCTTCCTCACGGAAACCTACGGCCACGACGAGGTCGCGATCGTGGGGCCAGAGGACCAGCCGCTCTACTATTTCGCTGGCGGAGAACGGCGTGATCCACAGGCGTTCGAGGAGCGACGGGCGGCCCTCGAGCCGGTCATCGCCGAGTCCAGGGGCCGAAAGGGCGCGCCCCTCGCCGAGCGCCCCGACGTTTTCGGCATCGACCAGAAGTACGACAAGCTCGGCGGCGCCTTCCACAACAGCCGGTGGGCCGGACATATCATGGCCGTCGACGGGAGGCTGGCGGTCGTCACGGCCATGACAATCGTACCCAACGTCGACATGAACCTGCTCAAGCCGGTTCACGCCCTGCTCATCAGCATCGTCTTCATCGACGCGGATTTCGTGTCGAACATCAGCCGCTCGCAGCTGCTCTCGGGGCTTACGCTGACCAGCGAGCCGTCAAAGCTGGTGGGTGTCGAGAATCTGCCGCTGCAGGCCGACGACGGCTCGTACACCGGCTATCTCAGCTGGTATCCGAGCAAGCCGGGGCGTGTGCTCCTGACCATGGTCCTGCCGCTCGTCACGATCGGCGTCATCGCCGTCGCGCTGCTCGCCAACGGCATGCTGCGCCGACTGCACAAGACCTCGCTCGACCTCGCACAAAGCGAGCGGGACGCGCGCCATGCCGCGACGCACGACATGCTGTCAGGGCTGCCGAACCGGTCGCATTTCGCCGAAGTGCTGGCGCACGAGCTCGACAGCGCCCAAAAGATCAACGGCCACGTCGTGGTCGCGTTCATCGACCTCGACTGCTTCAAGGACGTCAACGACACCCTCGGCCATCACGCCGGCGACGAGCTCATCCGGGCCGTGGCCCAGCGCCTCAAGGAACGGATGCGCCCGACCGACCTCCTGTTCCGCTATGGCGGCGACGAGTTCGCCGTGCTGTGGTCGGCCTCCGGCCCGCAGGCCTGCTCGATCCTCGCCAGCCGGATCGTGTCCGCATTCTCCGATCCGTTCGTGATCGCGAGCCAGGGGCTGCGGGTAACAGCGTCGGTCGGCATCGCCATGGCGCCGGAGCACGGGGCCAACGCCGACGAGCTGACACGGCACGCCGACATCGCGCTCTATCAGTCGAAGAGCCTCGGTCGCGACCGTTCCACCGTCTTCACGCGCGAGATGGCGCGGCAGGTCGAGGAGCGGCGTGCGATCGAAACCGATCTCAAGTCCGCGCTCGGCCGGAACGAGCTCAGGCTCGCCTACCAGCCGATCATGTGCGCGAAGACGGGCACGATCGCCGGGATCGAGGCGCTGCTCCGCTGGCGGCATCCGACGCGCGGCGAGCTGTCGCCGGCGATCTTCGTGCCTATCGCCGAGCACGCGGGCCTCATGCCGGCGCTCGGCGACTGGGTCATTGCTCGCGCCATGAAGGACGCGCGGCAATGGCCGGACCTCAAGGTGTCGATCAATCTTTCGGCCATGCAGTTCCGCCAGTCCGATATCGTCGAGAGGCTGCGCTACCTGAGCGACGAGCTCGGCGCCGACCCGAGCCAGTTCGTGCTCGAGATCACCGAAAGCGTGCTCATGGATACCTCGGAGCACACGCGCCAGGCGCTCGATGCGATCTTCGACATGGGTTTCATGACCGCACTCGACGACTTCGGAACGGGCTATTCCAGCCTGTCCTACCTCTGCAATTTCAAGTTCAACAAGATCAAGATCGACCGCTCGTTCGTGTCCGGCATGGCGAGGTCGGAGAACGTGCGCAAGATCGTGCAGGCCGTGATCGCCATCGGCAACGGGCTCGAGATGGACATCGTCGCCGAAGGCGTCGAGACCATGGCGGACGCGCAGACCATGGCCGAGCTCGGATGCAACGAGCTCCAGGGCTACTTCTTCTCGCGCCCCGTCGACGTCGACAAGCTCCTCGAGTTCATTGCGCTCCACCGCACGCCCGCCGGTCCCGCCTCCAACGTGCATGTGCTGGAACGCGGCGCCATTTCGGCTATAGGTTGACGCGGAAATCGAGCCGGAGCCCCCTCGGTCCCAGTCTCTTTTGCGGGGGACACTGAAAGGGGCCAGTGCAGGAAGACGAGCCATGTCCGCCGACACCGCCGCCACGGGCATCCGCACCGATGCCACGGCCAGCAACGCCGACTATCAGTGGAACGAGTTCGACAGCGAGGCCTACTTTCAGCACTATTACGGCGAGCCGCACCCGGACGACGACCTCGTCATCAGGCACGCGGTCGAGGCACTCTGCCGTCTCGTTCCATCTCCCGGCGCTGGACTCGATGTCGTCGATGTCGGCACCGGCCCCAACCTGATCCCCTTCTTCTGCGCGCTGCCGAAGGCCGCCAGGCTGACCGCCTGGGAGTACGCGGCGAGCAACGTCGCGTGGCTCAAGGCGGAACTCTTGAAGGACGAGTTGCGTCCGCAATGGCAGCACTTCTGGCGGGTCGCCAGGGAGGCCTACGGCCCGTCCGAGCGCCTCGCCGACGACCCGATCCCGGCGCTCCGGCGCAAGGTATGTATCGAGCAGGGCTCGATCTTCGACCTGCCGCGCCACCGCTGGGATGCGGCGACCATGTTTTTCTGTGCCGAGTCGATTACCGGGCGGATGGACGAGTTCGAACGCGCCTGCGAGGCGTTCGCCGGCGCGGTGAAGCCGGGTGGCGCTCTGGTCGCTGCCTTCCTGGTGCGCTCGGGAGGCTACGAGGTGGCCGGGCGGCAGTTCCCGGTGCTCGCACTATCGGCGGAGCGGATCGAGGCCGTCTTCAACGGCATCGCCGACCGGGTCGAGGCCCGGCACATCGGTATCGTCGAGCGCGAGATCCGGAGCGGCTACGCCGGCTTCGTGCTGCTGACGGGGGTGGCGCGGCAGTCGTGAGCCGCGCGCGGACGACGAGCGCGTGCCGAGCGGAGCGCGCTCAGGGGCCGGTTGCCGAGCCGTGCTATCGACCCGCTACACTCGACGCGCCTCACACGACGTCTACTGCTCGGCCGTCTTCTTCTGCTGCGGCTTGGCTGGCGGAGGAGCGGCGGGCTTGTGTGCGATCGCGACCGGAGGCGGCGGTGCTATTCCGTCCGGCGCCGCGGCGAGCACCTGGCGGCACTCGGGCGGCAGCTTCTCCAGCGTCAGCACGGGCGCCGGTGGCGGCGGCTTCACTGGCACCGTCGGCTTCGGGGCGGGCGTCACCGGCTTCGCCGGCCGCGATACCAGCTTGATCCAGTCGTCGACCTCCTTCCCGCAGCCGTCCTCGCCCGTCGTTGCCTTCTGCTTCTCGCACGAGCCGGAGCCCGCGGGGCAGGAGATGCGCACGTGGAAATGATAGTTGTGCAGCCACATGGGGCGCACCTTGGCCAGCCACGCCTTGTCCGGCCCTGACACCTCGCAGAACTTCTTCTTGATGGCCGGGTGAACGAAGATGCGCTCGACCTCGGGATAGTCTGCGACACGCTTTACGAGGCGGGCAAAGCCGTCGTTCCAGTTCTCCTTGATGACCTCGCTGCCGTTATCCTTGGCGAGCAGCAGCGGCTCGAACGTCTCGCGTTCCGGTTTCGACAGCGTCCGCGACGGCATCGGCTTGAACCAGATGTCGGCGTCGAGCCCGACCTGATGGCTCTTGTGCCCGGTGAGCATGGGACCGCCACGCGGCTGCGACAGGTCACCGATCAGGAGGCCGGGCCAGCTCTCCTTGTCCTTCATCTCGGTGGCGAAGCGCTCGAGCATGGCGACGAGCACGGGGTGGGCCCAGTTGCGATTGCGCGAGAGCCGCATGGCCTGCCAGGCGGGGCCGTCGGTCGGAAGAGCCTCGCCGCCGGCGAGACAGCCCTTGGCGTAGGTGCCGATGGCCTTGGGCGTCATGCGCGCGGCGACCTTGGCGGCGCCGAACAGCTTCTTGGCGGGGACCGGGTCCGGTGCCTTGGCTGCCGTCTTTGCCGCGTCCGGTGCGGCTCCGGCCGCCGGCTTCGGAGCGGCGGGGGCGGCGGAAGTCTCGATGGTGGCGGCCGCGGCCGCAGCGGGCGCGGCAGGAGCCTGCTTGGACGCGGCGGGCTTTGCATCGGCGCCCGTCGTCGCCGCCGTCGCCTTGGCGCCGGACGGCTGCGCCGGTGCGGCCGCCGCTGCGGCAGCATTGGACTTCGCGTCGGCGGGCTTTGGCTCGGGTGCCTTGGCCGGTGCGGCCGGAGGCTGCTTCCTGGCGGCAGGTGCGGGCTTCTGTTCCGTCGAATCGGTCTGCCAGGGCAGGATGTCGTCGGCGGCCACGGCTGTGATCGACGCGGGCAGCAACAAGGCCAAAACAACCATTGCGCGGGCACGCATCTCGTGGCCCCCCTGAGATCATCGAATATCGTCATATAACCTATTCCGGGACGAGGCCAAAATGCGGCTGTCGCGTGTTCGCGGCCTAGTTGTGGGCATTTGACCTCGGGATCTCGGACGCAGACCGGCGTACCGGCTGCACCACGCAACGCTTCCAGAGACCCGTTCACATGACCGACCTCATCGACAACGGACCATCCGCGGCCCCCGTCCGTCTGCTCCTGGCCCACGGCGCCGGCGCACCCATGACGAGCCCGTTCCTGGAGCGGATGGCGGAGCTCCTGGCCGGGCGCGGCCTGGCCGTCACCCGCTTCGAGTTCGACTACATGGCCGGCCGCCGGATGGGCGGCGCACGCCGGCCGGCGCCGAAGGCCGAGGCGCTGATCCCCGCGTACCGCGCCGTCATCGACAGCGTCCGCCAGACGATGCCCAGAGGACAACGTCTTCTCATCGGCGGTAAGTCGATGGGCGGGCGTATCGCCAGCATGATCGCCGGCGAGCTCGGCACGGCGGGCTGCGTCGCTGGCCTGGTCTGTCTCGGCTACCCGTTCCGGCCGCCGCGGTCGTCCGGCGCACCCCGCATCGCGCATCTCGGGCAGGGCTTCTCGTGTCCGGCGCTCATCGTGCAGGGCGAGCGAGATCCGTTCGGTGGACGAGCCGACGTCGCGGGGTACGGGTTGTCGAGCGCCGTTCGATTCCACTGGGCCACAGACGGCGACCACGACTTGAAGCCGCGCGCCGCATCGGGGACGACGCACGAGCGCAACCTCGCCGCTGCTGCCGATGCGGTCGCGGCCTTCGCCGGCACGGTTGCGGGCGCGGGGACCCTAGCGCTCAAGCCTTCTGGTGCCGCGCCCGGGCCGCGCGCTCGAGGGCGGCGCACGTGAGGCGGTCGAGCTCGAGCTTGCGCGCGAGCATCTGCAGGAACTTGATCTCTGTGGGATCGACCTTGAGGTCGGCGGCTGCCAGCTCGGCGGCAAGCGCGTAGGCCGTCTCGCGCATGTGCTCGGGCAGCGCGGCGAAGACGAGGTCGAGCACACGGTCGAGCCCGTGCTCCCCGGCGAGCACCTTGCCGCAATTCTGCGACTCGGCGACGAGCTGCTCGTGGTCGAACGTGTCGAAGGCGGGCAGATCACGGACGATGGAGCCGATGCGCCCCAGCTCGACGTCGGAGATCCTGCGATCGACGGCCGAGGTCGTGATCATCGTGTAGATCAGCGCCTGTGGCGGGCTCAACTGTTGGCTCAAGAGAGGCTCCTTGCGTGGCCGATAGTCTCAGCCGGAAGCCTATAGTCTACCAGGACGAATAAGGCCACGTCTGCTCGCCCCCGGCCGTTGCCTTCTTGGGGCGCGGCTTGGCCGGAGCGTCGCTCGACTTTTCCTTCTCTCGGCGCGCCCGCTTTTGCGCAGGCTTTCTGGCCTCGTCCCTGGCCGCTGCCGGCGGCGCCGGCTCGGGCACCGCCTCATCCGACGACGCAGGCTCAGCCGGTTCGGCCGCCGTGCCCCCCACGCTGCCCGTCTCGCTCGGCGGAGGGGCCGGGGGCGTGGTGGACGGCGGTGCCGGCACGGCGGCTTCGGCTGCGGCGGCCTCAGTCGTGGAGGAGCCGGGCGTGGCTGTTCCCGACGCGGCGCCCGGCTGGCCGGCCGGTGCCATCAGGGCCTGGCTTCCCGCGCCGGACGCGTCCGCCGCGTCGGCCGTCATGTCCTCGAGCTGCAGCAGCAGCGCTTTCTGGATCTCCTCGGCCCGAGCACGCAGCTCCCGCTCGTTCTCGAGTGCGACGACGGCCTCGCGCCTCGCCGTCTCGGCGGCGGACAGTGAGCTGCGGACAGCCTCGAGATCGTCTTTCGCCGTGGCGAGCGACTGCAGCGCCGTTTCCTTGGCAGCACGCTCGCCGGATAGCTCGTCGCGCGCTGCCGCAAGGGATCGCGCCGCCTCGGTGGCGGTTTGGTCGGCCACGCGCTTGGCGTCGAGCGCGGTCTCGAGTGCATCCGGCGCGTCCGGAGTAACGTGCGTCTCGCGCGCCGCCATCGAGGCAGCCGCTCCGGGGGACCGGCCGGTGCCCGAGGTAACGAGCGCGGCGATTAGGCCGCCGCCTGCCAGAAGGGCTCCGAACATGACGGCGGCTACGGCAGCCGACTTCCACCAGCGGCTGCGAGCATCCTCGGCCGCGTCCGGGTTAGCGTCCGGCTCCTGGGCCGCGACCACGGCGCTGACGGGTGGCGCGATAGGCTCCGACGCCGCAGGCTCGGCACTCCGGCTCACGGCCGCAGGATCGTAGGTGCCGAAGGTCCAGACGTGGCCCTCGGGATCGCGGCAGGTATAGCCGGCCCCGCCGAGGCCGTCGTCGGAGACCCCGAGCACGATTTCTGCTCCGGCCGCCGCCGCCCGCTCGACATGGGCCGCGACGTTGCCGACCGCGACGTAGCAGACTTGTGTCTCGAGGCCGCTCGCCAGATCCGGCTGGACCATCAGTGCGTCGAGGTCGGACTGTCCGACCGGCACCAGCATGACGAGACCGCGGCCGAACCTCAGCTGGGCGTAGATTATGTTGCCCCGACCGTCGTCGACGACCCGGTGCGTCTCGAAGCCGAATGCCCGACAGAGCCAATCGGCGGCGGCGGCGACGTTCCGGTACCTCAGGACCGGTACGAAGCCGTTCGCGATCGGCTCTTTGGTTGAAGGCATGGGCGTCTCCAGAAGCACGCTCGGAGGCGTCATCGCCCGTGCAGCTCAAGATGCACCGACATCTTGCCAAAAGAGCGAATCATCTACCCCGAACTCTATCAAATCTACTCGGCAAGTCCCTGATTGCCATCGGAGAAGATTGACGGTTTTTGTACAGTTGATGCGGCTGTGCCGCGGCCGTCGCGGCCCGCGGCGATCAATGGGGCCTCGGCGGCCCCTCGTGCCGCGCCGAGGCACGACGGCTTCGTGCTATCGGCTGCAATTGACGCTCACCCCCCGCTTCCCTAGTGTCGCGCCCTCGGCTGGCCCCTCCTATGCGCACTTTGAAGCACGCCTTCGATGCGCGCCGCGCGCTCGGTAGAAAACGTGGCCGGACCAGACTTATTCCACCGGCACGCCCGTGTCGCCTTCGAGAGCTTCCGCTTACCATGGCAAAAGCCCCCAGCAACAAGCCCGCAGCGGCAACCAAGACCGAACCTGCCGCCCGAAAGGGGACCGCAAAGACCGCCGCCAAGGCGGTTGCTGCCAAGGCGCCCGCCGAGACGGGCAAGACCCGCGCGACGGCGTGGAAGCCGGAGGCGCCGTTCATTGCGCTCGCTCCCGAGGCCAAGGCGTGGCCATTCGAGGAAGCCAGGAAGCTGATCGAGCGGCTCAGGAAGATCCCGGGCGGTCTCGACCGGACGGTCCTGTTCGAGACCGGCTACGGACCCTCGGGGCTGCCGCACATCGGCACCTTCGGCGAGGTGGCGCGCACGACCATGGTGCGGCGCGCGTTCGAGACCCTGACCGGCGGCAACGTCGCGACGCGGCTCCTCTGCTTCTCGGACGACATGGACGGGATGCGGAAAATTCCCGACAACGTCCCGGACAAGGACTTCCTGGCGCCACACCTGCACAAGCCGCTGACCGTCGTGCCGGACCCGTTCGGCGGCAAGTTCGAGAGCTTCGGACATCACAACAATGCGATGCTGAGGCGCTTTCTGGATACGTTCGGGTTCGAGTACGAGTTCGCCTCCGCCACCGACTATTACAAGGCGGGGCGCTTCGACGACATGCTGATCCGGTGCGCCGAGCGCTATCAGAAGATCATGGACGTCATGCTGCCGACGCTCGGCCCCGAGCGGCAGGCGACGTACAGCCCGTTCCTTCCCATCTCGCCCTCGTCGGGCCGCGTCCTCTACGTGCCGATGAAGAAGGTCGATGCCAAGATGGGCGAGGTCACGTTCGAGGACGAGGACGGCACCGACGTCACGCTTCCGGTCACCGGCGGGCGCGTGAAGCTGCAATGGAAGCCCGACTTCGGCATGCGGTGGGCGGCGCTCGGCGTCGACTTCGAGATGTTCGGCAAGGACCATCAGACGAACGCCGTCATCTACGACCGTATCTGCGAGATCCTGGGCGGGGTCGCGCCGCATCACTACGTCTACGAGCTGTTCCTCGACGACAAGGGCGAGAAGATCTCGAAGTCGAAGGGCAACGGCCTCACCATCGACGAGTGGCTGACCTACGCCCCGTCGGAGAGCCTCGCGCTCTACATGTTCCAGAAGCCGCGCACGGCCAAGCGCCTCTTCTTCGACGTCATCCCGCGCGCCGTCGACGAGTACCTGCAGCTCATCGCCGCCTATCCGTCGCAGGACGCCAAGACCCAGATCGACAATCCCGTCTGGCACATCCACGGCGGCCACCCGCCCAAGGCAGAGCTCCCGATCTCGTTCGCGCTCCTTCTGAACCTCGTCGCGGCCTCGAACGCCCACGACAAGGACGTGCTGTGGGGCTTCATCGGACGCCATGCCGATGGGGCAACGCCGGACAAGTTCCCGCTGCTCGACCATCTCGCCGGCTACGCGGTCCGCTACTACGAGGACTTTATCCGGCCGAAGAAGGTCTACCGTGCCGCCGACCAGGTGGAGCGCGAGGCGCTGACGAAGCTTTCTGGCGCGCTCGGGAATGCCAATCCCGATGCGACGGCCGAAGAGCTGCAGACCATCGTCTACGACGTCGGCCGGGCCATTCCGCGCTATCAGGACCTCACGGCCAAGGGTGCTACGCCCGACAAGCCCGGCGTATCCAACGCTTGGTTCAGCGCCATCTACGAGGTGCTGCTGGGCGAAAGCCGCGGGCCCCGGTTCGGCTCGTTCATCCACCTCTACGGAATCCCCGAGACGCGAGCCATGATCGAGAAGGCTCTCAGGGGCGAGCTGGTCGCAAAGGGGAGCTGAGAGAGGCATCCCTTGCCTCGTCTCGCCTGAGCCGGGAGACACTGTTGACCGCCATCGATCTCGTGCTCCGCGCCGTCGGCGCCTTCTATATCCTCGCGGGCTTCGTTGCCACGCGCGCGGCACTGTCGAGCCGTTTCCTCGACCATGCCATCGCCGCGCTCGGCGGCGAGGCACCGTCGGCTGCGGAGACACTGAAGTTCCGCTGGCACGTGGCAAGCTCGGCGATCATCCTGATCGGCGGCGTCGCGCTGTTGCTGCTCGTCGACGCGGCCGTGTGGCTGTTCCTCCTCTCGTCGGCGCTGCAGGCGCTCTATCTCGTGTGGGTCGCGCCACGATACATCGACCCGTGGGACGAGCCCGATGCAACCGGCCGGTCACAGACGCGCAACGCTTTCGTCGTCTATCTCCTGGCGACAGCGCTCGTCGTGTGGGCTTTGAGTGCGGGGCGACTCTCGAGCGTGGCAGCAACGGCGTGGCCAGCGCTCGCCGCAGGTGGCCTCATCGTCCTTCTCTATGCCGCTGACCTCGTCAGAAACCGGGCCCGCCGGACCGAGCCGCAACCGCCGTTCGCCGCCGTCGAGTGTGAAGATCCGGTGCAGAGAGCGCAATCGCAGCGTATCAAGCTCATGCCGGAGCCCGGGTCCTATCCGCTGTGGGCCATCGACGCCGGGCTCTACGGCGACATCGCCCCGTCCGATCTCGGGCTTTCGGACGAGCTGCAGCGTGAGCTCGCCGCGCTCTCCGACCACTACGAGCGGCTGATGGACCCCGACAACGCGATGCAGATACGCGGGAGCGACGAGGAGAAGGCGATCTACGACGCACGGCAGCGGCAGCTGGCCCGGCGGCTCCAGCGCGAGCTGCCGGACCGTACGATCTTTATCGTTGATCCGACGACAGGCGTGGTCGAGGCCGGCAGCGAGGACGAGGACGAAATCCGCAATCTCTGACGCGTGACGGGCTTTCGCATCGGCCGCAAGGCAAGCTGTCTCCACCCACCATGTGCGAGGCTGCAAGCACGCTCAGAAGGCTGCGCTCGACGTATCGGTGGCAGTCCTGCTATCACCTGCCGGAGGAGTCCGGCCGATTGCGGTCGCAATGGCACCGCACGCGAAGGGAACAGATGACGATTGCCCGGCCCGAAAGCTCATCCCGATCTCGCTTCCGGTCGCGGCTCCCGATACGCATCCTGAACCGGATTGCAGCACCGGCCGTCGGCGCCGGTCTATGGCCGCAACTTACCGTGCCAGCCGTGAAGAGCGCGGTCCGCCGCGCCGGCGGCGATCTCGAGCGACTCGACCCGCTCATCGTCGAGGGCATGGAGGTGCGGGTCCGCGCCTACAGCGAGGAGGCCCGACTTTCGCCGTTCGGAGTGACGGCGATCCGCCGCCAGCTCATTCACTGCCTCAAGAATGCGGTCGAGATCCAGCGCGCCATCGAGGCCGAGCCGCGCATCCTCGACGAGCGCATCGAGCGTCCACTGTTCATTCTCGGCATGCCGCGCACGGGAACGACAATCCTGCAGCGGCTCCTGAGCCAGCACGCGGGGGCACGGCACCTGGCGTTCTGGGAAGGCTACCGCACCGCGCCGGCCGACATCCGCAACCCGCAAGCCGACCAGGCAGCCCGCGTCCGAGAGGGCGAGCAGGCGCTGGCGACGCTCTACTGGCTGGCGCCCGGCCTCAGGGCCATCCATCCCATGGGGGCACGCGACCCGGAGGAGTGCTTCTATCTTTTCCGCAATAGCTTTCTGATCCCGTCCGGGTACGACGTCGCCTATCTGCCGAGCTACTGGGCCTGGATCGACGCCGCCGACCGCTCGACCGCCGCCTACCGCCATTTCAAGCGGCTGCTGCAGCTCCTGCAATGGCTGCAGCGAAAGAAGCACTGGGTGCTCAAGTGCCCTCTTCACTTCGCCGCCGTGCCGGCGCTGCTCGAGGTGTTCCCGGATGCGCGCATCGTGCTCACCCACCGCGACCCGGCCGAGTGCATCGCGTCGTTGTGCAGCCTGACGCGGGTCATGTGGGGCATCAGCAGCGAGCACGCCGACGACCGCAAGGTCGGACGCTACGTGATCGACACGGCCGAGCGCCTCGCGGCGTCCGCCGGTCCTGCGCTGGCACGGCTGGGGCCCGACCAGCGCTTCGACGCGGCGTTCGCCGGGCTGATGGCCGATCCGCCGGCGATGACGGCGGCGATCTACGATCAGCTCGGGTACGAGCCTGATCCGGGCCTCTTGCAGCGGGCAGCAGCCTGGCTCGCGAGCAACCCGCGCGAGAAGCACGGGCGGCATACGTACACGCTCGAGGACTTCGACCTTTCCGCCGACGAGGTGCATCGGCGACTCCGGGCCTGAGACCGGGCTTGCGGGTGCGGGCGCCGGGGACCATGCTGGCCCGGGATCTCGCGCTCGCGATTCGCGCAGCACGCAGCCCCGTCCTCATGACAGGAGGCCTGAGCCTCGATGCTCCTCCCAACGCACTCGAGCCGAGACTCATGACGCGCAGGACCGGCAGCGCCGATCTTCCGTTGCACGGCGGTCGCGTGCCGAACTGGCTCGGGCAGCGCATGGCGCGGCTCGGCGCCGTCATTTCGCAAGCGATCGTGCATCACTACGGCCGCGATGAGCTGTTGGAGCGTCTCGCGCATCCGTTCTGGTTCCAGTCGTTCGGCTCCGTGATGGGCATGGACTGGCATTCGTCCGGGATCACGACCAGCGTCATCGGAGCCTTGAAGCGCGGTCTCGCACCGTTGCAGGACGAGCTCGGGCTCTACGTATGCGGCGGACGCGGCCGACATTCGCGAAAGACGCCGGACGAGCTCAAGCTCGTCGGCGACCGGACAGGCATCGATGCGACGTCGCTCGCACGCGCAAGCCGGCTCGTCGCCAAGGTCGACAGCGCCGCGGTGCAGGACGGCTTCGACCTCTACCTGCACGGGTTCATCGTCACGGCCGACGGGCGCTGGACGGTGGTGCAGCAGGGCATGAACGGCACGCTGCGCCAGGCACGGCGCTACCACTGGCATTCAGGCGCGCTGCAGAGTTTCGTCGAGGAGCCTCACAGCGCCGTGGACGGGCCAAATCAGGGCACCATCGTCAATCTCACCGACAAGCGGGCGGCAACCTCGCGCGCGGCACAGCTCGACCTCGTCAATACACTCGGACCGGACCGGATCGTCGCCGAGTACGTGGCGCTGGCCGGAGTGCGCGCGACCAAGGCGGACGAGCCTGCGGCCCAGCTCGCGCTGCCGCATCTCGTCATGCCGGCACATCACGACGTGCGCACGAGCGACGTGGTGACCCGCAGGCTGCACGGTGCGCTGGCAGCGGCTGCCGACCTCGGGCCCAAAGACTTTGCGGATCTTCTTCTCACGAGCGGTGTCGGCGCACGAACGGTGCAGTCGCTCGCCATGGTGGCCGAGGTCGTGCATGGCGCGCCCTGCCGGTTCAGCGATCCGGCGCGGTTCTCGCTGGCACACGGCGGCAAGGACCGCCATCCCTACCCGGTGCCGCTCAAGGTCTACGACGAGACGATCAGGGTCATGACGGACGCGGTGGCGAAGGCGAGGCTCGGCGAGGACGAGCGGCTGTCCGCGCTGAAGCGCCTCGATGCGCAAGCGCGCGCGCTCGAGCGCACGGCCGGCGGCCCGGGGCTCGATGTGCTCGTCGCGCGAGAGCGCGCCCGCTCGACCGAACTCGACGGCCGCTCCGTGTTCGGCTGGGAGGCGGACGTCCGACGGCGAGTGCGTGCCGCGGGCTGAACCCGTCACGCGGCGTCCGGATCGACCCCATGCCCCGGCGATCGCCTAAGTTGGCCTCGTCGTCCCGTTCGGCTGCCGAGGCGTGCTGGCCCGTACACGGGCAGAGTAGATCTACTCCGCTTTGGCGGTGTTCCGAGTAGAAGTACCGAGAGGATTGCCTCTCGACAGTTCCTCACAATGTTTCAGAACTCGCCGACGAGGGGCCGAACCTTTCACTATGCGAATATTGACTTATGCTGATTAAGCGGATGTTCAGTGTAGCCCTCTAGTTCTTTCTCATCCGGCCGCAAGTGATCCGGTGCAAACGAGAACGACACAGGAGACAGGCAGTGCATACTTTTCTCAAGCGATTTGCGAGCGATGAATCGGGAGCGACGGCGATCGAGTATGGGCTGATCGCCGCGATCATTGGCGTCGGCATCATTTCCGGCCTCACGGCGCTCAAGGGCGGCATCACCGGCACCTTCACCAACGCCAGGACGGGCATGTCGGTCGCGCCGAACTGATCGGCACGGGGCGCGAGCAAGGTGCCAGCCGGACCCCCACGGCTGGCAACTTGCGCGCCTTGACGACTAGGACTTCATTTTTGCCGACAGGGTCATGCGTATGAGCGAGGCCAGATTGCTCGCCCCGGTTCGCTCCATCACCCAGGCCCTGTAGTTTTCGACGGTACGGACGCTGAGGCCCAGCTTGTTGGCAATCTCCTTGCTGGACAGCCCATCGATGACGAGATCGAGCACCTGGCGCTGACGCGGCGATAGCTCCGAGATGCGCGAGGCGAAGAGCTCGGCCGCTTCATCGTCCTTCTTCCTGCGCAGGGCATCCTCGACCGAGCTCCTGATGCTGGCAATGATCTGCTCGGCCGTAAACGGCTTCTCGACGAAATCCGCAGCGCCAGCCTTGAGGGCTGCAACGGCCATTGCAACGTCGCCATGGCCGGTGATGAAAATGACCGGCATCGACGGCCGCAAGCCTCTGATCGTCTTGTGAAGCTCGGTCCCGGTCATTTCCGGCATGCGCACGTCGGACACGACGCAATTGACGCGCTCCAGGCTGCCGCTGTCCAGAAACGCCTTCCCCGACGTGAAGGGGCGTACCTCGAAATGATGGGCGGCGAGCAGCTGCTTCAGGGAATCGAGCACGGCCGGATCATCATCGATCAACGCGACTTTGATGTCTTCGGTCATTTTTCCTCCTCCCTGGCTGCCGGAATGGCAAAGCCGACGTTGGACCCGGTCAGGCTGCTCGCGACGACGAGCTCACCCCCATGGGCTTCGACGATCGACCGGCTCAACGCAAGCCCCAATCCCATGCCGTCGCTCTTGGTCGACGTAAACGGGCTCAGCTGACCATCGAGCACGGCAGGATCGAAACCAGGTCCGTTGTCCTGAACAGAGAAGCGGACGAGCCCATCCCGATCGACTGCAACGGCGACGATCACCTTGCCGTCGCCTCTGCCCGCACCGGCAACCGCATCGGCTGCGTTGTTGATCAGGTTGGCGATCACCTGCTCGATCTGCAGCGGATCAGCCTCGATGGGGGGCACGCGATCGTCGAGGACGGCCTCGAGTGCAATACCCTTCTGGGCCATCTCTGCCTCGTAGGAGCGCAGCGATCTCATGACGATGTCGCGCGGCTGGACAACGCTCTTCCTGGTCGTGCCCGAGCTGATGAACTCGCGCAGGCTGCGTACGACGCTGGCGGCCCTCTCCACCTGCCCGCCGGCCTGAAGCGCTGCATCGCGCACCTTGGCGACGTCGATGGGGTCGGCGGTCAGGAGCTGGCGCACCACCCCGAGATAGCCGCCAATGGCGGTCAGCGGCTGGTTGATCTCATGGGCCAAGGTCGCTGCAAGCTCACCCATGCTGCCGGCTCGCGCGGCCTTGCCGAGGGCGACCCGGTGCAGCAGCAGGTCGCGATGGGTCGTCTGCTGCTCGGTCACGAGCACGCCGACGACCAAGCTCGTCAAGGCGAGCACGAGCATCAGGATCTGGAACGCCGTGAGATCCTGAGCGCTCTGGTGCGACATCTGTATGGAGGCGATCAGAAGAAGCTGCGTGGCCAGCAACGGCCCCGTGACCTGATGCACTCCGGCATGGGCTGCAATCCAAATGAGAGGAAGCAAGAGCAGATAGAACAGCTGGAACTGGGCCGCTTCGAACATGCCAAAGACCACGAACAGCGCTCCCGCCATCGTGGCCAGGAGCACGACCGCCTCCGTCCGCCCCGGCATCACCGGCTGGCGCGCTGCGAGCGACAGGATCAATGGCGTCACGATGGTCATGCCGATCATGTCCCCGGTCCACGAGCGCCGGATGGCTCTCAGGATCTGGTCGGCCGCTATCAATTGGGCTGCCGTCACGACCGACACGTACAACAGGGCCACCGCCAGCGAGGCCGCAGCCATGATGGCGAGAACGGTCAGCAGGTCGGACCTCGTCGCGATGCCCATCGAGCCGAGCCGGGTCCTGGTGGCGAGGTACGTGCCGGCAAGGCCATAGATCACGCCGACCGCGAGCGAGAGCGGCACCGATACGAGAAGCGACAGCGGCAGACCTCTCACCAGGGCATCGGCGCCAAAGTGAGCGATGCAGAGCCACGGCACATACTTGCGCCCGCCGAGGATGACGAGCGCCAGACCGAGCCCTGTCTGAGGATCCCAGGCCGTGATGCCGAAAACCCCGAACGGGTGCAGATAGCTCAAGGCGTCGAGCGTCACGTAGGCAACGACGAAGGCAGCTCCCCATGCCCAGTAGGCGGCATCTCTGGTGCCTCCCGTGGCCCGCGCGAACGTCTCGATCAGGGTATTGCGCATGGACGGCCTCGTACAACAATCGCCTGCACCGCTCATGAGTATTTGTACTCTAGCCCATCGACGCTCTCCCGGCTGCGGCGGCTGCATCCGGGGGAAGCGTCCGTGGCCGGCACCCGATCGTCACGCGATCGCCGGTCCCAAGCCGGTCTCGGGGCCGGACGCCGGCCTCAGGCCGGGCAGTTTTTCTCACCTCGACCAATATGTTTCTAGTTCGACTGTTGTCTGACTGAGGCCGATCCCGCATATGATCCCGGGTATGAAGGCAAGAAAGCAGGTCGGCGCGCTTTGCGTCGGAGGCCCCGGTGACGGGCCGTTGAAGGTGCTGCTCGTGACGTCCCGCGACACGGGCCGGTGGATCATCCCCAAGGGCTGGCCCATGAAGCGGCTCAAGGATCACCTGGCGGCGGCGCAAGAGGCGCTCGAGGAAGCCGGGGTCTCCGGAAAAGTCTCGCGCAAGCCCTGGGGCACCTACGGCTACGTCCGAACGATCGCTGGCGACGTGCCTCAGCATCTCGATGTCACCGTCTACCTGATGCTCGTGAAGCGCCAGAAGAAGCGATGGCCCGAGGACAAGGAGCGCAGGCGCTATTGGTTTTCGATCGAAAGTGCGGCAAGGCGGGTGGCAGAGCCCGAGCTCCGGAGGCTGATCCGGCGTGTCGGCCGGCACAGCGACCTGCCCGCGGCCCAGAAGGCGAAGGCGTCCGTCAAGCGTGCCAGCCGCTCTCCGAGGCCAAAGGGCCGCCGACGCTCGTGAGCGCCAGGGCGCGCTTCGCCGCGATCGTCCGTTGAGCCGTCAGCGCCGCGACGAGGACAGCCGCAGGCTGAGATGGCGCGATCGACAACCGGACATCGTGGCTGGACACCGGGCGCGCTCGACGCCGGGCGGCATTTCAACGTTCTGATCTCATTTTGACAATGGTGGGCGGTGCAGGGATTGAACCTGCGACCCCACCCGTGTGAAGGGTGTGCTCTACCGCTGAGCTAACCGCCCGGAAACCGGGAGGCGACCTTATGCGGGGAGGCGCCGGACCTGTCAAGCGCAGCGGCTTTGCGGGTTGGGGCGGCGATGGGGGGCGGCCGCCGATCTGGCGCGCGGCCGCGGCTCAGTGATGCGCCAGGGCCTTGGCGATTTCCTCGGTCATCTTCTTG
>JAGVSR010000041.1 GCA_019137195.1 Alphaproteobacteria bacterium
TGCCCCACCATTCGGCTGGCACGGGGGAATTGTAGAGGTACGGCCTCCGTCAGACGAAGCCGAACACGATTGCAGCGACGAAGCCGAACGAAAGAAACGCGGCCAGCACGTTCAGTCTCGTGGATAGGTCCATCTCTGCCTCCCGGCTACGGACACCTCGGGCGGACATTGTTGCAGTTGCCGCCGCCCTTGAGGGTGATCCGATCCTCTGTCTCGGCAAGGTCAGGGAGCCCTGCCAATCTGCTCAAACTATTGGCGGTCCTCGCTCCCTGCCAAGCGAAAAAAATCATGCGTCGCAAAAACACGGCTCCGTGATTTCGGGATCAGCTTGACCGTCCTCATACCGGAACAACGGACGAGAGCCACAATCAATCCACGGAAACGGCGCGAAAAACCGGCTTGGTGGCGCCGCCCGGGTCAACGTTTCTGAATTCATCGGATATTTTGGTGCGTTGCGGTAAATCGGAGGCGCGGCACATCTGCCGCATCCCGGTCAGCTGCCCGCCGTTGGGTTGAGCCGCTTTCGGAGCAGGATTTCGGAAATGTCGTCGGCGACCAGGCCATCGAGCCCGGCTACGCGGGAGAAGCCGTTGCGCTCGTAAAACGCCAGCGCCACGGCGTTGAAGTCCGAGGTGCAGACCCAGAGGTTGTTCTCGCCGGCGGTGCGCGCCTCGCCTTCGAGCCAGCCGAGCACGGCGCGCCCGACACCCATCCTTTGGAACGGCACAAGAACGGCCAGCATTTGGAGATAGGGCCCGCGGAGCCAGCGGCGGCGTATACCGACGGCCCCCGCGGTCTCGTCACCGACGCGGAGCGTGTAGCGCGGCGCGCCCGGCTCGCGCTCGGCGAGATAGCGAGCCAGCGAGTCTGGCGAGAAGGGATAGGCCGACCATGGCTCCATGGCTGCGAGCGCGCGGGAAAGAATGCGAGCCTCCTCATCCGTCATGGGGGCGAGGCGCAGCTCGGCGCCGCCCGCGACACGGCCGGCCGCGACCTGAACCGCTTCCGTCTCGCATGCCGTCACTGCGGCGCCTCCTTTGAGCCGGCACTACGGGCCGGCTTGGACGTGAGCGAGGCGTGGAAGTGATCGTATTTGTCGGTGTCGCCCGGGTGCATATTGTAGCAGCGCTCGACGGTCTCCGGCTTGCCAGAAGCGAGCAGCTCGCTCACCGTCACGAATTCGAAGCCCATGGCCCTGAGCTTAGGGATGGCGATCGGAAGCGCATCGGCCGTGTGCCAGCCGCGGCCATTGGCATGCGCGATCAGGATCGAGCCAGGCGTCGTCTCACGGATCATGCCGTTGGCGATGGCCTTCGCCGACTGGCCGGGCGAGGGGTCGCCCGTCGAGTGGTCCCATTGAATGGCGAGGAGGCCGGCGTCATTGACGGCGGCGAGGGACTGCGGATTGCAGGCGCCGTAGGGAAAGCGGAACAGTCCGAGGCGCTCGGGCGGCTGAGCTGCCGGCCGGCACTGGCGGGCGAGCAGCGAGGCTCGCGCTGCTTCGTACGCCCGCTGCGGTCCCTCAATCTCGTCGGCCAGGGGCTGCCCGTCGAGAAGGCGCAGGTTCCTGTGCGCCTCGCTGTGGTTGCCGATCTCGAACTGAGGTGAATCGAGCAGCTGCTCGAAACGCTCGGCATGCGAGCGCATCCATTTGCCGCCGACGAACAGGGTCGCCTTGACGTTCTCGCGGCGGAGATAATCGATGATGGCGCCGTCGTAGCCGGCGCGCTCGCCCGGCTGCTCGCACATGTCGAAGGTGAGCGCGACGAGTTTGCGTGAGGGGTCGGCGAGGGCAACGCGGCGGATGGCGCCCCGCAGACCATAGGGAACTGGCATGAACGAGGCGACCGGCGTGCGCTTCGGCATCTGGTCGTAGGTATGAACGCCCTTCTGCGGGGCCTTCTCCTCGGGCTTGCCGGCGAGCGCCGCGGCGCTGAAGCAGGCGGGCATGTCGGCTGCCGGCTCGGCGAGGGTAGGCACGGCGATACGAGTGGCCGCGACCGTGACCGTCGCGGCGGCCCAGATCCATCGGCTGGCGCGTGAGAGGTTCATCCTCGAGCTATGTCTGTCCGTTCGCACGTGCCGGGACTGCATCGCCTGCTGCCACTCACCCTGCCGCTGTCCTGGGGAGGAGGGCCTGGGTAGCGGGTTAACCGTCCGATCATTCGCGAACCTACCGCGGATGAGCCCAAGCCAGCTAGCTCCCCGTGAACTTTGGTTTCCGCTTCTCGAGAAACGCGCGGCGGCCCTCGGCATAGTCGGCGCTTTGGAAGCATGCCGCTACCGCAGCGTCGAGCCGGGCGGTGTCGGGGCTCTCGGGGCGGCGCGTCAGCTCGTCGATCGCCATCTTGGCGGCGCGGATCGACAGCGGCGCATTGGCGGCGATGGTGGCTGCCAGCGCCCTCGTCTCGGTCTCGAGCCGGTCGGCCGGCAGCACGCGGTTGACGATGCCCATGGCAAGGGCGTCCGCGCTCTTGTAGCGCGCGCCGGTGAAGAGCAGCTCCTTGACGTGTGCCGGCTTGGCGAGGGCGAGAAGCGGCGGGATCCAGCGCGGATTGTAGCCGATGCCGAGCTTGGCGGGCGGGATCGCGAACTCGCTCTTTTCGTCGGCGAGGCGGATGTCGGTGCAGGCGGCGATCCCGAGACCGCCGCCCATGCAGAAGCCGTGGATCATGGCGATCACCGGCTTGGTGGCGCTGCACAGCGCCGAGAACGCTTGCTGGTTGAGATCATCATAAGTGC
Organism: Alphaproteobacteria bacterium; assembly: GCA_019137195.1. Taxonomy (GTDB): domain Bacteria; phylum Pseudomonadota; class Alphaproteobacteria; order Rhizobiales; family Hyphomicrobiaceae; genus CBDCUQ01. The sequence goes on from JAGVSR010000041.1 coordinate 2,743, forward strand.
GTGCCGCATCGCCCGTTCGGGCGCTCTCGAACTCCGAGATGTCGGCACCTGCCGAGAACGCGCGGTTTCCCTCGCCGCGCAGCACGATCACCCGCACGGAGGGGTCATTCTCGGCCTCGTTGATGAAGCCCGGCAGCGCGCGCCACATGGCGGCCGTCAGCGCATTCATGCGCTCGGGGTTCGAAAGCACCAGCCAGGCGATGCCGTCTTCGCGCTCGAGCCGGAGGTGCGGGGAGGCTGCCCGATCGTCCGCCATGCTTGTGTCTCCTTGCCCGTCGTGCCGTCGATCGAGCCCGCATAGCCCACCGGCCTGCGGCCGTCACGGAGGCAAATTCGTCGGCCACCTCAGGCGAAGGCGCCTGTGCAACCTTGCCGCGCTCGGCGACCTTGATGGGGCGGAACCATCGGCCAGCGCGCCGGATGCGGGGATCTGTTGACGGCGGGGCGGATGCTGGGTAACCCCGTGAGACGCCTTCTGTGCAGTGCAGCGCGAGGAGCTGGTCGGGAGAGGTCCATGGTCGCGAGCAGACATCCGGCGCCCGCCGGCAAACCCGCCGGCCGCGCCACCTCCAAGGTCGGCGTCGCCGACCCGATCTGGCTCCGCGTGCGCAAGGAGGCAGAGGCGGTGATGGCGGCAGAGCCAGCGCTGACGAGCTTCATCTTTGCCTCCGTGCTCTCCCACGACCGGCTCGAGCACGCCATCTCCCACCGTGTCTCGCACCGGCTGAGCCACGCCGACGTCGACGGCGGACTGATGCTCAGAACCTTCCAGGATCTCGCCGAGACGCAGCCCGACATCGGCGCCTCGTTCCACGCCGACCTCGCGGCCGTGCTCGAGCGCGACCCGGCCTGCGAGCGCTACCTCGATCCGCTGCTCTTCTTCAAAGGCTTCCACGCACTCGCTGCCTACCGGTTCGGGCACGAGCTGTGGCGGCAGGGACGCAAGGATTTCGCGCTCTATCTCCAGAGCGAGATCTCGCGCGTGTTCGCGGTCGACATCCATCCCGCGGCACGCATCGGGCGGGGCATCATGCTCGACCACGCAACGGGCATCGTCATCGGCGAGACGGCAGTCGTCGGCGACAACTGCTCGTTCCTGCACGCGGTGACGCTCGGCGGCAGCGGCAAGCAGACGGGCGACCGGCATCCGAAAATCGGCTCCAACGTGCTCATCGGCGCCGGAGCGAAGGTGCTCGGCAACATCCACATCGGCAACTCGTCGCTCGTGGCGGCGGGCAGCGTCGTGCTGCAGGACGTGCCGCCGCACATGACGGTTGCGGGCGTGCCGGCCAGGATTGTCGGCCGCTGCACGATCGCGGAGCCCGCGCGTGCCATGGAGCAAGGCTTGAGCGCCAACATGCCCGACGATTACGGCGGGCTATGACCCGATCATCAGCATTCGTGCATAATGGGCCGGACGCGGCCGAAAAGGGAGCCTCGACGTGAAGAAGGAAGAGCTGGCGCAGTTGCAGACCTACCTGCGCAATACATTCGGGTCGCCGACCGTCGAGGTTCGTCCGCAGCCGAAGAAGCAGGACATGGCGGAGGTATTCATCAAGGGCGAGTTCATCGCCACCCTCTATCGCGAGGAGGATGAAGGCGAGGTCAGCTATCAATTCCAGATGGCCATTCTCGATGTCGATCTCGAGGGCTCGTGACGAGCGGGCCGATAGCGTGACAACGCCCGGTCCTTTCCAGGGCGGCAGGTGAAGGGGAGTTGACGATGGCGCTCTACGAGCTCGATGATGCAAGGGTCGAGACGGCCGGTGAGGGCCGATGCTGGGTGGCCCCCAATGCGATCGTGCTCGGCAAGGTCGCGATCGAGGAGGACGCGAGCGTCTGGTTCGGTGCCGTGCTCCGCGGCGACAACGAGCTGATCCGCATCGGGAAGCGCTCCAACGTGCAGGACGGCTCGGTGCTGCACACCGATCCCGGCTACCCCCTTACGATCGCTGAGGACTGCACCATCGGGCACATGGTGATGCTGCACGGTTGCACGATCGGCGCCAGGAGCCTGATCGGCATCGGCTCGATCATCATGAACGGCGTCAAGATCGGCGAGGAGTGCCTCATCGGCGCCAATACGCTGATCCCCGAGGGCAAGGAGATCCCTCCGCGGTCGATGGTGCTCGGCGCGCCGGGTAAGGTCATCCGGCAGCTTTCCGAGGAGGACGTGAAGCGCTTCGGCGGCGCGGCCGGGCGCTACGTCGCCAACTGGAAGCGGTACGCGAAGGGGCTCAAGGCCCAAGTATAGGGCGGCCCGGTCGGCGAGCGTCGTGCGGTTACTGCCCGGAATTCGTGCCGGCTAGAGCCGCGGGTGCCGCCTGCGAGCCGGCGTCGAGCGAGACCCACACGCGCGGATCGATGTACGACTGGCGCATGACGAAGTCGTAGCCGGTCCTGCTCCACAGCTTCACGTCGTCGATCTTGTTGTCGAGAATATAGTCGCCCTGCGCCGTGCGGGCGGTCAGGACGGCGTGCCCTTCGCCCTTCTCGTCACGCACGACGGTGATGAGAAGCGAGCTCGAGGGCCAGCCGCGGGCCTCGAGAATGCGCTGCTTCAGGAGCGCGTAGTCCTCGCAGTCGCCGCGGTCGGTGGGCAACGTCCACATCTCGCTGACGCCGTAGACCTCGGCATCCGTGGCCGGCTGGATCGCATGGTTGATCATGCGGTTGATCTCGTCGAGCTCGGACAGCGTCTCGGGCGTCGGCTGGTGCCGAGCCTCGCCGGAGCCGACCGGCGCACAAGCCTTCGGATCCTGCTCGCAGAAGCGTACGAAGCCGTAAGGCGGCTGCGAGGATCCGTAGACCCTCATGAAGGCCGACCTTTGCGGCTCGGCCGCGGCCGAGCCCGCTACGGCTACCGAACTCAGTACCCCCAGTACAACGAACGCCGTGCGCATCACACTACCCCGAACTGACAACTCGAGCGAAGCTACCCTCTCACTCACCATACTCGTCAAACATCGGCGTCTCTTGAACCTGGACAGGAGCATTTGTGTCAAATTCGAGCGAATTTTTGATGTCCGGTCCGGTTTCGATTAAGCGCCTGATGTCAGCCGAAATATTTCCTCAAGGCCTCCGCGTCCTGGAGATCCAGGAAGGTGACCGCGATGCCTTGGTCGTGGTGTCTGACGACCTTCCCCCTCAGCCGACCGAGCATGACCTCGGACCCGACAGCAGGTCGCGTCACGGTAATGATGGAAGCCCCCGAGAGAGAGAAATCCTGGACCCGGCAGTCGATCGCGCTGCCGTCCGCAAGTTTCAAAGTGAGAAGCTTGTCGGTGACGACGTAGCGGGCGTGGCGGCGCTCGTCGGGAAGGCCCGTCTCGGCCCGATTGACGAGCCAGGTGATCTGGGCGGCGAGTTTCTCTCGCTTGTGCTGGCTCGCCTGGAACTCGACGGCGAACCCTCCGTCGAAGGTGCGAACGACCCGGCCCTCGAGGCCGCCCAGGTGGTCGAAATAGGCCATGATGCGCTCGCCGACGGGCACCGTCACGGGAGCCATCATCGCCGCGCCGCCGATCGAGATGTCGATCAGCTTGCAGGGATACTCGTGCTTCGACGAGCGCATGAAGCGGCCGAGAAGCGTGACCGCGAAACGCTTGTGGCGCCGTCTGTCGGCTATGGGACGCGCGTCCGGACCTGCGCCGCTACGCGCCAGGCTGGCGGGTGTGAAGGACATGACTTCGCCCACGAACGTTGGTTACTCGTGGGGCCGAGTATGCGCGAGCGTCCTTAACAGAGACTAAATCCGGCTCTCAAATCGGGACAGGCGGGTGCGGCCCAGGTCCCGCTTGTGTCAAATGTCGTCGCGGCCGGGCTTTGCGAGGCCGCCGTCGTAGACGCGGAACTGGCGCCGGTCCTGGCGTACGATGCGCGCGGTTCTGACATGGGGCAAGAAGGGAGCCTGCCGGTCGGCCCGTTGGATGGCTTCATAAGGCCGGCCGTCGGGCCAAATGTGTCCGGTCTCGACCAGCTTTCTCAGCGTATGCGGCTCCCGCTGGCCCCAGGTACTCTCGCTGAGGCAGGCGATCGAGCCTAGGACCCGGTCGATGGTATCCCGCGTATGCAGCAACGGCAGCAGGATCATCTCGTACTCGGCGACGGGGCCGGCCGCGGAGCCCGCCT
>JAGVSR010000004.1 GCA_019137195.1 Alphaproteobacteria bacterium
CTCGCCGTACAGCATGTGCCATCGCGTTTCGACGGCGACCTTATCGCGGCCGCGCGCCTGATCGACGAATTTGAAGACCCGCTCGGCCAACGCACATGCACCTTCTTCGATCCTGTTTTTCTGGAAGCGGGCGCGCCTGGCCAAGGCATCGAGGCCATAAGCTGCCGATTGCCGGACGACCGACTCATCGACGATGTCATTTGGACGAGACTGGAGGCAGACGGCGTGAAGGCACTTGTACAACAGCTCATCGGTCGTGTGACGCCATCCCTCTCGCTGCATCCCGCCGCCGCGGGTGCGCTGGACGAGACACCTGCGTAGGGGACATTCATGGGTAACGAAGCGCCAGTTGCAACTGAGCACGTCAAGGTGCGCCTTCTCGCCGGACCACTCCGCGAAGATGACGACCCTGACCTGTGGAAACAGCTTCTCCTCGGGCGCGACCACCTCGTCAAATGGTTTGACGAGATCGGCGTCGAGTTGGTGGTCCACACTGATTACCGCATCGCCTTGCTTCGCCAGACGAGCGAAAGCACGCGAGAACGGCGGGCACAGGACAAGGGGAGGGCGGTTCTGCCCGCCCTGTTGCACTCCCGAGCCTTAAGTTTCCTTGAGAGTCAGGTGTTGGCGTATCTGCACGACAAGCTCAATTCTGCAGCCAGCATGGGCATTTTCGACCAGGCAATCCTGCAGAGCGACGTTCACGACGCCATCATCAACCTACAGCCTGAGTCCCAGAGGAACAACGAGGCGACTTTGACTAACCGCATAAATGCGGCGCTCAACAAGTTCAAGGACTATGGGCTCATCGAAGAGACTGAGCTCAGCGGCCAGCCCGCAGTCGAACCGCAATTGATGCTGCTCGTCATGGTGCCGCGTGACGAGCTCGAGCGGTTCAGTGTGCTCATCGGCGACCTGATCGACTCCGGCCGGCTGGCGGAAGGGGATGAAAATGGCCGTCCCGGAGGTGAAGATGGCGAGTAGCGCCACCACTGAGGAAGGTACTCCGGTTGCCATGGCGGAGCCCGTTGTGGAGGAGGGTGAATCCCAGTCCGTCGAAGCTGTCGCATCGTCCGGAAAAGCCGGATTTAGGGTGGACGAGCTTCAGATCCAGAACTTTGGCAGTTACGACGGCCCGCCGTCCGTACTGCAGTTCCATCGGGGCAGCGCGATCTTCACCGGTCGCAACGGCGTCGGCAAGACCACTGCGATCGACGCGTTCCGCATGCTCATCGCACAGGAGCCGAGCTTTAACGACGCGACTGTTCCGGAATCGCGCAAACGGGACCGCGATATCCGGACTTACTATCAAGGCGTGCTCGGCAAGGTGCAGCAGGAGGGCCAAAACCAATTCCACGTCCTCCGTCCTTACGAGGCCCGAAAGTTTATGGCCATTGTCGGCAATTTTTCCGACGGCAGTGGTCGTACGCTTGCGGCAGCGCGCCTCGTGCAGTACGACGCGCAGGGGCAGGGCAACACGCAGCGCTACATCCTCGCTCGGCAACATCTGAATATTGCCACGGATTTCCAAAGCTTCGAAACAGCTCGTTCGATACGGGCGGCGTTGGCCGACAAAGGTGTGACGGTCTACGACACCTTCGCCGGTTATCGCGAGGCTCTCTCTGCGCGCTTCGGGATCGGGGACGCGAAGCAGGCCTGGGCGTTGTTCGAGCGCGCGATCGGGACCAAGTCGGTCGACAATCTGACCGAGTTTATGCGCGAACTCATTTTGCCGATGTCGAGCCTCGCCGATACAGCCGACGAGTTGGTGCGCTCCACGGCAGCGCTCGACGAGGCTTACCAAGCCGTGAAGCAGGACGAGCAGAAGCTGACGCGGCTTCAGCGCATCATTCGCGACATAGACGATCTGGAACAATCGTTTGCTGTGAGCGACACCTTGCGGCGGCTGCAGACATACCGTAGGCAGGCTGAAACGGCCGTCTTGGCGCGGGCCGTCCGGCGCGATGTGGCACGGCGAGAGACGGATCACGCTGCCGCCCGGCAAGCGAGCGAGACGGCAGCGACGCTACTCGAGGATCTGACGGAGCGTGTCCGCGATCTCGAGCGCCAGGAGAACGACCTCGGCGGACAACGGGTAATTGAGTGGCGCCGTGAAATTGGCGATCGTTCCGGACAGATGGCGATGGTGGCCGCCGAGCTTAAGAAGCTTTCCCTTGCCCTGACCGGGGTTGGGCTAGCGAACGGCATCTCGTTCGAACAATCCCACCACACCAAGGATCAATGGGAGCGCATCAAAGCCGACCTCGGCACAGCGGCGGATCGAATTCCCGCTCAGACCGGGACGATGGATACAGGACTTACCAAGCTGTCGGGGGAACTTGCGGGGGTCGACGCCGCGCTCACAACGGCGACCACGGATCTCGCCGCCGCCGAGAGGTCACGGTCCAATCTCCCGCGCGATCACATCGAAATCAGGGAGGAGCTCGCTGAGGCGCTCGGCGTCTCGGCCGATGCCCTGCCATTCTTCGGCGAGCTTGTGCGTGTGAACCCGCGGGCGGCGGCTGACGGGTGGGAAGGGGCCGTAAATCGCCTACTGGGCAACCAAGCCCGGCGGCTGCTCGTGGAAGAAACCCTTTATGCCCGCGCGGCGGCCTGGATTGACGGCCGCCATCTTGGTCTCAAGCTCGAGTACGACAGGATCGATGTCGTGGCACCGGCGCCGGCGAAGCATGGCGACAGCCGCGTTGCCGGTAAGGTGGACGTGCGCCCCGGCAGTCGACTTGCCGGTTACGTCCGGCGTGTGCTCGACACGCGCTACGATCACGAATGCTTCGTTGCCGCCGATGAGAATTTCCGTCGCGCGCGGAGGGCGCTCACGAAGGCCGGGCAGAGCCGTGACGGCGACCGTCACGTCAAAGACGACAGGCGGCACATCGGCGACAGGTCGTCGTTCGTGCTGGGCTGGGATACGACCGAGCGCATCGCTCTTCTCAACCGTGAAATCAAGCGGCTCCAAGACCAGCACAACACGCTCAGCACTCAGAAGACAACGCTGCGCGAACGGCGCGACAAGCTCGTCATTGAAGCGACGCAGATGCGCGGTCTCGCGACTTCCATGGGCGACTTCGAACGCGTTGATCTGCAGCGCATAGAGAGCGAGATCAATGAGCGCGAGGAATGGATTGAGCAGGCGACGGCCAAGAACCCGAGCTACGCCGCAATTTCGAAGGCTCTAGCCAAGGCGGAGGCAGAAGTTCCGGGCGCCAAGGCATCCGCCAAGGCTTACGCCGATGCTCTCGCGATAGCGGACCACGAATTGAAGAACCAGCAGAGCCGTCTGCTATCGCTCGCTGCCGATGTGAAGGGAAGCCACACGCCTTTGTCGGCATGGAGAGGGTATCGGTTGATTGCTCGTCAGATCGGCGCCGTGGCATCGATCTTCGAGGAAGATCCGGCCCCAAATGCGAGGCGGAACGAGAGTGTATGGGAAAAAATCCGCGGCGGTATTGACGACGCCATGAACAAGGAGACGACCCGGCAGGGCAAGATTTTCGCGTCGCTTCCCCGTTTGGGCACCGAGTATCTCAACGATTTCGCCTCCGAGACCTCACTTCTGACGGTCAATGGACTGGCCGACGCGGAAGGGTCTGGGGTGCGGGCCGAGTGGCGTCAACGGCGCGCCGACATCGAGGGGCGCGAGCTTGTACGCCATCGCGCGCGCCTGCAGCAGGCAATGACGGATGCCATCGACCACGGCATCGTCAACATTAAGACGCAGCTCGACAAGGAACGCCTCGATATTCGAGACACCGTAGACGGCATCAACTCGACCCTGTGCGCCATTACCTACGACCCCGTGCACGGTTCGCGGATAAGGTTCAAGCCAAACGACGCGCCGTCGCAACGCATTTTGGCCTTTACTCGCGATCTGAAGCAAGTCACCGAGGACTGGATTGGCAATACTGACGGCAACATCGAGGAGCGATACGCCAAGACCAAGCGGTTCATCGACCAAGTGAAGGACGTGCCCGAGAACAAGGCCTGGCGGCAGGATGTTCTCGACAGCCGCCGTTGGTTCACATTTGTCGCGCAAGAGTACAAGCTGCACCCCGACGGCTCGGAGACCATTCTCAACGATTATGACGGCGCGACCGGAGCGTCGGGCGGCCAGAAGGAGCGCCTCGCCATGACCGTCATGGCCGCAGGCCTCGCGTGGCGATTTGGCATGGTTCATCCAGCGGGAGGCCACAAGTCTTTCCGAGTCCTCATGTTGGATGAAGCCTTCAAGAACAGCCACGACGATACGACACGCGCCTTGTTGCAGCTTTTCAGCGCCTTTGGCTTTCAGATGATCTTCGCCATGCCCTCGAAGAACCTCGCCGTCGTGGCTCGTCACATTGACCGGGCGTTCGCCGTCGACACCAAGGACCGCAGGACGGTCGTCACCGTCCATGGCCTCAAGGACCTCGTGCATCACAATCAGAGCGTGGCCGCGGCTTCCGCGCTCGACATGGCTAAGGAAGCAGGGATCGACGTTGCCGATCTCGATCTTGCAGAGATCGACGAGCGGCTCGCCGGCCTGACGCCGGAGGCGCTGGAGAGGGTGGCGGCGGGTGAAGAATTGGGCGAGGTAGTGCTGAATGACAACGGCGTCTGATGCCATCGCGCGGTGGAAATCGCCCTCGGATCTCGAACGGTGGATGGCGAGGCATTTCGAACGCTGGGTCAGCGCGGCGCTGCGTGGAGCCGACGCTGTCACAGAGACGTTCGCCATCTTAACCCCTGGCCTGACGGCCGCCTATCTCGCGGAGAATTTCCCGGCCGTGCGCGCGTGGGGGCTTTCGTGGCAGCAGGCAGCGAACCAGGCGGTCGGGCTTTCTGTCGAGTGCGAAGATTGGCCGACACGGAATTTCGGGCGCGTACGCGTGCCACGCAGCGCTCGCGTCACTTCGGTCGAAGACGTGGCGCGCATTCTCAGGCGTTCGGCAGAGCTGTCTGCGGCTCGGCAGCGGTGTGCAAGCCTGTTTGCCCTCGATGCTCGGCTAGCCTTGCTCGCTGACGATTGGCCTGCAATCGTGGCGCTCCCGGACGCCGACTTCGATGTTCTCTGCAGATTCATAAGGCTCCTGCCCCAGTCGCAACCCTCTCGGATGCGCGTGCGCGAGGTCCCGTGCGAAGGCATGCATTCGAAGTTCCTCGAGCAGAACCGAGGGGTTATCGCCTCGATCTTTGCCGCGCTAGGCATTCCCGGTACCGCAGATGCCAAAGGCTGGGCGGGGAAGCTCGGCTTCGTCGATGACGAGACCGCTCTGTTCGAATTGCGCGATCTTGATGGCTCGCTGCTTCCATACCCGCATTTCGCTCTCCCGGCTTCGGCGTTGGCCGCATCTCCGCTTCGCGGTTCTGCAAGCTCGCGCCTCATCGGCACGGTGATAGTTGAGAATGCCGCGACGTTTCGTGCGCTGCCGACAGTGCCGGGCGTCATTGCGATCTTCGGGCGAGGTGACGCCGTGCGCCTGCTCGCGGCGGCACCCTGGCTTGTCAAGCGTCAGCTGCTTTATTCGGGTGACCTCGACCATGCAGGTTTTCAGATGGTGGCAGCACTCCGCCGCGCCGGTCTATCCCATCTCGAGACGACCTTCATGGATGCCGATACCGCCATGCGCTTGCGGCCCTACTGGGTGGAGGACACGTCGCGGCCCGGCTCCGCCAATGCTTATGAGGGACTGACGGAGGCGGAACACGGCGCCCAGCAGTTGATGGCAGAAGGACCGTCGCGTCTCGAACAGGAACGCATCGCGTTCGACTTGTGGGTCGAGCGTCTCCGCGAATGGAGTGCCGCATTTTAGGCCGTCAATCAATGACGACCAAACTTCCCGTGCGACGCCTGCCGGGCCGTGATTCGCATAATCGGGCATTTGGAAAGCGGGCCGCACCCTCACTTCGGGCGGTGTCCGCTCCTGAGGCACGATGAGGCGCAGTGATCTTTGCAGCCCATGCTCACATCTTGCCCAAGACGTCAGGGCGGCGGCAGTTCGTATCGGACCGATTCGGCCATTGAACACGAGCAACCTCGGCCCGACCCAACTCGACGCCCTCCCCAGTCCGATCAACTGATCGATTTCCAGAAGCCATGCACTTTCTCTAATCCTCAAACTGGACGCGAGATGGAGCCGACGATATTTCTCTGCAGTTCGATCATCAATCGATTGATGCGCCGCGCGTCTCACGCCCGACGTCGACGAAGGAGGCATCATAGCTTCCAGGGTCAGATTCAAAACTTGTTAGACGGGTGCTAATTTGACTGTTCGCTCAGTTTTCTTTGCGTCACAGGGTCGAGACAGCGCGAGTGTCGGTTCTGTAAGCTCATCGACCTCAAGCCCGTGTGTATGAGAGAGAGCGCGGAGGGCGCTTCTAAAGCCGAGGGCGATTTGCACCGGACGACCGAGGAGGTCCCGCGAGTCCACATTGTGCAACTCAGCCACTGTCAACTCTGCCGAGCTACCGAGCAAGTGGCCCTCTGCCCCGATGATCACGCAATCTCCAACATCGAGATCAATTGAACCGCGGTTGAGGAGGACGCGACAAGGCGAACTGTCTCCGGCGCCGACGCGGGAGACCTCAACGATCTTTGTCGTCATCAAGAACGGCCGCTCTAGACGGAGTTCATGCCCGTCAGCGCCGGGAACGGTACCCGTCAGCACAGCCTCGCCAACGCGCAATTCAACAGGTGCCAAGCGCTGACCGATCATCGGCAAGTCGGGAAGCAAGACGGACCCCCCTATGGATGCGGCGAGCCCAGCCATGCCCAAGCGGTCTGCAATGTCGTCGACCAAGCCAAGAAAGCACATAACCTCTGATGCTTGG
>JAGVSR010000118.1 GCA_019137195.1 Alphaproteobacteria bacterium
GGAGCACACTCCCCGCCCTTCCCGGCCTGATGTTGATCGCCCTCATGACCCGATGCTTTCCCGGTGTCCATCGCGCGTCTCACCGCTGGCGGAGAGGGCGAGGGAGCTCGTTGACGCGCTCCCTCTCCCCGTCGCAAGTGCAGAGCGACAGGGAGAGGGGATCAGACGTGCATTACAGCTTGCCGTCGGCAGCGGCCTGCATGTAGGTCGCGTCGTAGCGGAGCTTCACGTTCTTGGCGTCGCCGAAGACAGTCTTGTCGGGGAACTCGATGCCGACGGCGCCGGCCGACTTGGCATCCTTGCCGAGAAGAGCCTTGTCGAACAGGAAGGCGGAGACCTTCTCGGACGTGGCCTTCAACTCCGCGCCGTTGACGAACGCGAGTGCATCCTTGGGCGCAGAGAAAAGCTTGGTGGTGGCAAGCTGCTCGTCGAAGCCCGGGACGTCGGTGCCGGACGCTGTCGCCATCGACTCCTTGGCAGACTTGTCCTCTGCAAGCGCTTTCATGGTGTCGTACCAGATGCCGACGAGCGCCTTGCCGAAGGCCGGGTTGTCCTTCAGCACCTCGGTGTTGGCGACCATAAGGTCGATGATTTCTCCAGGAATTTGCGAGCTGTCGAACACCTTCTTGGCGTCGGGCTCGCCGAGGATGGTCGAGACGATCGGCTTCCACGTGACGACGGCGGTGACCTCGGGCGTCTTGTAGGCGGCGGCCATGTCGGCGTCTGACGTATTGACGACCTTGACGTCCTTCTCGGCGAGCTTCACGCTTTCGAGGGCACGCGCAAGCAGGTAGTGAGAAACCGAGAACTCGACCAGGTTGACGGTCTGACCCTTGATGTCTGCAAGCTTGTCCTTGCCCTTGAGGATCACCGCGTCGTTGCCGTTCGAGAAGTCCCCGACAACGACTGCGGTGGTATCGACACCGCCCGCGGCCGGGATTGAGAGCGCATCCATGTTGGTGACGGTGACGGCGTCGAAGGCGCCGGCCGTGTACTGGTTGATGCTCTCGACGTAGTCGTTGAACTGCTTGACCTCGATCGAAAGGCCGTACTTGTCGGCCCACTTCTTCACGATGCCGCTGTCGGCGGCGTAACCCCACGGCATCCAGCCGACGTAGATCGACCACGCGACCTTGAAGTCCTTCTTGGCGGCAGCGCTCGCGGCTCCCGGCGCAAGCGCCAGCGCGGCGAGGGCCGCAAGGGACACGCCGAGCGTTCTGAGACGGCTTCGCATGATGATCTCCTGTTCAAACAGATCGTGGCACCTTGGCCGCGAGAAACATGGAGATCGGGCGTGGAGCGGCACGCGACAAAGTGGAGGCCGTCCGCCCGAATGCCAAGGCATCTCGCGGCTGGTCTCCCGGGCTTTTGTCCCGCCGTGGCTCCTGGTGCGCGGTGTCAGCACCAGGGAGAGCCTCTCTCGGACCAGCGCTGCAGGTGCCCTGCAGCCGGAACCCTAGAGGCGTTATGCCGATCGCAATTGCAGAGAGCGTGCCAAGGCAGATTGCCTCGATTTTCAGGGACTTTTCCGCTGGCGATTTGCGGGCCGTGCGCAAGGCCCGGGCAACAAGCTCATGTTTTAGGCGCGCATCGCGACGTTGCGGCAGGGAGAGGCCAGCTTGAGGTACCTAAGGTGATCTCATCGACGCGACGCGGCCAGCGTGGCTTAGCCGAGCCGTCTCCGCACGGGCGGGCACGCCCGACACCGGCGTCGGCAGGCGATTGAAAATTCCTGCGCTTTGAAGGGACTATCGGGATTCTCGCGCGTGCCGGCAACGGCCGGTTGCAGTCAATGAATTCCGGTTGCGAGCGAGAGGTTAGGCGTGGGAAAATGAATGCCTTGAAGCCGTTCCCCGATACCGGCCGGCCAAGCGCCACCACGGCCGGGAGGGATGTTGCGGCCAGCAACCCAAACGACATCGCGGACGACGGGGAGCGCGTCATGAAGAGCAAATCCACCTCCTCGCGGGCTTTGAGGCAGGTCGCCGGCGCGACACTGCTGCTGATCATGTCTTGCCCCCAGCAGGATGCCCGTGCCGGGACGGCCGACCTGTGGGATACCAGGGTGTCGATCCAGGACGAGTGCCCGGTCACCGGCAAGGAGCAGCTTCCGCAAGAGCGGGCGCTGGTGCCGGTGCTTGCGACGGCCGGCCTGTCGCTGTTCCAGGCCCTCCTGCCGAAGGCCATCGACGTCGGGCTCACGTATGCTGCGTCGGAGGCCAAGAAGTCTGCCCGTGAGGACAATTCGATCATCGAGGCGGCCGGTCTCGGCTGGGTCGACGGGTTCTACGAGATGGACCTCGGCCGCGGCACGACGTCGGAGGTCGCGAGCTGGCTCGCCAACAAGTGCCTCGTCGTGTCGCGGGGGCTCTATGCCTCGAGCGAGGTCGCCGCCACCTTCACGCAGCGGCCCTGGAAGGACAAAGACGTCGAAGCGCGCCTTTTCAAGCTCGGCCTGAAGCGCGATCCCGGCATCTATCTGGAGGCGCGATTCCGTGTCTCGCCCGATGGCACGCATTTCCGGGTCGAGCCGATCCGCTTCTTCTTCGACCGAGCGTTGCACGATGGCACGCAGCCGACGCAAGAGTTCGACCTCGCCTTCGAGTTCAAGTTCCAGACGCCGTCGAGCGAAGGCCGCGGCGCCTCGTTCGCGCTCGGCAATCTCATTCTACGCGGCGTGATCAAGGGCGAGCACTTGAAGGAGGAGGCACTCGTCGTGTCCTCGACAGGCTGGATGCCGATTCTGCCGCGGACGCCCGAAATCGCGTCGGTATCGGAGCGCGTGACGGCACTCTATGCTGCCCGCGACCGGCTCAAGAAAGAGGCTTCCGAGACCGAGCAGGAGCTCGGCGAGCTCTCTGCCGCGTGGGCCCCGCAGAGCGGCGCGCCCCAGAACGGCAGCCGCACCAAGCTCTTCAAGTCCGTCGGCGACGAGGCCGAGCGAGAGCTTGCCAACGAGGACCTCGACGACGCCGTGTTCGAGGCCATGCTGAAAACACCCACTGCCGCGGACGGCGGCGAGCCGCGGGAGCTGACCGAGCTCGACCGGGCGCGCCGCGTGCTCGCCCACAGCCGCAGGAAGAGCGAGCTCAGAAATCGCAAGGAGAAGGCCGACCGTGCGCTTGAGCGCCTCGCGCTCGCCGAGATCAGGCGCATGGATCTCGAGGCGGTCGAAGCCCAGATCGCCGAGCTCGAGAGCAAGCCCCTGGTGTTTGCTCCGGTCAACATCGTGGTCTCGATCAAGGAACAGATCAGCAAGCCCGAGAACCGCTTTCTCATGACTGCAGCCGAGATTCTCGAGGGCTCGCACGAGGCGGTGAGAGACGTCATCACCGCGAACCTGACGCCGGCCGGCCGCGAGCAGCAGCGCAAGGAGCAGGTGGAGGAGATTGCCGAACGGGCCAGCCTCGTCATGGCCGCGATGGAGACGAAGCGGCTCGCCGACGAGAAGGATCTCGCGTGGAAGGCCTTGCCGTCCGCCGCGTCGCCCCTCGACAAGGTCAACGCCAAGAGTGCGCTCGAGCAGGCGCGCGTGCAGGCGAACATCGCGGCGCTACGGGCTGGTCTCACGCCGCCCTTCAAGGAGGCGTTCGGCGGAGCGCAGTGAGGCCCGCGCGCGCCCGGAATCCTACACGCTCGCGGGAGGGAGATGCGAGCAAGCGGCACGAACGCTCTGGGCGGCTTTGCTCTTCCGAGTAAGCCGACCGCCGTTGGCAACGGACCATCGACCGCTTGCAACGGCATTCCCGCTGGCGCCGGCCGTACGATCGGCCCCGGGAAGCGGGCGTTGCCGGGGCTCTCGCCTGCAAACCTCATCGGGCCAAGGCCTCTCGGGGCCGAGATCCGGATCGGGCCGGCGGGGAGCGTGTCAGAGGCCGGCGATGCGGCATCAGGAGCGGCGCCTTGCGCGACGAGGCTGCGCTGCCTAGGTTGTGCTCACGGTGGCGCCGACCGCTAAGAGCCCGCCCTCCCCTCAGCGACGAACGGCATGCCCCTCCTTTCCGTCCGGCACATCGAGAAGACCTACGTGACCGGCGAAGGCCGGCTCGAGGTCCTGAAGGATGTGTCGCTCGAGCTCGAGACTGGTGTCAGCATGGCGCTGACGGGGGAATCGGGCAGCGGCAAGAGCACGCTCCTGCATCTCGCTGCCGGCCTCGACCGGCCGGACTCAGGCGAGATCTGCATCGACGGTCAACCGATCTCGCGCCTCCCGGACGCGGAGCTCGCGGCGCTCAGGCGCTCCACAGTCGCGATGGTGTTCCAGCAGTTCAACCTCATCCCGTCGCTCGATGTGGCGTCGAACCTGTCGTTCCAGGCACGGCTTGCCAGACGGTACGACGCCGCTTGGCTCGACACGGTGGCCTCCCGGCTCGGGCTCGGCCAGTGCCTCGCCCGCTATCCCGAGCAGCTCTCGGGCGGACAGCAGCAGCGGGTCGCCATTGGGCGCGCGCTGGCCGTGCGGCCGAGGCTTCTGCTTGCTGACGAGCCGACTGGCAATCTCGACGAGGCGACCGGCGACGAGGTACTCGGCCTCATGCTGTCGCTCGTGAGAACGAGCGGCAGTGCCCTCCTCATGGCCACGCACTCGATGCGCCTCGCGGCAAAGCTCGACCGCCACGTCCACCTGCACCTGGGGCGTCTTGCGCCATGCACATGACCGCCATGACCGCACTCCTCTCTCACTGGCGGCGGCGGCCGATCCAGCTGCTGACGCTCGTCGTTGGGCTCGCGCTCGCGACGGCGCTGTGGTCGGCGGTCGAAGCGATCAACGCGGAGGCGAGGGCAAGCTACGCGCGAGCAGCGGCGCTGCTCGGACAGAACCGGCTCGATGGGCTTGCGAGCGTGGATGGCCGGCGGCTCGACGAGGCAATCTTCGTGAAGCTCCGCAGGGCAGGGTGGCTCGTCTCGCCAATGCTCGAGGGCGTGCGCCGGTTCGGCAGCGCGCGCATCAAGGTACTCGGCATCGACCCACTGACGCTGCCGGCCGAGGCACAGGCGGCGCTCTCCTCGCCCGGTTCTCTCGCCGGGTTCCTGTCGCGCTCGGGGCTCGTCTTGGCGGCACCAGAGACGGCAGACAAGCTGCGGGGCATGGTCACGCAGGAGATACGAGAGGCCGCAGACGTTCCGCCAGGCGTCGCCATCACCGACATCGGCCAGGCACAGGCGCTTCTCGATGCACCGGGTCAGATCTCGCGTCTCGTTCTTGCGCCCGAGCAGCCGATGGGCCAACCGCCGCTCGAGACGCTGGCGCCGGAGCTCGTTCGCAAGGCGCCCTCGGCGGCCGGAGACATCGCGCGTCTCACCGACAGCTTGCACTTGAACCTGAAGGCGTTCGGTCTTCTATCTTTCGCCGTCGGGCTTTTCATCGTGCATGCGACCATAGGGCTCGCGTTCGAGCAACGGCGGCCACTCGTGCGCACGCTGCGTGCGCTCGGCGTGCCGGGACGGACGCTGATGGGCCTGATGCTTGCGGAGCTCGCATTGCTTGCCGTGGCCGGTGGCGTCATCGGTGTCGCACTCGGCTACGCCGTTGCGGCGGCGCTGCTCCCCGACGTCGCGGCGACGCTCAGCGGTCTCTACGGGGCCAGCGTCGCCGGATCGCTCACGCTGCGCGGCTCGTCGGTAGCGGAGGCGCTTGCCATGGCGCTCGCGGGCACGCTGATGGCTGCCGGGCAAGGACTGTGGCGGCTCACGTCCCTGCCGCTCCTCGTCTCGGCCCAGCCGCAAGCGTGGCTCGGCGCGTCCGAGCGCGTGCTCAGGCTGCAGATCGCGGCGGCCGCCGTGCTCTATGCCGTTGCGGGGGCAATCCACGCGTTCGGCACCGGTCTCTTCTGGGGCTTCGTTCTGATGGGCGTCGTGCTGCTTGCCTCTGCGCTCGCTCTCCCCTGGCTCCTGATGCTGGTATTGACGGCCGGCGCGCGCCTCTCCGCCGGACCGCTCCAGCAGTGGTTCTGGGCCGACACCCGTCAGCAGCTTTCGGGCCTGTCGCTGGCACTGATGGCATTGCTGCTCGCGCTCGCGACCAACGTCGGCGTCGGTACGATGGTGTCGAGCTTCCGTCAGACGTTCGTGGGCTGGCTCGACCAGCGGCTCGCCTCCGAACTCTACGTCTCGGCCCGGTCGGAGAAGGAGGCGGCTGCGATCGGCGCCTGGCTGGCGGCGAGGGCGGACGCGGTGCTGCCGATCGCCCAAGCGGAGGGTCAGATCGAGGGTCAGCCAGTCACGATCTATGGCGTCGCCGATCATGCAACCTACCGGGAGCACTGGCCTCTCATCGCGTCAGGCGAGGATACCTGGGACAAGGTCGCCAAGGGCCGAGCGGTGCTTGTCAACGAGCAGCTGGCTCGGCGCATGAAGCTCGGCCCGGGTGACACGATCACGATTCCCGGCGGATGGCGGACGACGATCGCAGGCATCTACTCGGACTACGGGAACCCGCTCGCCCAGGTCATGATCGGCATCGAGCAGCTGACGAGCCGCTATCCGGAGGCGCAGCGGCTTCGTTTCGCCGTCCGCGTCGATCCGGCCAAGGCAGCGGTGGTCGCCGGTGACCTGAAAGAGACCTTCGATCTTCCTGAGGAGACCGTCATCGACCAGGCCGGAGTCAAGGCGCTGTCGATCGCCACCTTCGAGCGCACGTTCACGGTCACGGCCGCTCTCAACGTGCTGACGCTCGGGATCGCGGGGGTGGCGATGCTGGCAAGTCTGCTCACTCTCGCCTCCATGCGCGTCACCCAGGTCGCGCCCGTATGGGCGATCGGCGTGACGAAGTCGGCGCTCGCAAGGCTCGAGGTCGTCCGCAGCGCGCTGCTTGCCGCGCTGACGGCTATCGTCTCGGTTCCGCTCGGGCTCGCTCTCGCCTGGGTTCTACTTACGGTCGTCAACGTGGAGGCGTTCGGCTGGAGGCTGCCGATGTTTCTGTTTCCGAACGAGTGGCTGACGCTCGGCGTCATGGCGATGCTGGCGGCCGTTCTGGCCGCCGCCCTGCCGGCCCTGACGCTGGCGCGGCTGTCGCCATCGGCGCTGCTCAAGGTCTTCGCCGATGAGCGCTAGAGGCATCCTTACAGCCGTGGCCGTGACGCTCGCGGCTGGCAGCGCACTGGCACAGGGCTTCGCCGGGCTCGGGAATAGCGCCGAAGGCTTTGCGGTGCCGAGGGCTGGCACACCCCTCGCGTTTCCGGCTGACCACGGCGCTCATTGCGACTTTCGCATCGAGTGGTGGTATCTGACCGCAAACCTAAAGGGGGCGGACGGGCGCGACTACGGCGTGCAGTGGACGCTCTTCCGCTCGGCGCGGGAGCCAGTCGAGCAGTCTGGCTGGTCGAGTCCACAGACATGGCTCGGACACGCCGCGGTGACGACGGCCACGCAGCACCTCGTATCGGAACGGCTCGCCCGCGGCGGGATCGGACAGGCGGGTGTCGTCGACTCGCCGTTCTCGGCCTCGATCGACGACTGGTCCATGGCAAGCCGGGCCGAAGCCGGAGCTGATCCTCTGTCCCGGCTCGAGCTCGATGCGTCCGGTACAGACTTCACGTACGCCCTTTCGCTCACGGCGGCGGGTCCGCTGGTGCTGCACGGGGAGGGCGGCTATTCGGTAAAGTCGAACAAAGGGCAGGCGAGCTACTACTATTCGCAACCGTTCTACCGGGTGATCGGAACGGTCACTCTCGCCACAGGACCGATCGAGGTCAGCGGCGAGGCATGGCTCGACCATGAGTGGTCGTCTCAGCCCCTGGCAGCCGACCAGACCGGCTGGGACTGGTTGTCACTCCACATCAACACGGGCGAGAAGCTGATGGGCTTCCGCTTGAGAGACGGCGGGCAAGGCTTCACGTCGGCAACCTGGATCGGTCGCGACGGCAATGCCGCGGCGCTGCCACCCGGCGCGCTGACGCTCACGCCGCTGGCCTCGACCGAGATTGCGGGACGCAGTCTTCCGACGCGATGGCGGGTGGAGTTGCCGTCGAAGGGCCTCGTCATCGAGACGAGGCCGCTCAATCCTCAAGCCTGGATGACGACGCAGATCCCCTACTGGGAGGGTCCGGTGCTCTTCAGCGGCACGGCCTCGGGCCAAGGGTATCTCGAGATGACGGGGTACGAGTAGAAGACTGTGCGAGGGCGGTTCTCTGTCGCGCACTCCGAGCAGGGGGAAGAGCCTGGCGCCGGCTCTCACCACGTGCCCGGGGCGGGCGGGAGGGCGGCGGTGGGGAGAGCAGTCAGTCGCTGATCGACGGATCATCGGACCGCTCGGACGCAGACTTGCGCTCCGATGACATCGGCCGAGGTGTCGAGGCCGCAGCGATGTTGCGGCGACCAGCATTCCCGGCGATGCATTCCGGCTCGCGCCTGATGCACTCGCTGCAGTTGATACCACGCCACCACGCCTCGGGCGGCAGACACGGATGGCCGGGCTTGGGTCAGTTGAGGCGGAAGTTCGTACCGACGCGGAAGATGTGGCCCTTGTTCTCGAAGTCGGGCTCGAAGGTCACCGGGGTCGGCCGGTTGCCGGCCTGGAAGAAGTCTGCCGAGATCTTCTCGGAGCCGAGATCGTAATAGAGGTATTCGCCCTTGATCGAGAACAGTCCGAGCGCGATCTCGGCCCCGAAGCCGCCGGTCCAGCCGACGCTGGTCCTGCTATCGCTCTCCCTGGCGTAGGCAACGCCACCCGAGTACTCCGCGTCATAGCTGAAGTGGGAGCGGCCAACCGCGAGGCCGGCCGTGCCATAGAGCAGCACGTTGTCCTGGGTCACGCCGGCGCGGGCGCGCAGCGTACCGAGCCACTCGAGGCTCTGCGAGACGGCGCGAACGCCGGGCGAGGTCGGCGGGACGTCCCGCTCCTCCCTGTCGTCGCCCGAGATGTCACTCCTCGAGATGTCGCCCTCGATGCCCCACACGATAGGGCCAGCGTCGAAGTTGTAGCCGGCGGTGACGCCCCCGATGACCCCGCTCGGAGACGTATCGTAGCGCGTCTCGAGCGCGCCGGTCTCGATCGGGTAGCGGCAGTAGGGTGTACTTAGAACGGTGTCGAATACGCCATTCGGATCGCGGCAGAACACGTCCGTGTCACCCTCGCCCCAACCGCCACCGACGGTCACACCGACATAGACGGAGGTCCAGGTGGGCTTCGCGAGCGGCGGCGCCGGCGGCATCGAGACCTGCTCGCGGGGAGGCGACGGCACTTCGGGGGTGTAAGGGGGCGGAGGCGCGGCGGGAGGCGCCGGGATGATGTCCGCGCGCTGCACCGGAGGCTCGCTATCGGGCTTGGGGCAGGCTCCGGTCTCGATGGCGAGGCGCTCGAAGCGCACTTGCGGATCGACGGAAGGCGGCGAGACCACGAACGGGAACGCGGTCTCGAAGGCAACGCGGCGTTCGGCCGGCACACCGTTCCAACCCGGGATCGACAGAGGCTTTCCGGTGCCCGGCACGGCGACGACGCCGCAGGGGTTCTCGAGCGGAATGCACTCGTTGACCCGGTTGCAGACCGTAATGGCTCCTTCCTGAAGCAGAATCAGAGTGGCACCTGTGGCGCCATCGACATAGATGTCGAACACGGTGCCGCGCACGGTTATCGAGGCGACCGGCGTCTTGATATTGTAACTGTTCTTGCGCGCAACACCGGTGACGAACCGGAATGCGCCTTTGACCAGCTCGATGCCGATGGTGCCGCCGGTCTTCGAAGGATCGTAGACGAACTTGTCGAGCACGAGGCGGGCGCCAGGGCCGACGGCCAGCTTGCTGTCGTCGTTCAGGACGAGCTCGCCGCGAGAGTCCTCGGCAGCCTCGATGGCCTCGTTTTTCTGTACGCCATCGCCGGTCGCGAGCGTGCGCACGGTCTGCTCCAGGTCTCCGGTCACGCGGTTGATGACCCGAACGGCCGAGCCGATCTGCTCGGCTGCGAGGCTTGGGCCGACTCCCGCGAGCCAAACCGCAACAGCCGCCAGTGTCCCAAGCCACCGCATCATCGTGTGCCCCCGGAATATCCGCACATCAACGCACACAACGCGACCCTTGATTGCTTGCGTGATTCTTGGGGCAGAGGCCAGCCGGGAGACGGGCGAAGCGTGGGTGGTCGGATGGCGATGGAGAGCGACTGTTGCTGTTCTGTACCAGCAGGATAACCAGGTTGCAGAGGCAGCTTGCGGAGGCTGTTCCCCAGATGACAGCCGCTCCACGCCCGAGCGGCTAGGCTTTCGCCTGGCCTCGGTTCAGGGGGCCGCGGATCGTCGGGGCGCGGGCATGAACTTCGTCAGCAGCAAACGGCCGATGGGCGGCCTTCTCGTCCAGAGCGGGCTCGGCAGACTCGCCGACCATATGGCCGGCATCATTTACGGCTGGGGCATCCTGCAAGAGACCGGCAGCAGTGCCTGGGCCGGCACCGTCATCGGCTCGCACGTGGCCGTGCTGGTCCTCGGTACCTTCTTCGCCGGCCGGCTGATCGCGCGCTTCGGAGCGCGCAACGTGGCACTCAGTGGCGCTTGGGCAACCTCGCTTTCGAGCCTGATCGTGGCCTCACTGTTCCTGGCCGGCAATGCTGATCCTCTGATCGTGACCCTCGTGGGCGCCATGGGCGCCATACTCGAGGGACCGGCCAGCATCGCGTCCGAGACCAACTATCCCGAGGTCGCCCGCATCGCGCGCTTCGACCTCCTCAAGCTCAACGCCCTCGACGACACGCTCGACCACTTGGCCGCGCTCGCCGGCCCGGCGGCGGGCGCCGTCATCGTGATCGCACTCGGACCGGCGGGGGCTACCGCCGCGGTGGCCGGCATCTCCCTTCTCGCCGCACTGGCCCTGACGTGGTCGCTGCCGGCGTTTCGCCGTGTCGCGGCAGCATGCTCGATCGGTCCACGAGAGGTCATGGCGTTCCTCAGAGGGGATAGGGTCCTTCTGCCGCTGACGGCTCTGTTCAGCGTCGTCATCGCCTTTTTCGCCGCGATCCAACTCGTCATCCTTCCCCGCGCCGTGCATGACGCCGGCCTCGATCCGAGCGCCGTCGCTTGGTTCCTCGCCGCCGGCGCCATCGGCAGCCTCACGGGCGCGACCGTCACCGCCACCTCCGGACGCGGGTTCCCGGTGCGCGAGGTGGTTGCGGCCGCGTTCGCGATGCTCGGCCTAGGCGCGAGCACGATGGCGCTCGGACCCGAGCCCCCGCTGCTGGCGCTCGCAGGCTTCGTATGCGGTCTCCCTGCCGGCATCGTCGCGCCGATCGCCGCCACACTGTTTCAGAGCCGGCCGCCGAGGGTGCTGCGTGCCGACGTGCAGTCGATCGCTGGCGCGCTCGTCCTCGGCTCGACGCCGGTGGCACTCGTGCTTTTCGGAGGGCTCATGGAGATTGCGAGCGCGCGGACGCTTCTCGCCGCAATTGCCGTGGGTCTCATGATCCTCGCGGCCATTGCGCTCGCCTGGCTACCGGCGAGCACCGCGGCCGAGACCGCTCAGCCCGCTGGCTGAGGTCCGGGCGCTCAAGTCGCGAGAGGAACGAGATGCGACCCGACCGGCAACGCGACGGCCAGCTTGGCCGAGCCGATCGTAGCGATTGCACGACCATGATTGCGGAACGGGCCAGGCTCAGCCGCCAAGCGAGGCCAGATCGGCGACGACCCGATCGAAGAGAGCCTGAGCCTCGGCTCCCGTGAAGGCGACCGTATCGTAGTTCAGGATGAGGTCGAGTCCGCCCTTGCGCTCCACGATGCGCAAGTCAAACTCGGCCGCGTCGGCACGCGTACCCGCAGCCTCGAGCCACTCGATCTCGACCGGTCCCACCCGGATCACGCGCCCCAGCTCACCGTCGAGCATGGGGGCGATAAGCGAGCCCTTGGCGGCGGTCTCGGGCAGCAGCATGCCGCACTCGAACTGGCGCAGATGGCCGCCGCCCTCAGCGACGAGAGCGTCGAAGGCAGCATCGCATTTCGTCACCGCGGCCGGCACGTGCTGGTAGCTCTCCCTCATCTGCTCGCCAATGGCGCGGGCGAGCGCGGGCAGCGTGGCCCATCTCTTCACGTCGCAGCGGACAGGCACGTACTCGCAGGCAAGGCCGACGAAAGAGCGCATCTCGAGCGCAGTCCGGCCTGCGAACGGAGTATTGAAATAGATGCCGTCGACGCCGCCCGCTGCGGCCAGCACGCGGGCGAAAGCGGCACCGACCAAGTTGTTGATGGTGAAGCCCGCGTCTTTGGCGATTGCTCTGAGGCGCTGCAATTGCTCCGGGCCGAGCGTTGCAGTCAGTCGTGCGGTGGGCCCCAGCAGTATGCTGGTAAGATTTGGCGCCAGACCCTTGGCGGCCCGTCCGAGATGCGGCATCGGCAACGGTGGCAACAGCAAGCGGCGCCAGTAGGCCTCGTTCTTGGCTTCCTGGGCCGGAGCCGCCGCCTTCTCGAAGCGCTCCAGATAGGCTCCGTAGCCGATCGGCTTGCTGCCGGCGAAGGGCAGGCCGAAGCCGGCGCGAATAAGCTCGTCGAACACGACGATCTGCGACCAGCCATCGGTGACGAGGTGATGGACGCGCAGAAGCAGAATGTCGCCGCGCGTTCCGCACTTCAGGAGATCGACGCGGAACAGAGGGCCGGTCTCGACATCGAAGGGCTCGGCGCGCGCTCTTGCGATGAACTCGTGGATCTCGGCGTCCGTGGCCTTGCAAAGGTCGGTGACGGTGGGGCCCGTGCGGTGGCGATCCTCGACCACCAGCCGCCAGCCCCCGGCCCGCCTCTGAAATCGGGCCCGCAACGTGTCGTGGCGTTCGACAACCTGGCGAAAGGCGGTCGCGAGGCGGGTCGCGTCGATCGGCTTCGAAATGCGCAGCGCCTGGGAAATGATCCAGCTCGAACGGAAGATGTCGGTCGCCGCGGGATCGCTGATCCCATCGAGGACCGCACGCTCGAAGCGCCCGGCCGGGTAGTCGGCCAGGCGCTTCGCAACGGATGGAGTGCTCACGGCCGTCTCCCTGCTCATCTCCCCTCGGCCGGTGCCAATGGCCGGTACGCCCACGACGGCTCAGCCTTCGACGTGTTGTGCCTCGGGCCTCGCAGGCGCCCGGCGGGACTTGGCCGTTTTGGCGGGAACCGCGTGTCCGGTCAACTCGGCGAGGCGGCTGACGAGGGCCTCGGCGATGGCCTTGGCAATGGCGGGCGAGACGGCATCCGCGTCGCAGGCGAGGCTCGCCGTAAGCCCGCTGTTCGAGCACCTCACCTCGAGCGCGACATCGTGCAAGAGACCGCCGCCATCGACGAGACCGCCCGAGATCCTGGCTGCCCCCGCTCCCTTGCGGCCCGTCGGTGCCTCGGCGGCGCTATCGACCGAATAGGAGAACATGGCCTGAGGCGCACATTGGCCGGCAGCAAGCAACTCGCTCCGCATCACGCGCTCGACGGCGAGGCTGTCGAAGTCGCGATGCTTGTCGATTGCCCACATCTGCCGCCGGGTGCGCTGGAGCACGGCTGCGGCGCTCGTGGCCGGTGCAATGCGGAATGGCACCGGAAGATCGACCTCGAACGGTCCGGCTTTGGCGCCGTCCTCAGGCTTGTGCGGACGGTGCCAGTCGACGGTGAAACCCGTGCTCTTCGACACGTCGGCGAGGGCGAGGGCGAAGGCCGTCATGAGCAGGCTTTCCCGATCGGCGTCAGCCGTGTCCGCGAGCAACGCGGCATCCACCGCAATGGCCTCTGTCTTACGAATTCCCTGCGTGCGGCCCAGCCCCGGGAGGGCGACCGGGCGACGACGGGACCCGAGCTTCAGCTCCGAGGTCCACGGCATCAGGGTCTCGGACCAGAAGGCGCGGTGCGCGATCGACACCGGCGCCTCGGCATCGTAGCGGCTCCTGGCGACGGCGGCGAACACCGCCTCCTCGTCGGCCGAACGCCCCATCTCGGCGCCGCTCGCCAGGGCGGCGAGCTCGCGAGCGATCAGGAGTAGCGACGAGCGGTCGAGGGCCGACGCGTGGGCGTGAGCAACGAGGGTAGAGCCAGCCTTGCCGTCGACGAGGTGGAAGCGCACGAGGCCATCGGCAGCGACATCGAGTGGACAGTCGACCTCCGCTTCGCGCTTGCGGTGGATGGCGAGCTGCGGGGCTAGGCCGAGCGAAAGCATGGGCTGCGCACCGGCCTCGAGCCCCTCGACCACAAGGCGCAGCATCGGGTGACGCCCGGCGAGCGTCGCCAGCGCCGCTTCGGCCTTGGCAGGATCGATCCGGGGCTTGACCTCGAGCACGACCGTTGCGCGAAGCGCGGCGCGCGCGCCATCCGTCGTGAGCCGACCCGTCTCGATGCCGAGGAGGCCGAGCTGACGTTCAGACGGCACGAAGCGGCCGCCGGTCTCGCCGGCCGTGACATCCGCCCCGTCCGACGCCGCCTGGCCGGCGCTCTCGGCCGCAGCCACCTGCGCGTCGATGATACCGGCGACGAGGGTGACGAGCTTGTCGACGGTCGAGGCCTGGAGGAACTGGCTGACCGACATCTGAAGCCCGAGCTCGTCCTCGATCATGCTCTTCAGCTCGAACGACGATAGGCTGTCGAGGCCGAGTTCCGACATGGGCCGGCCGCTCTCGACCGCGCCGACTTCGATCTTGAGGACCTTGCCGATCTCGCCTTTGACGAATTGGGCCAGCCGCGCCGGCCACTCGGGCCTCGGCAGCGCCACGATCTCGGCGCGGATGCGGGTCTTGGAGGAACCCGTTCCGGCGACGAGCGGCGCCATGCGCGGGTTCTTGTCGATGCCGGCGTTGGTGCGTTTGAACTTCGACCAGTCCATCGCCGTACATGCCAGCGACGCGCGGTCGACGTTCAGCATCTGGCCGAGGATGCGGGTCGCATCGCTGTCGTTGACGAGATGAAGGCCCATGCTCGCCATGTAGCTCGCGAGCTGCTCGTTACGGGCAACGAAACCCGAGCCGCCGAGCGGGCCCCAATCGACGGTGAAGCCCGCCTTGCCCTGGCCGCGGCGCCAATTGGCAAAGGCGTCCAGGAAGGCGTTGGCGGCGGCGTAGTTGGCCTGTCCGCGCGAGCCCATGAGTTGGGAGGTGGAGGAGAAGGAGACCAGGAAGTCGACCTCGGCACCGGCCGCGGCCAATGCCCGATGGAGGTTCCAGGCGCCCGCGACCTTGGGGGTCACGACGCGACCGATCAGCGCCTCGTCGAGCTGGCCGAGGAAGGCGTCCTCGATGACCGCGGCGCCGTGGACGACACCTTTCAAGGGCTTCTTCGAGCGCACGAGCTTCTTGACGAGGGCGGTCACGGCCTTGCCGCTCGCCACGTCCAGTGCGACGGTCTCGACCTCGGCACCTGCCGCCCGGATGGCGGCGACACGCGCCTCCTCGTCGGGGTCCGTACGCCCGGAGCGCGAGGCGAGAACGACGCGGCCGGCGCCGGCCTCTGCCAGCCACTGGCCGACAGCGACACCAAAGCCTCGCGAGCCGCCAGTGACGAGATAGGACGCGTTGCGGTCGAGACGGAACGGCCGGTCGGTTGCGACCTTCACGCGCACGGACGGCTCGTCGAAGGTGACGACGACCTTGCCGATATGGCGCGCCTGCTGCATGTAGCGAAACGCATCGGCGACCCGTGAGACAGGGTATGTGGTGAGAGCCAGAGGCTCGATCTCGCGCTTCTCCAGCATGCCGCCGACCTCGGCCAGAAGCTCACCGAGAAAGCGCGGGTTGTCGAAGCCGAGGTTGGCGAGGTCGAGAACCGCGAGCTGGACGTTGCGGCGCAGCGCCTTCAGACCGATCGCGGTGTCGTTGTAGACGTCACGCTTGCCGATCTCGATGAAGCGGCCATAGGGCGCCAGGATCTCGAGACCCTTCTGGATGAAGGCGGTGGGGAGCGAGTTCAGGATCACGTCGACGCCGCGGCCACCCGTCAGCCGCATCACCTCCTCGGCGAAGTCGAGATTGCGCGAGCTCATGACGTGCTCGATGCCGAGCGAGCGCAGGAAGGCTCGCTTCTCCTCACTGCCGGCGGTGGCGTAGATCTCGGCCCCCACCTTCCTCGCGAGCTGGATGGCCGCAAGCCCGACGCCGCCAGTCGCGACATGGATCAAGATGCGGTCGCCCTTCTTCAGTCGCGCGACGTGGTTCAGCGCGTAGTGGGCGGTGGAGAACACTGTCGGTACCGTGGCTGCACCTTCGAGCGTCACGTGATCCGGCACCCGCGACAGGGCAGCCGGCGACGTCCTGATGAAGCGCTGCAGGCAGCGGCGGTAGTTGCCCATAACGCGGTCGCCCGGCTTCCAGTCCGTGACGCCCTTACCAACAGCGGCGACGATACCGCCGAACTCGAGGCCCAGGTTGCGGTAGGCGGCGTCGGGCTCGGCCTCGGCCGGCAGGAGGCCGGTGACCGCCATGACGTCGCGGAAGTTCAAGCCGACGGCCTTGATGGCGACGAGAACCTCGCCCTCGCCCAGCTCGGGCAGGTCGATCTCGCGCAGCTCAAGGGCGTCGATGATGCCCGGCGCCTTCATGGTGACGAGGAAGTTGGTCCGCGTGTCCTCGGCCGGAATGGTGATTGTGCGGGCCGGTAGATCGTCGATATCGCGGCGCTCGACGCGAGGTGCGAATGCCTCGCCGTTCCGGAGCACGACCTCGCTCTCGGTGCGGCCCTCCCCGATCAGAGCCGAGATAATCACCTCCGGTGCATCGAGTGCCGCCCCGTCGACGTCGATCTCGAGCACGGGCGTCGTATCGCACTCGGTCTGGATGGTGCGCGAGAGACCGACGAGCGGCGCCTGAACCAGGGAGGCAAGGGTCATCGGACCGTCAGCCGGCAGCGTGCGCGCCTTCTCGGTCAGGACCACGAGCGCGGAAACGAGCCCGCGGTCCTTGGTGGCGTCGATCACCTGACCGACCGCGATGAGACCTTCGATGTCGCGTCCAGCAGCCTCGACGACCGCTTCGGCGGCAGCGTCGACCGGAAGCTCCGGCTGATCGAGCGACCAGCCGTAGACGACGGTCGCCGACCCCGGTGCGCGAGCGAGCGCGGCCTCGACCAGCTCGCGCACGCCGGCGAGATCGCCCGAGGCGAGCTCGTTGCGTCGGACGACGTCGACCGCCGCGCCTGCAGCCTTCAAGGCCGCAACGAGCCGATCGCAGCGCCCGGCCGCGTCGGCCATGACGAGGAAGCGGGCTGATCCGTCGGCCGGCAGGACCATCGGCTTGCCGAGGGTGACGGGCACATAACACTCCTCGAGCACATCAGGGGGCACAACGCCTTCCTCGGCTGCAGCCCGCGCGGTGATCGGCACGCGCTTCGTGATCACGTCCTCGATGACGGCGAGCGCGCGGCCCGAGGCGTCGCGGAATACGCCCGTATTGCCGACCGGCAGGTAGTCCCTGATCTTATGCTTGACCTCGAGGGTCATGCTCTCGGTCAAGGGCGCCAGGAACAGGAGGCGACGGATCTCGGACGGGATCGAGTGCGTGTTGCCAATGAAGCGGCCATCTGCACTGTAGGAGCCGATCTCGGCGCCAAGCGTTGCAATATTGTGATCGGTCATCTGCAGGCCGGCGTCGAGGAGAGCCGGGTGCGCCAGGTAATCCTTGGCGCGCGGCTTGAGCGACGCAGGCATCGAAAGCTCACTCACCGCGCGATAGCCGTTGGTCTCGACGGTGACGCTCTCGACGCACTGGAACATGGGGCCGAACTCGATGAAGGCCTGCGGCCCGGAATTCAGATACCAGAACTCCTTCGGAAAACGGATCGGCTGTGTCATAGCCTGCGGCGACCCCTCGGCGACCGCGGTATCACGCTGGCGCACGCGGCCTTCCGAACGCAACACCCATTCAGCGCCCTTCTCCTCACCGCGCGAGTAGATGCGCAGCATCGAGCGATCGGGCTCATAGACGGTCTGGACGACGAGGCTCCCCTCCTGGCGGATGAACATCGCCTCGTAAATCTTCACGTGCTCGAGCTCGATCGGACCCTTGCCGAAGATCTCCATACCGGCGGCGAGCATGATCTCCATGTAGCCGGCGGCAGGGAACAGGCACTCGTCGCGCAGCCGGTGATCGGCGATGAAGCGGAAGTTCTTCAAGTTCACTACCGTGCGCCAGGCCTTCGTGGGACCGCCCAGGCGCCGCCCGAGCAGCGGGTGCGAGGCTTTCTCGTAGAGGTAGACCTCCGCTTCCTCGGGAATCTTGGCGTAGCGCGCGTTGTTCCACGGATAGAGGGGTAGCGCGATATTGCTCGACGTGCGCGGTGCGACCGAGTTCCAGTCGATGGCAACGCCGCGCACGTAAAGCTCGCCCAGCGCCGCGGCCATCGCCCAGTGGTCGTCGTGTTTCCGGTTCAAGGATACGACGACGGCCGGATTTGCGCCGACCGCGGCCGCGCTCTGGGTGGTGGGGCCGGCGAGCGTGCGGTGGGGGCAGAGCTCGAGGAAGATGTTGGCGCCGAGCGCCGCCGCGGTGCCGATGGCGTCCGAGAAGCGCACGGGCTGGCGCAGATTGCTCCACCAATAGTCGGTGTCGAGGCGGCATTCGGGACGGCCGGTGACCGTCGAGATGAAGGGGATCGTCGGCGTTTCGAAATCGATGTCGCCGACAGACTTGCGGAACCAGGCCTCGCCCGCCTCGAGCAACTGGCTGTGCCAGGCCGTGTCGGTCCTGACCTCGCGGGTCATGACCTCAGGGCGCTCGGCCTCGAGCGTGGCGACGAAGGCAGCAACGGCGTCCGCCGTTCCGGTGATGGTGAGCGTCGCGGGCGCGTTGAAGCCGGCGATCTCGACCGAGCCGTCCTCTGGGAGCAGCGCCCGCAGCTCGCCTTCGGGAAGCCCGACGACGGCCATGGCACCAGTACCGGATGCCTTCGAGCCCATGAGGCTGCGGGTGTGGATGTAGCGGACTGCGGTGTCGAGATCGATGGCGCCGGCGACGTGAGCAGCGGCGACCTCGCCCAAGCTGTGCCCGACCACCATGGCCGGCCTGACGCCCCAGTGGCGCCAGAGGGCTGCGAGCGCAATCTGCAAAGCGCAAATCGTCGGCTGGGTGACGGCGGAACGATCGACCTCGGACTCGCTCTCGCTTTTCGACATCGCCTCGATCACCGACCAGCCCGAGAGCGGCACGAACAGCTCGTCGAAGGCTTCGAGCGACGCGCGATAGACGGGCTCGCTCTCCATGAGGCCGCGGCCCATGCCCCACCACTGGCTGCCTTGTCCGGAGAACGTGAAGCAGACCTGCCGATCGCCGAACGCGTTGCCGGTGACGACCGACGGCGGCGCGACGTCCGGCTTCGCGTTCTGGTGTGTCCCCTTGGCGAAGGCGTCGAGTAGCGAACAGAGGCCCGCCGTGTCGTCGGCGACGAAGACGGCGCGGCGGGAGAGGTGGTCACGACGATGGGCGATGGCTCCCGTCAGCTCGGCAAGATCGAGGTCGGCGAGCGGCGTGCCCGCCTCAAGACTCTTGGCGAGAGCACCGGCGTAGGCCCTGAGAGCCTCTTCCGAGGTGGCGGAGAGCGGGAACGGACGAGTGGCAGCGCGAGACTCGATCATGGTTGCGACCCCTGATGAATTGGAATTGGTGAACGAAAACGGCTTAGAAGGTCGGTGCTTCGACGATGCCCCCTGCGAGGGCCGGCAGCAAGCACTTTTGCTTAGCCCAGCAGGAGGATTTGGCCGGAAGCCCGAACGTGCGGGCACTCAAGCTGCCAAGGCGGCCGGCTTGCGGGCGCGTCCGACAGCTTTGGACGCAGGCCTCGCCATGCTCTTCGCCTCCGCGCGGAGCGGCTTGGCCTGGACCTCGGCCGGCAACGCCGCCGGACGCCAAGCCTCGAGCATGGCGCAGGCATTCGTGCCGCCGAAGCCGAAGGAGTTCACGACCACGAGCTTCTTGCCGTCGATCTCGGGCAACTCGCGAACGTCGAGCGGAACCTCGATGTTGAGCGCGTCGAAGGGGATCTTGGGGTTCGGGCTGGCAAAGTTGACGTTCGGCGGCACGAGCCCAGTCTTGGCGATCATGGCGCCTTTGATGAGGCCGGTGATGCCAGCGGCGGACTCGAGGTGGCCGACATTCGGCTTCACGGAGCCGATCATGAGGGGCTCGAGGCGGCGCTCCTTGGCGAACACGCGGCCGACGGCGCCGGCCTCGATCGGATCGCCGGTCGGCGTGCCGGTGCCGTGGCACTCGACATAACCGACGTGAGCAGGATCGACGCCGGCCGTGGCGCAGAGCCTCGTCAGCATGTCCATCTGCGCCTCCTGCGACGGCGAGGTCAACGTCTGCGTGCGGCCGTCCTGGTTGACGAGGGTGGCGCGGATCAAGGCGTAGATGTCGTCACCATCGGCGAGAGCACGGGAGAGGGGCTTCAGGACCACGGCACCGAAGCCCTCGCCGCGCACATACCCGTTGGCGGAGGCATCGAAGGTGGAGATGCGTCCCGTCGGCGACAGCATATTGGAGTTGGCGAACACAGCGAACGTGGCGGGAGACGCGTTCAACTGGGCTCCGCAAGCGATCGCCATGTCACACGTGCCGTCGTCGATGTTGCGACAGGCGAGGTCGACGGCGACCATCGACGAGGAGCAGGCAGTGTCGATCGCCATGCTGGGGCCGCGCAGATTGAAGCGGTGTGAGATGCGGTTGGCGGCGATGCAGAGCGTGGTGCCGGTGCCGGCGTAGATGTCGGCGGTGGGCGCCATCTGCTCGGTCTCGCGCAGCGAGCGGAAGTCCGAGGTGGTGATGCCGACGAAGACGCCGGTGACGGCGCGGGTCGCCTGCTCCATGGTAACGCCGCCGTCCTGCATGGCCTGGTAAACCACCTGCAACAGACAGGCCTGCTGCGGGTCCATGCTCTCGACCTCGCGCGGGGAGATGTCGAAGAACGAAGGGTCGAAACCGTAGACGTCGTCGATGAAGCCGCCCCACTTGCTCGTCGCCTTGCCCGTGACGCCGGGCTCGGTGTCGTAGAAGCTGTCGATGGACCAGCGATCCTCGGGGATCTCGCGGATGGCCGAATTCTTGGACTTCAGGAACTCGAAAAATGCGTGCGGGCTATTCGAGCTACCGGGAAGACGGCAGCCGATGCCGACAATGGCGATGGGCTCGCGATAGGTCTTGTAGGACTTGGCGGCAGGCTTGGTCATGACGGCAAACTCCCGGAAATGAATTCGCCCAGTTGGGCCTCAGCTGCCAGGCACCGCCTGATTGCGTTGCCGGCTTGTGGGAGTGAGCATTAAGGCTCTGTTCATCGAGGTGCTGTTCCGGCGGAGACAGGCTGTCGTTTCTCGGCTGTTTGGCGACGTGTTCCGGAGCGCGCGACGCACCTCAAGGCGAGCTGCGGTTCCGCGGGAAACTGCCAGGAGACCGCGTCCTTCTCTCGCAAGCACACGCATCGCCACCGAGGACCGACGCACATACTCGCTCCCCGACGAGCGCTGTCCGGCTGGTTGCAGGCGCTCGTGCCGTGCCGGAGCGCATCGAGGTGCTTGCGCTCAGATCAGCGGCACGGCTGTGATTGAGAATTGTCTGCTAGCGCGAGAATACGCTTGCCGGGTCGAGGCGGGTGATCTGACGGATGGCGGCCGCTGATGCTACGATGCACATCAGGAGCGTGATCACGAGCACCGCTGCGGCCAGCTCCGGCGTTATGGCGATGTCGAGGCTCGAACCCTCGGAAGCCCAGACGAGAAGGAGCGTCACGGCAAGTCCGACGGCATAGCCGGCGAGACCCGCAATCAGGGCCTGGACCACGATGACCGTATTGATGTAGCTGGCAGATGCGCCGAGCGCGCGCAGCGTCGCAAACTCGTTCAAGTGGTCCTTGGTGCTGCCGTAGAGGGTCTGCGCAACGATCACCATCCCAATGACGAGGCCGATCAGCGCGCCGCCGATGAGGGACGAGCCGGCGCCGGTCTCGAACAGCCAGTAATCAAGGCTGCGCTCGCGGAACTCGGCCTGAGTCAGCACCTCCGCGCCGTCGATCCGCTTGGCGAGGTTCCTCTTCACGCGCTCCGCGTCGGCGCCCGGGGTTAGCGTGACGAGGAGAAAGCTCGCCTCGAGCTTGCTCGCCTCCATCAGCTGGCGTGCTCCGGCGACCGACGTGAAAACGTAGGGAATGGTGGTGAACGCGCGCACACCGTGGCTCATGGCGCGGATCTTGACGCGAACACCATCAATTTCTGCAGAATCGCCGATTTTTCCGACCCCGAGGTCCTCGAGGTAGGTGTCGTCGACGGCGATGGAACCAGGTGCCTTCAGTGACGCCAGGCGCCCGGCGACGATGCGCCAGGCTCCGGGTCCGGGCTCCTTGCGGTCGGAGCCGACGACCATGACGGCCGTCCAACCGCCCGAGGGCTTGCGCCACGGGGCGTAACCGGCGACGAGCTCCTCGACCTGCTCGACCCCCACTGTCGCAAGCGCCTTGTAGCGCTCGCGGCCCTCCATCAGGGTGGCGGCATCAAAGCTCTCGGAGCCTTTCGGCACGACCCAGAGGTCGGCCTCGAAGCGGTCATGCATGCCGACGATGACGCGCTCGGAGGCGACGTATAGCCCGAGGTGCCCCGAGAGCAGAACCACGGCAAAAGCGATGCCGGTCAGGGTCACGGCTAGCGACACGTGGTCATGCACCAGGTTGCGGACGGCGAGACGCATGAGCGCGCGCAACCGCTCGGCATAAAGCCTGACGCCGGCAGCGATCAGCTCGGCCGGCAGGCTCGTGCTCCCCTGCTCATGGCGATCCGGCACGATCTCGTCCTCCTCGCGGGCACCCGCGATCCACAGGGCCGACGGTCAACGGCACTCCGGAAGAGGTTCAGCATGCTCCAGGCGAGCGACCTATTCCACAGGGAACAGGACGACGTTTCTGCGGCGGCAAGACCGGAACCCGGTCAGCTCCGCAAGCCCGGCGCCTCGTGACCGGTGCGCTCGACGTACTCGGAATAGCCGCCGGCGTATGCGTGGAGGCCTTCGGGAGTGAGCTCGAGCACCCGGTTCGACAGCGCGGCCAGAAAGTGCCGGTCATGGGAGACAAAGAGCATCGCACCCTCGAAGCGCGAGAGCGCGACGATGAGCATCTCCTTGGTCGCCATGTCGAGGTGGTTGGTCGGCTCGTCGAGGACCAGGAAGTTCGGCGGGTCGAACAGCATCAATGCCATCACGAGCCGCGCCTTCTCGCCGCCCGAAAGCACCCGGCAGCGCTTCTCGACGTCGTCGCCCGAGAAGCCGAAGCAGCCGGCAAGCGTCCGGAGCGAGCCCTGCCCCGCCTGTGGGAACGCGTCCTCGAGCGTCTCGAACACTGTCCGCTCGCCGTCGATGAGGTCCATGGCGTGCTGGGCGAAGTAGCCCATCTTGACGCTGGCGCCGATCACGACCGTTCCGGCATCGGGCTCTGCGGCCCCTGCGACGAGCTTCAGGAGTGTCGACTTGCCGGCGCCGTTGACGCCCATCACGCACCAGCGCTCGCGGCGGCGCACCTGGAAGTCGAGCCCGTCGTAGATCGTGCGGCTGCCGTAGCGCTTCACGACGCCTTTCAGTGTCGCCACGTCCTCACCCGAGCGTGGTGCGGGCGGGAAGTCGAACAGGATCGTCTGACGGCGCTTTGGCGGCTCGACGCGCTCGATCTTCTCCAGGGTCTTGACACGGCTCTGCACCTGGGCGGCGTGCGAGGCGCGGGCCTTGAAGCGCTCGATGAAGCGCATCTCCTTGGCGAGCATGGCCTGCTGGCGCTCGAACTGGGCCTGCTGCTGCTCGTCGGCGAGCGCGCGCTGCGCCACGTAGAACTCGTAGCCGCCCGAATACGTGGTAAGCTCGCCGGCGTCGATCTCGATGATCTTGGTCACGATGCGGTCCATGAACTCGCGGTCGTGCGAGGTCATGATGAGTGCGCCTTCGTAATCCTTGAGGAACTGCTCGAGCCAGATCAGACTTTCGATGTCGAGGTGGTTGGAGGGCTCGTCGAGGAGCATGGCGTCGGGACGCATGAGCAGGATGCGGGCCAGCGCCACCCGCATCTTCCAGCCGCCCGAGAGGGCTCCGACGTCGCCATCCATCATCTCTTGGGTAAAAGACAACCCGGCCAGCACCTCGCGCGCGCGACCCTCGAGGGCGTAGCCGCCGAGCCCTTCGAAGCGGCCCTGCACCTCGCCGTAGCGCTCGACGAGCGCCTCCATCTCGTCGGCCCTGTCGGGATCGGCCAGGGCGGCCTCGAGCTCAGACAGCTCGGCCGCGACCTCCGACACGGGCCCAGCGCCGTCCATGACCTCGGCGACGGCGCTTCGCCCCGACATTTCGCCGACGTCCTGGCTGAAGTAGCCGACGGTGATGCCGCGATCGACCGAGACCTGGCCCTCGTCGGGCTCCTCGTCGCCCACGATCATGCGGAACAGCGTCGACTTGCCGGCACCGTTGGGGCCGACGAGGCCCACCTTCTCGCCCCTGAACAGTGCGGCCGAGGCGCCGATGAACAGGATCTGGTGGCCGTTTTGCTTGGAGATGTTGTCGAGGTGGATCATATGCGCCTTCGCGTCGGGACAGGTGGGCGCATAGGCCAAGCCTGGCACGGACGCAAGTGTGCCGCGCGGTTCCGGCGCGGGACCGCGGGGCCCGGCAAGGCGGCAACAGACCCGAAGGGCCGGGCAGCGTTGCCGTCACGGGCTGCCCGCGAGTGCGCACGGCGTCATGCCCAGGCGTCGTCACGCCTCGGGGGCCGCGCCGAGCACGAGACAGACGTTCTGGCCGCCGAACCCGAACGAGTTCGAGAGCACATTGCGCACAACGCCCTTGCGCGCCACGCCGGGCACCACGTCGAGGGGGATCTCGGGGTCGGGGGTGTCGTAGTTGATGGTCGGCGGGATCATGCCGCGGTCGATGGTCAAGAGCGAGATCACGGCCTCGATGGCGCCGGCCGCCGACAGCGTGTGGCCGATCATGGACTTCGACGAGCTGACCGGGGTTTTCGCTAGATGATCACCGAGCACGGCTGCGAGCGAGATGTACTCCATCTTGTCGTTCTCGGGCGTCGAGGTGCCGTGCGCGTTGACGTAGCCGATCTCCTCGGGCCGGGCGCCTGCGTCGTCGAGCGCACGCTCGATGGCGCCGATGATGGCCGTGCCGTCGGGCCGTGAGCGGGTGCGGTGGTAATCGTCCGCCATCTCGCCGCAACCTCTCACGAGACCGATGACGCGCGCGCCGCGGGCCCGCGCCCGGTCGAGCGTCTCGAGCACGAGGGCGCCCGCGCCCTCGGCCATCACGAAGCCGTCACGGTCCTTGGAGAAGGGCCGCGACGCCCTCTCGGGGGTGGCGCAGCGGGTCGAGAGCGCGGACAGGAGCGAGAAGCGGATCAGCGCCTCGATCTGCACCGAGCTATCGGTGCCGATGGCGAGCGCCGTTTCCGCTTCGCCGCGGCGGATGGCCTCGACGCCGAGCTGAATGGCGCTGGCCCCCGACGCGCAGGCGGTCGAGACGGAGATCGGCAGCCCGCGCGGGCCGAAGCGATCGGCGAGCGCATCGGCGACGCTCGAGAACTGGAACAGCCGCGTCATGTTCTTGAACTCGCCCGTGCGTGCGGCGGCGAGGAGGCGCCGGTAGCCACTGGCGCCCGGCTCCGCGTCGCGCTCGTAGAGTGCGCGGCGCTGCGGCCATTCGAGCTCGGCGGGCGGCGTTGCAACGTAGAGCGGCCCAGGAAAGCTCGGGCCGCTGCCAAGACCCGACTCGGCGAGGGCCTCGGCTGCGGCCGCCTCGGCCATGGCGATGGTCAGCGCCGGCGCCGACATGGGCTCGACGGGAATGCACTCGACGCAGCCTGCCATGGTGGTGCGCAGGCCCTCGATCGGGAAGCGCGTGATGGTCTTGATGCCGGACTCCCCGGCGGTGAGCCGTTTCCAGTTCTCGTCCTTGCCGCGACCGAGCGAGGTGACGATGCCCATACCGGTGACGGCAACGAGAGGGCGGCCCGTGCTATCGAGTGCTTTAGTCATGGGCGTTCCTCAGATTGCCTGGTCGAGCAGGGCCAGCGCCTCGCCGTGGCCGTGGCCGACCGCAGTTACGAGCACGCGCTCGCAAGGTCCTGCCGCGGGTCGCTCCAGGTCCGGCCCGCCGAACGGCGGATAAAACTTGCCGCCGTCGATGGCGAGCGCGGCGAGCGCAATGCCAGCCGGGAAGTGCGCCTCGACACCGTGGCCGAGGAGGCTACCGTAGGCACGGACCCCCGAGGCGCGCCCATCGGCAGAGAGCTTGGAAAGCCACGCCTGCTCCTCGGAGGTTGCCGTCTCCACGCCGCAGGCGCCGCTCAGCACCGCGAAGGTGCCCGCAGGCGCGACGTCCCTGGCCAGCGAGTCGAGCGTCTTGGTGACATCGCCGGGATTGCGGCGCGAGCGGTCGGACCCGACGCCCGCGATGCGAGCGTACGGCTTGCGGCCGCGGGCCTCGGCGTGCGAGCGGGCCTCGAGCACGAGGAAGGCCCCCATGCTGCCGGGCACGTAGCCGCCACCGTCCTCCCTGCGCTCCCACACGCCGCGAAACGGCTTCGACCACAAATTGCGGCCTAGCTCGTATTCGAGGAGCAGATCCTCGCGCTCGGCGTTCAACGCGCCGCCGACGAGGAACAGCTCGCCCTGTCCGGCCCCAATACGCCGAACCGCGTTCTCGATCGCCGACATGCCGGCCATCTCCTCGCCCATGAAGGTGCGCGAGGAGCCGGTCACGTTGTGGACGATCGATATGTTGCCGGCGAGCAGGTTCGAGAGCTGGGCAAGAAAGAGCGTGGGACGGAGCGCGGTCGGCAGGACCTCCTTGGCGAGGAGGGCGGTGTCGCTCGTGCCGATGGTGGCGAGGATCTTGGCGTCGACCGCCGTGTCTCGCTCACCGCTGCCGGCGGCGACGACGAGATTGGTCTTGCCGAGCAGGCCGGCGTCACCCTTGACGCCCGCGTCCTCGAGCGCCTGGCCGGCGGCGTAGACGCCGATCCTCTGCCACGGCTCCATCTGACGCTGGTCCGACTTCTTGGCGATCTGGCGGCCGAGGTCGACCTCGGCAAGGGGATGCACGGTGTAGGGGCTATAGGTCGTCTCGTTCAGCACCGGACGGACAGCCTCGGACGCGAGCTTCTCGACGTGCGCCGTCTTGCCGTCGCCGAGGGAGCTCACGAGCCCGATGCCCGTCACCCATACGTCGGTCGCTTGATCCTGCATGTTTCCGATCTCACCCTTGGTATGGGCCGGGCGGCGGCGGACCGCCGGTTCCTCACGTTGCCTACAGCTCGACGATGATTTTTCCAAACACCTCGCGGCTCTCCAGGCGCTTGAGGCCGGTGGCGATGTCGTCGAGCGTCACCCTGGTGTCAATGACGGGCTTCACCGTGCCGGCCGCCAGCTTGGCCATCGCGTCGGCCATGTTTCGCAGCGAGCAGCCGAAACTGCCGAAGAGCTTCAGCTGCTGCTGGTAGAGAAGGTTCAAATTGGTATCGGCCGTGATGCCGGTCGTCGATCCGCACGTGACGAGGCGCGCTCCACGGGCCATCGAGAGCAGGCTGCCGGCCCAGGTCGCGGGACCGACGTGCTCGAACACCACGTCGACCCCTCGCCGCCCGGTGAGCTTTCTCACCCGGCCTTCGAAGCGCTCCTTCGTGTAGTTGATCACGTGGTCGGCGCCGAGCGCCTTCGCCTTCTCGACCTTGTCGTCGCTGCCCACGGTCGCGATCACCGTCGCGCCCGCCGCCTTGCAGAGCTGGATGGCGGCGCTGCCGATGCCGCTGCCGCCCGCCTGTACGAGCACCGTCTCGCCGGCCGCGAGCTTCGCGTTGTCGAACAGCATGTGCTCGCAGGTGCCGAAGGTAATCGGCGTCAGCGAGGCGGAGACGGCGTCGAGGCCCGGTGGCGCCTTGACGGCGAGGCGCGCCGGAACGTTGGCGTACTCGCGCAGGAACCCGTCGATGTGGAAGCCGAACATGCCGTCGAGCGTATCGCAGAGGTTGTCGCGGCCCGCGGCGCAGGCCGGACAGGTGCCGCAGGTTCTTGCGCCATAGGGCGCGACGATGTCGCCGGCCTGCAACCCCGTGACCCCGCTCCCGACCTTGACGACCTCGCCGGCCGCCTCGGCGCCGGCAACGACCGGCAGCGTGCGGCGCGCGAAGGCCATGCCACGCCAGCCCCACACGTCGATATGGTTGAGCGCCACCGAGCGGATGCGAATCTGCACCTCGCCGGGCGCCGGGTCGGGCGGGATGGGCACGTCGGCCAGGACGAGCTCACGCTCGCCGACGACTTGAACCGCCCGCATGCGCGGCCGGCTGGCGGCATCGGGGTCGTCGGGGCGTGTGAAACCGACTTTGGTGGCTGGGCGCATGGCTGGTGCTCAGGGCTCGCTGGAGAAGACGACACAGACGTTCTGTCCGCCAAACCCGAACGAGTTGGACAGCACGGTTTTCACCCGCTGCTCGCGGGCCTTGTTCGGCACGACATCGAGCGGCAGCTCGGGGTCCGGCACGTCGTAGTTGATGGTCGGGGGCAGCACGCCACGCTCGATGGTCAGGACCGAGATCACGGCCTCGACCGAGCCGGCCGCAATCAGCGTGTGCCCAACCATCGACTTGTTGGAGCTGATGGGCGTGCGCCTCAGATGCTCGCCGAGGACGGCGTCGAGCGCGAAGTACTCCATCTTGTCGTTCTCGGGTGTCGAGGTGCCGTGCGCGTTGATGTAGTCGATGTCCTCGGGGGCGACGCAGGCATCCGCGAGCGTCTTCCTGATGGCGCCGATGATGGCCGCGCCATCGGGACGCGAGCGGGTACGATGGAACTCGTCTGCCTTCTCGCCGCAGCCTTTGACGACAGCAAGAACTTTCGCACCTCGGGCTTCGGCTGCGGCAAGGCTCTCGAGCACCAGCGCGCCCCCGCCCTCGGCGATAACAAAACCGTCGCGGTTCTTCGAGAACGGCTTCGAGGCCTTCTCCGGGTACGCGTTCTCGGTCGATAGGGCCGAGAGAAGCGCGAAGCGGATGAGGCCTTCGGGATGGACGGTAGCGTCTGCGCCGACGCAAAGTGCTGCCTGGGTCTCGCCGCGGCGGATCGCTTCCAATCCCATCTGGACGGTTGTCGCGCCGGATGCACAGGCCGTGCAGATGGAGACCGGCTCGCCCACCGTGCCAAAGCGGTCCTGCATACGGTCGGCGATGCTCGCGAACTCGAGCTGGCGCTGGAAGCCGCTGTAGTGGCCCGTGCGCGCTGCCGCCAGCATGCGCTTGTACCCCTCGAGCTGCGGCTCGGGGCTCTCGTCGTAGAGGCGGCGAAGCAACGGCCATTCGAACTCGGAGGGCGGCGTCGCGATGAAGAGCGGACCGGGAAAACGTCCGACGGGCGCGATGCCCGACTGCCTAATGGCCTCCTCAGCCGCGGCTTCGGAAATCCGGGACGACAGCTCGTAGGCCGAGTAGGGCTCGCATTCGATGCTGTCGACGGTGCCGGCGATGGTGGTCCTGAGATTCTCGGTCGGGAAGCGCGTGATGGTCCTGATGCCGGAGCGGCCTGCGACGAGCCCGGCCCACGTCGTATCGCATCCCCGCCCGAGCGACGTCACGAGCCCCAGCCCCGTGACGACCACGATCGGGCGACCCTTCCTATCCAGGTGCCTCGGCTCCATGCCCATGCCTCAGGTGGCCTTCTCGATCAGCGCCAGTCCCTCGCCTCGCCAGTGGCCGACGCCAGTCACCAGCACGCGGTCGAAAGGACCATCGAACGGCTTCTCCAGGGCCGACGTGTCACAGGGGGGGAACAGCGTGCCGCGATGCAGAGCCATTGCGGCCAGCGCGACGCCGAGCGGCGCGTGCGCCTCGACCGTATGGCCGAGCCGGCTGCCATAAGCGCGCACCGCCGAGACGAACCCCGCCTCCATCGATCCTTCCAGAAACGCGCGCTCCTCGCCGGTCGCCGGCGCGCCGCCG
The DNA here is from genome assembly GCA_019137195.1 of Alphaproteobacteria bacterium. Lineage (GTDB taxonomy): Bacteria > Pseudomonadota > Alphaproteobacteria > Rhizobiales > Hyphomicrobiaceae > CBDCUQ01. The sequence goes on from JAGVSR010000118.1 coordinate 29,856, forward strand.
CTCGCGCCCGAGAGCACGGGGAGTGGCCGGCCACCGGGAGCGACGCCCAGTGTCTCTGCCAGCGTCTCAAGGACGGAAATTACCTCGCCCGTGCCGCGCCGCGAGCGGTCGGACACGACTCCCGACAGGCGCGCATAAGGAGACTTTCCGCGCGCCTCTGCGTGCTCTCGCGCTTCCAGAACAAGGAAGGCGCCCGCACTGCCCGGAACAAATCCGCCGCAGGTCTCGTCGCGCTCCCACACCGGGCGATAGGCCTGCTGCCAGACGTTGCCGGCCAGCTCGTAGCCGAGCAGGAGGTCGTCGCGCTCGGCGTTGAGCGCCCCGCCGACGAGGAATACGTCGCCCTGACAATGCGAGATGCGCCGAACAGCGTTTTCGAGCGCCGAGACGCCGGCGATCTCCTCGCCCTTCAGCGTGCGCGACGAGCCGGTCGCCTTGTGGATGATCGAGATATTGCCCGCGAGCAGATTGGACAGCTCACCGAGGTAGAGCGTCGGGCGCAAGCCGGTCGAGAGCGCCTGGTTGAGGTAGGCTCCTGACGCCGCCTCCGCGCCGATGGTCTCGAGGATTTTCCGGTCGAGGGCACAGTCGCGGTCGCCGTTGCCGGCGGCAACGACGAGGTCCGTGCGATCTAGGATCTCGGAATTGCCTGCAATGCCCGCGTCCGCTAGGGCGAGGCCCGCTGCGAACACGCCGATCGCCTGCCAGCCTTCCATCTGCCGGAGATCGGACTTTTTGGGGATCTGGCGGGCGTAGTCGACGGTCACCAGCGGATGCACGGGGTAGGGCGCGAAGCGGGTCTCGTCGACACGAGGCGCAACCGCCGGATCGCAGAGACGATCGAAGGTCGCCGCAGAGCCCTCGCCGAGCGAGGTCAGGAGCCCGATGCCGGTGATCCAGACCTGGCGTCGCTCGTTCGGGGAGTCGCTCATGGCGCCCTGCCCGTTTCCGCGAGCATGCCGAGCCGCTTGCCTTCACGCTGCACGTAGGCCTCGAGAACGGGGTTGTTGAACGGGAGCGTGCGGAACGTCAGCGTCGAATCGGCGACGCGCTTGCCCTCGACACGGATCTCCGCCCTCATCACCGCGTAGCCTGAGCCGTCGTGGACGCGGCTCGCCTCGACGACGAGGGCAGATCCCGGCAAGACGAAGGAGCGGAAGTTCGCCTCCTTGGCGTTGGCAAAGAACGCCATGCGAGTGAACCCGCTCAGCGCAATGATCAGGTAGCCCGACGCCTGGGCCATGGTCTCGAGCAGAAGGACACCGGGCATCAAGGGGTAGCCGGGAAAATGTCCCTCGAACACGGGACTTGCTTCCGGAACCTTCGAATGCACGGTTATCGACGCGCCGTCGCGATCGAGCCTCTCGACCCGATCCAGCATCTGGAAATACTCGAGCCGCATGGCAGCCTCTCGTCAGGCCGCCGCTGACACCGCCACAAGCTCGTCGATGTGGGCGCACAGGTTGCCGATGATGAAGAACTCATCGGACTTCGCCTTGCCCTCGTTGACCTTCTGCATCCAGTCCTCGACCGGCATCTTGATGCCGAATCGCTGGTCGATTTCGAACGCAATATCGAGGAAGTTCAGGCTGTCGACCGCCAGATCGCGCATGATGTGGCTTTCCGGCTTGATGTTCTCGATGGGAACGTCGCTCGTCTCCGAAATGATCTCCGCCACGGTGTCGAACGTTGAAGCCATGCCTTTGCTCCCTCTATTCATTTCGAGCGGTTGTGGGCATACCGAAATGACTCAGTCAGGCTTTCCAGGTACCAGGGGACGGCCTGACCGCATTTAACCCAGATCAAATGTCGGGGTGGCATTCCAGCCTAATGAGGCGGGGACAACACGCGACCAAATCGCCGATCCACTCAGCATGAGGCCAAGGTGACGCAGCCCCCCGACGGCAAGCCGCGCGACCGCTTGGATGAGCTACACATCGGCCAGACGGCGAGCGTAGAGCGCACGATCACGGCGGAGGACGTTTCGGCCTTTGCGCGCCTTTCCGGCGACTACAATGCGCTGCACGTCGACGCCGAGTTCGCTGCGCGCACGGAGTTTGCCAGGCCTGTGGCGCACGGCTTTCTGCACGCTGCGCTGCTCTCGACCCTGATCGGCATGAAGCTTCCGGGCGAGGGTGCGCTCTATCTCCAGCAGACGATCGATTTTTCCGCACCAGTCTTCGCAGGCGACCGTGTCGAAGCGAGGGGAACGATCGAGAGCATCGATCGGGAGACCCGCGTCATCTCGCTCAAGACGGAGATCGTGAACTCCAAGGGCACCGTCGTCCTGCGCGGCAACGCGCGCGCCAAAGTGCTGCGGCTCACTGAACCTTCAATTCAGCGTGAGACTGCCGTGATGGCGCCGTCGCGGCTGCTCGAGGGGCGCGTCGCGCTGGTGACCGGAGCCTCGCGAGGCATCGGACGGGCCACGGCGCGGCTCTTTGCGAGCCACGGGGCGACGGTCACGATCAATTACCTCAACAGCGAGACCGCGGCACGGAGCCTCAGAGACGAGATAGTCGCTCAGGGAGGGCAGTGTGAAGCTGTTAAGGCTGACGTCATGCGCAGCGAGGACGTTCAGCACCTCATCGAGCGAGCCGCCCGTCATGACCGTCTCGACATCGTCGTCAACAACGCCGGCCCGAAGATCATCGCCAACGAATTCCACCGCCTCGGGTGGGACGACATGAGCCGCGCCTACGAGGCCATCGCCGGCAGCGCGTTCCGCGTGAGCCAGGCGGCGCTGCCCTTTCTCAAAACCGCGCAGGGCACGATCATCAACGTGCTCTCGACGGCCGCGCTCGGGCGCACCTCGTATCACTGGCTGCCGTACGTGGCGGCCAAGAGTGCCCTCCATGCCATAAGCAAGAACATGGCGCAGGAGCTCGGACCTCACGGCGTGAGGGTCAACATGGTCTCGCCATCGATGGTCGACACCGATCTCGTCGCCTCTGCGCCAGACCGCCTGCGGCAGATGACCATCAGCCGGACGCCGCTGCGCAGGCTCGCGACCGTCGACGACGTGGCCGGCGCCATTCTCATGCTCGCCTCGCCGTACGCTCAGTTCATCACCGGCGAGAACCTGATCGTGAGCGGCGGCGACGTCATGGTCTAGGAGGAGGCATGGGCGCAAACCCGGCAACCAGGCAGCGCGAGATGTCGGAGCGACGGCAGGCCGCCGGCGAGGTGTCGGCCGCGGCCAGCGGTCCGGCGTTTGCGGCGCTCGTCAACTCCCTCATCGAGCAGGCGCCTTTGCTGGTGCGACAGAAGTCGCTTCTGCCGGCGTTCGACTGGCGCCAGGCCAGCGCAGTGCAGGTGGATCGTCTGCTGACGACGCTGCACGCGGCCGGCGTCAAGATTCCGGCCTGGCTCGCCAGAGGCATCCTGATCGCCGGGCATGCCCTGCCGCAGGCCGCGCTCGGCAATGCCCCCGAGGATCTCGTGCTTCTGCAGGCGCTGAATGGCGTCGCGGGGGGTGGGCTGCCGGACGGCTTCGCACGGCGGCTTGCCGATTACTGCCAGCACGAGCGCCTGGACGAGGCGATTGCCGTGGCGATGGTCAAGAGACTCGTCGAGCTCGGGCATGCGCCGCTCGGGTGCCGTGTCGCACTCTCTCAGGCAGCGACCGCGCCGGCCGCGCTCAGCCACGTGCGCAAGGAGCTCGAGACCAAGACCGCTGACCTGCCAGCCATCGCCGTGCGTGTCGCCGGGACGTCGACCACGCACGGAATCGCCACCGCTCTCGTACCCGCGTTCGCCGCCGCTGGCTGGCGAGCCGCTATCAGTGAGGCCGACTTCGGCACGCTCGTCTCCGAGTTGATGAACCCTGCAGCGGAGGCAGACGCGCTCGTCGTCGTGCTCGACCGGGCGTTGCTCGCTACGCTCGACTGGCGGAGCGAGGCGAACCTCTCGCGCGGCCTAATGGAGGACCAGATCGAGGCCATGATCGGCGCGATCAAGGCCTATTGCGGAAGGCGGGCAGGCAGCATTCTCGTCAACACGCTACCCGTGACCGCGCTCCCGGCAGCAGGCTTCATGGACCGCTACCATGCCTTAGGCGAAGCAGCCCTCGTGGCCGAGGTCAACGCGCGGCTGGCGAAGCTCGCCAGCGAGGAGCCGAGGGTGATTCTCGTCGACACCGACGCGGCCCTCGGCGCATTTGCTCCCATCGACCGCACGGACGCAAAGCTCTGGTTTTACGGCCGCATGGCCTATAGCGACGAGGCTACGCGTGCGCTCGCCCGCGCCTACGCCCAGGCTTGGCGTGCGCACAAGAAGGGCATGGCGAAAGTGCTGGCGCTCGACTTCGACAACACGCTGTGGGGCGGCGTCTTCGGCGACGACGGCATCGGCCGGCTGGCCTGCGGCGACGATTTCCCGGGCAACGCCTTCAAAGCGCTGCAGACCGAGTGCCTGCGGCTCAAAGCCCAGGGGATGCTGCTCGTCGCCCTCAGCAAGAACAATCCTGACGCGCTCGACGTGTTCGCCCGCCATCCCGGCATGGCACTCTCGCGCGAGGATTTCGTGGCGACGGCCGTCAACTGGGAGCCGAAGCCCGCCAACGTCGAGCGCATCGCCAAGGAGCTCGGACTCGGCCTCGACAGCTTCGTTTTCATCGACGACAGCCCACACGAGCGCGCGGCCATGCGGCAGATGTGCCCGGCGGTCACGGTTCCAGAGATGCCAAGCGATCCCGCCAAACGCCCGCAGTGGCTGCGCTCCCTCGCCGCGACCTGGCCGGCGAGGCTCACCGGCGAGGACGCCCAGCGCTCCGAGCTCTACAGGAACGAGCAGCGCCGCCGCGAGCTGCGAGAGGCGGCCGGAAGCTTCGACGCCTATCTCGCGGGCCTCGAGCAGTCGCTCGCGGTGGCTGCAGTTTCGGACGTGACCCTGGCACGCGTCGCGCAGCTCCACCAGCGCACCAACCAGTTCAACCTCACCGGCCTGCGGCTCACGGAGGGCGACCTCGACATGCGTCGCGCCGATCCCGGCCGCCATGTCGTGCTCGAGGGCCGCGTCCACGACCGCTACGGCGACCACGGCCTCGTGCTCGCGGCTTCGGCCGCCATCGACGGTGGAACGGCCACGATCGAGAGCTTCGTCATGAGCTGCCGCGTCATCGGCCGCCGCGTCGAGGCTGCGTTCATCGACGCATTGATGAGCAGGCTTGCCGAGCAAGGTGTCGCGCGTGTCGTCGGCGTGTTCCGACCCTCGTCCAAGAACGGCGTGGCAAGGGAGGTTTACGCGTCGCTGGGATTTACGCCCGTCGGCGCCACGGACGAGGCCGAGCTGTGGGAGGCCGACGTCGACGGCGACCTGCCGGCCCGGCGCTCGCACGGAATAGAGATCACATGGGGAGAGCTAACGTGACCGTCATGCCGAAAGCAGCACCGGTGCGCGCGGAGATCGAGGAGATGTTCCGCGAGGTCTTCCACTACGATGGCCCCGTCACGCCCGCCACGTCGCCCGCCGACGTGCCGAGGTGGGATTCGTTGCAGCACATCGCGCTGGTCAGGGCGATTGAGCACACGTTCGAGCTTTCGCTCAGCATGGACGAGATGATGGAGTTGAAGAGCGCCGGGGACATCGAACGGGTGCTCGCTCGCTACGGCGTCTGAGGCGCCGGGCCGGGACCGCGACCCGACACAATCCGTCGCGGGACCGGCCGCAAGGCCTGCATCGCCAGCGTGCCACACGGACAGCGGCTGCTCGGAGCGGGGCCCGAGATCCGGACGGCAGGCGCCCGCCATCCTCACGTGAGGCCGATCGCTACGACAGCCACCGCTTACGCGGTTTCGGCGTGTCGGGCTTCATCGCCTCGGCAATCGCGTCCTTGATCGACCAGATCGAGATGCCCTCGTTCGCGACGTTGACACCCGTCTTGTTGCCGAGCTTCTCGATGCCGCCCTTGGCGGGCAGGTAGCCGGCATGATGGAGTGCGACGACGTTCCAGTCCTCGACCTCGAACACCGGGCTGCCGGAATTCCCGCCTTCCGTCGGCGTCGTGTAGTGGAGGAAGATCGGCTTGTCGCGGCTCTTGCGCGGTCCGAGGTCGACCAGCGTGCCCTTCATCTCCTCGAGCGAGCCGAGGAGCGAGAGCGCGAGGTTGCGTCCTCCGGCGTGACCGAGAACGGCAAGGCGGGTCGCCGCATCGCGCATTCCCTCCTCGAAGACCACGAGCTTTCTGCCGGCTGGCGCGATCGGGAGCGGCGTGTGGCCGGTGACAGGGCGATCGAGTTCGATCAACGTCGCATCGAGATCGTCGGCGGGTGACTGCCACACGACCTTGCCGCGGTAGGCCTCGGTCCGCCCCTCCAGAAGGTCGGTCTCGAAGACGATCTGGGCGCGATCGGGAGACATGGCCCCGCCGGCGCCACCCTCCTGGTCCCAGACGACGTGCGCGTTTGTGAGGATATAGCTCTTGTCCGCCGCAAGGTGCTGGCTGAGCGCGCTGCCGCTGACGAGGAAGCCTGTGCCCTTGGTCGAGGCAAGAGCCCCGGTGACCAGTTGGACCATCGCCACCGACGAGCCGCGGTCGACGATGCGCTTCAGGGTCGCCAGATTGAGGAACTTGCCGCCCTCGGTCACGGTCTCGAAATGCTGTGCGAACTCGACATCGACTGCCTGCGCGATGTTGCGCTGCTCGCGAGGCGTCAGCACGAGGTCGGCGTTGTCCTTGCTCGCCAGTGCCGCCTTGAGGTTCATGAGGATCGCACCGGCTCCCGACGTCGAGGCCTCGAGCTGCCACACCTGCTCGAGCTGGCGCGCGGCGCTGCCGAGCTCGAAGGCAGTGCCGATCTTGGCCGCCTTGGAGTACCAGGTGGCTGCCTGCTCGAGATCGCCGGCAGCCAGTGCGGCCTCGCCGGTGGTGGCGAGCATCCAGAAGTCGCTGCTATTGGCACTTGCCATCGGCGCCAGGGCCGCCGCCATCGCCTTGGCCATGCCGTCGACGTCGCCTTTGGCCCTGACGGAGACCCCGTCGCGACCGGCCCGCTTCAGGAGCGCGATGTAGTTGACGCCGTGATAGAAGTTGTCCCGCGGCTGAGACGGCTCCCAGACGCTGGCATAGCTGTCGATGGCCTTGACGAGCCGTGGCCCGATGCTCTCCGAGAGAATAGCCGCCTCGCGCGGCGTGCGGGCGTGGTTGACGTAGACCTGCTTGTGCGCCCGCCCAAGTATGCCTTTGGCATCGACACGTTCGTCGGGTGTCTTCTGCGGATTCTCGCGCGTTGCCTCGAGGAGGTCGATGGCCGCCTGGATACGGCCGCTGTCGATCAGGCCCTGCGCATATACGTTGCTGACGGGACCCAGCATGGCGGGATTGCGGCAGGCGAGGCGGTCGGCGAGCAGGGTCAGCTCGTCGAACAGCCGGGCATCCTTCACTCTCTTGAGGAACTCGACGGTACGGCGCTCTGCCAGCGGCACGCTGGCGTTGGCCAGCGCCGCGATGAGCTCGCCGATCAGACGCCGGGCCGTCGCCTTGTCCGGCACCGGCTGGCACTTGAGCGCCGATTCGATGGCGACCATGAGGGCGTAGGGATCGAACGCCGCAGTCCCTTTGAAGTGATCGAGCACCGGCGTCTCGCACAGCGCCGTCATCAGACGCTCGCTATGCGCGGGCAAGAGCTTGGCGCCATTCCTGGTGAGGCGATACAGGTCGCCGAGGCAGGAGCGAACGGCGGCCGCGTCGGGGGCCGAACCACCATCGCCGCCCTTCGCCGCCAGCTCGATACGCGAGAGCAGCTTCTCGATTTCATCCGTTCCGGCCGCAGCCGCGGTCGCGGTCGGAGGGGCCGCGGGAGGCGGGGGCGGCGCCGCCGCGGGCTGAGGCGCTACGACGCCCGGCGGCGGTGGCGGCGGCGGGGTCATGAGACCTGGCACGGTTTTGGCCGTGGTCTCGGCCACCATGGTGGCGTCGGCAGCCGGCGCTGCGGCGCGCGGCGCCGGCACCTGGGTCGGTGCCGGTGCCCCGGTCCCGGCCGACGCACCCTGCGAGACCAGCCTCGTCTGCCACTGCTGGCAGAGCCACTGGGCGGAGAGGTCCATCTTGTCGGTGACGGCCTGCCCGGCCCCGGCCGTCGCCGGGGCGATGATGCGATCGAAAAGAACGTCGACCGCCTTCCTCGTGAGCGACGGCGGCAGGAATGTCATGGTCGAGAGGAGGCCGGCGAGGTACGTCTTGACCTCCTCGACGCCGCGCCGCGCGGCACTGTCGATGCGGTCGCGGATCGCCTGCTTGTCGACCACGAGCCCCACCGGATCGCCGCAGACCGCCTGCTGAAGCTGCTGCTCCAGCCCGGCGACGACGCTCTTGCCGACCGACTTCAAAAGAGAGACGCCGAGGTCGAGCGCGATGCCCTCGAGGACCGCGTCACCGACGCTCTCGAGGCCGGCACCGTTGACGAGCGAGCGGTCGCGCCGCAATGCCTCGTGCTCGAGCCCGATCTCGTAGTAGAGGGGCCCCAGCTGCTCGTCCTCGACCGCCTCCTGCTGCACGGTCGCGGCCTGCCCGACCGCGACGACCACCGGCGGCTCCGGCGCGAAGACGTCGAGCCGCCACTGGCGATCGAGGACGGGCGAGAAGATGCCGTCGCTCTTGCCGGCCAGGTCCTTCTTCTGGCGGTCGGCGAAGGCTTTGGTGAACGTACAATCGAAGGCGCCGGTCACCGGAGCGCCCAGCTTCGCCTGCAGCTTCTTCACGCGCTCGCCGCGCGAGCCCTGACGGAGGCGGGCGAGACGCTCGTCGACGGCCGAGCGCACGGCCGCCGCCCCCTGCCGGACGATGTCGCCTGCGATCGCCGCTTCGAGGCCGGTCAGGACAACGACATCGTATTCGCGTCCGTGCTCTGCCGTCCCTGTCGCTGCGAGACCGAGCGCCTTGCGGAAGGCGCCCCACTGCTCGGTGTGGGTTCCCTTCTCGCGATTGGGGCCGCAGACATAGTTACCGCGCACGACGAGGCAGCCCCACGACGAGAAGCTTGCCGAGCTCTCGCTCTTTGCGGGATGCAGATTGTTGCCGGTCGGGCGATCGGCGAACCAGTCGTCGGTCAGCTCGTAGCTGTGGTTGTTGCTCGAACGGATAACAGCCTTGGTGCGCGCGTTCTCGACCAGGCAGCCCGGAATCTTGCGCTCCGGCTTGCTCACCAAGTGCCAGCCGACGTTGAGTCGGTAGCAGCCGGTGGGCGTGAGGTTGCCCGACTGCCCATTGGCAACATAGCTCGATACCGCCTTGGGATTGGGCACGGTCGAGGCCGCGAAACCCGAAAGTCGCTCGGTCGTGAGGTCGTAGACTCCGATGACGCAGCGGAAGTCCCGATGATTGGGCCGTGTGTCGCGGAGCGTGAGCGACGGCCGGTCGACCTGCTGGTCGACGGTCTTGGAGTCCGCGGCCGATTGCACGAGCTCGGCGCCACGGAGCGCGAACACGATGCGGCCGTTGTTGCGCAGGGGATCGAATGCGTTGGCGCCGATCAGGAGCTCGAGCTCGCGCGCAGAGAGATCGAACGTCTTGCCGGAGAAGGCGGCGCGGTCGGCGGCGAGAACGTGGTGATAATCGGGGGCGTCGTCGTCGTTGGCGGGCCACTTCACCTTGGCCCAGTCGCTCGTAGCCTCCAACGTCGGTCCGGCATGTGCCGTATCCTCGGTCTCCTCCTCGTAATAGAGCCCGTCGCCGTCGTAGAGCCCCTCGTCTGCGACCGCCTCGGCCACCATGCCGGGAGCGGGTGCCGCGGCGCCTGCGACCGGTGCCGGTGCCGTCGTACCCGGTGCCGCAGGCGCGGCAGCAACGACTGCGCGTCGCAACTCGAGCCCGCGCTCGAAGAGCTGCGCCTCCGCCTCGCGGCGAGCCACGAGCCCTTTGAACACGGTGCCGAGCCAGAGCCGCTTCATGTTGCGGAACTGGACCGGAATCGAGTCGTACTTCTCCGCGAACATGAGGTCGCGGATGGTGGCCATCTCGCGCCGGCGGTCGCCCGTGAGCTTGGCGCCGCGGTTGAACACGAGCGAGAACAGCGCGCCGAAGCAGTGCCCCTTGAGGTCAGCAGCGTGAGGATAGGTGGCGAGAACCTGACGGCCGAACTTCGGAATGGTCGAGCGGATATAGGCTTGCTCCGCCGCGTCCCACGGCACGCGGATGCCGGCGAAGCTGCTGACGATCGCAGCAGCGTCGCCGCGCTTCTTGCCGATCGCCGATTTCAGGTGCGCAATGTCGGTGTCGGGGATGAGCCCGCTCCAGGTAGCGACGAACTCCGCCTCGGAGACGTAGCCGAGATCGTAGCCGATACCGATGGTCACGCCAGAGTCGCCCTTCGGCCATTCGGGCACCACGAGCTTCCGTTCGTAGTGCTGACGACTCGTGACCTCGTAGCCGATCACGAACAGGCGGGCCTCGTCCGAGACGAGGGCCGCAACCTCGGCGTCGGAGAGGTTGGGGACCGCAAACGATGGCCCGGGCACGGTCTCGTACACGCCGCCGTCGTCGTCCGGCTCGCGCCAGGATCGGACGGCCTCCAACTCCACGTCGCTCAAGGACATGGGCGCGGACAGACGGCGCATCAGCTCAAGATCGAACACGGCAACCCCCTACGCAATACGAAATGAATGGAACCTATCACCACCGGACCGACAGCCAGAAGCCGCCTTCAAGTTCACCTTACCTTTTCGAGCCTCAAGGCGCACCCTGGGCCGGTCGGGCGACCGGCTCACGGTGCTGAACTCGTGCATGACGCAGCTTTGAAGACACAGAGCCCGAGCTTCGCGTCCGTTTCCGGGCTGAGAATACCGTCAGCAAAGCCGAGTTTCGACCGCTGGAGATCCGCCAGCGCCTTCACGGTCTTGGCATCCATCTCGTCGCCTTCCGACAGGCCGAGCTTCGAACGCAGCGTGGCGACGAGCGGGCCGCGTGATCCCTGGCGCAGCCTCTCGAGCTTCTCACGCACGATCGCCTGATCGGCGGCAACCCCCTTGTCGCGCAGGGAAGCCGCGATCGCTGCCTCGAGCCCGGTCAGCAGGACGAGGTCGATGCGGGCGCCTTCCGGCCCGCTTCCGCTCTCGGGAAGACCGGCCGCAACGCGGAGCTTGGCCCAGTCGCCGGTGTGCCGACCCTCGGTGTAGGTGCCCGGCACGGTCAGGGAGCCGAACGACGAGAACTCGGCGGTCGCGCTCTTGAACGACGGGTGAATGTTGTCGCCTGGCTGGGTAACGTCCCAGTCGTCGCCGACATCGATCACGGGGTCGTTCCGGGAGCGCAGGGCCGCGACCGTCATGAGGTCGCCCGAGGGCAACCTCTGCACAAAGACCCCAGGAATCGGGCGACCGCTCCGGTGCAGACCGATCGAATACCGATAGGAGCCGGTCGGAAGCATGTTGCACCCGGGGTGCTGTCCGGATTGAGCTCGCTGCCACCCCGTGTACAAGGCCTGACCGGTGGGAACGGTCGACGCCGGAAACGCAGAGATCGTTCCGCGCTTGCGGTCGAACACGGCGAGGACGGAGCGGAAGGTCTTGTGATCTGGCCGGATGTCGCGGATCTTGATCCGCGTCTGCTCGATCTCAGCACTGCCGCCAGACAATAGTGCGCCCCTGAGACCGACCAGAACCTTGTCGCCGAGTGCGACCGGCGCGAAGTGGTTCGAGCTGATCAACAGCTCCAGGTCCGCGGCCTGCAGCTCGAACTCACTCGCCGACAGCGAACTGTCGAGATGACGGTAATCCGGTGATCTGGCGTCATCCAAGGGCCAATTGACGGCCGTAGGGCCCTCGGACTTGGGCAGCCGTGCGAGCAGTGCCTCGAGCTTCTCTCCGGCCGACGTGTCGTACCGTGCCGCGAGGTTCCAAACCGGTCTCGCCTGGTCGATGTCGCCCTGTTTCAGGAGCTCTCCGATGCGCGGCATCAGGCGTGCCGCAAACGTGGTCCTCGCCCCTGCATCGTAGGCGAGCGCGGTGTCGAAGCGGCCGCGTGCCAGGTCGGATCTGCCGGTGCCGGCATCCGCCACACCCCGCTCGACATAGATCTCTGCAATCCTCGTGCTTACCTCTGGGCTATATTCTACCGCGGCCGAGAACGAGGCTGCCGCCGCAGTCTCGTCTCCTTCGTCGAGGCTCCCCCGGCCGTGCTCGGCATAAGCCGCGGCAATCTCGGCCTTGGCGTTGGCGCTGTATCCGAGCGCCACGGCGAATTGGCTCTTGGCGTCGTCGGGCTTGTCGCTTTCCAGCAGACTGCTTGCGTGCTCGACATAAGCCGAGGCCACCGCCTTGTTGCGGCTCGGATCGACCGCCAGGGCAAGCTTGAACTCCTCGGTGGCTTTGGCCGACTCGTTCTCGGCGAGCAATCTTGCGCCCCGCTCGACATGCGCATTCGCCCACAACTGGTCGACCTGCTCGCGGATGCTCGGGTCGGCCTTCAGCGCGAGCTCGAACGCCGCCTTGGCCTGCTCGTCGTTCTCCTCCTCAAGCCACTTCTTGCCGCGCTCGAGATTGGCGCCGGCCCGGACGCGCTCGATTCTAGGCTGGACCGACGCGTCGCGCTGCAAGGCTTTGGCGAACTCCTGCTCCGCCTTGTCCGGGGCCTCGTTGCGTAGCGCATCGAACCCGCGCATCAGATCACCCGCGACGCTGTCCATGGACGTGAGGCAGACCTCGAACAGGTCTGCCTCCCTGTCTCGCCGCTGTCTCAGACCTTCCACCGTCCACAGGCGCTTCATGCTCCTGTATTCCGCAGGAACACGCTCGAGCTCACCCGAGGCCAGGTGATCGTGGATGCTCTTCATCTCCCGACGGCGCTCGCCCTGCAGGCTGGCGCCCCGATTATAGACCAGCGATAGCAGGGCCGCCCCGCACTTCGACGGCAGAGATGACGCCTGCGGCAACGCCCTGTCTACGGCATCCAGGAATTTCGGCACGGTTGCCACCTTGAACACCGCCTCGGCGGCGGCGAACGGGATGGAGATGTCGGAGAAATCAGCAGCCAGTGCGCGCGCCGCACTGCCCGTGACACCGATCGCCTGCTTCAGCCTGCTCAGATCCTCCTGCAGCAGGTAGGGCTCCCAGTCCCTGACCAGGTCCGCCTCGGTGTTGTAGCCGATGTCGTAGCCGATCCCGATCGTTACGCCGCTGCTGACGCCCGGCCACGTCGGCCAGCTCAGTCTCTGGTCGTAGGACCTCTTGTTCTCGACCTCGAACTCCGTGACAATCTGCAGATCTTCGGCGGAAATTCGCTTCTCGACCGCCCCGAGCCGGTCGGCCTGCTTGAGCGTCGCCTCCGCGACGATCTTCTCGACGTACTTCAGCACCTTGTTGCGTGCGGCCTTGGCGTTGACCTCGGCCTGCTTGGCGGCGCGCTTCTGCTCCTCGGCCCGCGTGCGCTGGCGGTCGGCCTCCGTTCTTGCCGCGAGGGCGCTGTCCCGCTCCCGGTCGGCCTCCTCCTTGGCGGTCTCGGCCTTGTCGCGCTCGGTCTCGGCATCCCTGGCCAACTGGGCCATCTTGCGCGCCTGCACGGCGAACCCGGCCGCGGCTGCCGTCATCAGGGCCAGTGCCGCAACCGCGGCGATGGCCCAGCGCCGCCGCCGGTTGTCCTCGCGCCGAACGCTCGCCTCGATGAACCGTCGCTCGTGCTCGGTGAGCTGGTCCGGCCTCGAGAGGAGCCAGTCGCGTGTGCGTATGAGCTTGTTGCCGGTCATCAGCGCGCCGGTCTTCATATCGGCCGCGGCCGCCTCGTACTCGGCGACGTCCTCCTCGAGCTGGCTCTTTCCAACGAGGAACTCGCGCTCGAGCTTGAGCCCGTCGTTCAGGTCCTTCCACTCGCGCAGCACCGCCTCGTGCGCGACCTCGATGACGTCGGCCTCGTCCGCGCCGACGAGGCGGCGGTCCTTGATCAGGAGTCGCGCCTCATCGGCGGCGAACTGGTCGACGACGGGCCGCGCGGCCTCGGGGATCTCAGTGCGGACGGCGACGCGGCGCACGAACTGGCCGGCGCTGTTGACGCGGGCGAGATGCGGGATGAAGGCCTTGCGCACGAGGGCGAGCTGATCCGCAGGGCTTGCCGGCAGCTTGCCCAGGCGAACGCCCTCGGCGAGCGCCTTCCCGACCGTGTTGGTGATCACGCCCTTGATGCGCCCGAGCTTCTCGTAACCCTCGAGGGTCAGAGCATTGTCGGCCCTGTAGCTCTCGTAGAGGTGCGCGAGCGTGAAGGCCAGCAATGGAAGCGCGTCCTGCCCCGAGACATCCTCCAAGAGCGCCTGCGTCAGCGCCGGGTCGATCCGGAGCGGCTTCGGGCGCACGAGCGCCGCCGGCCCTTCGATGATGGTGCGGTAGGAGCCCTCGAGCATCATGTCGAGCGTGAAGGTCTCCTTGGCGAGAGCGGCGAGCTTCGGGTCGCGCTGCACCTGTGGGAACGAATCCGAGCGCATCGAGACGATCGCAATCGCCTGCTTGTCGGCCTCGAGCGCACGCGCGAGCATGGCGATGAAGGGTCCAGCCTCGGCCTTGCCCTCGTCGTTGAAGAGCTCCTCGCCCTGGTCGATAGGCATGACGAGCGTCGGCAGCGGCACCGCCTCGCCGCCGAGGCTCGGTGCGCGCCCGGCCTCCCTCAGCGCGGCGAAGATGCGGCCGAGGCCGTTCTCCTCGGTCGTGACAAAGCTCGCGATGTCGGCCCGCGCCCTCGGAACATCCTTGCCGGCAAGTCCCGCGCGAAGCTTCTCGTCTGCGAGCGCGGCGGCCAGAGAGGCGGCGAGGCCGAGGGTGCCGGTGATCGCCGCACGCTCCGGGCGCACGACGGGCAGCACCAGCCAGTTGCGATCGTCACGCTTCAAGCGCGGAATGAGGCCGGCGCGCAGAAACGAGCTCTTGCCCGAGCCCGAGGCGCCGAGGATGAACAGCATGCGCTCGACGCCCTTGCGCGCGATGCCGCGCAGCTTGTCGAGCCCGGCGACGATCTGGGCATCGCGACCGAAAAAGATGGCCGCGTCCTCCTCGATCAGCGGTGCAAATCCGGGATAGGGCGGCCGCCCCTCGGGGAAGGGGAATGTTGCCGGGTCGAGTCCCGAGCGCTTCAGGCCCTCCTTGAGCCTCGCCCAGCCGAGCTCCGGCTCTTTGACGAGGTCGACCCACTGCTCGTCGCGGAGGTCGCCCGGAACGCTGCCGGCGTCGATGCCAACCAGTAGGACGAAAATTCTCTTGCCCATGAGCTGGGCGGCGTTGAGCTCGGCCCGGCACCAGTCGGAAGCGAGCCACTGCGGCGTCATCACGACGAGAACGGCTTCGCAGCGGTGGGCGGCCTTCTGGAGGGCGTCCTTCCAGCGCTGACCGGCGGCAATGCCGCGCTCGGGATCGAGATCGAGGAAGATGTCGTCTTTCGGCCAGCCGTTGGCGACGAGCCACTCCTGGACATAGGACGCCCAGTCATTGTTCTTGCTCGAATGACTTATGAAAATACGCGACACCGGTCACCCCCGAGCGTCAGGCAATACGGGCAAGGCTATCGCCTCGGACGCGGCTCGGCAAGGACCGGGTTCACTCTCGCCACCAGCGCAGCGTGAGCCAGACGCAGGGCATTCTCGTGCCGTTGCCCTCGAGGTTCCCCAGGCTACGCGACCCCCCACTCTTCCGACTTCCCCGCGGGCACAGGCACCTTGCCGGGTATGGTGCCAACGCCGTCCTTAGCAGGCTACTCGATACCGTCATCGCGTCGGCGTTTCGCAACTGCGTCGCGACCGACTTGCCGGGCTTGATCTACTGTTTGCGCACTGCCACTGATCCCGGCACGCGCGGGAATGTTGCTTTGCAAAGAGAGGTTACGAATGCGAACGCATCGCGCGTGCGGCTCGTTCCCATTCGAATGTCGAGCAGGCCACCACGGCGCCCCCCGCACGTCCGAACGCCAAGCCTGCCTGCGGCCGGAATCTGGCCGGCTGGGAAACTCGAACGGCTCATCAATCATCTTTCCGAGCAATTCTCCGGCATCGGTGCCGGCCGGGTTTGCCATCGCGGTCGATCGCTCGAGACCGCCTGCTTCAACGCTCGACGAGGATCACCTCAGACCGGGCCTCCCAGGCCTGCCGCTCGAGCTCCGGGTCCATGTGCTCCTCGACCGGCCATCCGATGCACAGATAGGCGACGAGCGTCCAGGAGCCGGGAACGTCGAGCGCCTCCTTGATCACGTCCGGCTCGACGATCGATATCCACCCGATCCCCAGCCCCTCCGCACGGGCCGCGAGCCACAGTGTCTGGACGGCGGCGACGACCGAGTAGCGAATGGTCTCGGGCATCGTCTGGCGGCCGAGACCGTTGCCTGCCGGCGTTTCCTCGTCGGCAAAGACGGCGAGATGCATGGGCGCCTCGTTCAGGCCTTCCAGCTTCAGTCTTGCGTAGCGCGCCCGCTGCTCACCCGCATACCCCTCGAGTGCCGAAACGTTGGCGCGCCGAAAGCTCGCCGCCACGGCCGCCCGGCGGCTCGCATCGTTCACAACCACGAAGCGCCAGGGCTGGGAGTGGCCGACCGAGGGTGATCGGGAGGCGAGCTCGAGGAGGTGCCGAAGCAAAGCATCGTCCACAGGATCGGAGCGGAAGCGGCGTACATCCCGCCGCCACAACACGAGATCGCGAAAACGCTCCTTGAATGCGGCGTCGAACGTCGGCGGCGCAGGCCCTTTCGCTTTCGTCATCCTGCGCCTCCCCCGATACCGTGAAAAAACGTACCGCTGACCCGTCCACGGCGGGCGCCCGTCTCGGCCACGGCATCTCCATTGGCATCCGAGCAGACTACAAGCGGCTCCTCGCGCGCATGCACGAGGCTTGCATAGTGGAACTCGTGGCCGCGAACCTCGGCGCCCTTGTGACCCAAGGCGCAGTCGGCAACGAGCACGGCACGGCGATAGCCGAGATGGAGACTTCTGGTTGCGAACGACGTCTCGACGTCGAGGAGCCCCAGCATCTCGTGCGCCACGCCATCCGCGTCGGTGAGCGCGCGCCCGAGCACCATGAAGCCTCCGCACTCTCCGTGGATGGTCACGCCGCGCGCCGCAGCGTCGTGCATGGAGGCCTTGAAGCGATCGGCCGCCGCAAGGCGGGCAGCGTGCAGCTCCGGATAGCCGCCCGGCAGCCAGATCGCGTCGGCTGCGGCATCCGGGGTCTCGTCGGCAAGCGGAGAGAAGAACGAGAGGCTTGCGCCGCAGCTGCGCCATCCTTCGGCAACGTGCGGATAGAAGAACGAGAAGGCAACATCGCGGGCGATGGCGATCCTCTGTCCCGGAGGCCTCAGGCCTGCCGTGCTCCGGGACGGGGCTCCACTGTCCGGCTGCGCAGGCCTAGCGGCGGCAACGATGCGGTCGAGGTCGAACGAGGCCGCCGCCAGATCTGCCAATGCCTCGAGCCGACGGTCGACGGCACCAACCTCCGTTGCCTGCACGAGACCAAGATGCCGCTCGGGAAGCGCGATGGACGCGTTGCGCACGAGCACGCCGAAGACGGGAATGCCGATCCGCTGCAACGCGGGCTCGATCAGGGATCGATGCCTCGTGCTGGCAATGTTGTTCAAGATGGCGCCGGCAATGCCGACGCCGTCGCGGTAGCGTGCGAGTCCCTGCGCTACCGCCGCCGCCGTTTCGGATTGCCCTGCGCAATCGAGAACGAGAACGACCGGCCAGCCCAGAAGTGCCGCGATGTCCGCAGTGCTGCCGCGGCCGGCGAGACCCGGCGCCGCCACGCCGTCGAAGAGCCCCATCACTCCCTCGACGACGGCGATGTCGCAATCGCGAGATGCGGCCGATACCAGTCCTCGGATCGCTGCAGCCGGCATCGCCCAGCTGTCGAGATTGAAGCTGGAGCGGCCGGTTGCGACACTATGAAACGCCGGATCGATATAGTCGGGCCCGCATTTCATCGGCTGAACAGCCAGCCCTCGTCGGGTCAGCGCCCGCATCAGGCCGAGTGTCACCGTCGTCTTGCCGGCCCCCGAACGGGGTGCGGCGATCACGAGACCCGGAACGCGAGTCGCAACGGTCATGTCCACGGCACCATGGTTCTCAGAAGCTCGCCCCGCAGCGCGGCTATCTGGCCCACGATCACGATCGAGGGCGCGCCGAGCTGGGCCTTCTCGGCCGCCATGACGAGCGATCCGAGATCGGCTTCGACGACGATCTCCTCCGGCGTGGTCGCCGCGTGCAAGATGCTGGCCGGCGTCTCTGGCGCGAGACCGGCGGCGAGCAGCGCCGCAACGATCTCGGCGAGCTGAGCCATCGGCATGTAGAGAACGATCGGCTGTCCGGTCGCGGCCAGCGCCTGCCAATCGAGCGCCGGGCTGCCATCCGCCTTGCGATGACCCGCCGCGAGAATGACGGCGTGATTGGTCTCGCGCGTGGTCGCCGGAATGCCGGCGAGCGCCGCTCCTGCAAGGCCCGCCGTAACGCCCGGAATGACGCGGAACCGGATGCCCGCCCTGACCAGCGCCATCGCCTCCTCGCCGCCGCGCCCGAACACGAACGGATCGCCGCCTTTGAGCCGCAGGACGCGCCGGTTCATGAGCGCCCGTGCGATCAGAAGCTCGTTGATGTCGCCCTGGTGAGGCGAAGGACGGCCACCGCGCTTCCCGGCCGGGATGAGTTCGGCTCCGTCGCGTGCGAGGTCGAGAACACGCTTGTCGACCAGTGCATCGTAGACGATGTCGTCGGCCGAGCGGAGGGCGTGAAGAGCCAGCAGCGTCAGCAGGCGCGGATCGCCCGGCCCGGCGCCGGCCAGCCAGACCTCGCCCTGCGGAAACTCGGCAAAATCCGGGAAGCTCGGGGGAAGCTGGTTCATGGGGCGGGCACGTCCGGAATTCTCCTGCGAACTATGCTATGGATCGCGCGAGCGAGCGAGCCGGACCCTTGAGCGAAACGCCCCCGACATCCAGCGACGTCCTCGGTCAGCCCGCAACACCCTTGCGGCGCGGCTGGACTACGGGCGCCTGCGCGACGGCTGCCACGCGGGCGGCTCTCGAAGGTCTCCTGACTGGCGACTGCCCCGCCACGACGGAGATCGCGCTGCCCTCGGGCCAGCGCGTGACCTTTGCGGTCGCTCGTCACGACAAGGGACCGGGCTGGGCTTCGGCCGGCGTCATTAAGGACGCCGGCGATGATCCCGACGTCACGCACGGCGCACTCGTGGTCGCCAAGGTGACGCGTGGGAAGGACGGCTCGGGTATCACCTTCAAGGCCGGCGAGGGCGTCGGAACCGTGACCAAACCCGGGCTGCCGCTCGCTGTCGGAGAGCCCGCCATCAATCCCGTGCCGCGCCGGATGATGCGGCAGGCGGTGGCCGAGGTGGCGGCGGGATCGGCCTTTCGGGAGGATGTCGAGATCGAGATTTCGATCCCCGGCGGCCAACGCCTCGCCGAAAAGACGCTCAACCCGCGTCTCGGCATCCTCGGCGGCCTCTCGATCCTTGGCACGACGGGCATCGTCGTGCCCTACTCGTGCGCAGCGTGGATCAGCTCCATTCATCGCGGCATCGACGTGGCGCGCGCCCTGGGCCTCGCGCATATCGCCGGCAGCACGGGCTCCACATCCGAAGCCGCGGTGCAGAAACTCTATGGTCTTCCGGACAGCGCGCTGATCGACATGGGCGACTTCGCCGGCGGAATGCTGAAGTATCTGCGCCAGCATCCGGTCCCGCGGCTCACGATCGCAGGCGGCTTCGCCAAGATGGTGAAGCTCGGCCAGGGCCTGCTCGATCTTCATTCCAAACGCGGCACGGTCGACCGAGACTGGCTGGCCACGCTTCTCGCCTGCCAGGGTGCCCCCGAGGATCTCGTCGCGCTGACGCGGCGGGCAAACTCCGCGCTCGAGGTGCTGCAGGAAAGCGCCGCTCGCGGGGTCCCTGCCGCCACACATGTGGCCGAGGCAGCCTGGGAGACTGCGCATCGCGCGCTCGATGGGGCGCCGGTGGCGCTCGATGTCGTCGTGTTCGACCGCGACGGGCGCGAGGTCGGACGCTGGGGCTGAGACGATCATGCGTCACTCCCTGCCCCGAAACCGCCGTTGATAGGCCGCGTCGTACAGCGCGCTGTTGCGGAAGTCCTCGGCTCCGAGCGCGGGTCCGACCAGGATGAGCGCCGTGCGCTCGATTTTGTGCCGGCCGGCCTTCTCGACAATGGACCCGAGAGCTCCCTTGACGATGATCTCGTCGGGCCAGCTCGCCCGGCACACGATCGCAGCTGGGCAGTCCGTGCCGTAGAACGGCAGCAGCTCGGCGACCGTCTCTTCGAGCACGTGAATCGAAAGATGAATGGCGAGCGTGGCTCCGGTTGCGGCGAACGCTGCGAGCTTCTCCCGTTCGGGCATGGCGGACGCACGGCCGGGCGTTCGCGTCAGGACCACCGATTGCGCCACTTCCGGCAACGTCAGCTCCCGCGCGAGGGCTGCCGCTGCGGCGGCAAACGACGGCACGCCCGGGGTGACCGTGTAGGGAATTCCTGCCGCGTCGAGCGCGCGAATTTGCTCGCCGAGTGCGCTCCAGATGGAGAGATCTCCCGAATGGAGCCGCGCGACGTCCTCGCCTGCGGCCGTTGCGCGGGCCATCTCGGCAACGATCTCGGGAAGAGACATGGGGGCCGTATCGACGATGCGAGCTCCCTTCGGGCAATGGGAGAGCAGCGCTTTCGGCACCAGCGAGCCGGCATAGAGACATACCGGACAGCTCGCGATGAGATCGCGGCCGCGCACTGTAATGAGATCGGCTGCGCCGGGTCCCGCGCCAATGAAGTGAACGGTCATCGTGTCTCTCCTCCGGGCGGCCGGACGGCGCGGGCCAGCGCACACGTTGCGCGCGCGTGGGCGATGCGCGGGCCGAGAAGCTTTGCGCCGCGGCCGGCCACGACGAGCGCGGCAGCCTCGGCGATCGACGGCACGCCTTTCGAAGCTTCTACGCGCTCCGATTGCGTCAGCGTGTGTCCGGAAACGCTTTTCAAAGCGGACACATCGCAGCGCACGAGCGGGAGCCCGAGCTGCTGGGCTGCACTGGCCATACCTGGCTCGGCTGCCTTGGCGGTCTCCGTCGCAAGACACACGACGTCGCGCCGCAATAGCCCGTGGGTCTCGAGGGCCGCCGCGATCACGGCGCAGATGTCGTGTGCCGGCGTGTCGCGCCGGCAGCCGATGCCCGCGACAATCATGGCTTGACCACCCGCCATTGCGTGACCGGCATCGCCGGGCGCCAGCCGGTCATGGTTCCAACCGGCACAGCACGCGAGACTTGCAGTCGCGACAGGTCGCCGCCGTATGCGGCGCGCGTGGACAGGAGCTGCTGCTCGGATTCGAGCGTGATCGCGTTGACAACGAGACGTCCGCCCGGCCTCAATGCCCGCCACGCGGCGTCGAATACCCCGTCGTCCGTAAAGCCGCCACCGATGAAGATCGCGTCGGGCGGCGGCAAGCCGGCGAGCGCCGCCGGGGCGCGGCCTCGTACGATTGTCAGATCAGGTGTGCCGAGCGCCGTGGCGTTGCGGGCTGCGCGAGCGGCCCGTTCCGGGTTTTCCTCGATGCCAATGGCGATGAGAGAGGGGTGACAGAGCAGCCATTCGATCGCTATCGAGCCGGCACCGAGGCCGATGTCCCACAGGCACTCGCCCTGCCGCGGCGCCAGCGCCGAGAGTGTGAAGGCGCGGATCTCGCGCTTGGTGAGCTGGCCGTCGTGCTCGAAAAGATCGTCGTCGAGCCCCGGTGCCAGCGCCATGATGTGCGCATCCGGGTCCGCAACGCAGTCGATGGCGATGGTGTTCAACGGATCGACGGCAGCGAAATCGGCAACGATGGCGACCGCGCTCTGCACCCGCTCGCGCGGCCCGCCGAGCGCTTCGAGCACGGTCAGCCGCGAGCGGCCGAAGCCCCGTGCCGTCAGCAGGGCTGCCACCTTCCCGGGCGTCGTCCCGTCCCACGACAAGGCCAGAATGCGGGCGCCGGGCTGCAGATGGCGGACGAGCCCTTCGAGCGCGCGCCCGTGCAGCGTGACGAGGCTCGTCTCCTGCAATGCCCAACCGAGGCGCGACGCCGCAAGGCTGAACGCCGAAGGCTGCGGCACGGCCATCAGGCAGTCGGGGGGGAAGCGCTGCGCCAGTGCGACGCCGACGCCGTAGTGGAAGGGATCACCGGAAGCGAGCACCACGACCGGTGTGCCGGCATGTCGCGCGATCTCGTCGTAACCACCGCTCATGGGGCTCGGCCAGGGCAGGACGCGACCACGAATGAGGCTGGCCGCAAGCTTCAGGTGCCTTGCCCCGCCAACGACCAGCTCCGCCTCCCCGACGAGGCGCCGGGCCGCTGGCGATAGCCCCTCCACGCCGTCCTCGCCAATGCCGACGATGGACAGCCAGCGCTCGAGCGTGCAGGGATTACCGTGAGGAGTCATGGGAGCCCCCTCTATGCGCGTGCTGCTTCTCGGCGGAACCACAGAAGCATCCCAGATCGCGAAGCGCCTGGCCGGAGACGACCGTTTGGCCGTCACACTGTCGCTGGCCGGGCGCACGGAGACGCCCGCGGCTCAGCCGCTGCCGACGCGCATCGGCGGTTTCGGCGGCTGGGAGGGGCTCGCGCGGTGGATCGAGGCGAACGGCATTGCCGCCGTCCTCGACGCCACGCACCCCTATGCCGCCAGGATTTCCGCCAATGCCAAGCGCGCGACCGAAGCGACCGGTGCCAGGATGGGCTCGATCGTGCGTCCACCATGGCAACGCCAGAGTGGCGACGTCTGGATCGAGGTCGACAGCGCAGAAGCGGCCGTTGACGCGCTCGGACCAGGACCGCAAAACGTCTTTCTTGCTCTCGGCCGGCTCGAGCTTGCAGCGTTCGCGCGCGCGCCGCAGCACAACTACGTCGTACGGTCGGTCGACCGGCCCAAAGGAGTTCCACTGCCACCCAGGATCCGCTCGATCCTCGCCCGCGGGCCGTTCGAAATCGGCAGCGAGCGCATGCTGCTCGACAGCGAGCGCATTTCCGTCGTCGTGTCCAAGAACTCGGGTGGAGCGGCCACCTACGCGAAGATCGCCGCTGCACGCGAAAGAGGCATTCCCGTGGTGATGATCCGGCGGCCAGTGAAGCCTGCCGGCGACCCGCTCGCCTCCGCCGAAGAAGCGATACTCTGGCTGCACAGCTTGCGCGTTCATGAGCGCGCTCCCGGCTCGCTGCGCGGCGTGTAAACCCAGGGCAGGCCCTCGGGCCGCGCGATGGTGCGTGTCGCCGACGATCCGATGATCACCAGCGTGCGCATGTCGATCACCGACGTATCGGCGGCACCCAGCGTGGTCACGATGCATGTCGCATCGGCCGTACCGGCGGCGCGCACCAGGACGACGACGGTCTCTTTTGCCTTCAGGCTGCCGAGGAGGCCGAAGGCGCGTTTGATCCCGTCGGGCCGTGCCCTCGAGGCAGGATTGTAGAATGCGATTACGAAATCGCCCTCGGCCGCGGCGGTGAGCCGCCGCTCGATGGTCGCCCACGATTTCAGATTGTCGGAGAGCGACACGGCGCAGAAGTCGCCGCCGAGCGGCGCTCCTACCTCGGCTGCCGCTGCCAGCATCGCCGTGACCCCGGGCTCGACACGGATATCGACATCGCGCCACATCGGCTCGCCGCTTTCCACAGCCTCGAAGACCGCAGAGGCCATGGCGAACACGCCGGGATCACCTCCGGAAACGACGGCGACGTGACGTCCCGCCGAGGCGAGGCGCAGCGCCTGGCGGGCACGATCGAGCTCGACGCGATTGTCCGAGGCGTGCCGGACCTGCGCGCTCGGACCCGCCGGAACGCGGTCGAGATAGGGGCCGTATCCGACGAGATCGGTGGCACCGCTCAGCGCCCGGCGGGTGGCAGGCGTCATGAGATCGGGATCACCGGGGCCTGTGCCCACGATCACGAGAGAGCCTGTCACAGCCGCCGCCCATTGCCCGGAACGATCACCATCGAGAAGTACGGTCCCCGATCGTCCACGACCTCGGCAAGCGGAACGACGCGCTCGTTCTCCATCGTGCCGCGCTCGACGTAGATCGCCCGCGACATGAGACCGGCGCGCTCGATGGCGCCACGGACCTTGGCCAGATTGCGCCCGAGCTTCATGACCACTGCGGCATCGGTCGCCGCCAGACGCTCGGCCAAGCTCTCCGCGTCGAGCGTTGCCGGCAGCACCGTCAGGATGTCGTCGCCCCAGGTGATCGGCTGGTTTGCGCGCGTCCAGCACCCCGACATGCCGGTCACTCCGGGCACGACCTCGACCGGATGACGACTCTCGAGGCGGCGCCACATGTGCATGAATGATCCATAAAAGAAGGGATCGCCTTCCGACAGGAGCCCGACCGAGCGGCCCGCGGCAAGATGCGCCGAAATCGCAGAAGCGCTCGTCTCGTAGAAGTCGCGGATCTGTCCCTGGTAGGCGGGGTCGGCCGCGGGGATCTCGTCGGTTACCGGATATTCGAGTCTGAGCTCGTGGCGACCCGGCGACATCAGCGGTGCCACGATGCCGCGCGCGTTGCCGACGAGTCCGCGCTTGGCAAAATACGCAATCACGTCGACCTTGCCGATCAATGCTGCGGCGCGCAGTGTCAGATAGCGCACGTCGCCGGGCCCTACGCCGATGCCGTAGAGCGTGCCCGCGGCTGCCGTGCCGCCCAGTGCGTCGAGAACGCTCATTCCTTGTCTTGCCCCAATGCGTTGATGGCTGCGACCGCCATGGCGCTGCCGCCGCGCCGGCCACGAACGACGAGATAGGGTACGCGCCCATCGGCCACGAGCGCGTCCTTGGACTCAGCGGCCCCGACAAAGCCCACCGGAACGCCGATCACCGCCGCGGGCCTCGGCGCACCATCGTCGAGCATCTCCAATAGACGAAAGAGCGACGTCGGCGCGTTGCCGATGGCGACGACGGCTCCAGCCATCCGGTTGCGCCACAGCTCCATGGCGGCGGCCGAGCGTGTCGTCCCGAGCTTGGCTGCGAGACGGGGCACCGCTGGATCGTCCAAGGTGCAGACGATCTCGTTGCGGGCCGGCATGCGAGAGAGCGTGATACCGTGCGCCACCATCTTGGCGTCGCATAGAACGGGGGCACCCGAGCGTAGCGCGGCCCGCGCGTCCTCGGCGAAAGTTTCCGACATCAGGATATCGCGCGAAAGATCAGTCATGCCGCAGGCATGGATCATGCGCACCGCCACGCGCTCGGCCACGCCTCGAAAGCGCGAGAGATCGCTTTCAGCCCGGATCGTGGCGAACGACTGCCGGTAGATGGCAGCACCATCGCGCTCGTAGTTGTACCGCTCAGACATGGCCTGCACCGACGAGAATGGAAAATAGCCGTGCCGGATCGGCGGCAAGCTCGGGGCCGCCGATGTACGCTAGCGGCGGGTCCGAGGCCCGGCCGTTCGCGATCACGGCAAAGCCCGCATCCTCGGCAACGAGTGTCAGGCTGGCGCGGCGCGGCGCGGCGCACCCCTTGCGGCAACCGGAGACATGAACGCTGACGCGTCCGAGGTCAGCGGGCCACGAGCTCGCCAGCGAGCGCGCCACCGACCGCGTCTCGGCCGCCGCGGAGCGGCACCAGGGTGCCCCTGGACAGGCCTCGAAGTGTAGTACCGGTGCGTCGGGCGCTGTCGGCAAACCCAGCCGTCCGGCCCGTTCAAGCACGACGTCCGCCGCGGCACGCGACGCGCATGGAACGTAGAGAATGCGCCAGGGCGACAGTCTAATCTCGCTGGCGCCCGCATCGGATGCGGCCGTGATCAGGGCGTCGAGCTCGGCGACCGCAAGCTGCCCGAACGGCACGCCGACGCCCGCAACCCATATTCCCGACTGGCCCGAGACAGCCCCGATGGGATGGGTTGCACCAGCCTTGCCTTCGACGCTCATGCCGGGCAACGGCGCCAGCTGCAGCCTTGCCGCCGCGACGAGCGACTGCAAGCGCTCGCCGGACAGATGCCGGATCCGGCCAGCCTCGGCCGTTGCGGCGGTGGCGAGAAAGAGGCGCGCCAATCCGGCGGCAACCTCGGCGCCGCTCTCCATCGGGGCCGCGCCAAGCCATAGGGTCTCGTCGGCGGTATCGAAACCGGCGGCCAGTGTCGACCGATCGAGCGCCCGCAACCGAATGTCGGCGCGCTCGTCGTGCATCGTCGCTACGCCGCCAGCGTCGAGCACGAAGCCGAACTTGCCGGCCAGCCCGTGAAGATCCGGCGAGCCGGCGAGCGAGCGGGCGAGCGCAGCGGCCAAAGGACGAAGGTCCGCGACCTCGGCGGCATCGAGCCCTGCCAGCGGCGGCAGCATGACGTTGCGCACGGCCTCCGCGGCAGCGCTGTCGTCGATCAGGCCGGCCGCGCCGAGCCAGGCCAGAAGCGGAGGCAGCGTATTGGCAGTGACGCCGCGAATTTGCAGGTTGGCGCGCCGCGTCAGATCGAGATGGCTATTGCCGAAGCCGGCCGCCGCACCGCACAGCAGCGTCCAGTCCGCGAGCGAGAAGGCGCCCGTCTTCGGCCGCACGCGCACGACGAGGCCATCGCCGCTCTCCATCGGCCTCAGCGCGCCGGGACACCAGCCTTTGACGTCGATGCGGGGCGCAGCGCTCATTGGGCAGCCTCACAGCGTGACCGGAGCTGCCCCCTGGCCTCGTCGATCGCCGCACGAAGCTCGTCCGCCGTCGCATTCCGGCGCGACACCCATAGGCCGCGCGAGACGGCGTCGAGGAGGCGGCGGGAGATGGCCTCCGCCGCCTCGGCATTACGGGCGATCATTTCCGCGAGCACCTCGTGATTGGCAATCAATGCCTCGTGGGTGGCATCGAAGATTTGTCCCGGCACGACGTTGGCGGACGCTGAGAAGGCATAGAGCGCATCGACGCCCTGCGCGATCTCCGCCACGCCACGATGGCCATGCGCCAGCATACCGGCGATCCAGCGCGGATTGGCGAGACGCCCCCGCACGATACGGCGCACCTCCTCCTCGAGCGTGCGGGCCTTGGGAGAGGACGGATTGCTGGCATCGAGATGGTAGAGCGACGGCGTGCTGCCAAGGAGATGCGCGGCAGCGCCAAACCCGCCTGCGAAATCGGCCACGCCGTCGCCGTCGAGAAGGTCGCGCTCGGCATCGTCCTGAGCATGCACCAGGGCATCGGCCGAGGAGACCCGAGCGCGAAAGTCTGCCCACGCCTCGTCGGCGCGGCCGGCCGGGATCACAGCGGCGCTGGCAAGATACGCCTCACCCAAAGCGGCCCGCGTCGTCCATTCGGTATCGAGCGCGACGTCCGCCACGCCCGCGCCGTAGGTCCCTGCCGCGCCGCCGAACACGCGTGCGAGACTTTCGCCGCGCCGGCGGGCCGCGGCCAAGGGATTGTCCGCCTCGTCCTCGCTCCTGGCCGCCACCTCGCGAACCGCGAGATCAAACAGCGCAATCTGCGTCTCGAAGAGATCGCGGAAGAGGCCGGATACCCTGAGCGTCACATCGATGCGCGGCCGGTCGAGTGTCGCGAGCGGGAGCACCTCGATACCGGTGACACGATTGGACCCGGTGTCCCACACGGGGCGTGCGCCGAGATACGACAGCGCTTGCGCCAGGTCGTCGCCGCCTGTGCGCAAGGTGGGCGACGCCCAGAGATCGAGCACAAGCCGGCGCGGATACTCGCCATGATCCTGCAAGTAGCGGCGCACCACCTCGCCGGCGGCACGCGCGCCGATCACGGCCGCGGTCCTGGTCGGAACGGCCCTGGGGTCGGTCGAGGTCAGATTGCGCCCTGTGGGCAGAACGTCGGCACGGCCGCGGCTCGGCGCGCCCGATGGTCCCGGCGCGATCCGCCGCCCGTCGAGCGCTGCCAGCAGCGCGGCGCGCTCGTAGGCGCCGCAAAGACCGAGCGCCGA
Organism: Alphaproteobacteria bacterium; assembly: GCA_019137195.1. Classification (GTDB taxonomy): domain Bacteria; phylum Pseudomonadota; class Alphaproteobacteria; order Rhizobiales; family Hyphomicrobiaceae; genus CBDCUQ01. The sequence goes on from JAGVSR010000118.1 coordinate 57,706, forward strand.
GTCGACGGCTTCGGCAGCCGTCTCCGCCGTGTCGTTCCGATGCGCCGTCGCCTTGACGATGGCTGCGACGAGATCGCGGCGGGCGTCGGGGTCAGGCGCACGGCCGAACACGTGCAGCCGGTCGCGTACGGTGAGATCCTTGATGTCGCAAAGCTGCGCATCGAGCTTGGTGACCGCGGTGCGTGCGGGCTCGCCTCTGACGAGTCCGCAGTCCTGCGCCAGTCCCGAGCTCCAGGCGGAAGCGACGATCTCGTCCTCGATCAGCTTCATGCGCCGCTGATCGACGCCGTCGGCCTCGGTGTATTCCTCGATCAGGCCTTCGAGGCTCGCCAGAGCCCCATACAGCCCGGCGGCGGAGAGCGGTGGCGTCAGATGCCCGATGGTGACGGCGCTCGTGCGCCGCTTGGCCTGCGCGGCCTCTCCGGGATTGTTGACGATGAACGGATAGATCACGGGCAGCGGACCGAGAACCGCCTCCGGCCAACATTCACACGAGAGTGCGAGGGCTTTGCCCGGCAGCCATTCCAACGTCCCGTGGGTACCGAGATGCACGAGTGCGGCGATGCGCTCCTTGTCTCTCAAGTGCGCATAGAGGGCCACATAGGCGTGGCGCGGCGGCAGCGTCGTGTCGTGGTAGCTCGCCTTGCGGTCACCTGCCGCTCCGCGATCGGGCTGCAGGAGCACCTTGACGTTACCGAGCGCAAGGCACGGAAATGCGAAGGCGCCGTCGGCAAACGCGGGATCGGATTCGGCCGCTCCCCAGGTCTCGTGCAGCGCCACGCGGAGTGCCGACGGAAGAGCGTCGACATAGGCGCAATAGTCGGCGAGCGGCACCGAGAGCGCTGGCGCCCCACCCTTGAGCAGCGCTTCCACCCCGGCCTTCGTGACCGGCGCCTGTCCCAGCTCGTACCCGGCGGTGCGCAGGGTCTCGACGATCTCGAGCACGCTCTCGGCCGTGTCGAGGCCCACGGCGTAGCCCGCACGTCCGCCGCGCTGCGGATAATCCGAGAGCATCAGCGCAAGCTTTCGGTCCCTGGCCGGCGTTTTCCCGAGCCGGACCCACGCAGCGGCCTGACGTGCCACGTATCGGACGCGCTCGAGATCGGGCTCGTGCCGGACCGGCGCGTATTCCAGCGCGGCGTCCTTCGAGGCTTCGGACTTGAACGATATCGCGCGCGCAAGGATGCGCCCATCGAGCTCCGGCAGCACAACGTTCATCGCGAGATCGGTGGCTGACAAGCCGCGCGCAGACGACGCCCATGCCGCCCGCGCGCTGCCCGCGAGCACGACCTGCAGGACGGGCACATCCGCCTGATCGAGCACGGTGGTATCGTCGGCTCGCTGAGCCGAGAACGCCGTTGCATTCAAGATGACTGCGGGCGCCTGCTCGTCAAATATGCGTCCGATCGCGAGCGCCACGGCAGGGTCCTTGAGGCTCGTCACGGCAACCGCGAGGGGCTCAAGTCCTTCGGACGCGACAGCCGCCATCAGGGCTGTAATGGGCGCCGTATCGGCCGCCATCAGGCTCGTGCGATAGAAAACAATCAGAGCCGACGGCCGGTCGGACGCAGCAGGCGTCCATGCCGCCAGTGGCCGCGGCGTGCCGTCGCGATCGAGGAGAACAGTGGCGTCGAGCGACACGGGCGCGGCAAACGGAACCTCGTACCCGGCACCTGCGGCGAGCGCCCGGATGGCCTGACGAACATTCTCGACACCACCCGAGCGGAATGCGAGATCGATGTGCATCAGGAGCGACGCGTCCGCCGTCGACAGCTCGGCCAGACGCGGATCGGGACGGTCGTCGCCCGGCACGGCCGCGAAGAGGATGCCTCTCTCGCGTGCCAGCCGCCCGATGCGCTCGACACCGTAGCGCCAGTACTCGAGCCCGCCCAGCACCCGCACCAGGATCGCACGCGCGCCTCCGACGACACGATCGACATAGAGATCGACCGACATGGGATGGCGCAATCGCTTGAGGCTCGCCAGCCGTACGCTCGGCAAGAGACTGCAATCGGCCGCGAGCGCCGCCGCGACGATCGATAGATCGCTATCAGAGAACGACAATACCACGACGTCGGCCGGCGATTGCTCGAGATCGACGGCTTCCGCCGTCTCGTCGAGCGTCATGGCCTGTGTCGCGAGGAGATGCATGGACCTTCACCGTGACAAGAGGCTCGTGATGGCGGCCTTGTCGATGCCCTTCTCGCCGATCACGACGAGGCGTCCGCGGCGCTCCTCGCCCGGACGCCAGGCGCGATCGAATTGATGCTGGATGCGGCTGCCCACGCCCTGAAGCAAAAGGCGCATCGGCTTGTCCCTTATATCGAGGAACCCCTTGATGCGGAGAATGTCGTGCGCCTCGGTTGCGGCTCTGATGCGCTCCAGAACGGCATCTGGCGAACCAAAGGGCGGCATGTCGACGATGAAGGTGTCGAAGTCGTCGTGAC
>JAGVSR010000089.1 GCA_019137195.1 Alphaproteobacteria bacterium
CCTGGGCTACCCGCCGCGCAAGCAAGGGGACACCTCCATCGGCGATGCTCTGAACTGGGAGTGGATCATCAGCTGCGCGAAGAATAGTACGGAAGCGCATCACGTCCTGATCGTCTCACGAGATGGCGACTACGGTGTCAATTACGGATCGGAGCTGTACGTCAATGACTGGCTGCTGCGGGAATTCAAGGATAGGGTGAGCCGCAAACACCGTCTCGAGCTGACAAACCGCCTTACTGAGGCGCTCAAAAGGCTGGATGAGACAGTTGCACCGGAAGATGTTGAAGCCGAGGATGAACTCCTCAGTGGGAGTGCCTCCGGAGGCAATGACCTTCTCGAAGAGCTCGACACAATCGAAGAAGTGGAAGACCAAGCCGCACGATAAGAATTGGCACTAAATCTCAAACTTCCGCGCCACCGCAATCGCCTTCGCCTTGTCGATATCCAGGTAGGCTGACGTCGCCGACAGCGACTTGTGGCCAAGCAGCTGGCGCACAACCTCGGGATTGCGTGTCATCTCGTAGATGTACGCAGCCTTGGTCCGCCGGAGTGAGTGTGTCGCAAACCGGCTCACGTCCTTCACGCGAGCAATCTTGGCCCAGCATTTAACAAGCTCGCTGTAGTGCCGGCGTGTCAGCGGCCGGTTGGCAACCCGGCCGAGACCGGTGAACAAGAATTCCCCCGGCTGCTTCCGAGACACTGTGAGCCACTTTTCAAGCGCAGCACGAGACTTGTCCGTCAGCGCCACCAAATGCGCCGTGGCGGTCTTCTGTTGCCTCACCGGTAGGTCGTCGACGACGCGACCCATGTCGTCGACCACGTCGTCCACCCGCAATTTCAACAGATCCACGGCCCGCAGCATTGTGTCGATGGCCATCGAGAAGAGCGCCAGGTCGCGCCACTCTTCGCCGGCTTCGAGCGTTGCGCGGATGAGCCGGACCTGTTCCGGTGACAACGGTCGCTTCGGGCCGACCGCTCTACCCTTGTTCCACGGCTCCACGCATCACTTCCTCTTTCGAGCATCATCCGCCGAGAAGCGGAAGTTGCCAAGTCCAGCGAGCACCATTGCAGCGCAGGCCTGTGGCGAAAGTATCAAGCAGCGCGGGCACTTGTGAGCATCGTACGGCGCCCGCCCCGTATCTCCGCTTTTGATAAAAGCGGAACTACTGGTTATTGCTATTGCATATGTTGGGCGGGAGAGGGAGACGCGTGAGCTTGTGGTCAGCGATCTACCCTATGTTTTCGTGTATCGCGTCGAAGTCGAACGAGTTCCAATCTTGATGCTCTTCCACACGTCTCAGGACCGATGACGACCTGATTACATCCTGCGATGCAAATGCGCTTTAACGAAAACTCACACACTCATGAATGCGCAATTGCGCAGTAAACATTTTGCACTCTCGCGACCTGCCTGCTAACAGTAAGCGCTGCACCGTGCTCACGTTGCGGGGCTGACAGCGGGTCGGGGATGTTCGGGCATGGCCCGCACTCGATACGTCCATAATGACGACCTTAGTGACGTCACGACGCCTGTGCGCTCGCGCCGGGCGGAGGTGCTGACCGGCCCAGAACGGCGGCGGAGGTGGCCGGACGAGACCAAGATCGCGGTCGTCAGAGAGGCGCTGGCCGATGGCGCCGTTGTCTCGGACGTGGCCCGGCGTCACGACATCACGCCGTCGCAACTGTTCGGGTGGATGCGGCAGCTCCGCACTGAGGTCGTGGCCCGGCTGGCGCCGCCCCAGAAAGTTGAGGCTGCGTCGCCGATGTTTGCGCCGGCGGTGGTCGACGTGGCGCCGGCAATTCCCGCTCCCGCTGTTGCTGTGGGCGAGCCGACTGCGGCGATTGAGATCTCGGTCGGGGCGGCGACCGTGCGCATCAGCGGCGCCGTCGATGGCAGGACGCTGGCCGCGGTGCTGAAAGCTCTGAGGGTGCTGGCGTGATCGTTCCTCCGACCGGCATTCGCGTGCTCGTGGCGACCAAGCCGGTCGATTTCCGCAAGGGCATGGATGGGCTCGCGGCCTACGTGCAGGAGGCAATGAAGGCTGATCCGTTCTCGGGCGTCATCTACGTGTTCCGCGCCAAGCGCGCCGATCGCGTGAAGCTGTTGTTCTGGGACCAGACGGGCGTCGTGCTCATGACCAAGCGGCTCGAAGAGGGCCGGTTCCACTGGCCCGCGATCGAGGACGGCGTGATGCGACTGTCGCCGGCGCAGCTCTCGGCGCTCTTGGAAGGGCTCGATTGGACGCGCGTGCATGCGAGCCGTGTCTCGCGGCCCACAGCCGCTCAGTGATCCACATCCGATAGCGACGCGATGCTGGCGCGGCGCCAGGCAAATCAGCGAGTGATAAGGCATGGCCCTGGCACTCGAAGACCTGCCCGACGACGTTGCCGCATTGAAGGCGATGCTACTTTCCGAGCGCGCTCAGAGTGATCGTCTGCGCCATCTTCTTGCTCAGCTGCGCCGCGCGCACTTCGGCCGCAAGTCCGAGAAGGGTGGGATTGATCAGCTGAACCTAGGGCTTGAGGACATCGAGACGGCGGTCGCCCAGGAAGAGGCAAAGCTCGAGAAGGGCGATGCTAACCTGAAGGCCGGGAATGCGCGCAAGCGGCGCGCCAATCGCGGCCAGTTACCGGCGCACCTGCCGCGCGAGGAGATCACGATCGAGCCCGAGACAAAGGCATGCCCTTGCTGTGGCGGCGTGCTCCACGTCATCGGTGAAGACACATCGGAACGCCTCGACAAGGTTCCGGCGAAGCTCAGGGTCATCATCACACGGCGGCCGAAGTATGCTTGCCGGTCCTGCGAGAAGACAGGCGCCGACGATGTGATCGGGGTCATCCAGGCCCCCACGCCGTTGCGGTTGATCGAAGGCGGAATCCCAACCGAGGCGCTCGTCGCCGACGTGCTCGTCTCGAAATACGCCGATCACCTGCCGCTCTACCGGCAGGCGCAGATCTTCGCGCGCGAGGGCGTGAGCATCGACCGCTCGACGCTCTGCCACTGGGTCGGCTTCGCCGCCGCCGAGCTCGAGCCGCTACATGCGCGCCTGCTCGAACGACTGAAGACCTCGACGACGCTCTTTTGTGACGAGACGCGTTGCCCGGTGCTCGATCCCGGGCGCGGCAAGACGAAGACCGGTTATCTGTGGGCCATCGCCCGCGATGATCGACCTTGGGGCGGCAGCGATCCTCCGGCCGTCGCCTACAGCTATGCGCCCGGTCGCGGCGGCCAATACGCCCGTGCACTGTTCGCCGGCTTCGCCGGTGTACTCCAGGTCGATGGCTACGATGGCTACAATGCGCTTGCGCGTTCCGACTCCCCTGCGGGGAGCATGTCCTCGGGCCCTCGTCCCGAGGGCCGGCCGGAACGCGCGGGTATCACGCTGGCCTACTGCTGGAGCCACTTCCGCCGTCAGTTCTACGACATCGCAAAAGGCGGCAACGCGCCGATCGCCAGCGAAGCACTCGACAGGATCGGCGCGCTCTATGGCATCGAGACGGAGATCCGCGGCTCGACTGCCGACGCAAGGCGCGAAGTACGTCAGGCACGAGCGAGGCCTCTCGTCGATGCAATGAAGGCATGGCTCGACGGACAGCTGGCCAAGCTTCCGCGCGGATCGGAGACGGCGAAGGCGATCAGCTATGGATTGAACCACTGGGAAGGGCTCGGTCGCTTCCTCGACGATGGCCGCATCGAAATCGACACCAACACTGTCGAGCGCTCCATCCGCGGACTTGCTCTCAACCGGAAAAACGCACTCTTCGCCGGCAGCGACGAAGGCGGCGCCAACTGGGCAATCGTCGCCTCCCTGATCGAGACCTGTAAGGTCAACGGCGTCAACCCGCACGCCTGGCTCTCCGACACGCTGACCAAGCTCGTCAACCGCTGGCCCGCGTCGAAGATCGACGAGCTCATGCCTTGGGCCTACGCCAAGATCCCCGCCTGACCTGTCAACGTGGGGACGGCGCATCGCTTACTGCTAACATTAACTTGGGACACTTTAAGCCATCGAACTAGAATACATGACGCATCGCCCTGAACGGATATTGCTTTCCCAGGCCATATCACAATACCCAACGCCCTTCATGCAGGCAAAATGGCTCTTTCGGCGACAGCACACGCCACCGGCACAAGGTCGTCGACAATCGCGGCGCGGAATTCCGCTGACAGGTCGTGCCAATCGACCACGTCTACGCGGAACGGAATGTCGCTGACTTCAAATGCGTTGGCCACCTGCCGCTTGACCTTCTCAGACACCGGCGTATCACCTCTGAAGCAGATATCCAGATCGGACGTACGCTTGAGCGTGCGTCCATGCACCCGTGAACCGAACGCATAAACCGGCACACCAGCTGCCCAGAAGCCTAGGATGCGCTTCACCTCGTCGAGATGTTCGCGCTCAATGTACATGGAATGCGGCCTCCAGCCGTGTCAGCAGATGCCGAGCGGCAACGATGAACTGTGGCAAGACCGCAAACACCTTGGCAGCTTGCTCATCGTTGTACGTGTGGGCTGTGATGTTCCGCATCGCGCGAAAGGCATCCCACGCCTCAGCGTCGGTGATCAGCTCGTGTTCCCAAGCCATCCGCATGAAATTGCGAAATCCCGCCGCTGCAACCGTTTCCGGTCGGCCGGTGCGATCTTCAAGAGCGCGTTCAATAAGGCCTAATGCCAATGCGTAGGTGTATTCAAACGACTTGATGGCAGCTGTGCGAAAAGTTTCTGCCAGGGCAGGATCGGCAGTGCCGAGTTGCGACGAAACAAGCCCGACATGGGTCTCAAGATGCCGCAAGGAATCGGCAAAGGCTTTGGTCGTAATGGCCAACGTAGGGTCTTTCTTCCGTAGGCACCCTACCGCATCGTAGCCACGCTGCCAACCCATCAAGTTAATCGAATGCCGTGGACTTGCCGTATTCGTTTCCTGAAACGAAAACCCCGCCGAAGCGGGGCATTGGTGAGTTATCACCCTGGACGGTCATCGCCTTCCCAGGCTGTACCGTGGGTCCCATAATACCACCATTCCACCGCGAGAAAGCGATCCTGGTCACGCCGTAGGCAGCCGTAGAGATGTATACATCGCCGCCCATCATCCTGGTCTGAAAATCCTCGGGGGGTATGGGGGGCAGACAGCCCCCCACCAACCTAGCCGCCGCGCCCAACGTGGAATGTGAAACGGTCCCAGCCCCGGCCCGGAAAAGTTTTTGACGTTCCACATTTTCACGAACGGAAACTGCTCTCCGCAGAAGCAGCCAGCTCGCCTCCGTTCGCCAACGTGGCACGATAGGCACGGAGGTCAGGTCATGCACAGCCAGACAGACAAATGGCGCACTTATACATCGCTGCGCGACGTAGGTGCGCCACCGCCACAGGCCCTGCTCGGGAGATGAGCAGTATCGCGATGGCATCCTACCACTGGTCCATGCAGATCATCGGCAGGAAGGAGAACCGCTCCGCCATTCGGGCAGCAGCTTATCGGGCCGGACAAGACTTGATGGACGAGCGCACTGGGGAGGTACATCGCTATGGTCAGCGGCGCGGCGTGTACGTGGCCGAGATCCTGCTGCCAGCCCTTGCCCATTCTCGCCTGAGAGACCGCCAGACCCTGTGGAACGAGGTCGAGCGCGCCGAGGCGCGGTCGGATGCCCAGTTGGCGCGCGAGCTCAATGTTGCCCTGCCCCATGAGCTCAGTCGTGATGAACAACATGCGCTGTTGCGCAATTACGTATCTGCGGAATTTGTCAAACGCGGCATGATCGCCGACATCGCCATCCATGTCCCCCGTCCAGGCCGTGGCGAGGATGAGCGCAATGTTCATGCGCACGTGATGTTGACCCTGCGCCAAGGTACCCCGCTTGGCCTCCATGCCGTCAAGACGCGCGAATGGAATTCGCGCGACCTGTTAAAGCACTGGCGCCTGGCCTGGGCTGAGCATGCTAATCGGGCGCTCGCCCTGGCCGGCCATCAAACCCGCATCGATGCCCGCTCGCTGGCAGAGCAACGGAACCAAGCGCTGGCCAACGGCGATGAGACCCAAGCACGGAGCCTTTCTCGCGAGCCGGAGCTGCATATGGGGCCGAACGCGATCGAGATGGCACGCAAGCAGGCCAACGACGAGGCGCAACTCCTGCGACGCCTGCAACGCACCATTGTCCCGCCTCTCCCCTATAAGGTGGCTGACAATGCAGGACGCATCGAACGCAACACGTGGCGCGCCTGGGATCGCTATGCCGATGCCCAAGCCGAGCATGCCCGGCTTGCCGCGCGATATCTAACCCGGCCGTCATTAGTAGTTGTTCACAAGGACGGCACCTCGCTCTCCTACGCCGATATGATGGCACGATACGGACGGCCGCCGGCCACCGGACCCGTCGCGAAGGCGGTCGAGCGCATGCGGGATACCGAGATACGAGAGCAAGCCGTCAAGGTGTGGCGCCGGACTGGACATCAGCTTGACGACTCGGATTCTATGCTAACTAGCTTGCTCATGGATGCGCAAATGCGCCCCGTCGCAAAGTCGCCCTTTCAGGTTACCGCCAAAGACATCGCCTTCTCGTTCTATCGCATGGGGTTGATGTCGCTCGAACGCCTCAGCACGACGCTGGAGCGCATAGAAGCCGAGCAGGCTCTGCAGCGTGCGTCAGCTCGTCAGGACAGCTTCTGGTCTCGAGTGCTGCCGCGTTCGGTGCGTAGAGGGGTGACCCAGGCCCGCGCTGCACACCGGCGGCGCCGTCGCGCCAGCGATCCCAACGACCCTTGAAGCAGCGCTCCTGATAGTAGGCGACACGCTTGGCGCGGATCGGCATGCCTAT
>JAGVSR010000006.1 GCA_019137195.1 Alphaproteobacteria bacterium
GCCGCGGCCGGAGATTTTGCTCACCTCGTCGGTCGTGGTCAGTCCAGGCGCAAACGTCAGGCTCTCGATCTCCTCGTCGGACAGGCGCGCCTCGCTCTCGATGAGGCCGCGCTCGATCGCGCGCCGGCGGACCTTGCTGCGGTCGATTCCACGCCCGTCGTCGGAGACTTGAATTGCGATCCGGCTGCCCTGGCGCGCGGCCGAGAGCCGGATGGTTCCGTGCTCCGGCTTTCCTCGCGCCCGGCGCTCGGCGGCAGGCTCGATGCCATGGTCAACCGCGTTGCGCAGAAGATGGATGAGGGGTTCCGACAGCTCCTCGATGATGGTTTTGTCGATCTCGGTCTCCTCGCCCGAGAGCACGAGATCCACGCTCTTGCCGAGCTGACGCGCCAGCTCGCGAACGACCCGCGGCATGCGTCCGAAGATCGTTCGAACCGGCTGGGCGCGGATCCCCATGACGCTGTCCTGCAAGGTGCGCGTGTGCTGCTCCAGCTGAGACAGCACCCGCATCAGCTGCGGATTTGCATCCACGACGGCATGGTCGAGTTGCTGCAGCAGCATTGCCTGAGCGATAGCGATCTCGCCGACAAGGTTGACGAGCCGGTCGACGCGATCGAGGTCGACCCGGATCGAGCTCACGCGACGCTCGACCTGCGGCATCGGCGTGCGATCGCGAGCGACGAAGCTGCGGCGGTCGACGGAAGCCGGCGTTGCGTCGACATCGCCGTCGGCTTCGGGCTCACTGCCGTCGGGTGCAGCTTTGGGCCCGATGGCGGCCGCCCGTGGCAACGGGGTCGCGGACGGCGCAGCGCCGACTGCCGCAATCTCGAGACGGCAACTGCCCGCGGCGAACTCGAATATGCGCGCAATGGCCTCTTTCGGAGCGCTCGTCACGAGCCGCATACGCCAGCTGACGTAGGCTGCGGCGGGGTCGAGGGCGGCGAACTCCGGCAGTCGAGCCGCATCAGCGGTGATGGCGAGCTGGCCGAGGTCCCTGAGGCGACGAACAATTCCCAGCGGCTCGATGGCACGACGGAACATGTCCGACGACGGCTCGAACAGGATATCGTAGACGGCGGGTACCGGTGCCAGCTCACTCACCGTCGGCCGGCGATCCGCGGTCGGGGCCTTAGCTGCCTCTCCGCCTGCGGCAACAATTGCTTCGAGATGCTCCGTCGCGTCACTGACGATGTCATTGGCAACCATGGTGCCCGCGCGTACCTCGCCGACGAGGTCCGACAGCACGTCCGTCGCCTGCACCAGCCGCGTGACGCGCTCTGCATCTGCGGCTGCACGGCCGCGCCACAGGGTGTCGATGGCGCTTTCGAACACGTGAGCGAAAGCGACGAGGCGCTGGAAGCCGAACATTCCCGCGCCACCCTTGATCGAGTGGATGGCGCGGAAGGCCGACTGTAGCTGCTCGGTGTCCGCAGGCGCGCCGGTTAGCGCGCCGAGATAGAGCTCAACGCGCGCAATGAGCTCGTCGCACTCGAGAAAGAACGTCTCTTTGAACTTGTCGACCTGCCCCATGGCTCGGCTCCCGGAGCGCTCGTTATTGGGTCAGCTGCCGCACGGCGCTCACGAGCTCGGCCGGCTCGAACGGCTTCGTCATCCACCCGCTCGCTCCGACCTCGCGCCCGATCTCCTTGAACTCTTCGGAGGTCTCGGTCGTCAGGAACAGGATGGGCACGAACTCGAACGCCGGCATGGCGCGAACCCGCGTCACGAACTCGAGCCCGCCCATGGCGTACATGTTGAGGTCGGTTATGATGCAATCAACGCTTTCACGCTCGAGCACGGCGAGACCCTCGACTCCGTGCTCCGCCTCGAGCACGTCCATGCTCTCGGCCCGCAGCATCGCCGCAGTGATCTCGCGCATGGTGGGACTGTCGTCGACGATCAGAACGCGCATGGTGACGTCTCGGTCTCCGGAACGGGTATCAGGGTGGCGAGGCCGAGGTCGGTGACCGCGGCTCTCAACGGGAGGCTCGCATTGACCAGCGATGCCGTCATTCCGGCTTTGGTAGCGGCAGCAAGGAATGCGGCGAGGATCTGCAGGCTGGCGGTCGATACCCTGGTCACGCCGCCCGCGTCGACGGCGACCGGCCTTCCGGCGCGGAGAGCCGCGCCAAGCTGCTCCTTCAGGCCGCGTACGCCCTTGAGGTCGAGAGCCTCCGGCAAGACGATCCGGCAGGCGTCTATGGATCTCTGCTCACATGTGCCGGCAGTGCCGCCGCTGGCTGCGGGGGCCGGGAGCGTCATCGCTGCACGACTGTGTTTCCGGGCCGCGGACGGCCGGCTGGATCTGCCCACCTGTTCCTCCAGAGAGAGCCGGCTGGGGCCTGGACGTGGTCTCTGTCGCTTAGGGGACCATTAAGACAGGGAGAGGTTAAGCCTTTGAGGATGCGGCTGGTCAGTCGTGAGCGGCAAGCAGTTGCCGGCCATTGCCGATCCCCCCGCTGTCCGCCGGACTGTCACGCCCCTACGGTTTCCAGCGCCCGCTCGATGGCGTCGAAGACGAGCAGAGTCGAGGCTTGGCGGTGCTTGTAGTCGCGGACAGGCTGCAACAGCGCGAGATCCGCCCAGCGGCCGGACGGCGGGGTCCCGCTTTCCTTGAGCATGCGGCGCATCTGACCCGCCACCTCGCGCAGCTCGGCGGGTGTCGTGCCGATGATCTCGCGGCCAACGATGGCAGCGGCGGCCTGGCCGAGAAGGCAGGCCTTCACCTCCTGCCCGAACCGGCTGATGCGGCCATCCTCGAGATCGAGTCCGACGGTGATCGTCGAGCCGCAGAGCTTGGAATGCGCACTGCCCGTCGCGCCGGGGTGCTCGATCCGACCCGAATGAGGAATATCGGACGCGAGCTCGAGGAGCTTCAGGTTGTAGATATCATCAAGATCGGCCATGTCGTGCTCTCGAGCCGCCCGTCGAGCGGCACCTATGCTATAGGCCTAGCCCACAGCCGGCAAATATAGGACTTACGGCCGCCTCCGGGAGATGGAAGACATGACGCACGAGGCTGAGATGCCATTCGCCGTTCCCGGCACGACGGCCGAGGTCGAGCGTGGGTCGACGTTCATGCCCCGCTTCGATGCCGACGGGCTGATCGGGGCGATCGTAACGGATGCCCGCGACGGCGCCGTGCTCATGTTCGCCTGGATGAACGCCGAGGCCCTCGCCCGGACGCTCGCGACCCGCGAGGCGCACTTCTGGAGCCGATCGCGAAAGAAGCTCTGGCGCAAGGGCGAGGAGAGCGGCAACACGCTCTCGGTCGTCGAGTTGCTGACCGACTGCGACCAGGACGCTCTTCTGGTCAAGGTCCGGATAGCCGGCGCGGGTGTCGCCTGCCATACAGGTGCTAGGAGCTGCTTCTACCGCCGCGTCGCACTCGGGGAAGCGCCTCGTCTCGAGCGTGCGGATTGAGTAGCCTCTAAAGCGCACTGCAATACGCCAGTGCAACGCAGCAATCCCGCCCGAAAAATTGGTAGCGGGACTTTAATTTGCCAATGCTAACCTAAATCATAAGCATTTGGCGTGGCGTGGCGACGCTGCTTGCATTCGCGACGGCACAGCTGTTGCTTGGTCGTACGCGTCGCGAGGCGGGCTTACATCGGATCTCGCCGCGCTCGGGTCTCGGCCGTGGAGAAGCACCCATGGGTATGAGCGGATCAAGTGGCCTACGTGTGGGTCTCGCGCTCGGCGGTGGCGTGGCACGCGGCTGGGCCCACATCGGCGTTCTTCGCGCGCTCATCAACGCGGGCATCAAGCCTGACATCATCGCGGGGACCTCGATCGGTGCCGTCGTCGGCGGATGCTTTGCGGCCGGGTATCTCGACGACCTCGAGGACTTCGCCCGCAATCTCAATCGCCGCCGCGTGCTCGGCTATCTCGACTTCAATCTCACCGGCACGGGTCTCATCACCGGCCAGCGTCTCTGCGAACGGCTCGAGAAGCACATGGGGAGCCGGCACATCGAGGCGCTCGACCGCCGCTTCGTTGCGGTCGCAACCGAGATCGGCTCCGGCCAGGAGGTATGGCTCAACCGCGGCCGCATCGTCGACGCCGTGCGCGCCTCCTACGCCCTGCCCGGCATCTTCAAGCCGGTCAAGATCGAGGAGCGCTGGCTGTTCGACGGAGCCCTGTGCAATCCCATCCCCGTGTCCGTCTGCCGCGCGCTCGGCGCCCGCTATGTCATCGCAGTCAACCTGAACTTCGACATCACGAGCAGAGGCGCCGCCGCCATCAAGCTCGATGCCGACCATACGTCTCCCATCGGCAGCGACGAGCCCGAGCCGGTGACGGGCAAGAACGGCGTGGCTGTGCGCCGCCTGCTGCAGCGTCAGATCATGGGCAAGGGCGACGATGCTCCGGGCATCTCGACCGTCATGGTCGAGGCTTTCAACATCGTGCAGGACCGCATCGCGCGCTCGCGGCTCGCGGGCGATCCGCCGGATGTCATGATCAGCCCACGCCTCCACGGCATGAACCTATTCGACTTTCATCGTGCCGACGAACTCATCGAGCGCGGCTATCAGGCCGCCCGGCGCGAGATCGATCATCTCACGAAAGACCTCGGCATCAAGCAGCCGACTGCGGCTGCTCCCTCGACGTCATGATCGCCGGCGCTTGATATTCGATACCTTACGGCGCCCGCGCTGACCTTCGCCTTTTGGGTTTGAGGAGTGGGACTGCGGCCGGCGGCGCCGACTTCGGGCTCGGAACCAGCGCCATACGAGCACCCCTCACTCCCCTCGCCCGTCGCGAGATGTGGCGCGGTGAGGAATGACGCAAAAGGCAAAGGCGCACGGGATGAGTGCGCCTTCGAGCCTCGACAAGCGTGCAAGACGACACGGTCAGGTTCGGTCTCAGCCGGTGGCGAGGTAGTTCTTCATCACCGAGACCTCGAGCTCGACCTCAGCCACGTGGTGATGCACGACGTCACCGATCGAGATGATGCCGACCAGTGCGTTCTCCGCAATCACCGGCATGTGGCGGAAGCGGCCGTTGGTCATGGTCTCCATCAGCTCGTCCACCGGGGTGAACTCCGTGCAAGAAACCACGTTGCGGGTCATGAATTCCGCGACCGGTGCGGCAAGCGCCGCAGCGCCGCGGTCGCCAATGGCGCGGATGATATCGCGCTCGGAGATGATGCCCACAACGTCGCCGTTGTCTCCGACCACGACCACGGCGCCGATGCGTTTCGCCGCCAGCTTCTGAGACACGTCGAGCAACGACGTCTCAGGTCTCGCCGTGGTGACGGAGCGCCCCTTGGCCTTCAAGATGGTCGTGACGTTCATTAGCGGCATCCTCCATGTTGGAAGCTTGCCCTGCTGGCAGCGAGATCGATCATCGGCTCGACCGGCGCGTGCCCTCGCGGGGTTATCGACTGCGGGTTGACTTACTCTTCGATCGACACCCTGGAAAAGTCTCCGGGAGTGAAAGACTGAGCGAAAATCCGATTTCGTGCAAGACCTCATTCTAAAGTCGAACGCGCATAATTTGGTTTGTTGCATTGCACATCAAAAAGTCCGATGGCCAGCAGACCCGCGAGATATCCTCCGATATGCGACTCCCACGCAATGCTGCCGGGGGCTACGTCACCGCTGAGGCCCCACACAGCAAGGATATTCACAAAAATCCATACCGCAGTTGCGAAAACGACCTGACGGTCGCGAAGTGCAGACGACAGCGGCTTCAGCGCAATGCTCGCCGGATCGTGCCGGAGGAGCCAGAGCCCCGAGGGGCCACGGGCCGACGCCAGCAGTCTGATCGTCGCCCCCATCAATGCCGCGACGCCCCCCGATGCGCCAACCATTGGCGCCAGCAAGCCGAAGTTTCCGGCCAAGAACGACAGCGCACCGGCAACCACTCCCATGAGAAAAAAGGCGACGAACCGCACGCCTCCGATACGTTTTGCGATTGCCGAGCCGAACGCCAGAAGCCAAACCGCATTGAAGCCGAGATGGGCGAGGTTGCCATGCACGAAGGCATGAGTGACGAAGCTCGGCAGCGTTGCGGCCTCGCCGCCCGGCAACTCCCCCGCGAGCTCGGTCAGTCTGGCCGGAATGAAGGCCAGCGCCAAGAGAAGCCAACCGTCGGTGTCCGGAGCCAGCGTCGCGCGTACGAGATGCACGGCGACCATGATGCCGAGTAGAGCGAGCACGCTCCCGGGCACGTTGAAGATCCGCTCCCGCTCAGCCACGCCCTGCCTCCCTCGCCAACACCGTTATGACCGGCCGGGCCGCCCAACGCGGCCCGTGAGCCGCCGCTGCGGGAAGCCCGGGCCAGAGAAACCCTAACCGGGCGACCCGCGCCCGCCAACCGTCACGTTGGCATGGAAGGTGCTCTACCGGTCGTCAGAACAGGAACCCGTCCCAGCCCAGGCTACCCGACGAGCGACAATGAAGAGCAAGGTCACACAAACGCTTTATGCCTACTGGAACGAGGTTCGCCATGGACGCCCGGCCCCGCGCCGGTTTGACATCGAGCCCGCTCGCATCGGATCGATCCTGCCCGATACGTTCATTCTAGAGCGTATTGACGAGGACACCTTCAATTTCCGTCTGGCCGGCACACGCATCGCCGAGCGTTTCGGGGACAATATCCGAGGCGCCAACATCCTCTCCGGGTGGAACCTGGCCGACCAGGAGACGTTCCGCCGCTTGCTAA
>JAGVSR010000034.1 GCA_019137195.1 Alphaproteobacteria bacterium
CGAAGCGTCTGGGAGCGTTTGGCCATGACCGACGGCGGACCGTTCAACTTCGCGTTTCTCGAGGCCTTCGGCGTGCCGCTGAGGCGCATTGCCAAGGGCGAGAAGCTGTTTCGCGAGGGCGAGCAGGGCAAGGAGATGTACCTCGTCGTCGAGGGCCAGCTCGGCGTCGAGGTGGGCGGCCGGACGGTCGAGACGGTCGGGCTGCACGGTGTCGTCGGCGAGATGGCCCTCATCGATCTCGCGCCCCGCAGCGCAACCGCCGTCGCCCTGACCCCGGTCGAGGTCGCCGTCATCGACCGCGACGTGTTCCTGTCGCTCGTCTCCGAGAGCCCGGCGTTCTCGCTCTACGTCATGAAGCTGATGGCGGCGCGAATCCGGCGCATGAACGAGGCCGCGGGCTGATGCGTCAGCGGCAGGCGGAAATCGCGCGCCGCACAGCCGGCCGCTCGCTGGTCGAGCTGACCGGCGAGGCACAAGGGCTCGTTTCGGAAAGCGGCATCGAGACCGGCCTACTGACGGCCTTCGTGCGCCACACGTCGGCCTCGCTGGTGATCAACGAGAACGCCGATCCGGACGTGCAGCGCGACCTGCTCGCCTTCTTCGAGCGCATCGTCCCCGACGGCGATGCCCTGTTCATCCACACGGCGGAGGGTCCAGATGACATGCCCGCCCACGTCAAGACCGCGCTGACGTCAACCTCGCTCTCGATCCCGGTCGTCGGCGGACGGCTCGCGCTCGGAACCTGGCAAGGTCTCTACCTTTTCGAGCATCGCCGCCAGCCGCACATTCGGAAGATCCTCCTGCACGTCATAGGCGAGTGAGGCCCGACGCCGCGCCGTCCGACGCTCCCGGCGCCCGTCCCTCCCCTCGCTCCTCCACTCGCTTCAGGGGTGCGTAAGCGAGGCTGGCAGGCTGCCCGCTTCAGAAGAAGCAAGGATAGATCACGCCTCGAGCGCCTTCGCGATCGCCTTGGCGATCTGGGGCACGGGCTCCTTGGTGAAGTCCTTGTCGATCCAGGCCATCACCTTGGCGCCCAGGCTTGCCGGAGTGGCCTTGCGCATGACGCCGAGGGCCACCGGCGGAGCGGCAACCACGAGCTGATCGAATGCCTTTGCGACGGCATCTTTGGCCAGATCGTCGATGATCGCCTCCACAAAACGATCCTCCGTCTTCTGGTGCAGGTCGGGCGCCTCCATGGTCGAGCGGCGCGCACCGCTGCTCTCGAACGAGCGGCCCGGCTTGTCGTCGCCCTGCTCGCTGGTTCTTGGATTATCCTGGTTGTAGACGCGCAGCGTCTTCAAGGCAGGGCTATCGGCCGTGCCCTCGTTGACGAGAACCATCCCCCGCGCGCCGTCGGCGACCACGATCCATATGCCGGTTTTTAGCTTCATGGAAAACCTGTCGGTTGGAGCCTTGTCCTATCGAATTTTTGATATGGTGGCGGCTCCGCGACCCGACAACCTTGCTCCATGTCAACCGAGCCTTCGATTGCACGGAGCAGAAAGGCATTCCCGAGCGCACTCGGCCCCAGCGGTGGTTGCAGCTGACCGAGATCCGCTCGCTCTCGGCTTGGTCGACGGCGACCTCGGCACGATAGACCTTGGTGTCGAAACGATGCTCGATGGTGCCCAAGGGCTCTGCTCCCCATTTCGGCCATCGTGCCTCGGAGCCAACATACCTCCCCAGACCAGATATAAGCGGACGCAGCCGCAGACGGTTACGACGGTCCCGCTGCCCCATTTGTCGCGCACGGCCAGTAAGCGGCCTGATGACAGAGCGGAAAGCGATTTGCTATGCAGCCAGCGACTGTTACCGTACCACCCTTCCATTCCGAGGAGATCCCCATGGCCGACGAGAGCGCCACGCGCATTGCCACCGCCAAGCTCATTCGCAGCTACTACGACGCCTTCAACAAGGGCGACAGCGAGGGGATGATCTCTCACCTCACTGACGACATCGTCCATGACGTCAACCAGGGCGAGCGCCGCCAGGGCAAGGACAAGTTCCGCGCCTTCAACGCGCGCATGGCCCACAACTACCACGAGGAGCTGAAGGACATCGTGGTGCTGGTGTCCAAGGACGGCACCCGCGCCGCGGCCGAGTTCAACGTGCATGGCACCTACAAGAACACCGAGGAAGGCCTGCCGCCCGCCAAAGGCCAGAAGTACGTGCTCCCCGCAGGCACCTTCTTCTCCATCAAGGACGGCAAGATCGCCCGCGTGACGACCTATTACAATCTCACCGACTGGCTCGCCCAGGTGGCTGGCTAGCTGCAGCCCGCCTTCTCGATGGGGAGGCGTCGGGATTGGGGACTCCCCTGAACTCATGGAGTTTCCCCATCCCCAATCCCTCCCCACAAAAGAGAGGGAATTGGCGCGCATTGGAGGATAGATCGCCATGGCCATCACCGTCACATCCCTGACCGGCGACGACATAAGCTCCGTATTGCCGGACCTCGCGCGGCTCCGCATGGTGGTGTTTCGCGACTGGCCGTACCTCTACGACGGCACGCTCGAGTACGAGGAGGAGTATCTCGCCAAGTTCGCCAAGGCAAAGGGCGCTGTCTGCGTGGTCGCGCGCGACGGCGACCTCGTGGTCGGCGCGTCCACGGGAGCGCCCATGATCGAGCACGCGGACGAGTTCGGCGAGCCGTTCCGGAAGGCGGGCTACGACATCACCAAGATCTTTTACTGTGGCGAGTCGGTGCTCCTGAAGTCGCACCGTGGACACGGTCTCGGCGTCGCCTTTTTCGAGCATCGCGAGGCGCAGGCGCACCGCCTCGGCGGCTTCACACATTCGACCTTCTGCCGTGTCGTGCGCCCCGACGACCACCCATTGAAGCCCAAGGACTACGTGCCTCTCGACAGCTTCTGGAGGAAGCGCGGCTATGCGCCGGCACCCGGCATCGTCGCCACCTACAAATGGCTCGACATCGACCAGTCCGAGGAGACGGTGCATGAGATGCAGTTCTGGATGAAGGCGCTCTAGTGTGCCGACCGCGAGCAAGAAGGGGATGTCAGAACCGCCACACTAGCTGCGCGGCACCCGCAAACTGCACCCCACCTCCTCTCCGGGTAGAAGAGCGAATTCGACCGGGTCCGGCTGCTGGATCGAGAACGCGCAGCGAGCGGCACTCGCTCCCGCTCGCACAGGAAGAGGGTGAGGGGCCACAAGCCCATTGATGCTGAAAGAAGCAAACATGACCGCGTCCCACACCATCGCCATCGCCGCCGCACAGTACCCGATCGGCGAGCCACACTCGCTCGCCGAGTGGGAGGAGAAGATCCGCGTTTGGGTCGCAGAGGGAGCAAAGACGGGAGCAAAGCTCCTCGTGTTTCCTGAATACGCCGCCATCGAGCAGGCCGCCTGCTTCGGTCCCGAGGTCTACGGCGACCTCAAGCTCACGCTCGACAAGGTGGCGGAGCTGGCCCCGTCCCGCGTCGCGCTCCATGCCGAGCTTGCGAGGAAGCACCATGTGCATATCCTCGTCGGCTCGGGACCGGTGAAGAAGGCGGACGGGCGTTTCGTCAACATCGCTCAGCTCGTTACCCCCGATGGGGCCGTCGGCGAGCAGGAGAAAATCATCATGACGCCGTTCGAGCGCGACTGGGGCATCTCCGGTGGCGCCCCCCTGCGCGTGTTCGAGACCGCGCTCGGCAAGATCGGAATCCTGATCTGCTATGACAGCGAGTTCCCACTTCTTGCGCGCGCGCTTGTCGAGGCCGGCGCTGAGGTGCTGCTCGTGCCGTCATGCACCGAGCGCGTGTCGGGCTACCATCGCGTGCGCACGGGATCGGTGGCGCGGGCGCTCGAGAATACGGTCGTCACCGTGCAGAGCCCTACGGTCGGCGATGCACCGTGGTCGCCCGCGGTCGATTTCAACGCGGGCGCGGCCGGCATCTACGTCCCCTCCGAGCACGCGGTCTCCGACACCGGCGTCGTCGCCGAGGGCACGCTCAACGCCGCGCAGTGGGTGTCGGGCAAGGTCGACCTCGCGCGCTTGAAGCGCCTGCGCACCACCGGCGAGATGAGGAACTACGCCGACTGGATGAGCCAGCCGGGCGCCGCGCGCCTCGCCCAAGGCGTCGAGGTCGGGAAGCTCGGCTAGCTCGCGCCCCCTGCTACCAGCAGCCCTATTTCAGCGACCAGGTCACAGTCACGTTGGCCTCGAGTGTCTGCGTGCCGCGCTCGATCGGGACCGCTTCGGCCATGGCGGCGCGGGCATAGACCTTGGGCTGCGGATGGAACCCGGCCGTGTCCTCGGAGATCGAGACGACCTCGCCGACGGTCGCACCGGCAGCGGTCGCGTAGAGCTCGGCCCGTCGGCGCGCATTGGCGATCGCGGCCTTGCGCGCCTCGTCGCGTAGCGTCTCCGCCTTGCTGACCTCGAATGCGAGGCCGTTCATTTGGTTGGCGCCGAGCGACACCATGCTGTCGAGCACGTCACCGAGCCTGGCGAGATCGCGGGCCCGGATCGTGACCTGATTATGCACCTGATAGCCGGTGATGACCGGCGCCTGGCCCTCGCGCGGGTTCGAGTAGACGGGATTTACGTTGAAGCTCGAAGTCTGGATGTCCTTGGCCTCGATACCCGCGGCTTTGAGACCGTCGATAAGCTTTTTCATCACGACAGTGTTCTTGCTCAAAGCCTCGCGTGCGGACGGCGCCTCTGCGACGACGCCACTCGAAATGGAAGCCATGTCGGGCTCGGCCACGGCCTCTCCGGAGGCCGAAACGGTAACGGTGCGCATACGAGACGTCTCCTCCGCGTAGGCTGCAGGCGCCAACAGAATTCCGGTGAAGCAGGCGATCGCCAGGACGAGCGGGCGGGGGCCCCGATGAAGCGGCATAGTTGCAATTGCTCCTGTTTGCCGACGGACGCGGCTGATCTCGCTCCTAAACATGGCGTGCGCGTGGCTCTTTTGCCGCCCGAGAGTTTTCTGCTATAGAGCCCCTCCCCGGATCGGGGGCTCGTAGCTCAATGGTTAGAGCTGGCGGCTCATAACCGCCTGGTTCCAGGTTCGAGTCCTGGCGGGCCCACCATTTCATGTGCTCACGCGCCCGAAAGCGCTCCGCAACGGCGGCGCCCGCGCCGGGCCGCCTTGCTCCCCCGGCCGTCGTTCCGGTTGACCTCATTGCGGCCGCCTTGTCCCGCCCGGTCGACGTGCATCCCCTCGTGGACAACTGCGACAAGCCAGGCATGGTGTCTCGACGGATCGTCGGGACCGATCCTTTCCCGTTCATTATCAGTCATTTGAATGCCATATCCTGGTGCATCATGGAGGTTCGGGTCCGCGACCCATCCCGACCTTGCCCGTGCCTGCGAGAGATCGCCGTCCGATGCACACTGCCGACAACAAGCCTCACAAAGTCCTGGTTATCGGCCTGAGCAAGACCGGGACGTCGACTCTCAAGGTCATGCTGGAACGGCTCGGCTACCGCGTGTGCGGGCCACGAAAGGACCTGTTGAGACGCCTGCATGCAGGTGACCCTTCGTCTGTCGATGCCACGCTCGCGGCCTACGACGCCTTCGAGGACTGGCCGTGGCCGCTCGTCTACCAGCGAGCGCACCGGATCTATGGCACGCGGGTCAAGTTCGTTCTCACGACGCGCAGCTTCGAGAGCTGGTTCAAGAGCCTAACCGACCACGGCCGCCGTTCCAATCCGTTCCGCGGCATGCACGACGCCTACGGCTTCTACCGCCCTGTCGGGCGCGAGGCGGCCTTCCGCAGGATCTACGAGCAGCACAACACCGCCGTGCGCACCTACTTCGCCAGCCGTCCGGACCAGCTCCTGGAGCTCTGCCTCGAGCGGGGCGACGGCTGGGACGAGCTGTGCCGGTTTCTCGGCGAAGCCGTACCGGCCATGCCGGTACCGCGAAGCAACACTGCCGTGGAACTCGGCGCCTCGCACACCGAGCGCCTCAACACGATCGTCAACGATGCCATCGGCATCCTTTACCGGCGCTACGGGTGAACCGCGTGCCGCCGCCTCGGGAAGTGGACTCCATTCTCGAAGTCAGTGTAGAGGATGGACCTTGTTCGCGCTCACTTGAATGGGTATCGATGCCGACCCGAGACCTCAGCACGGCACCGTCGAGCGAGAGAGCAAAGGCTTCCCTCAGAATGCCGTCACCGGTCACGATTGCGAGCGCGGTTCTCGCCGGCTCCGCCATCGTTTTCCCGCGCTTCGCGCCGCTTATTATCCTGGCCGGGCTCGCTGTGGCGCTGGCCGTAGCACTCGCCACGGTCTCCGTCGGCACCGCGGCCGTCGTGGAAAGGCTCCGCCGCCTCGGTCGCGACCGCGTGCTCTTGCCCTCGGGTGCCCTTGCCGGCTGGATTTTGATCGCCTGCCTCTGGTCTCCGAATCCCGCGGGCGGCGTGGCCAAGGCTGCATTCGTCGCCGGTCTCATCGTCATGGCCGGCGCGCTCAGGACAACCATCGCCGCCACGTCCCGGGAGACCGCAGAGAGAATCGCGCAAGGCATCGCATTCGGCGTTCTGGCGGCGGCGGTCTACCTCGCATTCGAGACGGTGACTGGCACCTGTCTCGCGCGCCTGCTGTTCAATCTCGTCCCGTGGCTGCAGGAGGGCTACGAGCGCCACCTGACCTACGCCGATGGCTGGGTGATGCGCGTGGAGCC
>JAGVSR010000173.1 GCA_019137195.1 Alphaproteobacteria bacterium
AACGTCTCGAGGTTCATCTTCATGTCGTTGCGGCCAGTGAAGGCATCGGCGAGCTCGCGCAACGGCCCTGTCTCCTGCTCGAGGCGATCGAGGCGAGCGATCTCGGTGGCGAGCTCGGTCGCGAGCCTTTCGAGATGCTGGAGGCGAGCATTGGTGCCCGCCGCAAGATCATTGGCCGCCGCAAGGGTCGCCTCGGCCGCGTCCTTGGTATCCTTCAGAGCCTTGATGTCGGGACGGTCGGCATTCTCGATGGCCAAGGCCGCCTTCTGCAGCCGCTCGTCTGCCCTGATGTGCCGCTCCCGGTGATCGGTGATCTTCGCCTCGAGGTTGGCAATGAGAGGAATGTCCGCCTTGCTCGCGCGATAGCCGGATTCAGAGAGGCCGGCCTCGGCAAGGCGCTCCGCAAAGCTCGCGTGCGCCGCCTTGAACTGCGTCTCGGCAAGGGCCCTGTTGTCGGCTGCGTGCTGGGTTGCGCTCCGTGCCTTGATCAGCGCATCGTTCGTTTCGCGCTCGTTCTTGCGTGCGCCTTCGAGTGCCGCGGCATACTCTGCGATCTTGTGCGTGAGCGCATCCGTCTTTTCAGCAAGGCGCGCCCGATCGCGCAGCTCAAGCGGAACCGACTGGAGAGCATCCTCCAAGGACTGGCGCGCCAGAGCCGCTGCCTTGTCCGAGGTCTGCGCCGCACTCTCATCGGTCTGGCAAGCCGCCAGCGTAGTTGCGACAGCCGCGTCCAGCTCGACCCGTTTGGCATCGAGCGCATCGAGATCGACCTCGGGTCCGAGCGCCTTGAGCGCGTTGACGATGCCGGCAAGCTCGGTGTCGAGCGGCTCGGACGCACGTGCTGGAACCGGGAGATCTCGGAACTCGGTTTCGCGCCTCTCGAGCGTTTCGCGGGCGGCCGTGGCTAATGTGCGGACGTCCTCGCAGCGCTTGCGCGCACCCTCGAGGGCGGTCTTCTCGCGCTGATAGGTCTCCGCGACGGCGCCCTCTTGCACTGAGCCGTGTGCCGGCGCGGGGTGTTCGAGCGATCCGCAGGCGGGACAGGGTTCGCCGTCCACGAGATGGGCAGCAACATGGAGGGCATGGTTCTGAAGGAGGGCCGCTTCTGCCGCATTGAAGGCGGCTTCGCGCACCGTGAGCTGCGCGAGGGCCGTGCCGACCTGCGCATCGAGGCGCTCGAGCGTTTGCCTGTCGGTAGCAAGTTGGGACTGGGCGCGCACATAGAGCTTGGTTGACTGAAGCGCCTGGCTCGTCTCGACTTGTTGGGTGCGTAACGCGGCACGGCGCACGGCGGCCGAGCGGGCACTTTCGACTTGCCGAACGAGAGCTTCCAGAGAGCGGGCGCTGTCTTCGTATTGGCTCTTGGATTGGGCCGCGCGCCGCTTGTCGGCGAGCGCTGTCGCTGCGGCCTTCGTCGCAGCCTCCTGCAGGACGGCTGACGCCTCAAGGCGCTTGGCATGAGCCTGGCAATCTTGGAGGTCTGCCTTGTCGCGGTCGTGCGCTGTGGTCTTGTCCGTAACTACCTTGAGACGCTCGGTTGCCGTCCGCGCTTGGGACTCCGCCTCCTGTTGGGCGCGGGCCGTTGCCGACGCCTGCAGCGTCATATCATCGGCCGCCTTGCGGGCGGCGTTGACCGATAGCTCTGCTTCCGAATGGAGCTGCGTCGCGCGGGCCCGGCGAATGCGATCCTTAAAGCCAGCCACGGCATCAGCTTCGGCCACGACAGCCTTGAAGGCCTTGTCGGCTTCGACGTGCTCGGTGAACGCCTGATCGGTGAGTGCCGCGGTCTGATAGGCCTGCGTCGCGGTATCGAGGGCCGTCTTTGCCGCAATGGCAGCATCTCGGTGCAGGACAAGATCGGTCTGCGCCGTGCCGATGCCGACCGCGAGTTCGTCCCGTGTCGCAAAGCCTTCGGCCGACAGGCGGCCCGCGCAAACATCACGCGCCGTCTTGACCCTGGCTTCGGCGGTATCGGCGTTCGCCTTCACCTGCTCGGCAAGGCGGCGGTAAAGCGAGACGTCGAAGAGGTCGCGCAGGATTTTGACGCGTTCTTGCGTGTTGACCGCGAGGAAATTCTCGAACTGCCCCTGCGGCAGGAGCACGATCTGCCGGAACTGCGCGGGTCCGTATCCGAGGAGACGGATGATTTCCTTGTTGACGACATCGACCTTGCCTTCGGCCACGACCTTGCCGGGAAGAGAATCGCAGACGGTTGCGAGATCAAGGCCGGTAACATCGAACAGCGTAGCTTTGTGGCCTTCTTTGGTTTCGCCGCCGCCGCGCTTTGCCGGTCGCATCTGCTCCGGATTCCTAACGATCCGATAGGCACGGCCATGGGTCTCGAAGATGAACTCGACCTTGGTCATGTGGGTCGGGTCGGCATGATCTGAGCGCAGTGTCGAGGCGTGCTGCTCCGCCTTCGCGGCCTCGCCGAACAGCGCGAACGTCATGGCGCTGAAGATGGTGGACTTGCCGGCCCCGGTCGGGCCGTAGATGCCGAAGAGCCGGCTCTCAAGCGCAGTCCTGAAGTCGATCACCTGGCGGCCGGGATAAGGGCCCACGGCATCGAGGGTCATGCGTAGCGGTTTCATGCAGCGACCTCCTCGGGAGCCTCGAGGTCGGCCAGGTACGATGCGACGATCCCGGTTTCGGCTTCCGACGGCGCGGCGCCGCGAACAAGCGTCAGGAAATCGCTGATGACCTGGGCCGGAGCATCCGCGGCTGCCGGGCCCGCGGGTCTCTCCCGGCGCTCAGCCGCGAGCAAATCGCGCTCGTAGGAGAGCGCGCAAGCATTCGGGAAGCGCTCCCGGATCCGCTTCATGGGCTCCACCAAGCGGGCAGGATCGGTCAGGATCGGCCGAATGAGATCGTCGGAGGCCGGCTGCGCCAGGATCTCCGCGAGAGTGCCGCGCAGCGTGCGGACGCGGCGCGACGGCGTGATCGGGATGAGCTCGATGCGCGTGGGTCCATCGGGGCCAAGATCGACCAGCGTCAGGGATTTCTCGCAGGTCTCCTCCTCGAACGTGAACGCCAGGGGTGCGCCCGAATAGCGAATATGGTCCGCGCCAACCGCCTGCGGCCGGTGCAGATGTCCGAGCGCCACGTAGTGCGCGCCGGAGAAGACGTCCGCGGAGACGGTTTCGATGCCGCCAACGAGGCGGCTCAGCGGCCGCTCGCAGCCACTGACGTTGCCGCCGTGCACGAAGGCGTGGGCCACCACCACCCATCGCGCGCCATCCGGGATATGGGTGCGGGCCGCGGCAAGCTGGGCGCGAACGACATCTTCGGGAGACTTGATCTCGGGATTGGCGAATATCTCTTGCGCCGAGCGCTCGTAGCTGAAGGGGAGGGCGGAGATTGCGACGGGGCCGTGCGCATCCTCAAGGATAAGGGGCAGCTCGGTCGGGGAGAGGGCCCCGCGAACGAGGGAGCGACGGGCGTCAGAGAGGGTCGACCAGGCGGCAATGCGGTCGCCCGAGTCGTGATTGCCTGCGATGAGCACGATCGCAGTCTTAGTCTCGGCGGCGACGCGAGCGAGGAAGGCGTTGAACTGCCGGAC
Source organism: Alphaproteobacteria bacterium (assembly GCA_019137195.1). Taxonomy (GTDB): domain Bacteria; phylum Pseudomonadota; class Alphaproteobacteria; order Rhizobiales; family Hyphomicrobiaceae; genus CBDCUQ01. The sequence goes on from JAGVSR010000173.1 coordinate 3,560, forward strand.
GGCGGTTTCGGGCGGGACTGCGCGGTCGAAGATGTCGCCGGCAACAATCAGCGCATCGGGTGCGTGTGTTGTTACGGCTGCAAAGACCTGCTCGAGGGCCGCGGCATGGTCCTGCTCGAGCGAGGTGCCTTCGAATTGCCGCCCCAGATGCCAATCGGCCGTATGCAATATCTTCATGGACCCCTCCGTCCCTCATATATCTAATTTTTAGATGGACTCGGAGAGTTTGTCAAGCTAGTGTGTCCGGGCATGAGGAAGAACCATTCGACGTCATCGCTGCGGCACGGGGCGCTGGAAAGGCTCCGGTTCATCGATGCGCGCCTCTTTTGGGAAGCGCGCATCAACCGGGCGGATCTCATTGAGATGTTTTCGGTTTCGCCTGCTCAGGCGGCCCTCGATTTCAAGGAGTATCTGAAGCTCGCGAGACGTGGCGTCGTCTACGACACGAAGTTGAAAGCTTACGTCACGGCACCGTCGTTCAAACCGGCGTTCGGTCCTCCCGACGCCGGCAAGGTCCTGGATGATCTGGCGGCGACCGGCGATTCCTGGATTGCAGTCCTCCCGAGGCTAGAGAGGCCGCTCGACCCTCATATCGCGGCGCGCGTGCGGCTTGCAGCGCGCAATAGAGAACGGCTCCGCGTCGAGTACCAGTCGTTCACAACGCCGGAGCCTCGGCAGCGATGGATCGCACCGAGCCGCCTCGTGAGCGATGGCGAGCGATGGCACGCGCGGTGCTGGTGCTACGAGCACAACGAGTGGCGGGACTTTGTTCTGGCGAGAATTGCGGCGATCCACGAGTCGGAAGCGGCCGGCGCGCTGCCACGGGACAATTACTGGGAGGATGCCTACAGGGTGGTACTGAGGCCCGCGGAAGGACTATCCAAGGGACAGAGAGCGACGGTCATCCGCGAATATGCGATGAAGGCGGGGCGACTCGTCGTTGCGATCCCCAGGGCAATGCGTGTCTATGCGATCAGGCGGTGGGGCCTCGATCGGTCAACAACGCGGCTTGCGATCATCGAGGATCATGCGGGAGAGCCTATCGACGATCGGGGGCCGTGAAGACCTGAAGCCGTCCCGCTGAGATCAGTCGGCCAAGGCTTGAAGTTCGAGGCGCTCGATCGGGCCAGCGGGGCTTGGGGCACAAGAGCCAATTTTCCGGGGGGTTTACCATGAGACTGGCAAGCATTCAAATTTCAAACTTCAAGGGATTATGGTCGGAGACCTTCGAACCGAGCCGCTTCTCCTGCCTTGTCGGTGAGAACAACGCCGGGAAGTCGACGGTGCTTCAGGCGATCGTCGCAGGCCTGAAGCGCCCTCCTCAGCTCGACGCCGAACTTTACTACGATCAGGCTCAGCCGATCGAGTTCCGGATGGAGTTCCGCGACATCGGTGAAGCGGATCTGGCGCGGCTTGCGGAAGAGCACAAGGCCAAGATCGGCGAGTTGGTTGTTGACGGTCGGCTGGTGCTGACCGTGCGCTATCGTGCGGGGCAGAAAGTCGAGATCAGGGTGGAACGGCAGGAGCCGCGTGAGGAACGGTACCGCGACGAGGCGATCAACGCAGTGTTTGCGAACAAGCGCGGCGCGGCGGTCAGGCGGGCTCTCGAGGAAAGCTACCCCGAATTCCAGGATGGCGCGGCTGCGGAATTGAACGTCGGCGGCGCGAAGGCGCACATCAAGGCGCGTATCGCCGAACTGCCGCGGGACCAATTTCTTCCAGTGGAAGGGGCGTTGCCGACAGGGGTATCGGCGTCGATTTCGGCGTTACTGCCCGAGCCGATCTACATTCCTGCCGTCAAGAACCTGTCGGATGACCTCAAGACAAGCCAATCGACGTCGTTCGGGCGCCTGCTCGGCCTGCTGCTTGATGACATGGCGCCGGATCTCGCAGACATCACGGCGTCGCTCGCCCAGCTGAACCAGTTCTTTAACCGCGAGGAACGTGATGGGCAGGTCGTCGACAATCGTCACGAGAAGGTGAGGAACCTCGAGACCTCGGTCGAGGGCTATCTCAAGGAGAACTTTCCGCTCGTGAAAATCGAGCTGAAAGTGCCGCCGCCGGAACTGCGGACGATCCTCAACACAGCGCAGATCTTTGTCGACGACGGGTCCAAGGACCTCATCGACAACAAGGGCGACGGCATCAAGCGGTCGCTGACCTTCGCCTTGCTGCAGTGTTACGTGCAGCGCCTGCAGCGTCATGGCGAGGATGGGGCGGCGGCCACGCGTCCGTCGCTGATGTTCCTGTTCGAGGAGCCAGAGCTCTACCTGCATCCGCGCTCCCAGAGGATCCTGTTCAGTACATTGGAGCGGATATCGCGTGAATTTCAGGTCGTTGTGACCACGCACTCACCTCTGTTCTTCGCACCAGGTGCTACCGCGAGTTTTGTTCGCGTTGCCAAGGAAGCGGCCGATCCGAAGCCTGTCGGGCGCCTGCGCGCCGTCAATTTCGAACTCGATGCGGCGAGCGCCGACGTGTTCCGTATGGCTCGGTTCGAAAATGCGGACGCGGCGTTCTTCAGTAAGCGCGTGGTGCTGTTCGAGGGCGAGTCGGACGACTCGTTTTTCAAACACATCGCCAAGCTGATGGACCCCGACTGGGACTTCGAGGCGAAGAACGTGGCGATGGTGCGCGTCTCTGGAAAGGGCAACTTCACCCGCTTTCGCCGCTTCTTCGAGGCATTCGGCATCGATGTGCGTCTAGTCGCCGATCTGGACGCCTTCTTCGAGGGCTATCAGCACCTGGGCGCCGGAGCAGATGTCACTGAGCCGCGCGCGGCAGCGATTCAATCCGCAGATGATCGGATTCGCGCGCTCAATGTGGCGGCGGAGCCTGCAGCCAGACAGATCAAGGACAAGGTGTCAGGCCAGTCCTGGAAAGATCGTTACACACAGGCGAAGACCGCGCTGCGCGCTGCGCAACAGACGGGCACAATCGATGCCGAGGGTCTGGCCCTGATAG
>JAGVSR010000175.1 GCA_019137195.1 Alphaproteobacteria bacterium
GACCGTCGACGGGACAGACGGCGAGCGTGGAACATGCAGCTCGATGAACTCACCACCATTTTCAGCACATCTCACCGCGGCCTCGGGATTGACGTTGACCGTCAGCTCCCGAACCCGTTTGACAACAGCCGCAGGCAGCTCAACGGGAATCGCTTGTCCAAGTGGCGGAACATCGGCACCGTCCTCCACACCGATGTGGATCGTGCCGCCCACGGCGGTGGCGAAGGCGACGCAGCTTTCGGCCAGACTGTTCCAGTCAGTACCGTTCCCTGTGACTTTGCGCAGGGACTTCTTCTCGAATCGCTGGTGCTCACCGCTCATGCGGGGCAGTTTACGGGGACACTCACCTCAGAGCCAGCTACCGGGAGCGAGTTTCGCCCGCACTTTAGGCATCGCGTTAGCGTTCCCGCGTCCGATCCCGATCTCCACGCGGCTGCGCCTTCGGCGCTTGTGCATCCCGTGCTGCCTGCTGTGTCAGGGTCAACGGCCTGCCGGCACCAATCTCCTCAAGCGACACAGCGTGGCGTTCGCCGGAAGCCACCTCGCGCAGCTCACGCTTCGCGGCGTCGAACTCATACGCTTGCCCCTGGATGTTGACGATCCGCACAGGCTTGCCGTCGCCACGCTGCGCCAGCTTTTCCCGCTTCTGAGTCAAATCGTCGAGCCGCTCTTGCGTATCGATCAGGCGCTCGAGGTCTTCGTTCAAGTCGGCGGCATCGCGCCAGCTGCTTGCCTGCTCTCGGACACCATAGTCATCGGGGCGTTCTGCCATCAGCTCCAGCGCGTGCTCTCGCCCGAATTCATCCGCAACGGAAAGCAGCCGGTCTGCCACGTCGCTCGCATCGACGACGTGCGCCCCCAGGCGGCCCTCAAGCTTATCGCGCTGGGTGGCGTAATCCCGACGCGCCGCGTCAATGGCAGCATCGAGGTCGGCGAGGCTGGTTTGTTCGTCATCCGTCATGCCGACACCCTAGGACGTGGCCCTTGCCGGGGCAACGCCCTCACCGCTCCCGTCCACGCTCATCGCGAGATGGACGCACCCTCGCACGCGGCGTCTGGTGCTGCATGCGCATGCGCTCCGTGAGGGTCAGCCCTTCCCCACCCCGGCGCAGCGCATCATTGTATTCCGCGCGGGTGCGGCCCCGATCGATGTCCTGGTAGCGTACCGTCCGCGTCGGCGGCGTGCCTTTCTTGCGGTGGGCCCGGTTACGAACCTGCCGGTCCTGCGACTTCGGCCGGTAGCCCCGTCGGTGCATGGCGCGGATGTTGGGTCCTTCGTGCACCTGGGCCTCGCGGCCGATGCCCTGCTCCTTGAGCGTCCGGCGATCAATCCGTTCCGACCGGCCGGCGGCAGCCAACGCCGCATTGGCGTGCTGCTCCCACAGCTCGCGGATCTTGCGCAGCGTGGTGGGGAGTTTTTCTCCCTTGGCGGCGCGCTGCTTCATCTCCTTCGCGCCGGCCGAGAACATCACCACCCGCCGGCCGGTTAGAATGTCCCGGTCCCGCACGATCAGATGGCAATGCGGGTTGTCCCGATCCTTGCCCTTGCCATGGATGGCAGCGAACCAGGAGGCTTTTCCCTCCGTGAGCGCTTCCGCGAAGCTATGGATGAGTTCTGCCTGCTGGGCGGGGGTCAGCTCCTTTGGGAGCGCAATAATCATTTTATCGGCCACCCTTGCGTTTGAGCGGTCAGCCTTCTCCTGCGCCTTCAGCCAGCGGATCGCCCGCGACTTTTCCTCCGGCATCCGCTCGGCCATCGACTGTGTCATGGCCTCCTTGCGGGTGATGTAGCGGACATGGGCCGCTGCCGTGAACGGGCGCTTCTGCGTCGTCTTGCCGATCGGCGTCAGGCGCAAGCTGTAGATCGCCATGCGCCTAGCGCTCCCGGTCCTTGGCGCGCTCACCTCTGCCCTTGGGCTCAGCCCGTGCCGCGCCGGCCTCCTGTCGCGCCTTTTCCGTCAGGCTTGGCCGCTTCTCGGGTTGCGGGGTGAACTCGACCAGGTCGCGCAGGCTTTCTTCACGCTCGGCATGGGCGCGTTGCATCGCCTTCTGCTCCACGCGGCCCACCTTCGGTGCCCTGGCCTTCGCCTCCTTCAGCTCGCGGTTGGCCCGCTGCGTCAGCGTCTCCGGCCGGGCGTCAGGCCGTTCAAGTGGCTCCAGCAACGCATCGAGCCAGCTTTGCTCTTTGGCTCGCTCCGCCTCGTCCTTCGTCGGTGTTGGCGTGCGTTCAGGCGACCCACGTTGCTGCTGCGACTTGGCGCGTTCTGACCGTGCCGGTTCGCGGTCCTCAAGCTGTTGCTCTTCGGCACGCTGCCGTGACCAGCTTGCACGGCTAGCCTTGCGCTCGGCCTTGAGCTGCATTCTGTGTTCGATTGCCAACGCACGCTCACGAATGAGATGCGTTTGCACGAGGCGGTACCCCGTCCAGGACAGCCCCCAGGCCGCTTTCAGAATGCGATCTTCCCGTGACGTGCGGCGCCACTTGTTCACAGCCTGCCGCAACACCTCGGGCGAAAACTCTCTGGTCAGATCAGGGACTCGGCCATAGTGGCGAACATGAATTGAGACTTGGCCGTCGCGGCCGTCTTCGATGTGTATATGCGGCTCTCGTTCGGCTAACGGCATGCTTGGCTGTCCAACTCGAGCCCCAGCGAGACCTGGGCGAGCGCACCGGGTTTGCGGGCGAACGCCCCAAACCCATAAGTGCGCTCTGAGCAGACGCCAGGGTGAGTGAGTCGGTAAGTCAGGGCAAGGCCCCGTCGTGCGTCGCGTCGTGGAGCGTCAGCGAGCGAGCGGCGCGCACGGGGCAGACGGAAGCCTCAACCGGAGCCCCGCCTGGCGGCTGGAGGCCGGCCGTGCCTCACGGATGGCCCGAGGGGGTTCCGGGGGAGGATGGCCGTCCCGCGGCCCCTCCCCCGCCGCGCGGCGTCGCGTCGAGTTGACGAGTCAACGGAACGGACAGCGCGCGCGCATGAGCTTCAATCCCGAGAAGGATCTCAACGACAGCCTGAACGCGATGAAGACCGGTTGGCGCATCGGCCAATGGCTGATCGAGGGCTGGCGTAAGCGAGCCGAGCGCAAGCGCGTCGAGCGTGAAATCCGCCACACCCAGAAGACCGGCCTGCCGAGTCCGGATACCGCGTTGGGCCGCAAGGCGCGCGAGGTTGCACAGGCCGAGCAGGACAAGCTCAATGCCCCGCCGCCGGTCCACGGCACCGCCCGCTGGGGGACGGTTGCCGATGCCCAGAGCATGGTCGGTGTCCGGCCCGGCCGAGAGCTGTTCCTCGGGTTCCTGATGGAGAACGGACGCGACACGCGCACTCCGCTGGTCGCGCGCTATCCGGGTCACCTGCTGACCGTGGCCGGCACCGGCCAGGGCAAGAGCGCGACCCAGATCGTGTTCAACCTCATGACCTACACGGGGTCGGTGGTGGTCATCGACCCCAAGGGGGAACTCTACGACCTCACCGCTGAGCGCCGCAGCCAGTTCGGCAAGGTGTTCCGGCTGGCCCCCCTCGCCCGTCCCGGCGAGCCACCAAGCGACCGCTACAACCCGCTCGACGAGCTGGGCGATGCGCGGGAGCTTGGGAACCGCGCCCGCAAATTGGCCGAGATGCTGATGGTGCGCCAGGGCGACAAGGGCGCGGCCGAGGCGGCCTACTTCGAAAACGAGGCGATTAATCTCCTCACCGCCATCATCATGGGGGTGGTGGAACTCCACGACGATCCGAAGTCCCGTGCCCACCGGACGCTGGCTGAGGTACGCCGCATCTGTTCTCTCCCGTTGCTCGGGGACCGCACGTCGCGCGGCGACGAGGACAAGCCGGAAGACCAGAAATCCGAGTTCTTCGAGGATGTGCTCCTGCTCTTTGCTCAAATCGGCAAGAGCCGGCTGGTGCGGCAACAGTGCGCCTCGTTCGCCGGCTACACGGCGAAGCAGCTGGCCTCGTTCATTTCGGAGATTAATTCCAACCTGGCATTCTTCGACGGCCATGCCGGGTTCGAGGAGACCACCGCTGCCTCGGACTTCCGCTTCGAGGATCTGGCGAAGGAGCCGACCACCGTCTACCTCACCATTCCGCTCAAAGACATGGGGACCAGTTTCCGGTTCCTGCGGGCGATGATTGGGCAGGCCTTCACCGCGCTCGAGGAGCAGCGCGACGCGCGCGAGGCCTCGGTCCTGTTCATCCTCGACGAGTTCCCGGCCTTGCAGGACATGCCGTTCATGCGCAATGCCGTCGCGCAGATGCGCTCGGCCGGTGCCTGGTTCTGGTTCTTCGTGCAAGACGTGGCACAGCTCGAGGCCGTCTACGGCCGCTGGGCCGACGTGTTCCTCTCCCAGACCGATTACCAAGTCTTTTTCGGCGCCGTGAACGACGGCAAGACCAAGAAGCACATCTCGACCACGCTCGGCGTGGGCACCTACGCCTACCGCGATGCGCAGCTCAACTGGGGTTACACGGTCGGCGAGAACACCAGCAGCAACAACGGGCCCATGCAGCCGGGCAGCCAGGGCGATGGCCGCAATGTCGGCCAGAGCATCAACATCAACACCCCCGTGGTGCTGGCGCCCAAGCCCCTGCTCACCCCGTTCGAGGTCGGCACGTTCCTCGGCGAGCGCCAACCCGGCGAAAGCCATGCGTCCACGTCGATCATCTTCGCCAAGCCGGCCGGCGGCTATCCGCTGATGGCACGGCGCGTCCACTGGCGCGCTATGTTCCCCGCCGCTCCGGCTACCACTCAAGCTTCTGAACAACGCCAAAGCACCGGAACGGGTCCGGTGCGGCGCTAGCAGATGAAAGCCCGCCTTGCGGCGGGCTCACGGGTTACGCGGCAGCCGGAATATCCTCCGCTTCCTCGCGCACCTGCTCCTGGCGGATGACGATCCGGCCGTTGATGGGCAGCGCATTGAGCACCAGATCGAAGCCCTTGTCGTCCTCGTGGGCGAACAGGCGGCCGATCTTGGTCCAGTACGCCTTGCGGCCCTTGCGGGCGTCTTCGACGGAGTAGGCGACGAGGGCGGGTTGTTTGGTTTGCGTCATGGCAGTGGTCTTTCGTTGGTTGTTCGGGCCACGTCCGTCGCGGCCCGGTGGCATCTTTGAGACCCTTCGCCGTTGGCCTGGCAGACAAGGGCTGAAACCGAAGGCGCGAGAGGGGTCTTGGTGGGTCCCTCGCAGCGGCCCTTGTCGGACGGGCAGCGAGGGTCACGTTTGCCACCGTGGACTGGCCGTGACCGGCACGTGGACCACCAACGGGATGACCTGGCATTCGCACCTACACCCTGCCCCGTTCTGACGTGAGACACTGGCCCGGCACCGCATGGTTCTGGACAGCGCCGACATCGCCTAGACGACAAGGGTCGAAATCGCGCTATCTTGGCTGCCAGAACGGTTCGAATCAGCGGGGGGCTTTGAGGCGTGGCGGAGCGCAATCCAGCGCTGATATTCCTGACCTCGAATGAGGCGGCTGACCTGCTGCGGGTTTCGCGGCGGACGCTTGAGCGCATGCGCGTGGATGGGAGCGGTCCCCGCTACGTCAAGGTCGGCGCCGGCAAGCGCTCGCGCGTACTGTACCGTGAGACCGAGATCGATGCGTGGCTGACCAAGTTCAGCTTTGGGTCCACGTCGGAGTATCCGACGCGTGGATAACAACGTCTATGCGGCTACAGCCGTAGGCTGCAACGGGGTGAGATCATCAAGTATAGACTGACGGACTTGGATCACACGCTTATGTGCTGCAACTATTTCACGAAACATATCGGCTTCGTCTGGTTTGGCGGATTGCAGCGCCTTTTCGCACTCCGCAATATTAGCCTCGGAACGCCGAATATTGGCTTTCAATCCTTCGATGTACGCGTCCCGACGCTGCAACTGCGGCGTAGCATCATCCACCTCGGATTGTTTGCAGTAGCAGACTTGCGGGTCCTTACGCCGTTTCAAGCGTCAAAAGCCTTGCTTCATGTTCCGCCAGCTCGTCGAGAAAATCCTTCCTCGTTTGCTTAAGCCAAGCCTTTCGCTCGGGATCGGCCGTCTCAGCAATGTATCGTTCGATGTCCGGCAAGATGCGCCGGATATCAATGATGCGCCGCTCCGTGAGAAATCGGTCCGCGTTGATGTCGTCCAGCATGGTTCGGCGTACTTTCGTCAAGGCGATCTACCGCAATGTCGAGCAGAAGGCGTGTTGCCCGCTCGATTAATTGCAGCTCGGTAATCTCGCGCGAGTTTGAAGGGTCGGCGTTGGCCAAGGCTTGGCTTGCCTTCAGCCAATCGCGGCGACGTGCACGAACCCTCTCGAGAGCCGAGGAAGCAGAGCCCTGTGGTGTGTTGGTGTTCATGCCGCAATCATGCAGACAGAAATCGTATACATCAAGCTT
>JAGVSR010000164.1 GCA_019137195.1 Alphaproteobacteria bacterium
CAATGCACTCCCAAACAGGGTGCGTCCGCAAACGAAACCGCCCCCAACACCCTCTGTCAGCAAGATGTATGCGATCACATCATCGCCACCTGATTCGCTTTGGTAAGCAGCGCCAAGAGCACCAAGATTGGCATCCGTCTGCATCACGACGGGGATATCGTATTCGAACCCAGCGTTCTTCAAGCTCCGCTTCATGACCTCGGGAACGTTCTGTCCTCTCAACGGCGGATCAGCTCTCTCCGGATCAACGATGCCGTACTGGTTGTCGCTATCCGTAAGGCGGAACTCACGCTCCCTCTTTGCCGTCAGCCTTAGCGATCTGACGGGGCCGTAACTGGCCACAGCGATAGCATCTAAAGTCTCTCCGCGCCGCACGCCGCTTCTGATCAGGTTGGCCACGCCGTCGAAGACCTCCTCAACGGAACGATTGCCCCACACTACTGGTGTCGGTTCTGCGTGTTCACCCCGAGGGTCGAGACGATTGTCTTTCAAATCGACCATGGGGCACACGGTAGCCCAGGCACATTCCCGCTCGAAATAGATTCCGGCAACCAGCATTGATACCCCCCGCTCTCCAAGGCCCCGTTGATGCGTTCCGACCCAACGCCCCTTGTAACGCTCCCGCAAGTTCCCGCTGACGCACTCATACCGTGCTTCACCTTTCATGTCCCTCCCTGCGATCTGAACAAGAATTGCAGTCTGTCGTGACCCTGACGCAGCGCGCCCGCTTCCCCCTGCCGGGGCATGACAACCCAGCCCAAACAGAAGACCGCCGCGCGGCGCTCAAAGCGCCGGGCGGTCTAACCGTTCGTTTGGGTTGCATGGCGGGCTTATCCGCCGCGTCCTGCCGGTGTCACGACTGCAATTGTGCAGATCGCAACAAAAACAAGAAAGGACAACACATGAGCACCTCCAGCAACAAACCGATCTACCGCGTCTCCTTCTCATCGCCGACGACCGACAAAGATGGCAACGCAAAGCTCTCGCAGGCGACCGAGATAGGGGCAGTCTTCGAGCGCCGCAACGGAAAACAAGGCGCCATACTTCGCCTCAAAGTCGTGCCGGCCAACATCGCCGAAGGCGTGATCTTCCTGACGCCGGTGAAAAACCAGGATCGGGGGTTCGCATGAGCCTCCACCCTGACACCCAGGGTCAAGCCCGAACCTCGCCCAGACGGGCGGGGTTCCGGGTCGGGCCCTTCCGCGCGGAGAACGAGTACTATCCGACACCAGCCCCGGCTACGCGGGCCCTACTCGCCAACCTCACGATCGAGGGATCGATCTGGGAGCCCGCGTGCGGCGAGGGCTGGATCGCCAAGGAGCTCGTGCGTGCCGGCCATGACGTCGTGGCAAGCGACATCGCCGACTATGGCTACGGCACCCACGGCGTCGACTTCCTCGACCAGCACCTCCCAAAAGCCAGAAGCCTCGTCACTAATCCTCCTTATGGCGATGGATTGGCCGACGCATTCATTCGCAAGGGCCTGTGGTTCATTGAGCGCACCGGCGGCACCATGGCGTATCTCTTGAACCTCGCTTCGCTCTGCCACCCCGATCGGCACGCCAGCTTCGTCAAGCGTCCACCCGCCACCGTGATCCTGCTCGACGAGGTTCACTGCTTCCCGAACGGCAAGCCCGAGCAGGCCACACGCTGGACGCGCCAGCACAAATACTGCTGGGCCGTATGGACCGCCGAAGCAGCCACCACCACAGAACTCAGATGGGCATCGACCGCGCCGTTCACCGACGTGGCCATCGCAAAACGCAACGCTCAAACAAAAAGGAGACCATCATGAGCACCGTCATCGACCAGACCATCACTCTCAACATTGTGCTGTTGGCTACGCGGCTGGCGGAGGCCGCGATCGATTCGAGAACGGCGCTTCAAGCCATCGAGGCCGGCCGGCGCAACGAGGCCATCGGCACCCTGCTTCCGCTCAAGCGCGAGCTCACGACGGTAGCGAGCCTGCTCGACGCTATCCTAGCCCTGCACCGCATGCCGGAGGCGGGGCTTCCGCAGGGAGGTGCCCGATGAGCGGGCTCCGCGACATCTACGGGCTCGCTTGTCCCTCGTGCGGAAATCAATCGTGGCTGATCGTCGAGCTCGTGACATTGGCCGACCTGACGTCCGAAGGTACCGAGCCCTTCGGCGACCAGTACTGGGGTGACGCATCGGCCTGCCGCTGCCCCTCGTGCAACCACCACGCAACCGTCGCCGACTTCGCTGCCGACGATGAACCCGTTTCCAAAGACAATCATTGCTCACGAAAGGACGATTGACATGACGTGCCAATATTCTCCCATCATGCGGACCAACGATGATCGTGCGCGTCGGGCCGCGCACGCGTTGCGGGCCTACCGCGACTATACCGGCGACGGTGCCACAGCGCCGGACGAGGACGTGATCGATTTCCTGACCGATCTCCGCCACTATTGCGACCGGCACGACCTTGCTCTCGGCAACTGCGATCGCATCGCCCATGGACACTACCTTGAGGAGCTGACCGAGGAGAAAGCGGGGCAACGATGAACTTGAAGTCCAGCATTCGGGTCTGCTAACTAGTCACATGAAACTGTAGAAACGGTGGCGGGCACGATGTCGGATGCAAAGAATCAGCTGGATCTACGTTTGGCCAAGGGGGAAATAACTCTCGAAGAATACAAAGCAATTTCAGAGATCATCGCCAAGTCGCCTGCGAGGCTTCCGACAAGCGAACCTGCGGACGAACCTGCTGAAGCGATGAGTACTTCTTCGCCCAGCCGAACCTATGCCGCATTCGTAGTCGTTTCTGGCCTTGTAGGCGGCGGAGGAGTCATCGTCATTGCTGATAAGACAGTGGGCCGAATTACATCGAGCTGCATGAGATCATCTGGCAACACTTACGAGTTTTGCTATGCTAACGGCGTGAGTTGGCCGTTCATCTATATGCTCTACGCCTTCGGAGCATTTTTGATTCTAGGTGCACTAATGCACATTTCCGACTTGGGAAAAAAGAATTAGTTTTGCTAAGCAATACCCTAGCCTCAACTCCACGAGTAAATTCGTGACACTCGTGGTTGGCGTCGCGCGACCGGAAACTCGCTTAGCGACCGAATTCGAGGCCGTCCCACAGCAATCCACGTCAAGCACATCGGCTTCCTCTTCTGCACCCACGCCTGGGGCGGCGACTGGACCGATCACCCTGACTACCACTACCCGTAAACGTCCATTCCATTCGTCCTGTCCATATGCGTTCCGCCCGATGAGCCCCCGTCCCCATGAAGGGGCGTCATCGGGACGGCCCGCAACATTTGGAGGACAGAAAACATGGGAATGGACGTTTACGGGCTCGCGCCTGCAACCATCAACGGTCACTACTTCCGGCGCAGCGTGTGGGGCTGGCATCCCCTGGCCGAGCTTTGCATCGCGCTCGCGCCCGGTCTCGCCGGACGCTGCGCTCACTGGCACACCAACGACGGCGCCGGCCTTGACGACAGCGACGCGCGAGCGCTCGGCCAATGTCTCAAGGCGGCGCTCGGAAACGGACGGGTGGCGGACTACGTCACCCGCCGAGATCGCAAGCTGGCGGCCCTCCCCGCTCAACGCTGCACGACCTGCAACGGGACCGGGATACGCCACGACGCCATCGGCCACAACAACGGCATGAACGTGCGGGTCATCGACGAGCCGGGACATCCTCGGCACGGCGAGACCGGCTGGTGCAACGGCTGCAATGGACGCGGCAGCGAGCGCCCGTTCGAAACCCACTATCGCCTCTCGACCAAGGATGCCGAGGAGTTCGCAGCCTTTCTCCTCGACTGCGGCGGGTTTCAGATCTGCTGATGTCGTCGAGCCCGTCCGCCCGGGTTTGGCCGGGCGTGACGGGCTTTCGCGCCCTGTCGGTCTCTGCTTCTGACGAGGCAACGGTTCTGGTGTGTAAACTGACGCCAGGTCTTCCGATGCGGCCATGGGATAAACATGGCGGCTCTCGTTCCTATGCCTGGTGCCGGGACCGGATGCACGTCCAGCCGTATCCCATGCGCTTTATCGCGGTGCCGACCGGACGCGCAGAGCGCTGCGTCCAAGCGCTTCGAAACATAACCTCGGCTAGGCGCATCACGCGCCAGCCTCGCTAACGTTCCGGTCGCTTGACGCCCGGTCCATTGGCCCCGCGATCTTGTCAGCGCATCGGCTGGACTGGTCCGGCCCAACAATAAGAACAAAGGAGCCCCACCTATGACGTTTCAATCTCATTACCGCAAATCCTCAGCCCCGGCACTCAAGACGTACACCGTGAGCCTGTGGCCCCTCGAAGGCTGCGAGGTCTCGCTCAAAGCCGCCTCGCCCGCCGACGCCCGGCGTATCGCCGCCCGCTCCTTCGGAGGCGACGACATCACCGAATGGTTCAACGATGCCGACTACTGGACCATCGAGGAGGTGATCGCCGGGTGCGTGTAGCCCCCTGCCAGCCGAACCGCTCCGGCGCGCGGTGCTGGAGCGGTTTGACATTTCAAACGAGAGAGACGCTCGTCTCTCACCGTGTCCAAGCCCGGCAGCCAGACGGGCTTGGACCCGCACCCTGACGGGGCACGGTTATCAGGTCAGCACCACCATTTCTGCTGAAGCGCGCAACGTGCCGCCCGTGCGCCCCACGCACACGTCCTGATAAACCGTGCCAGACCTCGCTATACCGAGGTCATTGGCCAGCTCGCCGAACAGGAGCTCGAAACGTTCCAACCCGACCATTTGCCGTCGGTGTTCGCGGCTCCAATAGACGAAGTCATCATAGAGCTGGCCCACCGTCAGGGTGCGGCCGCGCGCCGGCACAAGGCGAGCTACCGCGTAGTGCTCCACCACCTGGGCGTCGGACGGCTCTTGCCGGTCGACGGAGCGCACGCGTGCCAGAGTCTTGTCCGGCGCGCCAAGACCAATATGCCGGCGTGAGCTGTGATGAAGCGCAAGATAGAGCCCCAAGCCGCTGCCCAGCTCGATGAACAGCGCGCTCAGCACGATCAGCGCCGTCCGCACGTGGCCTCTGTCCCGTCCCGACAATCCGGCCAGGATCTGCACCTGCGGCTCGGCGTCCTCGCCCGCGCCCTGCTGGCGCAAGGCAATCACCTCCGCCGTCAGTCGCGCCTGCTCCTTGGATTTGTCTTGAGCTTGGATGGCGGCAGCGTGCGCCGCCAGGACCCGAAAATACTCGGCACAGAAGCTGCGCGAGGCTTGGACTGTCGCCTGTCGGCATTCCCCGCTCGACGACCAGCGCCGATCCTGCCGCAAGATCGACAGCTCCGCGTCGATCTCCGCAGGTGCACGGGGCGGGACCACTCCTGGGGTCGTGGCCTTGAGGCGGTCAAGCGCCTCCTCGGCAGCGCGCAGCGCCAGGGAGCGGGTATCCCGGACATGCGCGGTACCGCCGCGCATGTCAGCGGCATTGCCCAAGGCCGCCATGAACGACAGCACCGACAGCAACACGAAGATAGGCAGCCCGACAGCTACGAACACGTAGCGGCCCTCCCGCCAGGCCAGAACCAGAAAGAACGGCAGACAGCATTTGAGTGCGTCACCCGCCACGGCAGCGCCCCCGATGATCCTGGCCTCCTCCGGAGTGCGCGCCAAGGACGCCATGAAGTGATAGTTCAGCCCCGCCGACACAACCATAAGCACAAGCGCTGCGACGACCGCGAGCGCCGTTAGGACATGGCGCATGGCTCATCTCCCTCGTCCGAGAGCTTGCCATAGGATTTTTCATAGGCGTCCAGCGCTAGTCCTATTACTCGCGCCTGACTGACGGAATCGCGCCGCGCCAGCACCGCCAGACGCTCCGCATCGAAGCGCGTCAACGACAGGTTCTTTTGCACTCGATGCCCGGCCTCAGGCGCCGGCTTACGCAGGCGCTCTTTCAGAATGCGCCGCGAAGTGTTGTCGGCATTCCGATAGCTCTTGTCCTCCGCATCGCTCCCGCGATGCTGGCTGGCGGTCTCCAGGACCGCCGGCCTTGGGCGGGCTGGCCTAAGCCAGCCCGCCCAAAATTTTTGGCCTGAGAACCGGCTTCTCTCACGCATCTGCGACATGGCGCTTTACGCTCCTCTACTCATCTTCCGCCACCAATTTACGGCTTCATTTCCTATTTCTATTTTCGTATCATTTCCTCCGCATTTCTTTATGTCCAATCTCTTTGAATATCATTTGCGGGTCAAATGAATTGTGGTATGTCCGGAAATAGAAGGGGTAGCCAGATAGAGAATTGTTTACACAATTCCATCTGGGCAGGGCTAAGGGGAGCGCTGCTCCCCTTCCTGCACCGAGACCCCAAGCAGGCGCACGGCACTTAGGTGCACCTGCGCATCGCGTTTTGAGTTCGAGTACGCTGAGTATGACCACGTTGAAAAAGAAGCGCCGCGATCCGTCGGCACAGAAGCTGGCGCACCCACGCGACCCCAACGGCCGCTCGCAGGTTATGGCAACACGCGTCACGCCCATCGAGCAGCAGCGCATTATGACTGCCGCCGTCGCCGCACACATCTCGCCGTCCGATTTCCTCCGACAGGCGGCCCTGCACGCTCACGTCATCGCCAATGATCCAACGCCGCCACAGGCGCAGCATCGCCCGACGAGGCCGATCGCTCTCGTACGCGAGCTCAACGCCATCGGCGTCAACCTCAACCAGCTGACCCGGGTCGCCAACGCTTCCGGCTTCATACCCGCCGGGCTTGAACCTGTCCTCGACGAGCTCAATCGGCTCCTCGACCGGCTCATCGACGGATCGCACAACCCATGATACCCGTCGCCACGCAGGGCCAGAGCTTCAAGGGTGCCTTCAGCTATCATCTCCACGACAAGCGGCGCGAAGGAGAGATCGAGCGCCTGACCGCCGAGCGCGTGGCCTGGACCCACACACGCAACCTGCCGACCGACGATCCCGACAAGGCCTGGCGCATTATGGACTTCACCGCCCGGCACCAGCGCGAGATCAAGTCTATTGCCGGCGAGCCCTTGTCGGGACCCCGATGCCGGAAGCCGGTCTACAGCCTTGTGCTGGCCTGGGACCCTTCGCAATCTCCCTCAAAAGACGAGATGCTCCACGCCGCCGAAAGCGCCCTTAAGGTGCTCCGCATGAGCGACCGGCAGGCCGTCATCGTCTGCCACAATGACGAGCCCCAGAAGCACGTCCATATCCTGGTCAACCGCGTCTGCCACATCACCGGCCGCGCCGCCGATATCAAGCGCGACTGGCTGAAGCTCTCCAAATGGGCCGAGCGCTATGAACGGGAGACCGGGCAGATTTTCTGCGACCTCCGCGTCAACCACAATTACCGCCGCGGCCAGGGCGAGTACGTCAAGAACGAGAACCTGACCCGAAAGGAATACGAGATCGTCCGCAGCTACATGCGCAAGACTCCGGAGCAGATCCGGGAGCAGCGCGCCCTGCAGCAGGATAGCGACCGTCAGCAACTGGGCCAACGCCAGACATTCGATACCGCTCGTTTCGAGAAGACACTCGACGAGCTATACGGCGCCGCACGCCGCAATGTGGCACGCCAGATATCCACCCTCGAAGGCCAGCGGGACCTGAAAGGTCTGTTTGCTGCCATCGTCCGCTTCAAGAAGCGGCTGACCGGTGAGATCGCGCGCCAGGAACTCGAGATTTCGCGCCTCAAGAAGACACTCGCCAATCTTGGTCTCAGAATCGCCGAGCAGCGCCAGACCTTCGAACGCAGGCGCCTCGCCGAGACCCAGACGCTCGATAATCGTCACCGCGTCGAGCGCGAGCGTGACGAGCGCCTGATCGCCCATGCGCGCGGACGCATCGAGCGCGAGAACATGCGCCTCAAGGCCCGCATCAACTTCGCGATCCGCACCGACAAAGAGCAGCGCTTCCTGCCAAAAGCCAAGGACCGGAAGAAGCTGCGCCAGGATCTGCCGAAAGCAGCCCGCGACAGCGGCCCCGGCCTCCTCGATCGCATCATCCAGAAGCTCGACGGACCTGCCGACGCAGAGACCCGCAAGCGCTCTCTGGCTGACGTGCGGGTGGAAACTCCCTCCGAAGCCGAGCGCGACAAGAAATGGTCGCGTAAGGACGGTCGCGGCGCCCACCGCAAGGAGCGCCCTCACCGCCCGCGCCGAAATCGAGATCACGAGTAACGACCCGGCTCTGTGAAGTGCGGCTCCAGGCTCACCAAAAACCAGCCTCGGGCTTCGGGCCGCACCGTCGCGCTTGCCGCCCTGGCCGGCGCCTGCGACGGGGATCAAGGCCAAGGCGAGCGGCCCGCGAAAAGCGGGCCGGCCTTGACCCCGCCGCAACGGCCCCGTCCCTCAAGGCGGCGCGACGGGCGGCTCCGAAAACCAGACGGCACTACATGTCTGATGGTAGCGGGTCTCGGCTTGGTACAGGGTAAAACCGCAAGCGGCGACTCTCATGCGTTGAAAAGTGAGACATTGGGCGGCCGTCACCAAGCCCGCGGAATCCGCGGCAGTTCAAGTCTTTCTAAAGTGAGACATTGGGCGGCGGCCCGCCGCTCCAAAAGTGAGATGGGAGCAAAGTGAACTCACGCGTTGACTTTCTCACCTCAGTTTCGGCACGCTTGAAACGTGAGTCTTGCGTCACCCGACGATACGGCGAAATCCTCCGCCGCCCCTGCCCCGCTCAAAGCTAGCGCACAGCCCGAGCGTTTGCGGTCCCTCGACATCCGCACCACGGGCCATCCCCTCGATCCCGGAAATTTCGGTTCCATCATCAAGCCCGCCGAATTGGTGGACGTCGTCGAAATCTCCTCCCTCAACCGCACCGAGCTTGTCCTCTACAATCAGCTGCTGGCACACGCCTGGAACGATATGGCGCCGGGGAAAGTCTACCGGCTCCCCAAGGCGGTCCTTCGCGGCAGCCACGAATCCAACGACCGGCTCCATGACGCCTTCGACCGTCTGATGGGCGCCTTCGCCAAGGTCCGCTATCGCGATCCCCGCACCGGCCGCGCCATGACCACGCGGATCAACATTCTGGGGCCCAACACCGAAGAGGATGAGGACCAGGGTTCATTCTACTACACATTTCACGACAGCCTGTTTCGCATTCTGGAAAACTCGCACACCTGGGCCAGGCTCAAGAGCGAGATCATGTATCTCCTTCGCAGCAAGTACTCGATCCGGCTCTATGAGATGATCGAGCGGCGCATCAACCTGCACGCCCAGAGCGAAAGCTTCACCATTGATGAGTTTCGCTCGCTCCTGGGAGTTCCCGACGACAAGCTTCCCCGCTACGCTGACTTCAACAAGCATGCGCTCCAGCCGGCACTCGAGGAGATCAACCAGCTGACCGACTATGTCGTCTCCGTCGGCGCCATCAAACGCGGACGCACCGTCGAGAAGCTCCACCTCGCTTGGCTCAAGAAGTCGCCCGAAGCCCTGAAGAGCGCCGCCGACGAACGCGCCCGCAGCCGGATCGGCCGCAGCGTCCGCCGCAACGGCAAGATCGATGTGATCCTCTGACGATGGCCGATGCTCCGCTTCGAGCCCGTGCCGCCCAATGTCTCACTTCTGCCGATCCCAGATACTGCGGCCGGACTCGCCCGTGGGAATCTCCGCCCGTTTTCTCACTTTTCGAGAAATTCCGCCGCCCAATTCCTCCCCCAACCCCGCCCATTCCCTCACTTGAGTCCGCCCGTTTCCTCACCCGACTCGGCCCATTTTCTCACCTAACCCGCCCGCTTCTTCACTTTTCGCGGCCTAAGCCACAGAAATAGCGCCGTAATTCGCGCCGGAATTAGAATCCTGAATAAGTAAGAATCTTGAATGCGGAGCGCGCTTGCCCACAGCCTGTGGATTATTTGAAGTGAGCGACAGTAAGCCTCGCTATCGCTCGGCAAAAGGCATGGCCGCAGACGCGGCCATAAGATTAGGTCCCCTCACCCTTCGTTCGGCTTCGCCTCACTGCGCCGCACCTCAGCTTATGAAACGTCAGCCTCAGCACCTACAGGATTGAAACCACGGGACGGCCGAGAGTCCTCAGCTTTGCTCGACGGGACGAGCAAGCGGCGCGTTGACGGCACTCATCTCACTTTTGGCCGGTCGGGAAGACCTCCCACGGCCCGTTCTGGGGGCGTACAGGCGAAATGGGAGATGCCGACGAGGGCAAGAGCATCGAGCCGATACCGCAGCCAGTGACCGCCTGCGGGCCCAGAACCCGCCCCTCATTCTTGCCGGGCTTCGCCCGACGTCTTCTTGTTTGTCGTAGTAGTTTGTTCGCTCGGGACTCACCCAAACCATGACCTCGCGGAGCCCGCCGCCGGGGGCATGGCGTGACGACCCGCATGGCCCGCCGGCAAGGCAACCCCTCACGGCGCGTGCGAGGATGCGCGGCCTTGCCCGCCAGCTTGTGGGGTCGTCCATACGCCGCCCCGTGACGGGGATTTGACCCCATTGGCCAAATGTCCTTTTGGACACTTGCCCCCTTGACCTCACGATCGCTTCGGCGTGGTTTTCGGTTTGATCGCCTTGAGCTGATTGCGCACGGCGCCCATGGAGCGCTGAAGCGCATCGGCCATCGCCGCCACGCTCATGCCCTTGCGGCTCATGCCGCTCAATCGCGCAAGGTCATGGTTCGACCAAGGCTTGGTGTCTCTCGCCGGTTTGCCATTGGCTATGGCCTTGAGCTTAGCGTTTTGCATGTCTGACAGTCGGTCCGACCGGCGCTGGCGCTCCCTGCCCCGCGCCTAGTAACCGGCAAAGGCCTGCGCATTCGCAAGCCTCACACCGCGCGACGTCATCAACTCGATCCAGAACACCTCCGCCATCAGCGCCGCCGTCTCGTCGCGGCAGCACTCTAATCGGATCATGTGAGGTACGAAGCCGTTCTCTCTGATCTGCCGCACCTGAAGCCCTGAGAGCGAGTGCGTCCCCTCGAGGTGCTCGGCACGGCGGCGCGCAAAATCGCGCGTCTGGCCGACGTAAAAGATCTCATCGGTACGGGGATCGATCAACGCGTAGACGCAATAGCTCACTTATTTAGCTTACCGCATTTGTGGTTCGGCTCTCAACAACATGAGCATCTTGCCAAATGCACCTTTGGCCATTTGGCCGAGCGGGCAAATGGTTGGACATCGAAGTCCAACGATCTCCGTTCAATGCCCGATATCGCCCTACCGTCATATGGAAATTGACCCGCGCCCCGGAGAGCCTCGGCAGCGAAGCCGCCGCATTTGCTATTGGTGATTGGCGTGTTTCTCTGTAGACTGTCAAATATCCGATTGGGCGTTCGCCCGATTGTCCAAGCGTTCCTTTGTGCACTTGTCCAATTGCCTATTTTGTCTTTCTTCAACACCTCATTGCGGGCCGGAGGCCCATAAAATCCATGATCCTTGTGTTCGCGTCTTCCAAAGGCGGTGTCGGCAAGTCGACGACCTGCGCCGCACTCGGGGCCGCGCTCGCTCTCGAAGGGCAGCGCGTCCTCATCCTCGATCTCGATCAAAACCGCACCGTCCATCGTTGGAGCCGAAAGACCGCCATTCCGGGTCTCACCGTCGAGGCCGTCACCATGGGCGAGTTCACCGGCATTCTCAAATCACGCCTCGAGGCCGAGAGCTTCGATCACATACTGATCGACCTCGCCGGAGCGCGCGAGGTGACGCTGTTTAAGGCCATCGCGCGGGCCGATCTGGTCATCATCCCGGCCCAGGCCTCGGAGCCCGATATCCGGGAGGCGCTCGTCATCGCCGGCGATGTGCGCGACGTTGAGGATACCGCTGGGCGCAAGATCCCTTACCGGCTCCTGCTCACCAAAATGTATCCGCTCCGCACCCGCGTCAGCGATTTCGCCTATGCTGAGCTCGCGCGCTTGGGGCTGCCGATGTTCAAGACCGTGCTCGTCGAGCGGGTCTCATACCGCGAGATGTTCCTAAACGGCCAGCCGCCGAGCCTGGTCGAGACAGGCAAGGGGGCAGGGGCCGAGATTGCCAGTCTCCTGGCGGAGATCGAGGACATCGTCAGCACGGAAGCGAGCGATCCCGACATGGCGCTTGCGGCAGCCGGGTGACGTGCCATGACAGATACCCGCAAGCCATTCCTTTCCATTGCCGCCGATGTCGACGACGAGGCACTCGAAGCGATCGCCCGCGGCAAGGGCGTGCCATCATTGACCCCGCCCGATGATCGCGCCGGCATCTCCTCAGACCGAAAGCCCGATAGGGCAGGGCAGGGGGCTGTCGCCGAGTCCCAGCCGGATGCCATCGCGGATCGTGGGCCGACCCCTCGCACCCGCATGTCTTACGTCAAGGCCTGTCTGCCCGACTATGCGCTGACTGTCCTCAAGACACGGGCGATCGAGGAGCGCGTCTCGATCAACCACATTCTCATTAGGGCACTCAGCAGCATCGGCATCGCCATCCGTCCCGAAGACATGATCGAGGACGGCAGGCGACTCAGGGGAAAGAATGCTGTCAACGCCGAGCTGCCGTAGCCGTCCTAAGCTAACATGTAAGCGCGCAGTTAGATCGATGAGCTGAGGCGCAGCGAACACAAGGATTGTCCTATGGACGAGCTCGATATTCAAGAACTGAAGGACGAGGCGATCTGCTGGAAGTGCATTGGCGAGTCCTACTTGAGCAAAAAGGCCAAAAAGGAGGGCGAGACGCATACCTGTCGCTACTGCAGCGAGACCCGTAAAGCAATCACGCTGGAAGAGCTGGCGAGCATCATCGAAACTGCCTTCGACCAACACTACACCCTGACCCCGACCGACATGGACGGGTTTGAATACGCAATGCACAAAGACCCTGAGATAGATTACGAATGGGAGCGAAAGGGCGAGCCGACGGCGTACGCCATCATGAACGCGGCCGAGATCGAGGAGCGCGCCGCCCAAGACGTTCAGCGCATCCTTGCCGATCAGCACGAAGATTTTGAGAGCGCCCAGATGGGCGAAGAAGCGCCCTTCGCCGAGGACGCTCATTATGATGAGATCATGCCGGACGGCATCGAGTGGCATGAAAGCTGGCGAAGTTTCGAGCGCAGTCTGAAGTCCGAGGCTCGCTTCTTCAGCCGCACCGCGGCCGAACATCTGGCCTCGCTGTTCGACGATCTCGACAACATGAGAACACAGAATGGCCAGCCGCTCATCGTAGAGGCTGGCCCCAACGCATCGCTTGACCACCTATACCGAGCACGCGTCTTCCAATCCGACCAAGCGCTTTGCCGCGCCCTTGAGCGTCCCGACCTTGAGCTCGCAGCCCCTCCGTCGGCTCTCGCTCCAGCCGGCCGGATGAATGCTAAAGGCATCTCGACATTCTACGGCGCTACCAAGGAAGAAATTGCCATAGCCGAGGTCCGTCCCCCGGTCGGCAGCCAAGTAGCCGTCGCGCGGTTCGATCTTACCCGCCCACTGCGGCTCCTCGATCTCGACGCCATGACCAAAATCCACGAGACCGGGAGCATTTTCGATCCCTCTTACGCTCGCCGCCTGGGACGCATGATGTTCTTGAAGAGTCTCTGCCAACGCATGGCGCGCGCCGTAATGCCTGACGATCAGGACTTCGAGTACCTGCCAACCCAGGCGATTGCTGATTACCTTGCCACTGAGGCCAAGACACCACTCGACGGCATCCTCTTTCCCTCCGTTCAGGCCGGCGGGCAAGGCCTCAATGCCGTGCTGTTTCACAAAGCATCACGATGCCTTGCACTACCCCTGCCCAACGGCACCAGGCTATCCTCTCACACAGGCTACTACACGGACAACGACTGGGAAACCGACTACATGGTGTTCGAGAAAATTCCCCCAGCCGTTCGCAAGCCGGAAAAGCCAGACAAGTCTCCCTTCCCCCTCGCGATAGACATACCGGCCGAACGGGGGGCAGTCGACAACGACACACGCCAACCCTCGCTCATGGTCGCCACGAATTCCATTCAAGTCCACGTGATAAACGCTGTCGCGTTTAATGCTAGCGTGCATGGCGTCAAACGCCTTCAAACTGAGCAACGAGACGATGAATTTTGAGAGAGCATCCACCCCTAATAACTACAAGCATTATGGCAATTGAATTTTGACTAATTGACTTCGCATAATATTTCTGAATATATCCACAGAATTGTTCAACCTATTTTGTGGAGTAATACTATGAGTAAATCGCTTAAAATCAACGGATCGACGATCGTGCCGGTCCACAACATTCGCACCATCAAAGCTATTACCGATGCCGAGCGCGGTCGCATGGCTGAGAAATACGGCAAGCCGGCTTCCGACTTCGCCGGCAAAAACATTTCCATCCAGTTCGCCGACAAGACCTCCAAGACCGCCGAGCTGACCCTCGACGACGTGCGCGGGCAGGGGATCGCTCTCGTCAATGCTGGCGCCGACCGGTTCGTCCCGGCCGCCAACATCAAGGCCGCCGAGCCCTTCACCAAGGAGGACGCCGCCAAGCTGAAGGAGGGCGGTGACTTCACCTTGAAGCAGACTTTCCGCTCTCGCGTCGAGACCACGGCGGGCGTCATTCTCTCGAGCGCCACAGCTCAGCAGATCATCGACCGCGCCGCCAAGGCCCTCGAGACGTCAGGGCAGGGGGCAAAACCATCCGGTCCGATCAAGACCGTTGCCGACGCCGAAGCCGCCGTCGAGCAGCTGCAGAAGAAGTCTGGCGGCCCTAAAGCCCCGGCCAACGCTTAGGCCACTCGCACGATCATCAAAGTGTCTCCCCTAGACCGCACGGCCCCCGACACCCTCGGGGGCCGTGTTGCTTTGAGCCTCACCGCGAAACACGCTATCCCTCGAATCGATGACCATCACGCCCGCTCAAATCGACCTCTGGCTTCACGCACCCAGCGAAACTCAGAACCTTGAGTTCAAGGAAGCGAAGTCGACCTTTGCCTTCGATAAGCTCGTCGACTATTGCGTCGCGCTTGCCAATGAGGGCGGTGGCTACTTCCTGCTTGGGGTCTCCGACACGCGTCCGCGGCGCGTGGTTGGCTCTACTGCGTTCCCCAATCTGATCAAGCTCGCCGACGACGTCTTCCGCACCGTCGGCTTCCGCGTCGATATTCACGAGGCCCAGCATCCCGGTGGACGCGTTGTCGTGTTTCAGATTCCGTCCCGGCCGAAGGGCAGCGCCTACAATTACGCCGGCAAGTATCTGATGCGCTCGGGCAGCTCCCTGACGCATATGTCCGAGGATCGCCTTCGGACGATCTTTGCCGAGGGCGCTCCCGACTGGCTCGAAGAGCCCATCCTGCCGCCGATGACCGCCCAAGAGGTGATCGAATCCCTCGACACCCAGACGTTCTTTGAGCTGCTGCGCCAGCCCTTCCCAACCAGCCAAGCCACCGTCATCGAGCGGCTCGTAGCCGAGCGGCTGATCGACAAGAAGCCGGACGGCTATGTCATCCGTCGCATTGGTGCTCTGTTGCTCGCGCGGCGGCTGGAGCGGTTTCCTGACGTCGCCCGCAAGGCCGCGCGCGTCATCGTCTACAACGGAAATTCCAAGCTCAATACCAAGCTCGATCAAGTCGGAGGACGCGGATACGCTGTCGGCTTCCGCGGGCTTGTCGACTTCGTCATGGCGCAGCTCCCGCAAAACCAAGCCATCGTCGATGCCTTGCGCACGGCCTAGTCTTATTTAAGCGATACCCCGGCCCGGGCTGCTGAAACGTAAAACATTTAGCGCTTTCAATGGGTTGTTATTTAAGGTCATCTGAGAGGCGCGGACCCCAGAGCCCCCCTCGCTCGCCCAGTTGCCCAGCCTTCCCGGACCCTCCGTCGCCGCCTTGCGGGATCGTCTGCCGACTGGGTATCGTGGCGCTGAACCGGCGGTAAGATTTCAGTATGACCTGCGTCTGCAGCGTCCGCCGGTTCTGTTCCAGCCCCCAGTTGATGCCCCGACGGTGGGTGCGCTTATGTCTCTATGTGTTGGGCGGCATGGTCGAGGAGGGCAGGGGAGGCTCGTGGATCAGGGCGCCCCGGACGGTGCCCGTCCGGCCGGGCTCTATGGCTCACGCCACGGAACCCCGAAGACGGGTTTCCACCCATGCGGGTAACGATCCCAGGCGCCGTGCTCAGGGCTGTTCAGAGGTGACATGCAGAGATATCGGACTTCAAGCGTCGTTGCTGCAGTAGTCTGGAAGTCGCCCCGAGTTCTGTCTGGACACCACCTGCAAGCAGACCTATCGGTGCTGCAACTGCGGTTGGATCCGCGACCGGATGAGGCAGGTAGTGCAGGGCTCCTTACGACAATTTGCGAAACAGATATTTGAGGGCGCTGAAGGGATGAACAGGGATCAATGACGTCATCACAGGCCGCCGATTACACGGGAGCCCGCGGATCCAATGCAGGCGATCAGTTCCACCAGTACTGGGCTTTGGAGCAAGTTCTCGAACTGCTGCGGCCCTGCACGAACCTCAAGGCCGTAACAGTAGAGGGCGTCGCGTCGGAAACGCCTGGCCCCGATCAACCAAAGTGGGAGGGCGTCGACTGCAGCCTCTACTATGGCGGGATGACCCTCGAAACCGCTGACGCGATCGATCTTGAGCAGCTCAAGTATTCATCCTCCGACCCGCACAAGGCGTGGACCGTCGCGCGGCTCACATACAGCAGCGCCACCATGACGGATAATTCCGTCATCCGCCGGCTGGCCGATATGTTCGCGAAAGCCAAACCCAGAGCCAAGGCTGGCGCCAAGATCAGAATCCGATTGATCACCAACCAACCCGCCTCGGACGAACTCAAGAATGCCTTCGCAGCGCGATGGAATGGAAAGGTCGCTGACGCCGGCTTTGATGCCAGGGTCATCAAGCACCTTGAATCGATGCAGGCAGCATCGAAGCTATCCGACTCGGATTTTGCAGAGTTTGTGAGCCTCTTTGATCTCAGCGGCACCGGTCAGGAATCGCGCTTCGCCACCAAGGCGAGGGTCATTGCGAAGATCACGGGGGTGCTGGGGGACGACGTCTCATCGGAAGTAAGCGTCCTGCGAACCCGCATTCAGGATGCTATGCTTCCGGAAGCCCACAGGGACGTCATTACGGAAAAAATATTGCTCACTTGGTTCGATCTCGGTGCTCGCGAAGGACTATTCCCCGCTCCCGCAGACATTGCGCTGCCCGTCCAAAGGATTTCGCGACCCGCTGCTGGCAAAGCAATCGACTCTATCCTAGCGGGCAACCGTCTGGTTCTGCTGCACGGAGAAGGCGGATGCGGCAAGACCACTTTGATGCAGGAGATCACCGAGAAGTTGCCGCCGGCGTCTGTTTCAGTGTTGTTCGCCTGCTTCGGCGCGGGCCGCTGCGTTCATTCCGATGATAAGCGACACCTTCCAGAGAACGCCTTTCTTCAGCTGACAAACGATCTCGCGGTCGCAATGGCATTGCCACTCTTCTTCCCCAGGGCAGGTAAGAACCCGGCCAGTGTACGCACCTTCATGGAGAAACTCCGTTTGGCCGGAGTGGCCCTGAGTATACGCGATCAAAATGCGATCCTGCTTATCAGGGTGGATGCGGCTGACAACTCGGTATCTGCTGCTGAGGAAGCGAAAGAGCAAGCTTTCATCTTTGATCTGGTGCGCGCCGATCTCGGTTCGCTGCCTGAGAACGTCCGCATCATCGTATCCGCACGAACGGGCCGTGCTGACAAGCTCACCCTTCCTGCTGGAACACCCTCGATTGAATGTCCACCGTTCGATAGGTTCGAGACAAAGCTCAATGTTGAGGCGGCATTCGGCGCAGTACCTCAAGCCTACATCGATCAGTTTCACGATCTATCCAACCACAATCCTCGCGTTCAGGCATATGCGGTCGGCGGCGCTGGCGGCGACAGAAACAAGGCGATTGAATTGTTGTTGCCGGGCGGCAAGACGCTCCCCGACGTCCTCAAGAAGACCTTCGACGTCGCGCTCAAAAAGCACGGCCAGGAAGCCCTGTTTTATAAACTGGTCGCAGCGCTTGCGTTTTTGCCGGCGCCCGCGACGCTCACGGCAGTCGCGCATCTCGCCGGAACCACGGAAGCGATCGTCAAGGACTTCGTGCTGGATCTGCCGGCCGGTCTGCGCCTCAAGAATTACGGCATCACCATCGCTGACGAGGATTTCGATAAATTCATCAAGGACCAGTCTGAGCATCTAAAAGCCCAAACTCAGCAGGCCATAGCAACGCAGTTCCTCGCCAGCTATGACGATGACGCTTATAGCTCACTTCATCTGGCCGATGCGCTTGTTAATGCCGGCAGGGCAGGGGAGATCCTAAAAGTAATCCAGGACGATCCGCAGCCCAAGGCGATCGCGGATCCAATCCTTCGGCGCCAGGTCCAGGTCCGCCGCCTCAAACTCTCGCTCGCAGCTTGCCGGAGCGCGGGATCGACGATCGATGCGCTCAAAACGGTTCTCATAAGCGCGGAGGCAGAGCGAGACGAGACCACGCTCGCAAGCATGATGTCCAATGATCTCGATCTCTCTGTCGATTTTGGAGGCGCATCGCTTCGCCGCACCATCCTTCTTGATCGCGACCGCGTCGCCGAGCACGGATCGTTTCTCGCCCAAGATGCTCGCTCCGCCGCCAGAAGCGGAAACATCACGCACGCGCGAGAAAGCGTACTTTCCTACGATGCGTGGATGAAGCGGCGCAGGGCTGCCTCCAAAGAGGACGTCAAGAATTGGACTGTCTCAGACGGCGATGTGGCATCGCGCACGGAAGCAATCCTTGAAATCGCTGGTGCCGAGTCCGCGGTCCATGACTTGTTGTGCTGGTCCCCGCGCAACCTTCCGATCCGCGTGGCGCAAATCCTGATCCCGCAACTGATCGCATCAAGGCGGGCGGACAAAGCCAAATCAATTCTGGCGGTCATCTCTGAACAGCGGCCATGGGATCTGACCGTTCGCGTTCCGCTCGCCCTCGCAGGCGACGCAGTTGATGTCGCTGCTCTCGAACGATCACTGCGCGGCATACGCCGCCGGTTTGAGCCGACACCCGATGCGTTGAGCGGCGGATACAGACCCGATGAAGGTTGGACGCGATCATTGCTTCAAACTTTCGTCAGTGCCTGCGAGATCGGGTATTTGCACAAGATCGACCAAGAAGCGATATTGCACGCCATTAACGTCATCATCGACGTTCATGGAACGCCTCAGATGCGTACGCTCTATCGCACAGACCTTTACCGCTTCGATGTGCTTATCCGCTCCTGGCTCTTGCGGGAGACATTGCTCGGTCGAACGCCGAGTGCGAAAGAGTTTGCAGACTATATTGAAACGCTCTCGCCCCTACCGCCGCCCCCCAAGAAGGGCGATAAAAAAGAGAAGCGTAATAACGATCGAAGTGACACTCAAGAACGTGAGCACAGATCGCGGATCGCCAAGACTATGTTTCCGGTCTATCAGGCGCGGATCAGGGTTCTAACGTCCGCTCGCGATGCGACGCCGATCACTGATGCCGAGATCGACGCGCTCGGCAACCTAGGATCGGACACCTACCACTTCGATGCCGCGCATGAGAGTCTCGGCTACCGGGACAATGCCGCCCGCAGCGTCATGGCGCTACTTGCGATAATCGCGCTCAATCCTGAAACACTGGGCAAGCAGGCCACACGACTGGTCTCTACCCGCTATGCTGATCCTTATGCAACACGCAGGCTGTCGATCTGGCGAAAGATGCTCCTCAGACATTCGGCTTTCGGCGCCGTCGTGGCATTGGCGGCCGAGGCTGCAAAGGAGATCAAGGACGCAACGGCGGCTGCATCAGACAAGGTCGAAGCATTGGTGCGCCTAGCGCGCCTGATTCAGCCGGTGAGCCGGGCAGACGCCGAGATCTTCTTCAATGACGCCGTCGCGATCGCCAAGGAAATCGACAGCGAAGCCATCGATCAGATCGCATTCGCGGCTAAGGCGGCTGCCCGGGCCGTCCTGCCAGATGGCAAGCTACGACGTGCGGTTGCATCCCAAATTTATTCCTATGTGAGCGCAGCGGCGGGCAGGGTTGATGACCATTTTCCGTGGAATTCCGCTTGTTCGGCATTGACGCGTCTCGATCCCGCGCTTGCCGTTGCCGCTATCTCTACCTGGGCTGACCAAGGAGTGCGCAGTGTCAGCTGGACCCTTGAACGGTTCCTGGAAACCGCACTCGAAACCGGCGCGATCACAATTGATACGGCCATCGCGCTCACGCCGCTGATCGATAACCCAGATGAGCGCTTACTCAAACGTTTGGTCGCGTTGGCACGATCCGACGCCGCCAGGGGCAAAGTCCTGCTCGACGAGCTTGCCCGCCAGTCATTGCTTCTCAAGCCACGCAGCAATCGCGTCGATTGCGCAAAGATCATCGCAGATGCTGGATCTGCTGACGCCAATCCTGACGGTCCTTGGCTTATGGACCTCAAGCGCATGCTCGCATTCACAGACTCGATTGTGACGGCGCCGTTGAAGGACCGGGATAGCGAATTCCCGATTATACGCCGCTTCGGCGAAGAGGAAGAACGCAAGGTCTATGAGTTCCAACCCGAGGGCAAGACCTTCCTCACGGCGGATGCGATTGCAGCCGAGCTGGACGCTGCAAGGTTGGCCGATTTCGTGTACTCGCAGCGCGAACTTCTCAAGAAGATCAGGGCCGTCTCCGCCGCTCCCGGTGACCGCGCCGCCTATCTATCGGCTGTGGCAGGAATTCCGGACGAGGTGGGGTGGTTCGATGACCGCGTGAGGGAGTTGATCGATGCCGTCGGAGAATGGAGCGGTACGCCATCGGTCGATCGCTGGGCTACCGAGAAACTGCCGGAGATCATCGTCGCACGGTTCGCTGAGGCTACCCGGTATATCAAGGAAGGTAACGGCGCCTTACCTAAACTCTTTGATCTCGCGAAACTTAGTGATGTAGGCCGGCAGCAG
Organism: Alphaproteobacteria bacterium; assembly: GCA_019137195.1. Classification (GTDB taxonomy): domain Bacteria; phylum Pseudomonadota; class Alphaproteobacteria; order Rhizobiales; family Hyphomicrobiaceae; genus CBDCUQ01. The sequence continues at coordinate 20,824 of JAGVSR010000164.1, forward strand.
GTCATCTTCGAAGGCCTTGCCAAGTCAGGCACCGAGCTCGGCAGCCGTACACTGTTCGGGGTGGCCGAGCTGCTTATAAAAACACTCTCTCCGGCCGACGCTGCGAGCGTACTCGAATGGTACGCAACGCGGCTCTACGACCGGTTACCTACGAGTGATCGGCCGTTACTGCCGCTCGCGGACGTGCCGCAATCGGCGGATGAATCACTCGGTCGGTTCCTGTTTGCTCTCATGACCGACGTCGATACCCGCATACGCTGGCGTGCCGCACAC
>JAGVSR010000072.1 GCA_019137195.1 Alphaproteobacteria bacterium
CGGATCACGGAGGGAGAGAAGGTCCTGGTCGTGCGCTCGGAAGCTGCGCTGAAGTCGGCCGCAGACCTCGAGCAGGTCGTGCTCAAGAACGAAGGCACCAGGGTCCTGCGTCTGGGCGACGTGGCCACCGTTCGCACCGGAAGCCTCACACGCTACGGCGCCGTGTCCATGAACGGGAAGGCCGAGGCTGTCGAAGGCATCGTCCTCGCACTGCGCGGCGCCGATGCCAATACGATCACCAAAGCCGTGCGCGACCGGCTCGTCGAGCTCGACCCGAACCTGCCGGAAGGCGTCCGCCTCAACATCTTCTATGACCGCTCCGATCTCGTTGAGCGCGCAGTTGGAACCGTCAAGAAGTCGCTTGTCGAGGCGACGGTCCTCGTCGTCGTCCTCCTGCTCGCGTTCCTCGGCAATCTGAGGGCGGCCATCGTAGTCTCCGTCACACTGCCCTTCGCCGCGCTTGTCTCGTTCATCATGATGAAAGGGTCCGGGCTGACGGCAAACCTCATGAGCCTCGGCGGTCTCGCCATTGCCATCGGCCTCATCGTCGATGCGGCGGTCGTCGTAGTGGAGAATACGGTCGAGCGTCTCGAGCACGATCCGTTCGGCGGCAAGCTCCCGCTTCTGCACCACATCTACCGGGCGGCGACCGAGGTTGCCCTTCCGGTTGCCTCGGGCATCCTCATCATATGCCTCGTGTTCCTGCCGCTCCTGTCCTTGCAGGGCCTCGAGGGCAAGCTTTTTGCGCCGGTCGCGCTGACCATCATCTTCGCACTCAGCGGCTCGCTTGTCCTGTCGCTGACACTAATCCCGGTCTTGTCCTCGCTGGTCTTCAAATCGGGCGCGCATGGCGAACCCTTGCTCATGCGGCTCGTGACTCGTGTCTTCGAGCCGCTGCTGAAAGGCGTGTTGGCGGCCCCGCTGGTACTTTACGGAGTCGCGGTTTCCGGGCTGGTCGCAGCCGTGCTGGCCTACTTTGCCGTCGGCAAGTCCTTCATGCCGGTCATGGACGAGGGTTCGGTGATCATTCAGACCACCAAGCTGCCTTCGATTGGCATCGAGGCCAGCGTCGCCGGCGATCTCGCCGTCCAGAGAAAGCTCCTCGACACGCTGCCCGAGGTCAAGACCGTGGTCAGTCGGGTCGGCAGCGACGAGCTCGGCCTCGACCCGATGTCGCCCAACGAGACCGACAACTTCCTGGTCCTGAGGCCGAAGGATGAATGGCGCGAGCCGGACAAGGAGAAGCTTATCGACCGCATGCGCGAGACTCTGTCCGGCTTCGCCGGCATGGAGTTCTCGTTCACCCAGCCGATCGAGATGCGGGTCTCGGAGATGCTGACCGGCTCGCGCGGCGATCTGGTGGTCAAGATCTTCGGGCCCGACGTCAAGGTACTGGCCGACTTGGCTGCCCAAATCCAAACGGCCATTGGCAAAGTGCCTGGAGCCTCCGAGGTAGCCACAGTCGCCAACGACAGCGTCGACTATTTCAAGATCGACATCGACCGCCTGACGGCAGGCCGCACCGGCCTCTCGGCCTCGCGCATAGAGGACGAGCTCCGGGCCATGATCGAAGGCGCACGCGCTGGCGTCGTCTCCGAGCAGGCACGACGCATCCCGATCGTCATCAAGGGCGACGAGAGCATTCGCCGCTCGCCCGAGCAGTTTTCCGTCACCCAGTTCGCCGCAGGCGACGGAGGGCTGGTCCGCATCGGCGACGTGGCGAAGCTCGAGCGCACCGAGGGCCCGGTCAAGATTGACCGCGAGAACGCGTCCCGCTTCGGTCTCGTGCAGGCCTACGTCTCGGGCCGCGATCTGGTCGGGTTCGTGGAGGACGCACAGAAGGCGGTCGAGCAGGCTGTGCAGCTTCCTCAGGGCTACAACCTCTATTGGGGCGGCCAGTTCGAAAACCAGCGGCGCGCGGCAACGCGCCTTGCCATCGTCGTCCCGGTAGCGCTGCTGGCGATCTTTGCCGTTCTTTTCGCTACGCTCCGCTCCATTCGTCAATCGCTGCTGATCCTCGCCAACGTGCCGTTCGCGCTCGTGGGTGGCATCATCGCGCTCTGGATCTCGGGCGAGTATCTGTCGGTCCCGGCCTCGGTAGGATTCATAGCGCTGCTCGGCATAGCGGTTCTGAACGGCCTGGTGCTCGTCAGCTACTTCAATCAGCTGATCGACGCAGGGCTTCCCGCCGAGCGCGCTGTGTACGAAGGCGCGATGCGTCGCCTGCGCCCGGTACTCATGACGGCCAGCATCGCCGCGTTCGGACTAGTGCCGCTGCTGTTCGCCGACGGACCCGGATCAGAGCTACAGCGTCCGCTCGCGATCGTCGTAACCGGCGGCCTCGTCACGTCGACCGCGCTGACACTACTTCTGCTACCGGTGCTCTATCGCCGCTTCGGCGTCGTCACCTCTGAGGCCAACGAGACCAAAGGTGCAGTTTGGATCAGACACTTTGCAAGCTGACTCTCGTCTCGCCGCTCAGCGCCGAGAACGTGGTGCTCGACGTGCTGCTCACGACGGAGCCGCCGATCGCCGGATTCACCAGTTTCCCGGTCGACGGTCACGGGGCGAGCTTCGAGACGGCAACCGCGAACGAACGTGTGCGCGGACGCGTCAAACGCGTCGCGATCATGGCAGTCCTGCCGCGAGCCCGTGTCGAGGCGCTCCTCGCTGAGCTCGAGGAGCGCGCACCGGAGCCGCACCTCACCTATTGGACCGAGCCGGTGGAAAGCTTCGGCCGCATGCGCCACGTCTCCCACCGTCCGGCGCCACAGGCGAGCCTGAAGCACGGAGCAGACGACGTAACGGCATGACGCCCCGCTCGCTATCGAGCGAGGAAGGCACTAGCCTCAACAGATGATTCGGGTATCGGGGAAGAAATGCAGCGCACGTTGCCGTTGATAATCTGCGCGGGCCTTGCAGGCAGCACTCTGGCCGGCTGCACGGCCGAACCGCTCACGATCGAGCCTGCGGCCGTCGTCGAGGCGTCGGCCACCGACCGCGATCTGCCGCGACGCCCCTGGGTGCCGCCCGCGCGTCAGGCGTCGCCCGATGCAGGACTACCGCCCTATATCGACACGGTCAGCCTTCGCGAGGCCGTCGATCGCGCCATCCGTCACAGTCCGGCGGTCAAGGCGGCATTCTACGAGATCGAGGCCAAGCGAGGCGAGGAGGCACAGGCCTCGTACCGCTCCAATCCCGAGCTGTCGCTCGACATCGAGAACTTCGCCGGCAGCGGTGTTCACAGGGGCTTCGATTCTGCCGAGGAGACTCTGAGCCTGAGCCAGACCATCGAGCTCGGCGACAAGCGGCTGATGCGGCTCAAGGCCGCTCATCTCGACACGTCGGCAACCGCCTGGGACTTCGAGGCGGCGCGCGTTTCGGCTGCCATGCGCGCCTCCGACGCGTTCGTCGATGTGCTCATGAGTCAGATGCGGATCGACGTTCTCGAGCGGTTCATTTCCGTAACCGACAAGACGCTGAAGGCGGTGGATGCGCAAGTGGCAGGCGGTGCCGCCGTGCCCGTCGACCGCGACCGAGCCCGCATTTCCGTTGCCAAGGCCGAGGCGGCGCTCGAGACCGAGAAGGCGCGGCACGCGGCGGCGCGACGGGCTCTTTCGGTGCTCTGGGGAAGCGACAAGCCGCTTCTCGGACGGGCGAGCGGAAAGTTCGTCGCGATCGGCACCGTCCCTACGCTCGACAGCATCAAGATGCACATCGAGAGCCATCCCTCGCTCGCGCGTTGGTCCGACGAGCTTGCGCGCCGGGCGGCCGTTCTCGATGTCGAACGCTCGAAATCCATTCCAGACCTGACCGTTGGGCTCGGCGTACGCCGCTTCAGCGACGACGATACTGGCGCGCTCGTGGCCAGCGTTTCCATGCCGCTCAAGGTTTTCGATGGCAATCAAGGAGCGATTGCCGCAGCCGAGAGCCGCGTGGCCAAAGCCGACTACGAAGCCGCTGCGGCACGTAGCGAGCTCATGAGCGCTCTCGTCGAGGCTCACGGCGCGCTCACGGTTTCCAAGACCCAGCTCGACGTCCTGAGGAGCAAGGTCATGCCGGCCGCGCGCTCGGCCTTCGACCGGACCCGCACGGCGTTCGAGCAGGGCAAGCTCGATCTGCTTTCGCTTCTGGACAGTCAGAGAAGCCTGACCGAATCCGAGCTTGAGCTCGTCAATGCGGAGGCCGAGGCTGCCAGGTGGCGCATCAAGCTCGAGATGCTCGTCGGCGGCAACCTGGGGCAGGTCGACTGACCGTCACGCCGAGCATTTCACGTCGGCCTGTCAGGCTATTATCAGCTTCGCTGTGCATGTTGACCCTAGTCCGGCACTCGATCGGAGCCATCGCGGCTGCCGGAGAGCGAACGTGCCAAACTGGGGTTGCAACATGCTTGTCCGTCTGGTGTGCAGCTGTCTCATCGTCAGCGCTTGCGCCGCTGCCGCAAACGCGCACGAGATTCCATGGCGAGCCGGCATATCGCGCCAGGTCGGCTACGGATCGTGCGCCAAGGGTCCTTGTCAGAAGCGTGTGTCGTTTGCCTCGTCCGTTCCGCATAGCCATTTGGGCGGCGGAAAATGCGAGGGCAAAGGAGCGGGTGGCCTGACGGTGAAACGCGCGTTCGCATGCCCTGACGGCTGAGACCGGACTTTGCAAGGTCGGCCACGTGAACGACAATGCCCGATCCCGCGGGAGGTCGAGCAGGAGCGTTCGTGCCCCCGGCAAAAAGTCGGCAGCGAAAGATAGGGCAGACCGCCGGGCGCCACGCGAAGACCGAGATCCCGCACAGTCGTCCTGACCTGTGACGCCCGGTTCTACGAGATCCTGGATCCTCAGCGAGATTTCGAACGGCGTTTCAAGAGTGGCGCGCATGAGAAGTGAAACTTCGAACAGCGCCACGCGGGTTGGGTTGGCCGGCGGCAACCCGCAAGCAAGAATGGCGCACCCGGCAGGATTCGAACCTGCGACCTCTGCCTTCGGAGGGCAGCACTCTATCCAGCTGAGCTACGGGTGCCAGCGCCGGCCGGCATCGAAACGGCCGGCCGGCCGCGCCGCGGCGGACCACGGACCAAGCTGTGATAGCCCATTCGCGCGTCGCCCGCAAACGACTTGCCAAGGTGCCGCCGATCCGCAAAATGCCGCGCACGATCAGGTCGTTGACCGGCCAGAACCACGGGACAAGCCCCACCATGCCCGAGATGAGACCGCCGCGGCCAGGCGAGCTCGCCATTGAGCTCCCAGACCAGTTCGATGCCAGCCTCTATTTCATCGGCCGCATCCGCACCCCCTGGAAAACGCTCGCCGAATGCCCCAAGTCGACCTCGCTCCGGCGTGACGTCGAGGCCACCGTCGAGGTCGACCCGCGCTATATTCTGGCGCTGAAGGATGTCCAACTGCTCTCGCACCTGATCCTGCTCTACTGGCTCGACCGCTCGGCCAGGAACCTCGTGCTGCAGGCACCGTCCCACGTACCCGAGCCGCGCGGCACCTTCGCGCTCCGCTCGCCCGTGCGGCCGAACCCGATCGGCCTCGCCGTCGTGGAGCTCGTGAAAGTGGACGGCAGCAAACTCACCATTCGCAACATCGACTGCCTCGACGGCACGCCGCTCATCGACATCAAGCCCTACCACGCCTCGTCCGACAGCGTGCCCGACGCACGCCGGCCGTAGCTCTCCGGCGGGTTCACGAACCTCTCTCACTGCCTGCCGAGTGGGTCGGGTGAGGCGGCCATCACCACGATGTTGCAAACGGGCCCTAGCAGGCCGCTACCCCCCGCGGCCGCGACGGCTTATAACGCGGTCTATGACCAAGCCATCCAAAACCGAGAAGTCGTCCCGCACCTCCACCGTCCCTGACGGTGAGCCGGTGCCCGTCGTCAAGGGCAGCCACGTCTATCTGATCGACGGCTCGGGCTACATCTTTCGTGCCTTCCATGCTTTGCCGCCGCTGACGCGCCCGTCGGACGGCCTCCCCGTAGGCGCCGTCCACGGCTTCTGCGCTATGCTGTGGAAGCTGATCGCCGAGAGCAAGGCCTCCGAGGCGCCGACCCACATCGCCGTCGTCTTCGATGCTGGCCGCGAGACGTTTAGGAACGAGATCTACGACAAGTACAAGGCCAACCGCCCGCCGCCGCCGGAGGAGCTGGTGCCGCAGTTCCCGCTCATCCGCGACGCGGTGAAGGCGTTCAACGTGGCCTCGATCGAGCAGGACGGCTACGAGGCCGACGACCTCATCGCCACCTACGCCAAGGACGTGGTGGACAAGGGCGGCGACGTCACCATCATCTCGTCCGACAAGGATCTGATGCAGCTCATCCGGCCGGGCGTCGTCATGCTCGACGGCATGAAAAACAAGAAGATCGGCCGCGACGAGGTGATCGAGAAGTTCGGCGTTCCGCCCGAGAAGGTTGTGGACGTTCAGTCGCTCGCTGGCGACAGCGTCGACAACGTGCCGGGTGTTCCAGGCATCGGCGTCAAGACGGGTGCAGAGCTCATCAACGAGTACGGCGACCTCGACACGCTTCTGGCCCGCGCCTCCGAGATCAGGCAGCCGAAGCGGCGCGAGAAGCTGATCGAGTTCGCGGACCAGGCCCGTGTCTCGCGCGACCTCGTGCGCCTGAAGGACGACGTACCGGACGCGCCGCCCGTAGAAGGCTTCGGCCTCCACGAGCCCGTGCCGGAACAGTTGCTCGGCTTCCTGCGCGAGATGGAGTTCAACACCCTCACCAAGCGCATCGCCGACAAGCTCGGCGTCGAGCCTCCGGCACCGCTCGAGCGGTCGGTAGGGTCTTCGATCAAGGGCGGTGCGGCCGGCGAGCCGCCTTCCCCCTCGCGGGGAGGGGCTGCTGGCGCGGGGAGCCGACAGGAGGAGACTCGCGGTTCGTCCACCGGACACGGTCAAGAGGATCGTCCCCACGGCCCAGGAACGCCGGCAGCCGGCGCGGCCATCCTATCCCACAAGATCGCCGCCATTCCCTTCGACCGCGCGAGATACGAGACCGTCACCTCAGCGGCCCGCCTCGGCGAATGGCTCGACGACTGCCGCGGCCACGGACGTTTCGCCTTCGACACCGAGACCACGGGCCTCGACCCCATGCGCGCGGATCTCGTCGGCTTCTCGCTTTCGGCCGCGCCCGGTCGCGCCTGCTACGTGCCGCTCGGACACACGGGCGGCAGCGGCGACCTCTTCGGCGGCGGCGGGCTGCTCCCGGGCCAGCTGCCCCTCCGGCAAGCGCTCGACCTCCTGAAGCCGCTCCTGGAGGACGAATCGATCCTCAAGATCGGGCAAAATATGAAGTACGACGCCCTCGTGCTCGCCCGCCACGGCATCCGCATCTCGCCCATCGACGACACCATGCTCATCTCGTACACGCTCGACGCCGGCCGCATCGGCCACGGCATGGACGAGCTCTCGGAATTCCACCTCAAGCACACGTGCATCTCCTTCGACAAAGCGATCGAGGCGGCACCCGGCACCAGGAAGTCGGAGAAGACCTTCGCCGGCGTGCCCATCGACAAGGCGACCGAGTACGCCGCCGAGGACGCCGACGTGACGCTGCGCCTGTGGCTGAAGCTCAAGCCGCGCCTTCCTGCCGAGCGCATGACGACCGTCTATGAAACGCTCGAGCGCCCGCTCGTGCCGATCATCATGGACATGGAGAAGGCCGGCATCTCGGTCGACAGGCACATCCTCGCCCGCCTGTCCGGGAAGTTCGCGCAGGAGATCGCGCGCCTCGAGGAGCACGTCTACGAGCTCGCGGGGCACAAGTTCAATCTCGGCAGCCCCAAGCAGCTCGGCGAGCTCCTGTTCGACCGCCTGCAGCTCCCCGGCGGCAAGCGGACCAAGACCGGACAGTGGGAGACGCGGGCGGGCCTCCTCGACGACCTCGCCGCCAACGAGGAGCTGCCCGAGGACGCGCGCCGCCTCGTCAACGCCATGCTCGAATGGCGCCAGCTGTCGAAGCTGAGATCCACCTACACCGACGCGCTGCCCACCTTCATCAACCCCGAGACGCACCGCATCCACACGTCCTACGCGCTCGCCGCCACGACGACCGGACGCCTCGCCTCGTCGGACCCGAACCTGCAGAACATCCCGGTCCGCACCAAGGAAGGACGCGAGATCCGCACCGCCTTCGTGGCCGACAAGGGCAATGAGCTCATCTCGGCCGACTACTCGCAGATCGAGCTGCGCGTGCTCGCCCACCTCGCCGACATCCCACAGCTGAGGCGCGCCTTCGCCGACGGCCTCGACATCCACGCCATGACCGCGTCCGAGATGTTCGGCGTGCCCCTGAAGGACATGACGCCCGAGGTGCGCCGGCGCGCCAAGGCCATCAACTTCGGCATCATCTACGGCATCTCGGCCTTCGGACTAGCGAACCAGCTCGGAATTTCAAAACAGGAAGCAGGCGATTACATCACCACCTACTTCAAGCGCTTCCCCGGCATCCGCGACTACATGGAGGCGACCAAGAAAACGGCGCACGAGCGGGGCTACGTCGAGACCATCTTCGGCCGCCGCATCCACTACCCCGAGATCAACACCAAGAACCCCTCGATGCGCGGCTTCCTCGAGCGCGCGGCCATCAACGCCCCCATCCAGGGCTCCGCCGCCGACATTATCCGCCGCGCCATGATCAGGATGCCGGACGCGCTCGCCCACGCGAGGCTCAAGACCGCCAAAATGCTGCTCCAGGTCCACGACGAGCTCATCTTCGAGGTCGCCGAGGGAGAGGTCGAGAAGGCGCTGAAGGTCGTGCAAAAGACCATGGAGCACGCCACCGAGCCGGCGGTGAGGCTTTCCGTTCCGATCCACGTCGACGCCAAGGCCGCGGGCAACTGGGAAGCGGCGCATTGAGAGGCACGCCGACGCGGTGCAGGGGGGGCCGAAGCCGCGCGGCTCCGCGGCCAAGCTGGGAGCTTGGCCGGATAGGTGTCCGTAATGCCTTCGGAACCGACCGATGAGAACGAACACGAACTGGGACATCTACGGACGTCCGCAGACACGGACGATCAGATGACATGTACTTTCCGAACATCGAGCTGGTCTTCTTCGTGTCCAAGATCCGGTGGCGCAGCGCGCGCGGAACTTTTCGCGACTGAGGCTGCGTACGGCGCTACCGCTTCCTGGTGGAGTGCAACCTCTATGGCAGAGTGCCGGGCCATAGGCAATCTAGCGACCCGATTTTCGGCGGTAGGGTGCAGGTCACAACCATCAACTGATGAAAGCCAGGCCCGCATCGTCCTGGGGTGTATTGTTTCCGCACGCGCGCTCAAAGGCCTAGGACAATGGCACGCAGACGAGCGCGTCGAGCACGCGACTTCTGACCGTCTAAAGAGGGCAGCCGATCACCGCCGTCGCGCCACGGGAAAGGTCGCACTCCAGTAAAGCTCCTTGATGGCGAACTGGTCGAAACGCTGCTCGTCAACCTCGAGGATCGCACCCTGCAGCAGTGCCGGCTCAAGCTCTTCCATCGCGAAGCGCACAGCCTCAGCTGCATTGTCGAAGCGCCGATAGGACACAAGTTGGCGTCTGGTGCCGCGCCCGCGCGCGGGAAAGAGCTCAGCATGTGCAGCGAAATCGACGGTGGGCATATGTCACTCCTTACAAAGAACGCTTTAGCTCGCTTTCCCTGGCCACACGCTCGAAGCTCTCTGCCTGCGACTTGATGCGATAGCGGATCTCGCCGCCCTCGATCGGGAGCTGGCGCAGAACCTTGTATCGCCCCGAAACGCCGAGCGGCGATCCTTTGCCGGCGTCGAAGTAAACGTCCTGGCCGGCTTTGAACTTGTGCGGAAGCATGGCGTCTCCAGTGGGTTTGTCTAAACCGCTCTTGCAGGTGAGGGCTGAGTGAGCATTCGTCCGAGCTTTCGTGCTTAGACTGACGCGGGACAGTACGTCTCCGAGCCCTTACATTGCGCCTCTTGTGGAAGATGCCGTTAGTCGGAAGCGCTGAGCCGTCACGGTCCGACGGCCCAGGGAAGAGGCATCCACGGCACTATAGAAGCTGTTCCAGGCAAGTCGAACGTTTTGTTCGAGCGATATTCTTGAGTTGAGGAATCGTGATCGAAAACCAGCGCCGAAAATAAACATTTTTATTCCCTTGTAATTTGGCGCAGATAAGCCTACCTACGCATTATCGACTTTGGCTGGATGACAGGGCCGTGATGCGCCGCGAGGCGCTCGCCACTCCAGAACCCCCTCCAAAATTCGAAAATCAGAGCGGGTGAGCGCGTCGCAAACGCGCGCGCCCGCTCGTTGGCGCATGTTGCGCGCTCCAGGCAACGAAGGACAAAACATTGAACAAAGGTACAGTGAAATTCTACAACGAGCAAAAGGGCTTCGGCTTTATCGCTCCTGAATCCGGCGGAAACGACGTTTTCGTTCACGCGACGGCACTCGAGCGTGCCGGCATCTCTCTCATCCGCGAAGGTCAGAAGGTGTTATTCGAGACCGAGCCGGACCGCCGCAGCGGCAAGATGGCTGTGAGCACGATCCAGCTCGACTGAGCACATCGCGACTTGTCGTGAGCAGGGCATGAGTTGTCCCAGACCGCGACATCGATCCTAAGGCACAAGGTAGGCTCTATGCGCATCGGACCGAGACGCCTCCCTATCCTTGGCTTGTCGCTTCTCTTGCTGGGCGGGCCTGCACTCGCCGGCAAGAGTGATCGGCCGCTGCCTGCAAATGCGGTTGCAAGTCCCTACAGCGATCGCTGGTACTGCCGTCGCGGCTACAAGCAGGTCGACGAGTCCTGCGTTGCTATCGTGTTACCGGAAAATGCGATCCTGAGCGACATGACGTTTGGTAGCGGTTGGGAGTGCCGGCGCGGGTTCCGGGAGGCTGGTGGAGGTTGCCAGCCTATTCGGGTCCCGGAGCACGCCTATCTCTCCGACAGATGGTCCGACGAGGGCTGGGAGTGCGAACGCGGGTTCGCCAAGCAAGGCCAAGTATGCATTGCTGTTCAAGTTCCGGCGAACGCCTTCCTGTCCGATGAAAACTACCGTCGGCCGTGGGAATGCAATCGCGGCTACCGAGCAGTTGACAATGGCTGTGTGCCCATTGCGGTCCCTGGCAACGCTTATCTCGATGCATCGGCGGGCGAGAAGGGATGGTCCTGCGAGCGCGGCTACCGTGACAACGGCAACACATGCGCGCCGATCCGCGTGCCGCAAAACGGCTATCTAGCATCGAGCGGTCGCGACTGGCAGTGCAATCGGGGCTATGAGAAGCAAGCCAACGACTGCGTGGCGCTGAGCGTGCCGGAGCACGGCTACCTGAGGTCGAGCGACACGTGGGCCTGCGAAAGTCCCTACGAGCGTCGCGGGGCTGCCTGTGTCATGCCGGCTCAACGTCCGTGATCTCGTCTCGGTCGTGTGACCACGCCATGAGATCCGCCCCTGGCGGTCGGAGCGGCAATCCGCCAGAAGGAATAGCATTATGGCAAAGATCGCAGCACGCGGCACCAAGCGCAGGTGCCAGGACGAGGCTTGCGCGCTTCCCTTTTACGACCTGAACAGGGTTGAGTTCTCCTGTCCCAACTGCGGAGCGGCCTACGATATGCATCTGGCCCCCTCTCAGGCTGTAGCCAGCCAGCCGGCCTCAGCTCGCTACTCACGCATAAGCCCGGCCGCGACAGCAAAACCGGAGCCCGTGACAGACTCGTCGCAACGTCCTGAGGATGACGAGGAGGAGGGCGATGCCGGTGCTGCCGAGACCCTCATCGAAGACGACGATGAAGAGGGGAACGTCGACGTGCCAAGAAGCGGCGGCATTTCCGAGTAACTTCGCGCGGCAGCTTGCCCTGCTAAAGCGTTTTCCCAGACAATAGGAAGAAAGCGTCGCAATGAACCCAGAGACACCAATTCGCGAGCGAGTTTGCGACTGGTTTGTTCCACCCGTCGTAATCCCCTCGTGCTCGCCGTCCTCTTGCTGGCGTACATAAGGGCTCCGTGTCCCACAGTAGTCGGGGAGCGCGGCGGGTTAATCTTCTGTTCAGGCTCATGTGTCCAGGAGCTTAGATAGCGTGTCGTCGCTCATCCGTCAGGCACTCTCGCAACACCTGTGTTGCGCATCCGCAGCATGACCGCTGTGGGTCAAACTCGACTTTTGCACTGCGCGCAAGGATGTCCGTTGTTCCTTCGGAAGCCGAAACTTGACAGCGCATTGCGTAGCTTGGCACGGCCTCACGCCGGACGTCCGCCCGGTATATTTCCTCTTCCCGACCAAGCTTCGCCTGGCCCATGACGCGGATCAGCGGCACGTAGTCCGGCGCTTGTCGGACGTTGGGCGCCCGCGGCGGGTTGCGCCCGGCGATGTCCCTCCTGCGCCGACGGCACACGAGCCGGCCATTCCGGCTGATGTTCCCGCATGACGGGGCGAGCCCGGGCGGCTGGCACAGACAGGCGTCGGCCCGGGACAGGGGTTGCCAGGGTGGCGTCCGACGCAGGCGCGCCGGGGCGACCGCCGCACTCTCTTGCGGGCGCACTGACCTGGCGGGGGCGGAGGCGCGCACGTCTGCCGGGGAGCGCTGACGGTGCTCGCCCCTTCTTGCCCGCCACCTCCCGGCGTAGGATCGCCCGCAAACCTCACCGCGGGAGACACGACATGGGCAAGGGTCTCGCCATCATTCTGGGTGCCGTGCTCGGGTTCTGTGTCGGCGCCCTTGCCGGCACGCTCGCCGGAACGCTGTGGATCACTGTCTTCCCTCCGGACCGGATCGCAGAGGGGCCTGAGGCAGGGTTCGGCACGGTCATCGGCTTCGGCATCGCCGGCGAGGCGATCGGCATCGTCGGCGGCATCATTCTGGCGCTGCGGGGCGGGTCGAGCCGCACGTAGCCAGCAGCACGACTGGCCCATACGAGCGGAGCGCATTCCGCCGTCCTTCGGCTCGCCGTGCCGAACGAGATCGACGGGTTACGGCTGGCGCCTCACCCGCCTTACAGTCGTCAGGGAGCATCCAGCGCCGTCTCGCGAGACACCAGTCATGCCCAGCTCGGGCGCCGTCGGACGCCGATGTTATCCGCCGGGCGCGACCGGCACCTCAGACAGCCGCAAGCGGACCCGGGCCATTGAGCGTCTCGCCCTCGCTGCCCATCGACTTCAGCGGGTCGGGCCCGTACGCATTGTCACCGTCGGTGCCCTTGAGGACCATGAGCTCGACGAACGCCCATACTGTCAGTGCGACGCCGGTAGCGACGCAGGCCCACCACAGCGGCTCTCCCTCGGGGAGGCGGTCGGCGATCTTGTCGAGGGCGCTCGGGACAAGCCAGAACGGCAATAGCCAGGCGGCCGACTTGTTACGGTCCTGAAGTCGTTTGACCGTCACCGCGAACGCCGGCACGATGGCGAGCAGGATGATCACGGCGAGGTAGCCGATCACCACGGCCATGAGACCGTTGTCGCCCATGTGGTCGGCCGGCGAGGTCGCCCAGACAACGAGGAGCGCCGCAGCGATCAGCGCCAGCACGGCGAGCGTGCCGAGGACGTACGTCAGGCGCGAGATGCGGCCGTTGAAGGAGAAAAAGAGCTTGCCGAGGGAGGGGTGGTGCATGGGCGTGTTCTCCAGTTATCGGAGTCAAGTATCCTTCTCTCGTCTGAAAAGTCTTATAATGAAATTGATGACATCGCCGTCCCTACGTTTACCTTCGTAAATGTCGCGCTCACGGATCGATCGACACCCCGACCCATCCGCCTGCGGCCATGCGCAAGCTCAACTGGCGTGCATCGATACGTGCTATTATTTTGTGCCAGATCCCATATCGAGGAGCGCGCCCATGGCATTCGAGGCATTGAAAGCGGAGATCGGGCTCTTGATGACGCGCATGCAGAACGAGCCCGAGGATCGGCATGAGATGCAACTCATGCTGAAGAGCAAGCTCGACGAGCTGAAGGCGTTCGGCATGCCGATTCCCGATGACCTCGCCCGGCTCGAGGCCGCGCTCGAGGCCGAGTTCGCCGCCGATATGCAGAGGAAGTGACGCCCCGCACCGGGGGTCTGCCGCAACCGTCGGGACACCCGGCGTTCGTACACGGGTATGACGGCAGGCCGGCGGGAGAAGCAGAGGCCGGTAAAGATCAGGCAGTAGCCGCCGCGAACATGCGCGCCGTGTCGAAATATTCGAAGAAGCTGATGGCCCGGCCGTTCTCGAACCTCCATACGTCGACCTTCGGCGTCTCGCAGACCTTCCCGGTCGCCTTGTTGGTCCACGCCGTCGAGCAGACAACGGCCACGCGGTCGCCCTCGGCGATCATGACGTCGACCGTGAAGTGGATCATGCTCCAGGCCCCGAGCAGGCCGTCGAAATAGCCTTTCACCTCGTGCTTGCCGATGGCCGTCGCCGTAAACGGCGCCGCCTCCGCCCCGTCGGCCAGCGAGCCGAACGTCACGGTGTCGGCGAACACGTGCATCAGCTCGTCGATCGCACCTCCCTTGCTCTCGTGCCAGCGGCGATAGACCAATTCGAGCAGAGCCTTGTTGGCTGCGGCATCTGACATGACGGCGTGCTCCACGACATGACTTCGACCGAAAGCCGGAGCATATAGCGACCCATGACCTGCGGCGAGAGGCTGCGCCTATGGAGCTGCGCCGGGCCTTTGCTGCGCTTGACCCCGATCGCCAGGGCGATACACACGGGGACCTGAGGCTTTCCAATGAGGTGACACACGATGGGCGGCACCTTGAGACACGTCTTCGGCGCGGCACTCGTTGCACTGTCGCTCACCGCGTCCGCACTCTCAGCCCTTGCCCTGGCGCCAAAGACGGCAGCCGACGGCGGCGCGCTCGACGGCTTCTGGATGGACTCGGACGGTGAGGTCATTCTCAAGGTCGAGCCGTGCGGTGATGCCCATTGCGGCAAGGTCGCGTGGCTGCGGCTCCCGTTCGGTCCCGACGGGCAGCTGCTGCTCGACTATCGCAATCCCGATCCGTCGTTGCGCCACCGGCCCGTATGCGGGCTCGAGGTTCTCTCAGGTTTCAAGCGCCAGGAGGACGGCACCTGGGGTGACGGCTCGGTCTACGTCTCGGACCTCGGCATGAGCTTTTCCGGCTATGCCGAGGTGGTGAACCCGAAAGAGGTGAAGGTCACCGGCTACGTCGGACTGAAGCTGTTCGGCCAGTCGGAGGTCTGGAAGCGGGTCGAGAAGCCGTTCGAGATCTGCTGGGTGAAGCCGCCGAAGCCCGGCTCGCCCTCACCGACCCCGGCAGCGACAGCGGGCGGAACGACCGGCGGCACAGATCCGGTGTCGGACGCCAAAGCGAAAGAGACCGCACCGGCGGTCGCGCCGAAACCCGCCGACACCAAGGTCTCGCCGGGCGCGTTGCTGCCCGAGGCGCTCGCCAAGCCCTAGGCCGCCATGTCCCACTGGATCGCGGTCGGGCTTGCAGCGCTCCTGGCGGTAGCGGCAACATCAGCTCGCGCAGCAGACCCTAGGCTCCCTCCCGGCCGCGACCGTGGCGGCCCGGTGGTCGCCATAGTCTCGGAAGGCATCGACTATACCGATGCCGGAATCGAGCCGCGGCTCGCCCGCGACGGCGAAGGCGAGCTTATCGGCTGGGATTTCGTGGATGGCGACAACCGGCCTTACGCGAAAGGTCCCGAAAGCCGAGCCGCGGCGCTGGCGCTGGAGGTGATGCCGCAGGCTCGCATCATACCGCTCCGTGCGGCACCCTCGGAACCGTCCACGTTCGCAGCAGCGGTCTTGTTCGCTGCCCGTACGCCGGCTCGCGCGGTCATTCTCTCCGTGGTACCCGCGCAGACGAAGGGCTGGCAGGAGCTCGAGCGCGCCGCCCGCGACAGCGACGGGCTCCACATCGGGCTCTTGAGCTGCGCCATCCCCGGCGGCACAGCCCCACCCGACAGCTTCGCTGCCCTCTCGAACGTCAGGGTCATCCCCTGCCCATGACCCGCTGCCCCACCCTGATCCGCGCCCATGCCAACAGACTTGAGGTCCCTGGGAGGCAGGCCTGCCCGAGGGCTCATCCCGCGACAACGACTGGCGTTAGGTCACATACGGGCGGATGCGGAGAACACCTTGCGGTCAGGGGTCCGCACGCCGCGGCATCGGTGCCGCTCACCCCGTCACCACGCCCCACAAGAGCTTCACGTTGAGCGCCACGATGATGAGAGCGACCAGGCCGGCAAGCACGGTCAGCCAGCGAGGCGCGGTGAACTCGCCCATCTTCTTACGGTCGGCCGTGAACATTACGAGCGGAATGACGGCGAACGGCAGCTGAAACGACAGCACCACCTGCGAGAGAATGAGGAGCTTGCCCGTCGCACCCTCGCCGTACATCAGCGTCACCGCCGCAGCCGGCACGATCGCCACCGCCCGCGTGACGAGCCGCCGAATCCATGGCGCGAGCCGGAAGTTGATGAAGCCCTCCATCACCGCCTGGCCTGCGAGCGTCGCCGTCACCGTCGAGTTGAGGCCGCAGCAGAGCAGCGCGACCGCGAACAACGACGGCGCGATCGTCGCGCCGAGCAGCGGAGCGAGCAGGCTGTGCGCCTCGCCGAGCTCAGCCACCTCCGTCCGTCCTGCGGCATGGAACGACGCCGCAGCGAGGATCAGAATCGAGGCGTTGATGAGCAGCGCAAACATCAGCGCCGCCGTGGAATCGATGGTGGCGAAGCGCAGCGCTTGCCACTTGTCCTCCTGCCGCTCGCCGAACGAGCGAGTCTGCACGATGGCCGAATGCAAGTAGAGATTGTGCGGCATGACCGTCGCACCGATGATACCGAGCGCGAGATAGAGCATGTCCGGATTCTTCACGATCTCGGACGACGGCGCGAACCCCGCCACGACCTTCCCCCAGTCCGGATCCGCAAGGAATATCTGGATGCCGAAGCACACCGCGATCACCGACAGCAGAGCGATGATGAACGCCTCGATCCAGCGGAAGCCGAGGTTCTGCAACGCGAGGATCAGGAACACGTCGAGGGCGGTCAACAACACGCCGGTTGCGAGCGGGATGCCGAACAGAAGATTGAGGCCGATCGCCGTGCCGATAATCTCAGCCAGATCGGTAGCGCAGATGGCGAGTTCGGCGAGAAGCCACAGAACCCAGGCGACGGGCTTCGGAAAAGCGTCGCGGCAAGCCTGTGCGAGATCGCGGCCCGTGGCGATCCCGAGCCGCGCGCACAGCGACTGCAGCAGGATGGCCATGAAGTTGGAGACGAGCGCCACCACCAGGAGCGCATAGCCGAACTGGGAGCCGCCGGCGAGCGAGGTAGCCCAGTTGCCAGGGTCCATGTAGCCTGTGGCAACGAGATAGCCGGGGCCGAGGAATGCAATGAGCTTCCTCATGCCCGAGCCGCTGGCAGGTACACGGATGGTGCGGAAAACCTCGCTGAGCGGCGGATTCTCGGATGCCTGCCGCCAGCCTCGGCTCATGTCGTTGGTCCAATACTCTTGGGTCTTCATGCCTCTTTTATAATGCTTCTGCAAATCGTTCGCAACTGGCCATTTGTCGCCATAGGCAGCCGGAGACCAGCCCGGTCACCCGCGAGACCCGAAGGCGATCCGAGCGCCGCACACCCAAGCGACTCCGGCCTCGACGAAAAAGGGTGCCGCGGCGGAGCCCCGGCACCCTCGAGTGAGCTCGTCGCTAGGGCAGCCTAGAACAGGCCCTCGATCTGCCCCTGGTCGTTGAGACGGATCGTGTCGGCCGCCGGCACCTTGGGCAGACCCGGCATGGTCATGATCTCGCCCGTGATGACGACAATGAACTCCGCGCCAGCCGAGAGCCGAAGCTCGCGCACGGGGACGATGTGCCCGGTTGGCGCGCCGCGCTTGTTGGGATCGGTCGAGAACGAATACTGGGTCTTGGCCATGCACACCGGCAGGTGGCCGAAGCCCATCGCCTCGAGGTCCTTGAAGCGCGTCTCGACCGAGCTGTCGCACGAGATGTCGGCCGCGCGGTAGATCTCGGTGGCGATCGTCTTCACCTTGTCCCGGAGCCCCATGCTGTCCGGATAGAGGGGCTTGAACGCCGCCTTGCCCGAGTTGCAGACCTCGACGACGTGGTGCGCGAGAGCCTCGGTACCCTTGCCGCCCTCGGCCCAGTGGTTGCACATGAAGGCGCGCGTACCCATGCTTTCCGCCGCCTTCATCACCTCCTGGATCTCGGCTTCGGTGTCGGTAATGAAACGGTTGACGGCGACGATCGCCGGCACGCCGAACTTGTTCACGTTCTCGATGTGGCGCTTCAGGTTCTCGCAGCCTTTGGCCACGGCCGCGGCGTTCTCGGCCTTGAGGTCGTCCTTCTTGACGCCGCCGTGCATCTTGAGCGCGCGCACGGTAGCCACGATGACCGCGCAGGACGGCTGAAGACCCGCCTTGCGGCACTTGATGTCGAAAAACTTCTCGGCTCCGAGATCGGCGCCGAAGCCGGCTTCGGTCACGACGTAGTCGGCGAGCTTCAATGCGGTCTTGGTCGCGAGCACCGAGTTGCAGCCGTGCGCGATGTTGGCGAACGGTCCGCCGTGGATGAACACGGGGTTGTTCTCGAGCGTCTGCACGAGGTTCGGCATGAGGGCATCCTTGAGGAGCACCGTCATGGCGCCCTCGCCCTTCACGTCACGGGCTCGGACCGGCTTCTTGTCGCGGGTGTAGGCAACGATGATGTTCCCGAGCCGCGTCTCGAGGTCCTTCAGGTCCTTGGCGAGGCAGAGAATCGCCATCACCTCCGAGGCGACCGTGATGTCGAAGCCGTCCTCGCGCGGAAAGCCGTTCGAGACGCCGCCGAGCGAGTTGACGATCGAGCGCAGCGCGCGGTCGTTCATGTCCAAGACGCGGCGCCACTCGACACGGCGGCTGTCGATGCCGGCGGCATTGCCCCAGTAGATGTGGTTGTCGATCAGCGCCGAGAGGAGGTTATGGGCGGACGTGATGGCGTGGAAGTCGCCCGTGAAGTGGAGGTTGATGTCCTCCATCGGCACGACCTGTGCGTACCCGCCGCCGGCAGCGCCGCCCTTGACGCCGAAGCACGGGCCGAGCGAGGGCTCGCGCAGGGCCATCATGGCCTTCTTGCCGATGCGGTTGAGGCCGTCGCCGAGACCGACGGTGGTGGTCGTCTTGCCTTCGCCGGCAGGCGTCGGGCTGATCGCCGTCACGAGCACGAGCTTGCCGTCCGGGCGGCCCTTGATGCTGTCGATGAAATCCGCTGTCACCTTGGCCTTGGTGGGGCCGTACTGGAGCAGGGCGTCGGAGGGAATGCCGACCTTGGCCGCCACTTCGGCGATGGGACGCATGGTGGCTTCGCGGGCAATCTCGATATCGGATTTCACGGACACGGGGTTATTTCCTCCCATTCAAGTGTTTGGAATCGATAGCGCCCAGGCTTGACCCGCCCGGGCACCCGCCTCGTTCGGCGATTGGGGCGATATTGGCGGCTCGCGGGCCTGACGCCAAGCGTGATATCTGACGCGGACAAGGTGACGCGACAGGGGTAGCCAAGCGCCACTCCAATGGGCAGGGCTCCCGCCGCTCGCGCGCAGGGTTTGAAAGGTCCGGGGTTGCGGGGCGCAGGCAGCACCTCGAATTTGTATTATTGTGGCGCGGCCAGCGCCCCACACGAGGTTAGAGCGGGGAAACGCGAATGACCCCGCCGCCGGACACCCCTTCTTAACGGGAAGCTACTCCCGGGCCTCGCTCGCACGAGGGAATGAGGCGTCCGCGGAGAGGTAGGCGCGTGACCGACGATCCTCTCCGATCTCGTCCCGCTCCTCACCCTTTGGACGCCTCCGGAGGCGGCCCCGGCCGAGCGGGATCGGGAGAGTATGCGTCAGTCCGAAGGCGCGGGGATAAGACGGGCGATCGGAATGCGAATTCTGGATCACGCTCTGCGACGCCGGTCCGGAACGGCCGGTTGTGACCCGGAGCGGACCAAGCCACGATGTGGATTTCTTGATCCTGCCCGTCCGGTCGGTAATGCAGGAGCGACGGGCGCGCGGGCGCAATTGGGAGCTATGCATCTCGTTCAGACTCGTAGCGCCACTTGACCAATTCCTCTGGCTTGACCTTGTTCTTGGTCCAGTGGGCCACGCTGTCGCGAAACAGTGTGTAGGGTCCGGTACAGTCATGCTCGAAAAGGGTTGCTGTCTCCGCCGTCGTATCAACCCGCATGGCGTCCCATAGATACCCCGTCAAAGCCGCAGTCGCCGCTCCTGAAGCGCGTGCCGACGACGTCTCCTGCGTCTCGAACGGCCCGCAATACAGTTCAATCCTTGTTATGAGGTTGCAGGCGTCGATGAACGGCACATACTTCAAGTGCCGCAATTGGACCCACGCGAAAACACTGTCCTCTTGTGCATTGAGTAAATCGTATCCTGGCGAGACCTCGATCCTGCCCATCTCAACTTTGTTGTAGAACACCAAGAAGCGTCTTCCGAACACCGGCCTATCGGGGCCGCGTACATAAGTGACATCTACAGGATCAACGGTCCAGCTCTCGCCAATCGAGCTTTCCAATGCCACAGCGAACCAGTTGAATAGTTCAAAGAACTCGATCTCCCGAGGCGACAGTGTCGCGCGTCGTGTCGCTTCCAGCAGAAGAATTGGTGGAGGTCGAAGCCGGCCCTCACCTTCTTGGATCTCTCTCCGTATGCCCGAGTCAACGGGGCCGGATACAGGTGTTCCGATTCGCCACCAGGACATTTGCCTTCCGCCGGCCCGACCAATTTGGATGAAGCCACATCGAGTAGAGTCCGCTATCCTATCAATGAGCTGCCGTACGGCAAGCTTCTCGACTGAGCCCGTCGCAACGGCAGCTACTGGCCCAACCCGGACCTCGCAGCCTAGACGCCTCCCCCTTCGAGGGGGAGGCGTCCGCATCTGGCCATCCGGCCGGTGGCTCGATGGCTGGACTTGAGGCGCGGCAGCCGTTGTCTCGAATGGCGCCAGGAAGTCCCGGAGCAGGCCTATTGCTGCGGAGCCGAAAATTGCGCTTCCATCTCACGGCGCGCAGCGACGGTTGCGTCGGTCTCGTCGAGCGCGACGTCGCTCCATGTAAGCCGCTGGCCTTCCGCGACATCGCGGACGAGCTTCACGCCCGCTGCAAGCCCGATCGGCAGCATGGCGCCCGCGACCGACGCTGCGGCTGGCGTCTGCTTGCCCCACACCGTGAACCCGCCCTCGCCGTCGAGCACGTCCCCGGCCTTGAGGCTGCGCTTGGCGACCGCGACAGCATCCGAGAGGAACGCGATCGGCGCGCCCGTGGGCTCGCCGCGAAGAGCAACGCTCGCGACCGAGATACCGAGTTCGAGGCCGATCAGGTGCGTCGGACGGTAGAGGGCGGCGTAGGTGCCCGTCTTGTCTTGCAGGCAGTTGTACTCGCGGAAGCACTGCCGCGCGTAGGCGCTTTCGCTGGTCACCACAACGTACGTGCCCATGGCGAGGTGATGCGGCACGTCACGGCCGTCGCGAGTGAGCGACGACACGACCTCGGTCACACCGCGTTTCTCGAGCGTGCCGCCCTCGGCCCTGGGTTTCAGCAGGTCGGCAAGCTCGAAGCGTGACGCGGGCGGAAAGGCGAGTCCGCCGCTTTGCGACGCGAGGCCGGTCGCGTTCGCGACTGCCGTCATCTCGATCGCCGACTTGGTACCGTCGAGGAACGAATTGAACATCTTGGGGTTGACGTGGCTCCGGTCCGCGATCGGCAGATACTGGGTGAGGATGTCCCATACCGTATCCGGGTTCGAGCCGTGATAGCTTGGCAGATAGCGCGTACCCTTGCCGGCAGCGACGACCTCGAAGCCGCACGCCCGCGCCCAGTCGACCTGGTCGCAAATGAGCGCTGGCTGGTCACCCCAGGCGAGGGAGTAGACGACCCCCGCTTCCCGCGCCCGGCGCGCGAGCAGGGGCCCCGCCAGCGCATCTGCCTCCACGTTGACCATGACGACGTGCTTGCCGTGCCGGATGGCAGCCGTCGCGAGCGAAATTCCCGTAGCCGGGTCGCCGGTCGCCTCGATCACGACCTCGATGGCGGGGTGAGCGATGAGACGTGCGGCATCGTCGGCAACGAAGGTGGCGGATGTCTTGATTGCCTCGGACACGTCGCGGGCAGCCGAATGCTCGGCGGAGAATCCGGCCGCTGCGAGACGCTCACGGGCGCGGGAGACGGACAGGTCGGCGACGCCCGCAATGTGCAGCCCCGGCGTCAGCCGCGCCTGGGCGAGGAACATCGTCCCGAATTTTCCGGCCCCGATCAGCGCCACCCGCACCGGCCGACCTTGGGACGCACGTTCGCGAAGCTTGCTGGCAAGGTTCATGGCGTCGTTCGCCTCGCAGTTGGCGGCAGGCTCTCGCCGGACTACGGGACGCGAGCCCGGTCTATGGCGGCGGACGGGTCCGGCGCGGGCCGGGGATCAGTTGCTGATCGGCTCGACTTGAACCTTGGCAACACCCGCATGACGCATGCCGAGAATGTCGGCAGCGCCTTCCGAAACGTCGATCACGCGGCCGGCCACGAACGGGCCGCGGTCGTTGACGCGGAGCACCACCGATCGGCCGTTGTCGAGGTTGGTGACCTTGACCTTGGACCCCATGGGCAAGGTTCTGTGGGCTGCCGTCATGGCCGTCTTGTCGAAGGCCTCACCCGACGCCGTGAGCGCGCCAACGCCGGCGCCGTAGTAGGAGGCGAGACCATTCAAGGAATGCACTGGGTGGGAGCGGCCGGACGGGCGTGCCTGACCGTTAGCCTCACCCAGGGAGGCGGTTTCGACGGCCGGCGCTCGGCGGGCGTAGACGACGGTGGTCCAGGCCGGATCGGCAACCTGCGACCCGGTCGACACCGAGACGTCCCAGGCCCCGGCCGACGGCTTGCCGAGCCCGAACGGCCAATCCTGGGCGCTGGCCGGCTGCACGGCCAGAAGGAGCACTGCCAGCGTGAGCGAGAGGGGACGAGCGATTGGCACGCGAGGATCCCTGATGTTCCGCGCTTCGGAGACGGCGATGACAATTATTGGTGGTTATGCCGATTCGGAGGCGGGAAAAAGAAGAGGGCGGCAAAAGCTGTGAGCTTTGCCGCCCCCGTCTGCAATCTCGCCAGCGGATCAGCCGCGGCCGAGAACCTGCATCGACACCGGCACGACGCCGGCGCCCTTCATGCCGATGACGCCGGCGGCGCCCGACGACAGGTCGATCACGCGGCCCTTCACGAACGGACCGCGGTCGTTGATGGTGACCGTGACCGAGCGGCCGTTATGCAGGTTCGTCACGCGCACCTTGGTGCCGAACGGCAGCGTCTTGTGGGCCGCCGTCATCGCGGAGGGGTTGAACCGGGCACCCGAGGCCGTCTGCTGGCCCTGCCAATAGTAGGAGGCCATGCCGCTGCCGCCACCGCCGCCGCTGTAGGATTTGCGGGACTTGGACGCAGACTTGTACGTCGACTTCGACGACTTGTAGCTGCCGGTCCGCTTCGCCTTGTGGGACGTGGCCTTGGCGCAGGCGGCAGCCGGACCCATGCACTCCCAGGCCGGTACGGCGGCCGACGCGGCCCCGACGTTGACGAGGCCGAGCGTGAGCGCTGCGAGAGCTGCAGCAACGATGATGCGCATGTCTTCTTCTCCTGTTCACGGTGACATTGGCCCAGGCAGGAGTGCCGTGCCCCGCCTGCCGTCCACGGCAAGGCGCTCGCGAGCGCGATCAGAGGGCAAACGGCACGGCCGGTTGGATCGGCCCGCTGAGAAAGGGCCTGAGCCGAGCGCCAAAACGTGCTCTGTCACCGAACACTTGTGGGGACTACTCTGGTGGCTCCCCGTCTTGGTGCAGCGCAGCGAGCACGGCGCCATGACACCGGTCAACATCGCAAACTAAACGTTGTTAAGGTAAATTGTTGCAGATAGCTGATTGCGCTTGGCTTTTTCGATGTTGCCGCATCAACTCCGCGACGGCAGGTCGCACATATTTCGGTTTAACCAGAAAATGGAGCGCTCTGATATTGCGGCAAAAAGATGGCGCAATCGAAGCGCCTGCGCGGTCGGGCTGAGGGCTATGGCCGCCTGGACCGCTCGTCGATGAATTGTGGTCCGTGACCCGCCAGCGTATGGGAAAGCCGTGGACTGGTGGCGGGCGGCGCATCGCAAGGAGCGGCTATGAAAGTGACACCAGCTGCCACAAGCTCCCCTGCGCCGCCGCCACGACCCGACTTCGCACAGGCGGTGCGCGCCTTTGCCCGCATTGGGCTTCTGTCGTTCGGCGGCCCCGCCGGCCAGATCGCGATGATGCACAAGGTGCTCGTCGACGAGAAGCGCTGGCTCTCCGAGCACTCCTACCTGACCGCCCTCAATTTCTGCATGCTGCTCCCCGGACCCGAGGCGATGCAGCTCGCGACCTACGCCGGCTGGCGGCTGCACGGGGTCAAAGGCGGCCTCGCCGCCGGCTTCCTGTTCGTGTTTCCGGGCGCCGTCCTGATGCTCGCTCTGGCACTGGCCTACGCCGCCTTTGGCCGGCACCCCGTCGCCGAGGTCTTGTTCGTCGGCATCAAGGCGGCCGTTCTCGCCATCGTCGTCGAGGCCCTGGTTCGCATCTCACGCCGGGCCTTGAAGCGACGCGACGACTGGCTGATCGCGGCCGCCGCCTTCGCCGCCATTTTCCTCCTGGGCGTTCCATTCCCCGCCATCGTCCTCGCAGCCGGTCTCGTCGGCTTTGCGCGCGGCACGGCGAGCGCCGAGCAGCCGGCCGCAGCGGCCACCCCCGTCCCGCTTTCTCGCACGCTCGCGACAATCCTCGTCTGGCTTGCCGTCTGGATCGTGCCGCTGGCGGTCGTCGCCCTCCTGTTCGGCCCCGATCACGTATTGTCGGAGTTGGCCTGGTTTTTCTCCAAGCTGGCGGTCGTCACCTTTGGCGGCGCCTATGCTGTCCTCGCCTACATGGCTCAGGCCGTAGTCCAGGGCTATGGATGGCTGTCGCCAGGAGAGATGCTGGACGCGCTCGGGCTTGCCGAGACCACCCCCGGACCGCTCATCCTGGTCAACGAGTTCGTAGCCACCCTCGCCGCCTGGCGCCACGGTGGCGGCCCGCCCGTGCTGATGGGCGTGCTCGGCGCGGCGGTCGCGCTCTAGGCCACCTTCGCACCGTGCTTCCTGTGGATCTTTGCCGGCGCCCCCTACATCGAGTACCTCAACGCCAATCCGCGCCTCAAGTCTGCCCTCGCCGCCATTACGGCCGCGGTCGTCGGCGTAATCCTCAATCTCACCGTCTGGTTCGCACTCCACGTGCTGTTCGGCACCATCGGCGAGGAAACCCTCGGCCCCCTCCACCTTCACGTGCCCGATCCTGCGAGCCTCCGCCCGGACGCCCTTGCTCTCGCTGCCGTCGCCTTCGTCCTTCTGTTCGCGCTCCATCGCTCGATCGCCGAGACCCTCGCGGTCTGCGGCGGGCTATCGCTTCTGTGGTGGTACACGAGCCGCTGAGCGCCGCGGGAAGGGGTGGGGAGTGCCGCTCGCGAGATCCGGCCCAGCTCCCCCCGGCCGGGCCATCCAGAACGACGGCCTCACAACATCCCGAGCCACCTCGGCAACGCGAGCGAGAGATCGGGCCAGTAGGTGACGAGCACGAGAAAGCCCAGCATCGTCATGAGCCACGGACCGACGGCGCGCGCCATGTCGGACAGCCCGAGCTTGGCCACCCCGCTTGCCACGTAGAGGTTGAGCCCCACCGGCGGCGTGATCATCCCGATCTCCATGTTGATGACCAGGATGATTCCGAGATGTACGGGGTGGATACCGAGCCTGGCGGCTACGGGAAACAGGATCGGCGCCAGGATAAGCGTGATCGAGGCCGGTTCCATCATCGTGCCGGCGACGAGGAGCAGCACGTTGACTGCCAGCAGGAAGGTGACCCACCCGAAGCCCTGGTCGATGAGGAAGCCGGCAATCGCCTGCGGAATCTGCTCGTGTGTCAGGAGAAACGAGAACAGTACTGCGTTGGTGATGATGTAGAGCAGCATCGCGCTCATGTTGGCGGCCTCGACGAGCACGCGCGGCACGTCGGCGAAGGTCATGTCCTTGTAGACGAAGAGTGCGACGGCAAATGCGTAGACCGCGCTCATGGCCGCAGCCTCGGTCGCCGTATAAAGTCCGGCATATATGCCGCCCAGCACGACTGCGATGAGCAGGAGCCCCCAGATGCTGTCGCGGAACGCGAGCCAGACCTCCCGCCATGACGCGCGCTCACCCGTGGGATAGCCTCCGTCCCAGGCGCGGTACCACGTCGTCAGCGCTAGCAGAATTGCGAGCAGGATGCCTGGCACCACGCCGGCCATAAAGAGGTCGTCGACCGAGGCCGCTGCCACCTTCTTGCCGTCGGGCCCCACAGCCGACATGCCCGAGATGGCGACCGAGTAGAGCACCATCACGATCGACGGCGGGATAAGGATTCCGAGCGCACCGGCCGACGCGATCGTGCCCGCCCCGAACGCTACCGGATAGCCGCGAGCCACCATGGCCGGCATCAGAATTGATCCGATGGCCACAACCGTCGCCGGCGACGACCCCGAGATGGCGGCGAAGATCGCGCACGCCATGACCCCGGCGATCCCGAGCCCGCCCGGCCAGTGGCCGACGCACGCCGTCGCGAACCGGATCATGCGCTTCGCGACGCCGCCGTGAGTGAGGAATGCCCCAGCCAGAATGAAGAACGGCACCGACATGATCTCGAACTTCTCGATGCCCGTGAAAAGCTTGAGCGCAACGGCATCGAGCGGCACCTGGGTAACCGTGAAAAGCACCGCGAGCACCGTGAGCCCGAGCGCAATCGAGACCGGCATGCCCGTCAGCATCAGGAGCGCCAGTAGCCCGAAAATGACAAGCGCCGTCATGCCGGCCGCTCCTCGCGCGAAATTCCGCTGACATGCCCTGCGTCGTGCCGTGGCAGCTCGCCGGTGCCATGAAACCGCCTGGCTACTTGCAGGAACCGGAAGCACATCAGGTAGGATCCGAGCGGGATGCAGAGATAGACGAGCCACATCGGCGCCTCGAGCGTCGGCGACACCTGCCCGGTTCCGATCATATGCCAGACGAAGCGCGCACCCAGAGTGCCGACAATAGCGGTGAACAGCGCGCCGGCCGCAAGGCTGGTGAGCACCAGGATCCGCCGCCACGTGTCGCTCACGGCGTTGACGAGAACGTCGACGCCGACGTGGATGCCGGTCCTGACGCCGTACGCCGCGCCGAATTTGGCCATCCAGATGAAAAGGATGATGCAGAGCTCCTGCGCCCACGTAAGCCGCACCGTCGCCAGCGTGAAGTAGAGGGTCTTGAGCGACGCCGCGAGATCCGGATGGCCAGCGCCTTTTGCCCAACCCACCAGCTGCCCCAGGTGCGACAGCGAATAGCGATGCACGACAGCGACAAATATGATGAGCGTCGCCGCCGCGATGCATGTTGCGATCACCGTCTCCTCGAACCGGTCGAGCGCTTTGAGCAAAGCTTTCATGACCCACCCGCTGCGGACACGCCCGTCCGCCTCGCCGGGAGCGGCCTGTGGCAACAGCCACTCGCGGTCGCCGATCGAGGCGAGAAAGTCGTTCGAAGTACGGACATGAGCACCCGCATGTTCACCCTGCCCCTAACTCGTCCCCGTCAAGGGGACGAAGACTCTGCTGCGCGCGCCGCTGCGGCCGTTGCCGCATGTATTCGCTCGATCAGCTCCCGCCCGACGCGCGGCGCAACGATGTCCTCGACACCGCCGAACGCTGCGATCCATGCCGCGCGCTCCGCCTCCGTCGGCTCGTGAAACACCGTCGTGCCGAGCATCCGGATCTCGCCGAGCGCCTCGCTGTTCTCCCTCAAGGCTTCGCCGTTGGCATAGGGAGTCGTCTCCCGGATCGCCTCCTCGAGCGCCGCCCGCACGTCCGCCGGCAACCCGTCCCAGAACCGCTTGTTGGCGATTACCGCATAGCCGAGGAAGCCGTGGAAGGTCAGCGTCGCATACGACTGCACCTCGTACATCTTCTGGGTCAGCATGTTGGCCGGCGGATTCTCGGTTCCGTCCACCACCCCGGACGACAAGGCCTGATAGGCTTCCGAGAATGCGAGCACCTGCGGCAGCGCGCCGATCGCGGCCATCTGCTCCTCGATCACCCGCGACGACTGGATGCGCATCTTGAGCCCCAGCACGTCATCGGGAGCGACAAGCGGCCGGTTGGCGGAGAGGATCTTGAATCCGTTGTTCCAGTAGGCGAGCCCCTTGATGCCTTTGCTCTCGAGGCGCGCAAGCAGCTCGGCCCCGATCGGTCCCTCGGTCACCGCCGCGAGCTCGGCGTAGCTCTTGAACACGTAGGGAATGTCGAACGCCTCGAACTCCGTGAGACCCAGCGGCCCGAACTTCGAAAGCGATGGCGCCAACATCTCGACCGCACCGAGCTGCAGCGCTTCGAGCTCCTCCTTGTCCTTGTAGAGCTGCGAGTTCGGATAGAGCTCGATCCTGACGCGCCCCTCGGTTTTCCTCTCCGCAAGCTCCTTGAACCGCTGCGCCGCCTTCGACTTGTGCGCCTGCGGGGCGGCAACGTGGCTGAAGCGGATGACGATCGGCTCGGCACGCGCCACCACGGCTGATAGGCACAACGCGAGGAGGGCAGCGATCGTGCGAGGCATGAACTGCGCCGTCTCCTCAGGTCTCCGCCGGCGGCCGGTGGCCGATCTCGCGGCGCCACGATCTCATGACGGCTCGCGTCAGCCGCACCACACGCCGCGCCCGCAGCGCATCCTCGCGCTTCAAACACCAGCAGCAGAGACAGAATCCCGGCTTGCGCGCCAGATTGAGCACGAGCCGGTAGATCCTCGTCTCGCTCTCGAGGCTCATGCTTTGGCTCCCTTGCGCCGCTTGGCACCGTGAGAAGGCGCCGGCACGAAATCCTGCGCCCCGAGAGCAAACACCTCTCCCTCGCTCTCCGCGGTATCGAGCCAGAGGAACGGCAGATGGGCATAGTCGGCTTCGAGCACCTCGCGCCCGTGACCGATTTCCACCACCAGCACACCTTCGGGCTGAAGATGCAGCGGAGCCTCTGCCAGGATCTTGCGTACGAGGTCGAGTCCGTCCTCGCCGCCGGCGTGGGCAAGCAGCGGCTCGGCCCTGTATTCGGGCGGGAAGGCTGCCACGGCCTCGGCATCGACGTAGGGCGGGTTCGATATGATGAGGTCGTAGCGCGCGGACTCGAGCGCCGCGAAGAGATCAGAATGCACGATCCGCACGGTGTCCGTGAGGCCATAGTCGGCCACGTTGATGCGCGCAACCTTCAGCGCCTCGGTCGAGATGTCGACCGCGTCGACGGTCGCGTTCGGAAACGCCAGCGCGGCGAGAACGGCGAGAGAGCCGCCGCCGGTACAGAGGTCGAGGACACGGCCGACGCTGTCGGGATCGGAGATCGCGCCCGCGAGCCCACCGTCGAGGAGCTCGCCGATGTACGATCGCGGCACGATCACCCGCTCGTCGACATAGAACTTGTGGCCTCTGATCCACGCCTCGTTGAGGAGATAAGGTGCGGGCTTACGCGTCTCGACCCGCTCGCCAAAGAGCTTCGCTATCCGCTCCCGCTCTGCCCGCGTGAGCCGTGCGTCGAGCCAGGGCTCGAGCTGATCCGGCGGCAAGCCGAGTCCGCGCAACACCAGAAACGCCGCTTCGTCGAGAGCAGTCGCCGTTCCGTGCCCGAACACCAGCTCGGCTCTTGCGAATTGGCTAACGCCGTACCGCACCCAGTCGCGCAGCGTCACGAGATCGTCGACGGCAGTCTGGTCTGGGGCGGTCATGCGCACTGGCCCGGCTCTTGTCGTCGCGTGATGCTAGTTTCCCGACCGCGAAGTTCGTCTCATTCGTCGGCACGCTCGGACCGAACTTCGCTGTCGAAAGGACACTAGCAGGCCATCGATCTGGTGTGGCTCGGATTCTGAAGTCCGCTCAAGAACCCAGCCGCAAGAATGAAGCGGACTTCAGAATCGCCACACTAGCGTGCTTCCGGAAACCTGGGAACCGCCTTCCGACAAGAAACACGCGAAAACAAAGAACTAGAACGTCGACGGGATGAGAGGACAAGCGCCAGCGCGCGACGACGGTTTGCACTCTCGCAACTCGAGAGGCGGCATGCATCGCAACACCGCGAGGCGCTGCGATGCGGACGCTGGGTCTCGGGACGGCGTCGCGATATCCCGTGGCTGCAGCGTACCGCCTTCAACGCGGCTCCGTGCAAGGCATCAGGAATCATGGCCTGGCTGACGGCAGCTTGACCACGTTCGAGGCAACTTGGTCCGACGATACCGCCTCGCCACGCTCGGCCTTCTGGATGAAGTCCCTCACCAGCGGCGCCACGACGCTACGCCACTGACTGCCGGTAAAAAGGCCGAAGTGACCGGCCTCCGGCACGTCGAGCTTGACACGCAAGGTATCGGAAAGATTGCGGCATAGCACCTGTGCGGCGTGCGTCTGCCCTGGACCGCAGACCACGTCGCGGCCGGCCTCGACCGTCATCAGCGGCATCTTACGGATCAGGCCGGGATCGATCGGCGATCCGTTGACGCAATAGGTGCCATTCGGCAGTGCATGCTCCTGGAACACGTGCCGCACTGTGTCGAGAAAGAATGCGGCCGTGAGGTCCATGACCGCGAGATAGTCTTCGTAGAAGTCGCGATGCTGGCGCACCTGGCCCGCATCGCCTCGCATGAGGTCGTTGAAGAGACCTGCGTGCGCCGAAACGTGCCGGTCGAGGTCCATCGTCATGAACCCGGTAAGCTGCATGAAACCCGGATAGACTGGCCGGAAGGCGCCGGTGTGCGGCGGCGGGACACTTGAGATCACGTGTGCCTCGAACCACGTCAGCGAGCGGTTCTCGACCAGCCGGTTGACGGCCGTGGGATTGATGCGCGTGTCGATCGGTCCGCCGAGGAGCGTCAAGGACGCCGGAGCACAGACGTCCTCGAGACGTGCCATGTACGCCGCCACCGCCAGCGCCGGCACCGACGACTGCGAGACGGCGATCACGTGCGTCTTTGGTCCGATGAGCCGTAGCGCCTCGATGACGGTCGCCGCAAAGTCGTCGAGGTTGAAGTCGCCGGCGATGAGCGGCACGTCGCGCGCGTCCGACCAATCCGTCACCGTCACGTCGAATGTTCCGCAAAGCTCGGCAATGGTGCCGCGCACGAGAGTCGCATAGTGCCCCGACATCGGCGCCACGATCAGGACCTGCGGCGCACCCCCCCCGTTCCGGCCGGCGGACTCGCGCCGGAAGCGCCTCAGCGAGCAGAACGGCTTCGACAGGATCTCCTCGGAGACGATCGGAACCACCGTCCCGTCAGAGCGCGACTCTTTGATGTTGAACTGCGGCTTGCCGTAGCGCCGCGTCACCTTCTCGAACACCTGGCAGGCGGCCGACAGACTGCGCGCTGCCGGCGTCGCGGCAAGCGGATTCAAGGGGTGGTCGAGGCCGGCCCGTACGGCCTCCACGCCGAGCCGCCACGGCGACAGCAGCGCGTGCGCGAGCTCGTAGGCGTGATAGTTCATGTGATGATCTGGCCCCTCGGCAGGCGACTTGCGGCCCGCCGCTCTCCCCGCGCCATCCCACAGTAAGGCCGGACCGGACCCTTGTTCAAGCACCGGCCCGCCGCATGACGAATGGCGGGTTCACTGCGTTGCAACAAGTCTACTCGCCGCGGGACACCTCGTCCGGAGCAAACCGGTAGACCGTGCTGCAGAACTCGCAGGTCACGCTGTAGGTGCCGTCTGGCTCGCTCATGCCCTCGAGGTTCTCGGCCGAGAAGCTCGAAAGGAACATCGCCACCCGCTCGCGCGAGCAGCGGCAATGACAGGCAATCGAGCGCGGCTCGAACACCCGGACGCCCTCTTCGTGGAAAAGACGCAGCAGCAGTCGGCGTGGAGAGAGCTGTGGGTCGAGAAGCTCGTGGTCCTCGACCGTCGCTGCCAGAAGCCGCACCCGCTGCCAGTCCTCGGACGCCTCCCCTGCCTGCCTCCCGTCACGACCCTCCCCTTCGTCCTCCCGCGCGCCGGGATGCTGGACCATGAGCCCGCCGGCCCGCCAGGTCCAAGCCCGTGCGCACAGGGAGCCGTCTCTGCCGTCGCCTCTGGAAGCACCGGCAACCTGATGTCGGGCGACAGCGAGCCGGATGTAAGACGGCAGCTGCTCGGATTGCCTGAAATAGGTGTTGGCAGCGGCGGTTAGGCTCCCGCCGTCGAGCGCCACGATGCCCTGGGTGACGTCGCGGCCGTCGCCGGGGTCGAGCGTCAGCGCCATGTGCCCGTGCCCCAGAAGCTCACCCTCTGAGAGCCGCGCCTGCCGGGCCGCGAGCTCGGCCACGCGCTCCTTCGCGTACGAGGCCGTCGCGCGCACCTTGCCCGGCGCCTGGTACTCGACGAACAGAAAGCCGAGCGGACCGTCGGTCCGCGTCTGCAGGGAAAGCCGCGCCCCGGGAGCGATTGGCGCACCGAGCATGGTCGTGAGCGCAAGGGCGTGCGCGACGGCCTCGCTCACGAGGTCCGGATAGCCGTGACGCGCGAGGATGGTGTCGACCGTGGTGCCCATGCGCACGATGCGTCCGCGGGCACCCGAGATCTCGGTCGCGAACGGGAGAACGAGATCGTCGTCGGCCGGCGCGACGATCGGGCCCTTCTCGCCTGCCGCGCCGGTTGCCGCCATCAGCCTGCTCCCAGGCACCAGGCGAGAATGGCCTTCTGCGCGTGGAGCCGGTTCTCGGCTTCGTCGAACACCGCCGACTGCGGCCCCTCGAGCACGCCCTCGGACACCTCGTTGCCGCGGTAGGCCGGCAGGCAGTGCATGAAGATCGCCCCCTTGGCGGCCTTTGCCATCAGGGCCTCGTCGACCGTGTAGGGGCGCAAAAGCTGCTTGCGCCGCTTTTCGTCGGTCTGGCCCATGGAGACCCAGGTGTCGGTGACGACGCAGTCCGCGCCCTTGACAGCCTTGTCCGGATCCTCGGTCATCATGATCGCCGCCTTCTCGCGCCGCGCCCAGTCGATGGCGGCCTTCTCGGGCATGAGCTCCGCCGGGCAGGCGAGGCGGAGACTGAAGCCGAACCGCGCTGCCGCGTGCATCCACGACACGGCGACGTTGTTGCCGTCGCCGACCCAGGCGACCGTGCGCCCCTTGAGCGGTCCGACGCGCTCCTCGAACGTCTGCAGATCGGCCATGATCTGGCACGGGTGCGTCTTGTCGGTGAGCCCGTTGATGACCGGCACGGTCGCATGCTGCGCGAGCTCGACGAGCGTTTCGTGGCTGTTGGCGCGGATCATGATGGCGTCCACGTAACGCGACAGCACGCGCGCTGTATCCTTGATGCTCTCGCCCCGGCCGAGCTGCAGGTCGTTGTTGTTGAGCGTGATGGTCGTGCCCCCGATCTGGCGCATGGCAACGTCGAACGAGACGCGCGTCCGGGTCGACGGCTTCTCGAAAATCATCGCCAGCACCTTGCTGTCGATGTGCTTGGGGCGAAGCTTGGCAGGCACGGACTTGCCGGCCTTCTTCATGGCGTGCGCCGCATCGAGGATTCCGCGCAGCGTCTTGGTGTCGATCTCGTCGAGATCGAGAAAATGGCGAATGGCTCTGGCTTCTGGCATGGCGCTTACGCCTGCTCCCCTGATGTGTCCCCCCACGGGACCAGCTACTGCTTGTTCTTGGAAAAGACCGCGAGCGCGCGAGAGAGCCGGGCCGAGGCCTCGGTGATCTCGCTATCCTCGACGTTGAGCGGCGGAAGGATGCGCACGACGTTCTCGCCGGCGCCGACGACGAGAAGCTTCTCGCCGATCACTGCCTTGACCACGTCCGCGACCGGCGGCTTGACCTTCAGCCCCATGAGGAGCCCTTCGCCCCTCACCTCCTCGACCACGTCCGGGAACAGGTCCTTGAGACCATGGAGCGACTGCTTCAGCCGGTTGGCCTTGAGCCGAACGCCCTCGAGGAAGCCCTTCTCGGACACGATGTCGAACACCGTCTCTCCGACCGCCATCGCGAGCGGGTTGCCACCGAAGGTCGACCCGTGCGTTCCGGGCGTCAGCGCCCGGGCGACCGCGTCGGTGACCAGGAACGCGCCAACCGGAAAGCCGCCACCGAGACCCTTGGCGATGGCCATGATGTCGGGCCGGATACCCGACGCCTCGTGTGCGAAAAGAAGGCCCGTGCGCCCCATGCCCGATTGCACCTCGTCGAGCACGAGGAGAAGCCCCTGCTCGTCGCAGAGCGCCCTGAGGCCCTGCATGAAGGTCGGTGATGCCACCCGCACCCCGCCCTCCCCCTGGATCGGCTCGATCATGATCGCCGCCGTCTCCGGGCCGATGGCCTGCTCGACGGCCTCAAGATCACCGAGCGGAAGATGGTCGAAGCCCGGCATCTCAGGTCCGAAGCCCTCGAGATACTTGGCGTTACCGGCAGCCGCGATGGTCGCCAGTGTGCGTCCGTGGAAGGCGCCCTCGAATGTGATGATCCGGTTCCGCTCCGGCGCACCCCCCACGTAATGGTAGCGCCGCGCTGCCTTGATGGCCCCCTCGCAGGCCTCGGCCCCCGAATTGCAGAAGAAGACTTTGTCGGCAAACGTCGCCCGAACGAGCTTCTCGGCGAGCCGCTCCTGTCCCGCGACGCGATAGAGGTTCGAGGTATGCCACAGCTTCTCGGCCTGCGCCGTCAGAGCCGCGACCAGCTGCGGATGGGCGTGGCCCAGCGCATTGACGGCGACCCCCGACCCGAAATCGAGGTAGCGCTCGCCGGAAATCGTCGTCAGCCAGGAGCCTGCGCCGGATGCGAATACGATGTCCTGGCGCGCGTAGGTGCCCAGCACCGCGGGCGAGGGGCCGGAAGCGGCGGACGGCTGTGGGGCGATGGTCAGGGGCTTGGGCACGTCGCCCGCTCCTTCACTCACACGCGCGCGCAAAAATCAAAAAGCCGCCTTTCCGGCGGCCCTGGAAGCGCGGTTGATACGCGAACCGCGCCGCGAATGTCAATCATTGGCCACAATTGGCGACAGCTCCGGCGCGCCATGCCACGTCCTCCACACAGATGAATTGCGGGGACAACGATTCGCGAGGCCAGCAAAACCGGGGTTTGGCGAATCGCGTTGTGGCGATTGAGCCACGTGCATCTGTCGAGACCCGAGAGCCTGGGCGGCCAGCCTTGTAGGCAGGAATCTACTTGTTGTAGGGTTCAGCAGTCGGGACACGAGATGTCGCGGTTCGCCGCGACCGGTTGTTTGTACCGTGTTCCTTTGTATCGTGTCGGAATTTTGAGTTCTCTGTCCAGTACGCGTCATTTCCGGGGTGCCTCGTAGCGTTGGGCTCCCTCGCCGCACGCGTCTGAAGTTCAGCGTCAAGTCCTGCGTTTCATCCGGGCCGGGTCCCGGGGCTCGAGTTGCGTGTCCGACGCGCGAGGTTCGCCTCTGCGTTGAGGCAGCCTGCCCCGCCTTGCCCTTTGCGTAGCCGAGCGCAGGCGCCTTCGTGGCCGCCCGCTTGCCCATAGTTTTTGCGAGGAGCAACCGAAATGGCCTGGAATGACGAACGCGTCGAGCTTCTGAAAAAGCTCTGGTCCGAGGGTCTGAGCGCGAGCCAGATCGCTGCCCGTCTCGGCGGCGTATCGCGCAACGCGGTAATCGGCAAGGTGCATCGCCTCGGGCTTTCCGGCCGTGCCACCACCTCGCGCATGAAGAGCCATCGCCCCCGCCCTCGTGCCGCGGCACCTGCTACGGCTGCGCAGAAGCGAATGGCCAAGCCTCGCTTTGCCCAGATCGGCAACCCCGCCCTTCGCGCGCTCTACACACCTCAGGCCGAGCCCTTCGTGCCGGTCGCCGAGGAGCTCGACATTCCCCTGAAGGAGCGCCGGTCCATCCAGACGCTGACCGAGTGCAGCTGCCGCTGGCCGATCGGCGACCCGCAGCAGCCCGACTTCCACTTCTGCGGCAAGGACAAGGTGCAGGGCCTGCCCTATTGCGAGTTCCACGCCCGCCGCGCCTTCCAGCCGCCGCAGGTCAAGCGCCGCGCGCCCGACACAGTCGAGCCGGCAGTGCCCGTCATCGCCGCACCCGCACCCGCCAAGGAGAACGCCGGGGCGTGATCTCGTTCACCCGGCGGTCGAGGTCTCGCAGGTGAGGCGCAGGCAACCGGTAGCCACAAGTCAAGAGGCTGGAAGCCAGCACGGCGTCCAGCCTCTTTCCATGTGCCGCCACTCATCGTCTGCCGCGCGGCTCCGCGATCTCCGTGCCGTCGTCGAAACGGTTGCCTGACCACCGGTTGGCGCGATCCGTGGCCCAGTAGGTGATCGCCCCGAAGTTGCCGGATTTCGGAAAATATCCGGTCCCGAGCACGTTACCGACGACAACGAGCTGGTCCGAGCTCGCCCCGCCGTGTCCGTTGCCATCGGCGCCCCCATAGATGACCCAGCCTCCACCGGCGAGGTAGTTGTCGCGGATCGTGATCGCGCCGCCACGGATCAGGATGCAGCTCGTCTGTGGGTTGCGGTTCTCGATCCGGCTGCGCTCGATCGTGATGTCGCGCGCCTCCGGCGAGGTCTGGATCCCGTCGTTATGGTCCTTGGGTCGTGCGGCAAGCCCGTCGATCAGCGTCTCCGAGATGCGATGCCCGGAGGCTGTAAGCCGGAGACCATCGAGCGTCTCGGAGATATGACTGCGCCAGACGACGGCGTTCGGCGATCGCAGCAGCACCGCGACCCCGGTCCGCGCGCCGGCCCCGCCGCCCGCCTCCGAGCCGAGGAGGTAGAGCGGCCCCGCCCCCGGCCGCATGTGGATCGCCCACAAGGCATCGCGCTCCGGCCGCACGATAGATCCGCGCACCACGACCGGCAGGCTGGTGTACACGTCGAGCCCGCCTGTGAGGCGCACACCCTCGATCCGCCAGTGCGGGCCCTCGACGGTGACTCCGTCATAGCTCGCGGTCTCGTCAACGAGGACGGCAAAGGGATAGCTGCCGGCAGCGCGCATGACGCCGCCTGCAAATGTCCGGGTTGGCTGGAGACCGATCGAACGCGGCCCCACGTCGCCCGCCTGGAGCTCGCGCCCGTGCGAAACAGGGCTTGGCCAGGTCCCCCCGGCCAGGGAGCCCGCAGCGGTGTTTGCCGCAACCAGCAGTGCGGTGAGCGCCACCGCCAGGATAAGTCTGATGCGCAACGCAATACCCTCTGGACCTGGGGTTGCAGCGATGCTCGATCGCGCTATCAATGTCGCCACGAAAAACCTAACGGTGTCTGACTTCGGCACGGCAGCCTCGCCGCGCCACGTAGCCGGCGTGGAGAGAGCATGAGCACCGAACCCACTTTCGCCCGCGGACCGGCCGTATCGGCGCTATACCGCTACCCGGTTAAGGGCCTCACCCCCGACGCGCTCGAGCAGGTCCTGCTGACGGCAGGAGAGACGCTGCCCCTCGATC
This sequence comes from Alphaproteobacteria bacterium, assembly GCA_019137195.1. Classification (GTDB taxonomy): domain Bacteria; phylum Pseudomonadota; class Alphaproteobacteria; order Rhizobiales; family Hyphomicrobiaceae; genus CBDCUQ01. The sequence continues at coordinate 37,384 of JAGVSR010000072.1, forward strand.
GTGCTTGGGCGATCGAGAACGGTCCCGGCCGCTTCGACGAGGCCAACCCCCGCCACGTCCCCAAGATCAACTTCCTGATGTTGATGCGAGACGAGAAGCTCGCCACCTTCACCTCGCGCTTCGACGAGGGGACGCGGACGCTTGAGATCCTGCGAGCCGGCCGCCAGGTCTGCCGCGGCGACCTCACGACCAAGGCTGGCAGAACCATCATCGAGCAATTCCTGGCCGCCTACATGGAAGCGAGTCTGCGCGGTCCGCCGCGCATCGTCTCGAGCCCCGGCCATAGCATCTCGGACGTGGCAGCCAAGTGCCTTCACATCATCAATCTCGCCTCGGTGCGCGAGCTCGAGCGCGACATCGGACGGCCGGTCGATCCGCTGCGGTTCCGTCCCAACATCGTCCTGACCGGTCTGCCGCCCTGGGTCGAGCTCGGATGGGCCGGGAAAAGTCTCGTCGTCGCCGACACCAGGCTGTCGGTCTTCAAGCGCACGGACCGCTGCGCCGCAACCAACGTGGACCCTGCCACTGGCAAGCGCGACATGGACATCCCGGCCGTGCTCGCACGCCGCTTCGGGCACATGGATTTCGGCGTCTATGCGCGCGTGGAGACGGGCGGCTCGATCGCGGTCGGTGCGAGTGTGACCGTCGAGACCGGCGCGCCCGGCTGAAATAGCTGAGGCTCGCACCCTCGCAGGTCCCCAGCCACTCTCGGCCTCATCCGCTTACCGCCTCAGGTCGTGCCTACTCCCGGCTCTCGCCGTTGCCGGCGGACGCGGGTGCAGCCTCGGCCGGAGCCGGCTCCTCCTCGCGGCGCGGGCGGCGCACGGGCCGGCGCAGGAACTCTGGCTGCTCGTGACCGGGCTCGCGGCGCTGCGGCGCGTCGGCCTGCGGCGGGCGATCCATGCCCTCGGTCCGGTCCGGGCGCTCGCCGCGCTCCGGACGATCGGGGCGCTCACCGCGATCGAAGCGCTCGGGACGCTCGCCGCGGTCAGGACGGTCGAACCTCTGCTCGCCACGATCGGGTCGCTCACCGCGATCGGGACGATCGAACCTCTGCTCGCCGCGCTCGGGCCGATCGCCACGGTCGGGTCGATCGCCGCGATCGGGACGGAAGCCGCGACGGTCCTGGCCACCCTGCTGCCGATCACGGTTGAAATCGCGGTGCTGCTGGAAGCGCGGCTGGTCCTGCTGCGGACGCGGCGGACGATCGTCGAAACGGGACTGGTCGATGCTGCGCGGCTGCGGCTCCTGCCCCCGGACGGGCTCACGGCCAGCACCACCGTCCCCGCCGAATTCGTCGCCGTCCTCGTCGCCGAAGTCGTCGCTGCCCGCCATCGTCGCCGGGCCCGGCATGCGATTCATGCCGCCCGACATGCCGCTCGAGTAGTCGCCCTGGGCCATCTGCTGCTCGCGATAGGCCATGATAATGCGATTGTAGTGCTCGGCGTGCTGGAGATAGTTCTCGGCCAAAACCGGATCGCCGGAGGATTGCGCATCGCGTGCGAGCGCCATGTACTTCTCGGCGATATGGGACGGCGTGCCGCGTATCTTGACGTCGGGACCGTTGCTCTCGAACGTCCGCGTCAGCGGGTTCTGACCCTTACGGCCGCCCCCCTGCTGATTGTGATTGCGGCCGCCGCGGCCTCTGCGGTTCTGCTGTCCCTGCCTCATGGGCTTCGTTCTCGACTGTTGTGTTCGACGTCTTGAGTGTTGCGGTGGAGAGGAGCACGAGCTGCCGGCACTCCGCCGGTCACGCGGCTCGCGCGCTTCTGCAGCCATGCTGCGTTCGATCTGTTGGCCGTAAACGCCAAACCTAAACCCGTACTGCGACCCGCCTAAGACCAGGCCGCTTAGGCGCAGAGCTGGCCATCGCTAATGCTACGCATTGGACCAGATGCAGGGCTGTCCATCCGGAATTGGCTTACGCGCGAAGCGACGGCTATAGCCATCCGCCGCAAACAAGCAGGCAGCCGAAACTGCGCCGTAGTCCCGCTTGTTTCGCATTTATCTGCGTGAGCCTGTGCAAGACGCTGCCGCCCGGTCTACGGTTCGGCTGCTCAGCGGCCATAGGCGCGCACGCATTCATTTGCCGGATGGGAGAGTAGCTTGGTTGCGCGCCGCCGCCAAGACATTTCCTCAGAAGCGTTAGTGCGTCATCAACACCTTATGTGTCTCGATGGCCACACAGCGCTCGTGATTGCCCAAATCCCGGCGGATTACGACCGTCTTGAGGCGCCCGCCGGCGGCCGCCTTGAAGATGTCCACCACGTCCCTTGCCTGCCCGGCTCCGATCTCGACCACCGCCCAGCCAGCCGGTACGGCGCGAACGAGCCCTCGCGCCAGCTCCCGGTAGATCGCGAGCCCGTCATCCCCGCCGTCGAGCGCCGCCCTGGGATCGAAGTCCTTGACCTCCCGGCTCAGCAACTCGATCTCGCCCGAGGGAATGTAAGGCGGATTCGACACCAGGAGGTCGAACGATCCTTCGACACCCTCTAGCGACCGGCGCAACGCGAATGTCGCCCGGTCGGCGACTCCGAGCCGCTCTGCGTTTCTCGCCGCCATCTCGAGAGCCTGATCGCTGACATCTGTTGCGATGCCGCTCGCGAGCGGCAGCTCGGCCAGTAGCGTCACCAGGATTGCCCCCGAGCCGGTTCCAACGTCGAGGATCCGGATCGGGCGCTCGCGCCAGCCCGCCTTGTCCGCGATCTCGAGCACCGTCTCGACCAGGGTCTCGGTATCGGGCCTTGGATCGAGTGTCGAGCCGTCGATCTCGAACGTCCGCCCGTAGAACTCGCGCCGGCCGAGAATGCGCGATACCGGCTCGTGCGCCAGGCGCCGCTGGCGGTAGACCTCGAGCCTCGCCAGCTGAGCCGGCAGCAGCATCCGGTCCGGCTCGAGCACCATATCCTGAGCCGTCAGGCCTGCCGCCGCTCCGGTGAGGAGTCTCGCGTCGACCTCGGGACTGTCGATCCCCTCCGCGCGGAGCTCGGCCACAAGCCGCCGGAGCGCATCCCGAAGCGTCGTCACGCCGCCGCCTCCGCGCTCCAACGAGCATATCCGCGTCCTGACGCACGGGCCGGTCTCAGTCTCACAGCGCTCCGCTTTCCATGGCCGCGAGCTGACTCGCCTGATGGTCGGTGACGAGATGGTCGATGATCTCGTCGAGCCCGATGCCGTCCATCACCCGGTCGATGTTGTGCAGCGTGAGATTGATGCGGTGATCGGTGACTCGCCCTTGCGGGAAATTGTAGGTGCGGATGCGCTGCGACCGGTCGCCGGAGCCGACCTGCGATTTGCGGGCCTCGCTACGGGCGCTCTCCGTGCGCTCACGCTCCTCCTCGTAGAGGCGCGAGCGCAGCACCTGCATGGCGAGGCGCCGGTTCTGGTGCTGCGACTTCTCGGCCGAAACGACAACGATCCCGGTCGGAATGTGCGTGATCCTGACGGCCGAATCCGTCTTGTTGACGTGCTGGCCGCCCGCGCCCGACGCCCGCATGGTATCGATGCGGATGTCCTCTGGACGGATCTCGATGTCGACCTCCTCGGCTTCCGGCAGCACTGCAACCGTCGCCGCCGAGGTGTGGATGCGCCCCTGGCTTTCGGTCGCCGGAATGCGCTGGACGCGATGCACGCCACTCTCGAACTTGAGCTTTGCGAACACGCCCGTCCCGGTGATGGACGCGATGATCTCCTTGTAGCCGCCGAGATCGTTCTCGGAGATGGAGATGATCTCGACCTTCCAGCCCTTCAAGTCCGCGTACCGCGAGTACATGCGGAAGAGATCGGCCGCGAACAGGGCCGCCTCGTCGCCGCCGGTGCCGGCGCGAACCTCGAGGATGGCGCTTCGCTCGTCGGCCGCGTCCTTGGGCAGCAGCAGGATCTTGAGCTTGCCTTCGAGCTCTTGGACGCGCGGCTTCAGGAGCTCGAGCTCCTCGGCCGCCATCTCTGCCATGTCCTTGGCCGTAGGGTCGGCGATCAGCGCCTTGAGATCCTGGGCCTCCTTCTCGGCCCCCTGAAGCTCACGGATGGCGGCGACGACCGGCGACAGATCCGAGAACTCTTTGGTGAGCTTGGCGTAGGTCGCCTGATTGGCGCCTTGGTTGAGCTCCGCCTGGATGGTCTCCCAGCGGTCGATCAGCCTCTCGAGTTTCTCGTTGGGTATGGAGCTCATGGAAACGTCGTCAAGATCTCGGGTTGCAGGTCGGGTCTCGCCCCCGCTCGTCTCCTTTACGTCGGTAACCCCTCGCCCAGTACCTCCCGACTAGGGGAGCAGATTGGGTGAGGGGTTGCCGACATCTCCGGCCGAGCGCCATCGCCACGACAGACGGATGCCCCGGGCAGGCGAGATCGAGCTGGCGCTTATAGTGCTAACGGCGCTCGATATGCAATTTGTCGCTTTTGCGGAGCCGCGGATCGGCGAGGTCGATCCAGATCAGGCCTTCTCGCGTCGGCGCGACGGATCGGATCAGCATGTCGTTGATGCCCCGCACCGCATCTGAGAGCGGCGAGGGCAGCACCGAGGCCACCGTCTGCGCGGTCCTCGTATCGCCGAGCGCCAGGACGAAGGCCATGGCGAGCACCCCGCTGATCACGAGCCAGATCTTCTCCCGCCGGGTACGTGGCCGGCGCCAGACGTCGAGCGCCGCGGCCTTGAGGCTCGCGAGCGACACGTTGCGGACCGCGGCCGAGGCCGACGGCAGACCGGAATTGACCGCCCGCGCCGCCTGCCGCGACGCCTCCTGCAGACGGTTGATCAACGCCTGCGCGTTGATCGCCGCATCCGATCGTGGCGCCAGATCGAGCGTTGCCTCCGCCGCCTTCATCTCGCTGCGGATCACCTCGAGCATTGGCAGCGGGTCGATGCCGCCGAGGCGCGTGTAGTCCGAGACGATCCTAATCGTTTCCGGCCACGGCGGCAGGCGGCGCACGTCACCCGTCTCCAGCGCCTCGACGACACCGACGCTGGTATCGAGCCGGCGAGCCACCTCGGGCATCGACAGCTTGAGGGCGCGCCTGAGCTCGAGGAACAGCCCGCCGATCACGCCCGCACGTGACAGCGGTGCCTCGGCCTCGAAACCCGCGGCACGGGCAGAGCCGGACGAGCCTCCGGACGCGGACGCCGCGCCGGGATCATCCCGTCCTGACCAGTAAGCCGAGCGCCTCATGAGACCGTGCAAGCTCGCATATCGATACTTGCTCGAATGAAGGCGAAACCCGTCCGTTTGTCAAAGACACCGGGTAGCCGTGCCCGCTCAGATCTCGACCTTCTCCGCACGCGCGAAGCGCTCCAGGTCGCGCCTCAAGTTGCCGCCGCCGGTCTTGAGAAGCTCATCGAGCCGTAGCATCGCTTTCCGCGCGTCGAGCGAACGGATCATCGCCTTGACCGGACCGACCGAGGCCGGCGCCATCGACAGTGTCCGGAAGCCGAGCCCGATGAGGGCCATGGCTTCAATCGGGCTTCCTGCCATCTCGCCGCAGAGGGTGTAGGTGACCTTGTGCCTGCGGCACGACTTCGTCAGCGCCTTCAAGGCTCTGAGAGGCCCGATCGACAGGCTGTCGTAGCGCGAGCCGACGAGGCCGTTGCCGCGGTCCGCGGCAAACAGGAACTGCAGGAGGTCGTTGGAGCCGACAGAGACGAACTCGACCTTGGGCAGCAGACGATCGAGCTCGTAGAGAATCCCCGGCACCTCGATCATGGCGCCGATCTTGAGCTTCGACGGCAGCTTGTGCTTGTGGCGCTTGAGGAACCTCAGCTCCTTGTTGATCAGAGCCCGGACGTCGTCGATCTCCTCGGCGACCGTCACCATCGGCACCATGAGCGCGAGCTCACGACCAGCCGCCGCCTTGAGCAGGGCCCTGACCTGCATGCGGAAGAACCCCGGCCGGTCGAGCGACATTCGGACCGCGCGCCAGCCGATCGCCGGGTTCTCCTCCTTCGCCTGCCGCAGGTACGGCAGCACCTTGTCGCCGCCGATGTCGAGCGTGCGGAACACCACGGGCCGCCCTTTGGCCTCGTCGAGCACAGCGCGGTAGGTTTGCATCTGCCGTTCTGTCCTCGGCAGCGTGTCCGACAGCATGAATTGCAGCTCGGTGCGGAACAGCCCGACCCCGTCTGCGCCCGACTCCTCGAGATGCGGCATGTCGACGAGCAGGCCGGCATTGATGTTGAGCGAGATCCGCTGCCCATCCTTCGTAACCGCCGGCAGGTCGCGCAGTGCTTCGAACTGCTTTTGGCGCCGCGCGCGAAAGCGCACCTTGTCGGAATAGGCATTGACCAGCTCGGGCGACGGCCGCACGTGGACCTCGCCCGCAACCGCATCGATGATCGCAGCGTCGCCCGCCGTCACCCGCTCGACGACGCCGACCGCCTGGCCGATGGCGGCAATGCCGAGCGCCTTGGCGACGATCGCCACGTGGCTTTGCGAGCTGCCGTCCTCGACCACGAGGCCCCTGAGCTTGGTTCGGTCGTAGTCGAGGAGCTCCGCCGGCCCCATGGTGCGCGCGACCAGGATCGTATCAGGCGGCAGTTCCGACATGGCTGCGTGCGTGAGGCCAGAGGGGCGTCCGGCGAGGATCCTGAGCAACCGGTCGGATAGATCGTCGAGGTCGCGCTGACGCTCGCGCCAGAAGGCGTCGCCGTGGCGCAGCATCCGCGAGCGCGTGCCGTTCTGCACCCGCTCGACGGCCGCGTCCGCCGTGAGCCCGCCCTGCACCGCCTCGTGCAGGCGACGTTCCCAGCCTCGGTCGTGGGCAAACATGCGATAGGTATCGAGCACGTCGCGGTGCTCGCCGGCCCCCTGCATGTGCTCGTGGTCCATGAGCTCGTCGAGCGAGACACGAAGCGTCGCCAGCGCCGCGTCTAGACGCGTCATCTCGTGCGCCGGATCCTCGGCCATGAGCTTGGTCACCACGATGCGGGGCTCGTGGATCACGATGTGCCCGAGCGCGATCCCTTCCGAGATCGGCTGCCCCAGGACCACCGCAGAAAGCGATTTCGACAGCTCGAGCGCGGCACCGGTGCCCGCGACTGCGCCCGAAACGAGGTTTTCTGCGACGACCACCGCCGTCGCCTGAAGCACCTCGACGTCCTCGTCGGAGTACTCCTTCATCGTGCGGTTCTGGACGACGAGCACACCCAGGACCTGCCCGCTTCTGTGGATCGGCACCGCCAGCAGCGAGTGGTAGACCTCCTCACCGGTCTCGGGCCGGAACGAGAACGCTGGGTGTTTCGGTGCGTCCGGCTCGTTGATGGTGAGGTTGAGCTCGGCCGCCCGCCCGACGAGGCCTTCGCCCCTCTTGAGCCGCGTGTTGTGAACGGCAGCGGCGTTGAGGCCTTCGGTTGCGAACAGCTCGAGCGATCCGTCCTGCCGCTTGAGGTAGAGCGAGCATACGTCGGTCACCATGACGCCGGCGATGAGATGCACGATGTGGTCGAGCTTCTCCTGGCCCTCGCCCTCTTCGCCCATGATCTCCCGCAGCCTGCGCATGATGATGCGCAGAGCGGGCTCCGACGGCATGACCCGGGGCTCTTCGCCTCGCTTCGTGACCATGACCTGTTGCCGTTCGTTCGGGCGGATGTCGGAACAGCGGACCGAACGCGGTCCGGCATCCCGGGATCGTTTGCTCTAGTGGCCTCTCTCCTCAGCGGCGAGAGGTCGTGAAAGTGATGCCTCCCCGGGCGCAATCGAGGCCTGTCTGCGGACGCTGGCCAGCCCCCGACCGCGCACCGCACGAGGTCTCAGGTGGCGTCGAGACCGAACAGGGTATGCAGCGTCTTGACGGCAGTCTCGGCATGCGCCGAGTCGATGAGAACGCTGATCTTGATCTCGGACGTGGTGATGGCGAGGATGTTGATGCCCTTGTCGGCAAGCGCCTTGAACATCTGCGCCGCCACCCCGGCGTGACTGCGCATGCCGATGCCGATCGCAGAGATCTTGGCCACGTCGGCAGAGCTCACGACGTCGAAATAGCCGATGTCCGACTTAGCCTTCTTGATCACCTCAAGCGCGCGCGGCAGCTCGGCCGCCTGCACGGTGAACGTCATGTTCGCGTGCTGGCCGTCGTTCGACACGTTCTGCACGATCATGTCGACGTTGATCGACGCATCGGCAAGCGGGCCGAAGATGCGCGCCGCGATGCCCGGCTTGTCGTCGACCTTGAGGATGGTGATCTTCGCCTCATCCTTGGCGTAGGCGATGCCGCTGACGACCTGCTGTTCCACGATTTCATCCTCGTCGCAAACGATGGTGCCGATGTTCTCGAGATTGTCCATGCGCACGGGCTGCATGGCGTCCGGCGCCACGAAGCTCGACAGCACGCGGGTCCTCACCCGATGCACCATGGCGAGCTCGACCGAGCGCGTCTGCAAGACTTTAGATCCGGCCGACGCCATCTCGAGCATCTCCTCGTAGGACACGCGCGGCAGCCGGCGCGCCTTGGGTACGATGCGCGGGTCTGTGGTGTAGACGCCATCGACGTCGGTGTAGATGTCGCACACGTCGGCATGAAGCGCGACAGCGACCGCAACCGCACTCGTGTCCGAGCCTCCGCGCCCGAGGGTCGTCACCCGCCCCGTCTTGGGGTCGATGCCCTGGAAGCCGGTAATGACGGCAACCTCGCCAGCCTCCACGGCGTTCCTGATGTTGGTTTCGGGAATGCCGGTGATGCGCGCCGAGCCGTGCGCCGCCGAGGTCTCGACCGGCACCTGCCAGCCCTGCCACGAGCGGGCATTGATGCCCATCGACTGCAACACGATGGCTGTAAGGCCTGCGGTCACCTGCTCGCCCGATGCCACCACGGCGTCGTACTCGCGCTTGTCGTGCAGCTGACTAGCCTCGTTGACCCAGGCCACGAGCTGATTGGTTGCGCCCGACATGGCCGATACCACGACCGCCACCTTGTTGCCGGCATCGACCTCGCGCTTCACGTGGCGCGCAACGTTCTTGATGCGGTCCACGTTGGCAACGGACGTGCCTCCGAATTTCATGACGACAACGGCCATCGCGTCTTGAGCCCCGGCGCTGATTGGGAAAGTAAGGCGTTGATCACGAAAGACAAAAAGAAACGGGCCGCAACCATTCAGGTTGCAGCTCCCCTCGATGCCGTTCGCTCAGGGGCCTCTCATACTGCCTCGGGCCGCCCCCCGCAACAGTGCTTTGGGCATAGTGCGTGCTGTGACGGCCCTTGGCGGGAGGCGCCGTCGGACGGCAGTTTGGGTCGAGCGTAGCGAGAGCCGGTGCCGCCCAATCGCCCACGGCCGCGTCGCTTAAGCTCGACGCGACCGGCGTGTCCCGGCTCAGCCCCGGCTCAGCCCCTTGGACTTGAGCTCGTCGAGGTAGCCCTGCCAGCGGCTGTCCGTCTCACGTCCCAGAACCGCCAGGTAGTCCCACGTGTAGAGCCCCGTGTCGTGACCGTCGTCGAACACGATCTTGACCGCGTAGTTCCCGACCGGCCTCAGCTCCCGAATCTTGACGTTGCGTTTCTTGGCGACCGTCACCCGCTGCTCGGGCGTGTGCCCCTGCACCTCGGCCGACGGCGACAGAACGCGCAGCATCTCTGCGGAGAGAGCGTAGCGCTCGCCGTCGCCGAACGTGACCGTCAGGCTGTCCGCTGCCGGTGAAACATCGAGATTGGGCGCCGGCGCCGCGGCTCCGGCCGCCGCCTGGACCTCGGCCCAGGTCCGGACCGCGAGCTCGCGATAGATCCCGGCGTGCGCAGACGCCGGCGCAGTCGCCGTGATCGGCTTGCCCGCATCGGACCGCTCGCGGATGTCCATGTGCAAGGGCACCGCACCGAGGAACGGCACACCGAGCTTGGCCGCCTCGTTCTCGGCCCCGCCGTGGCCGAAGATGTCGCTACGCTCCCCGCACTTCGGGCACAGGAAGTAGCTCATGTTCTCGATGATGCCGAGCACCGGTACGTTGACGCGCTGGAACATCGCGAGCCCCTTGCGGGCGTCGATGAGGGCGAGATCCTGAGGCGTCGACACGATGACGGCGCCCGCCAAAGGTACCTGTTGTGCCATGGTGAGCTGCACGTCTCCCGTGCCCGGCGGCATATCGATCACGAGCACGTCGAGCTCGCCCCAGTCCACCTCGCGCAGCATCTGGTTCAGGGCCTGCACGACCATCGGCCCGCGCCAGACCACCGGCGTGCCTTCGTCGACCATGAACCCCATGCTCATGCACTTGAGGCCATAGCCCTCGAGGGGGCGCAGCTTGTTGTCTGCGGTAACCGTCGGCCGGCCCGAGAGGCCGAGCAGGCGCGGCTGCGACGGACCGTAGACGTCGGCGTCCATAATGCCGGCCTTGAGCCCGATCGACTGGAACCCGAGGGCCAGGTTGACAGCCGTCGTCGACTTGCCGACGCCGCCCTTGCCGGACGCGACCGCTATGATGTACCTGACACCCGGTATGTCTTGCGCCTGCCGCTGCCCCTGGGGCTGGGACGCACCCTGCGCCGGGCGGCCGGCGCCGTCACCGGCCGTGCCACGGGCGCGTGCCTCACGCACACGCGGATGCTCGGTGACGTTCGAGGCCGCCTTGCCCGCCGTCGGGTGCGCCTCGCCCGGCCGCGCCTCGGCAGTGAGCACCGCCGTCACGCCTGCCACTCCGGCGATCTCCTTCACCACTTTCTCCGCCGCCTGCCGCAGGACCTCGAGCTCTTCGGCCCGCTCCGACGGCACAGTGATCGCGAAATAGACTCGTGCGTCCTTGATCAGGATCTCGGAGACGAGCCCCAGGTCGACAATATTGCCCGCCCGATCGGGCCCCTTGATCCGCTTCAGCTGATCGAGCACCTGCGCCTTCGAGACGGCCATAGGCTTCATCCTGTTTGAGATTGGACCTGCCGGCACCGGTCGTTGGCATGCAACGGTCACCGCACGTGCCTGGATCTTTGCCGGAGTTTGGCAGAGCCACGGGTGGAAGTCACGGCCTCGTCGGTCTATACGAAGGAACGAGCCCGCGGACCGAACGCCGCGGCGGGTGGGAGTGTCGCGATGCACGGACTTGTCGCCTTGAGCCGCCGGATCGACGCTGCGACGTCGTGGATCGGCCGCTCGGTGGCCTGGCTGGTCGTCGTGGCAGCCGTCGTCTCCGCCGGCAACGCCATCGTGCGCAAGGTGCTCCACATGAGCTCGAACTCCTGGCTCGAGGCCCAGTGGTGGCTGTTCGCCCTCGTGTTCCTGCTCGCCGCCCCGTGGACGCTCTCGCTCAACGAGCACATCAGGATCGACGTCGTGAGCAGCCGCTTCTCCCAGCGCACGCGAAGCTGGATCGAGCTCGTCGGCCATCTATTCTTTCTTCTGCCCTCGGCAGCACTGCTTCTCTATCACTCCTGGCACTACTTTCTGACGTCCTGGGCCCAGAACGAACAGTCGACCAATCCCGGCGGCCTGCCCCAATGGCCGATCAAGGCCTTGATCCCGGCGGCCTTCGCGCTCCTCCTGCTACAGGGTCTCTCCGAGCTCGTGAAGCGCATCGCCGTCATGCACGGGCTGCTCCCCGAGCCGGCAACGCACCACCACCCGATCATCGACGAGATGCAGTCGGGCACCGGAGCCACGTCGTCAGCAGCCTCCTCGCACTGAATCTCGCTGCCCTGGACGGCATTGATCTGTGGCGGTTCACGCCTCAGCCTGCTCTTCGGTCCGCAGCCGCTCGCGATGCAGCGTATAGAGGCCGGCCGCTACCACGATCACAATGCCCATCGCCGGAATCTCGCCCGGTAGCTCGCCCCACAGCACCCAGCCGACGACGATGGCCCACAGGATGGCCGAGTAGCGAAACGGATTGACCGCTGCCAGGTCTCCTGTACGCAGACTGCGGATCAGGAACACGTACCCCGCGATGAGGAACAGGCTGCCCGCGAGCACGATGCCGATCTCGCGCCCGCTCGGCCATGCCCATGTCTCGACCAGGGCAAGCGAGAAACTGGCCAAGAATACCGACCCGATCGAGGTGAATACGAGCGTCAGCGTCGAGAACGAGAGCCCCACTACGCGTGTCGTGAGATCACGCAGGACGCCGAACGCGATGGCGCCGAGCCCGATGACGGACGCCCAGGTGAACGCGCCCGAGCCGGGCTGCATGATGAGCATCGCCCCGACGAACCCGGCGAGCGCCGCCAGCCACCGCCGCCAGCCGGTCGGCTCGCCAAGGAAAAGGGCACCCGCCGCCGTGAGCGCGAGCGGGGCGATCTGTGCGAGCGCGGTGAGATCGGCGATCGGCATGCCGGCCAGCGCGGTGAAGAACAGGAACGTCGAGGCGATCTCGCCCACGATACGCCATCCGAAGGCGTGGCTCGGAATGCGGCGCGGAAGCCGCAGACCGCCGAAAAGGGCTGCGTACATCAAGAGGTAGAGACATGCGACGCCGTTCCGGAGCACAAGCGCCTCACCGAGCGGCAGCGTCTCGGTCACGAGCTTCATGCAAGCGTCGTTGAACGTGAACACGGCCTGGGCGACGAGCATGGCGCCGATGCTCTCGAGCGTGGCGCGACGGCTGGTGTCGATCTTGACGTGCAGCATGAAGACCTGAAGGCGGATGAACGGCGCGGCGGGCCGGTCGCTTCTCTGGCACGGGCGCGTCGCGCCGCCAAGATGGCACGGCTAGGCACGCTCACGGTGCCGGAAACAGGTCGTCGATCCGGCCGGTCAGCCGATATGCCACGAGCCCGATCCATTCGTTGACCGCGGTGTCCGCGCGTATCAGGCCTGCCGATAGCCGGTCGAACGGACGCTTGAAGTCCGTCTTATCGCGCGTGCGAAAGTCGACCGGATATGCCGAAACGTCGAACCCGGCCTTGCGGAAAAGCCCGATCGAGCGCGGCATATGGTAGGCACTGGTGACCAGGAGCCACCGATCGCCGGGCCGTGGCTTCAAGACCTCGGAGGCCATGAGCGCGTTCTCGTGCGTGTTGCGAGAGACTGCCTCGGTCTCGATCCGCTCGGCCGCGATCCCGGCGTCGAGTAGAAAGCGCATCACCGAGCCCGTGGCCTCCTGCCCGCCCCACATGCTGCCGACGCCACCAGTGAACATGACCTTGGTTCCGGGCAATTCGCGGGCGAGCCGCACGGCCTCGGTGAACCGCTCGGCCGCCTCGTTGAGCGCCAGTTGCCCGCGCCCCTCCGACACCCAGCCGTCCTCGGCTCCACCGAGGATGATGATGCCTTTGTAGTTGTCGGACGGCTTGGGCCGCGGAAGATGTGCGAACCTCTCCTCGAGCGGAATGATGACCAGATTCCCGACCGGCAGGACACCGGCGACCACGACCCAGGCGAGGCCGCCCAACGCCAGCCGCCGACCCCATCGCGAGTCCGGTCGCCGCACGAGCGACCGCACGCCGGCCGCGATGGCAAGTGCCGCAAGGCTCGAAGGCTGGAACAGAAACGTCAGGATCTTCGCAAGCCAATAGAACATGATCTCTGATGTCCTGTGCCGCGGCCTGCGCCTATCGCACCCTGCCGAATACGGTCCACCTCACGGGCATGGCACCTTAGCCATGAAGCCTTTGTCGGCATACCCCTCGAGCCCGCCCGGGGTCCGGACCGCGCACCAGTAGCCGCGTAGCGTACACAGCATCTTGCGCTTCTCGAGGATCTCGCCCTTCTTGGCGGCTCCGATCACCGATGCCGAGCTGTAGGGCCGGTCACGGATGTTGAGCTCATCCGTCGTCACCCTGAAGCAGCCATACTTCGAACCTGCGGCGGCGGGATGTGCAAGTGCTGCGGCCATGACGGCCGCAATCGGAGCGATGTGAGCGAGCTTCATTGCATTCCTCTCCTTGAACTGGACGTAGACGAGCTTGGCCTGCAATCCGGTAGATGGGACGGCATGGCATGGAGAACGGCCGGCATCGTTCGGAAACGACTACACTCCACTTCTAAAAGCGCATTGCAGGCAAAACCGTGGCCTCGCAGCCGTGCTGCTGCCGGAGCCCCACGCGCGGCAGTCGAGGCCCGCCGCAGCCATCGGCTTGAGGCGGAACGAGCGTGCTGTCCGCCGGCGGGATAGCAGCCGGGCAAGCGGCAAGAACGGCCATTGAGCCCCGCGCTATCCCCCCTTAAGTGTTTCGACGCAAAGGTGCTTCCACCGCCCCGCCCACCCCCGAAGGCTGTTTCCCAACCGTGGCCGACCGCTCCCGCATCATCCCGCTCGTCGTAGCGACCGCGCTCTTCATGGAGACGATGGACACCACCATCATCGCTACTGCGCTCCCCGCCATCGCCAGCGACCTCGGCACCGACCCCATTGCTCTGAAGCTCGCCGTCACCTCCTACCTCGTCGGGTTCGCCATCCTAGTCCCGGTCTCGGGCTGGATTGCCGACCGCCTCGGCGCCCGTACGACCTTTCGGGCCGCCCTCGCCGTGTTCCTCATGGCCTCGATCGGCTGCGCTTATTCCAACGGACTTGTCGACTTCGTCCTCTGGCGCTTCCTTCAGGGGCTCGGCGGCGCGCTCATGACACCGGTCGGCCGCCTCGTCATCATCCGTGGCGTGCCGAAGGATCAGCTCATCAAGTCGCTCGCGACACTCACCATTCCGTCGCTGACGGGCCCGGTCATCGGCCCGCCGCTCGGCGGCCTCATCGTGACGACCCTCGACTGGCGCTGGATCTTCTTCGTCAACATCCCGATCGGGCTCCTGGGCATCTTGCTGGCCTCGCTCTACTTCGAGGACGAGCGCCACGCTGTGAAGCCGCTCGACGCCAAAGGCCTCCTGCTCTGCGCCGTGGCCCTCCCCGGGCTCATCATGGGCGCCGCCTCACTCGGACGCCACGTCGCCCCGCCGCTCGTCGCTGGCGGCGCGCTCGTAGTGGGAGCCATGGCGGCGGCGCTCTATGTGCGCCACGCCCGCCGGACCGAACACCCGCTTCTCGACTTGAAGCTGCTTTCGATTAGGGCCTTCGACGCCGGCGTCACGGGTGGCGCCGTGTTCCGCATCGGCGTCGGCGCCAGCGCCTTCCTGGTGCCGCTCATGCTTCAGATCGGTTTCGGCGTCGACGCCCTGACCTCGGGCCTCATCACCTTCGCCAGCGCGGCGGGCGCCCTCATCATGAAATTCTTCGCGCCACGGATCCTCGCGCGCCTCGGCTTCCGCACGGTGCTTGTCGGCAACGGCCTCTTGGCCTCGATCTTCATGGGGTTCGTAGCTCTGACGGGCCCCTCGACCCCGCACGCCGCGATTTCCGGGCTCCTCTTGCTCGCAGGCCTCCTGCGCTCGCTGCAATTCACGAGCCTGCACGCCATCTCGTACGCCGACATCGAGGCGAAGGACCAGTCGGCGGCCACGAGCCTTGCGAGCGTCGGCCAGCAAATGTCCTTGAGTTTCGGGGTCGCGGTCGGTGCCGCGGCACTCGAGATCTCCCAGCGGCTTGCCGGCCACGCGACGCCCCAGGCGTCCGACTTCTCGTTCGCCATCGTTGTCGTGTCGGCGATCTCGAGCCTCTGCATCTTGAAGATGCTGAAGCTCCCGCACGACGCCGGGCGCGAGCTGTCGGGAAGGACCGCATGAGATCGTGACGCCGCGATTGCCCCGTCGTTCCGACGCAGGCGCGATGAGCAGCGATTTCGCGACTTGACGATCGGCGATCTCACGGCCTCACGGCCCGACGAGTGTCCATAAGAACCGCCCGACCACGGTCGCCAGGAACAGCGCGAACGCGATCTCGAGCGTCCGCTTCGGCACGCCGTGCGCAAGGCGCACACCCGCCGGCGCCGCAAGCACGCTCAAGGGCGCTATGAGCAGCGCACCGAGACTCACGTACCCCAGCGACCACGGCGGCAGCCCCGGCTCGTTCCATCCCGACCACATGTAGCCGACGAGCCCAGGGATCGCGATCACCGCACCGATGCCGGTCGCCGTCGCAACCGATTGCAGGATGGGCCGCCCGTGCAGCGTCAAGAGCGGTACCGTAAACGTCGCCCCACCGATGCCCATCAGCGTCGCGACGAGCCCGATCGTCGCCGCGATCCCTTCCAGCCACGGCGCCTTCGGCAGAGAATCCCCGAGCCTCCAGTCGTCGCGTCCGAACGCCATCTTGAGCGCCAAGGCCGTGCCGAACACGACCCAGATCCAGCGCAGCGCCTCGCTGGAGGCCTGCTTCGCCACCAGCGTCCCGAGCCCGACGCCCGCGACCACCCACGGTGCCATGCGAGCCACCACCGCGGTGTCGACCGCTCCTCGCGCATTGTGCGCGAGATAGGAGCGCGCGACCGTCGGCGCGATCACCCCGAGCGTGGTGCCGAGCGCAAGGTGCATGCGCACGTCCTCTGCCACGCCGGCAGCCCCGAACGCCTCGTAGAGCACGGGAACCAGCACGCCGCCACCGCCGATGCCGAGCATGCCCGACAGGAATCCTGCCACCAGCCCCGCAGCCGCCAGTGCCGCGCAGAGCCCGACAAGGCTCCCCGGTATCTGCGTGATGTCCATCGGCGGCCCTCGCGCGTGGACCGAGAATCGGCCCGCGCGCTCCTCTTGATACACGGCCAGCGGCGCCCATGAACGCGGAAACAGTGAAGCAGCCTCCACGCGGCCCGGGGAACGACATGTACGCGAAGGCGGGCATGAGCCCGTGCCGACCAGAGACGCGCTGCTTCGATCGGCACAGCCCCTCCTGAAAGGGGGTGGCGTCCTTGATGCCGTATCCTCCTACAGCCCGTTCAACACATGCCGGGGCCAGCGCCGCGGCACGACGAGCACGAGGTCGAAACCTTGCTCATGGCACTGGTAGTGCGGCCGCTTGCCGATCCAGAGCTGCGCCGCACGCCGCACGCGCTCGCGCTGCCGGTCCGGGATCGAGGCCTCCGCACCCTCGAACGTCTGCCGCTGCTTGACTTCGACAAACACGAGGCGCTTGCCCCTGACGGCAACGAGGTCGATCTCCCCGACGGCGGTCTTTACGCGTCTGCCGAGGATGCGGTAACCCTTGAGCCGCAGCATCCACGCCGCAACGCTTTCGGACAGCTGCCCGCGCCGGTTGCGCTCCCGCCGCGCCTCGCTCCACCGTCCGTCCCGGGCTGTCTCGTTCGCCATGCGGCAACTGTAGCGCCGGAATGGACCGCATGGCGAGAGCCGGCGCCGGGCGTGTCCGCCTCTCTGAGTCGGTCGGGCTCCGCAATGGCAATCGAATCTTCACGCTCGAATTGAGTCAATTACTCCCACTTAACCGGAATTTCGCCGGAATCGGAGTATTGTTGCACGCTCCCGACGGGACGCCACGTGTCCGGGCTCGCTGAGATCCGGCTGGCGCGCGCTGCTCTGCAGTGGCGTGTTCCGCAGCTCGTAGGGGTACGACCGAGGCTGTAGCTCAGTGGATCAGAGCGCCCGCCCTTGCAGGCGGGAGGTCGGGGGTTCGATTCCCTTCAGCTTCTCCAAACGGCTAGCTCAGTTGGATAGAGCACAAGACTAGGAATCTTGGTGTCGTGGGTTCGACTCCCATGCCAATCGCTTTGTAAGCGAACTCGAAACAACGGAAGCCAGCCGTCATTCCCGCTCCGGTCCGATCCCGCAAGGGTGAGGGCCGCGAGCAAGCGTCGATGCGCTCCGCGTGCCCGCGGATACCGTCTCGGCCGCAATGCCGGAGCCTCTGGCCCGGTCTCGCTGGCACCTTCGGGAAGCCGGCGCGGCCCAACCTCTGGTGCAAGGCGGAGCGCCGGGGCTCAAGCGGGTACCCGTGTCATCGCCGTGGCGTGACGGCCGGCGACCTTAGCCGGAACAACAGACGAAATCCGGTTGCCGGCTGCCCGATGCCGGCCGCCGAAGACTGAAGGAGACTTGTCATGGCCCGCACGAGCTTCTGGACCACTGTCGTCGTCAGGGACGACGAGCGCGCGTTCCTCACGAGGAACGGCCGCTTCGAGCGCCTGCTCGGACCGGGCCGCTTCAGCGAGCTCGACCCCTGGAGCCGCCTCTCGGCCGAGGTCGTGAAGGTCGTGCGCGCCGAGATCAACCCCGACCGCGCGCTCCTCATGGAGAAGACGCAGCCGGCGCTCGCCGAGGAGAGCTTCGAGATCGTGCAGGCGGGCCCGACCGAGGTTGCCATCGTCTCGTTCGACGGCGAGCCGAAGCACCTCGTGTTACCGAACACGACCCGCGCTTTCTGGAAGACGCTGACCGCGGTCGAGGTCGAGAGGATCGACACCGCGACCGAGCTCCGCGTCGCCAAGAAGCACCTGGACAAGCTCGACGCCGCACGCAGCGGCAACGTCATCGTGCTCGCCGTTGTCGAGGCGCACGAGGCGGGGCTTCTGTTCGTCGACGGAGAGCTGAAGGAGCGCCTGAAGCCGGGCCGCCACGCCTTCTGGCAGGTGGGCCGCACGGTGCGCGTCGCCAAGATGGACCTGCGCCCGCAGCCCGTCGAGGTGACGGCACAGGAGATCCTGACCAAGGACCGCGTCGGCATCCGCGTGACGCTGACGGCGTTCTCGAAGGTCGTCGATCCTGAGAAAGCGGCACTCGCCGCCGGTGACGTCAACGCGACCCTCTACCGGTTGATCCAGTTCGCCATCCGCGAGGCGGTGGCGAGCCGCACGCTGGACGACATCCTGGCCGCGCGTGATCAGCTCGATCAGGAGGTGCGTGCCTACGTGGCGAGCCGTGCCGAGGCGCTCGGCATCGAGGTCGGCGAGATCGGCGTCAAGGACGTCATCCTGCCGGGCGACGTGCGCGAGCTGTTGAACAAGGTGGTGGAGGCGGAGCGGGTCGCCAAGGCGAACCTGATCCGCCGCCAGGAGGAGACCGCGGCCACGCGCTCGCTCTTGAACACCTCGAAGCTCATGGAGAACAACCCTCTGCTGCTCCGCCTGAAGGAGCTCGAGGCGTTGGAGCGCCTGGTCGAGAAAGTCGGCCGCATCGACCTCCACACGGGGGCCGGCGCCGGCGGCTTCGATGCCCTCCTGTCGAGCCTCTACAAGCTCGGCGAGAAGGACGTTTCGAAGTGAGCTTCTGACAAAGATGGGGTCAGATCCGCAGGATCTGACCCCAGGCCATCATCCATGTACTCGTTACCGCCTCCTGCGCGCATCAGCTTCCGGCGTTCCCCCAAGTGGGGCCACCTCGCAGGACGTTGCGCCCGATCACAAAATGAACTTCGACAGGTCCGTATTCTTGGCAAGCGCCCCGACGTGCTTGTTCACGTAAGCGCCATCGATGGTGACGCTTGTGCCGGCGCTGTCGGATGCTTCGAACGAAATCTCGTCGAGCACCCGCTCCATCACCGTCTGCAGGCGC
The DNA here is from genome assembly GCA_019137195.1 of Alphaproteobacteria bacterium. Taxonomy (GTDB): domain Bacteria; phylum Pseudomonadota; class Alphaproteobacteria; order Rhizobiales; family Hyphomicrobiaceae; genus CBDCUQ01. Next base: position 56,615 of record JAGVSR010000072.1, read on the forward strand.
CGGGCCCCGATGTTCTCGACCGTCGAGTTGACGAGCACCGCGGCGTCGGCCAGCGCGTCGATGGCGTCATCGGTGAAGGCGAGCGTCACGCCCTCGGTCGCCATCAGTGCCACGTACTGCTTGATGAGGCTCGCTTGCGGCTCGGTCAGGATGCGCCGGAAATCGTCGCGGTCGAGCGCCTTGAGCTCGACTCGGATCGGCAGCCGTCCCTGCAGCTCGGGCAGGAGGTCCGACGGCTTTGCCACGTGGAACGCGCCTGACGCGATGAAGAGCACGTGGTCCGTCTTCACCGGCCCGTACTTGGTCGACACCGTCGTGCCCTCGATCAAGGGCAGGAGATCCCGCTGCACGCCTTCACGCGACACGTCGGCGCCGGCCCGGCCCGTATCCGACCGCGAGCACACCTTGTCGATCTCGTCCAGGAACACGATCCCGTTCTCCTCGACGGCACGGATCGCTTCCGACGTGATCTGATCCTGGTCGATGAGCTTGTCGCTCTCTTCGGCTATGAGGACGTCGTAGCTGTCCTTGACCGTCACCCGCCTCGCCTTCGCACGACCGCCCATGGCTTTCGACAGGATGTCGGAGAGATTGATCGCGCTCGCCCCGCCGCCCGGCATGCCCGGGATCTCGAACATCGGCATGCTGCCGCCCGTGTCGGTGACGTGGATCTCGATCTCCTTGTCGTTGAGCTCGCTGGCCCGAAGCCTCTTGCGGAAGCTTTCCCGCGTCGCCGGGGAGGCGGTCGCGCCGACCAGCGCGTCGAGCACGCG
>JAGVSR010000095.1 GCA_019137195.1 Alphaproteobacteria bacterium
GTTCGCCCTGTCGCCGCCGCGGGCTTTGCTCCCAACGCCTTTCTCGAGGTGACGCCGGAATTTCTCGACGCAGCCATCAAGCGCCTCCTGGCGCTTGGCACCGAGCTCGTGAGTCTCGCAGACGCCAGAGAGCGTCTGCTCAATGGGTCGACGGGCCGGTTTGCCTGCTTCACGCTCGATGACGGCTACCGCGACAACATCCAGCACGCTCTTCCCGTGTTCGAGGCCCACCGTTGTCCGTTTACCATATTCCTGACGACGGGCTTTCTCGACCAGAAGGCCGACATCTATTGGAAGGGGCTCGAGGCGGTCATCGCCAGCCAGCCAGAGGTGAAGACCGAGGTCGACGGCATCCGGATCCGCCTTGCGACGCGCACGCCCGCCGAGAAGCTGTCGGCCTATCGCAGGATCCTGGCAGCGATCGACACACTGGGGGAAGACGATAAGCGCGCCGTTGTGCGCACGCTTTGCCGACAGCACGGCGTCGACATGAAGCAGATGTGCCGAGACCTGATGATGAGCTGGGACGAGGCCCGCACTCTTGCCGCCCATCCGCTTGCCTCGCTCGGGGCACATACCGTCAACCATGTTGCGTTGAAAAGGCTATGCGAGGCGGACGCCCGCCGCGAAATTGAGGCAAGCGCAGATAGGATCGCGGAGGAGCTCGGTACGCGGCCGGCTCTGTTCGCTTACCCGTACGGCTCCGCATCAGAAGCGGACGAGAGGGAGTTCGCCCTGGTGCGCGAAGCTGGTTTCGAGCTCGGCGTCACGACCCGACCGGGAGTTCTGAAGCAAAGCCATGCATCACGTCTTCTTGCGCTGCCGAGGGTGTCACTCAACGGACTTTACCAGGAGGCACGCTTTGTCGACGTTCTGGCGTCTGGCGTGCCGTTCACGCTGCTCGACCAGGCACGGCGGCTCGCTGCGCGGTGCCGTGGACCCATGAGCGAGACGAGCGTGATCTCCCGGCGGCACGAGGGGCAATCGTTGCAATGATCATCGATGCACGAAAGCTGGAGGAGGGGACCGCTCTTCACTGCGATGTGGCGATCGTCGGTGCCGGAGCCGTCGGCATCACGCTCGCCGTGGCGCTGGCGAAACGCAGTCCCAGGCTGCGAATTCTCGTCGCCGAGGCGGGAAGCCGGCGCTATAGCGCCCGGGCGCAGCAGCAGTACTTCGGGCAGGAGCGGCTTGAGCCGAGCTCGCATGCCGATCTGACGCAGTTTCGGCGCCGCATGCTGGGTGGTTCCACCACCATCTGGGGCGGCCGTTGCCTGCCCTATACCAGAGACGACTTCGCCGACCGTCCAGATCTTGGTCGGCCTGGCTGGCCGATCGGCTACGAGGAGGTCGAGAGCCTCTATGCAGAGGCGCTGGGCGTACTGGACGCCGGTGCTCCGGAGTTCAGCGCCGGAGACGCCCTCCCCGGAGCGCCTCCCGAGGTCGCGCCGGCCAACGGCCATCCTGACCTTCAGCTCGATGGCATCGAGCGTTACAGCCTTCCCACCAACCTGGCGCGAAAATACCGGGACGACCTGCGGACGAGCTCTCAGATCACCGTGCTGCTCAATGCGCCCTGCTTTACCCTGCTTGCACAGCCGGGCGCGGGTGGCGCAAGCGGCTTTCGCATCAAGACCGACGGCAAGACATGGGATGTGGTGGCCCGCAGGACAGTCCTCGCAGTAGGAGGGCTCGAGACAGCGCGGCTGCTACTGTGGTCGGAACGCATGACCGGCCTGCCGTTCGGAAACGGTCACGACAACGTCGGGCGCTATTACATGACGCACGTTGTCGACAAGAGCGCTTGGATTCGCTTCACCTGTCCACTCGATCGGGTACAGCTCGACTACGTTAGGAGCCGGGACGACGTTTGGGTTCGGCGCCTGATCCAGCTGACTGAGCCGGCGCGGCGGCGCATGGGGATCATGAATTTCGCCATGCGTCCGGTGTTTCCGACGGTGGCCGATCCGGCGCACGGCAACTCCATTCTATCGGCCGTCTACATGGCCCGGCGGCTTCTGATCCCCGAGTATGCGCGCATCGTCTCCGAGCTTCTGCCCGACGGAGGCTGCGAAAGCGTCCGCGGCCCGCGCCATTACGCACAACATGTTTGGAACATGGTGCGGGGCGCCCCTGAGCTTGCGGGCTTTGTCAGCCGCTGGTTGCGCCTGCGCACGCTGGCGACTCGCAAGCTTCCGTCGATCTTCGTTCCGAGCTCCCTCGGAATGTATCCGCTCGAGACGATCGTCGAGCAGATTCCCGATCGAAGCTCCTGTGTCAGGCTAGGTACGGCATTCGATCCGCAAGGCATGCCGCGGCTCAACGTGGCCTGGAAGGCCGGTCCCGAGTTCGACCGTCACCTCCTCGGCATCTATGACGCGGTCGGCAAATGCCTCGTGGAGGCCGGTATCGGAACGCTGTCGTTGCCGGCCGCGCGAAGGTCGGAGATCCTCCGCCACTGCTATCCGCAAGCAGGCCATCACCTCGGCACCGCTCGCATGTCGTCGCGAGCGCCCGATGGTGTTGTCGACGGCAATCTCGAGGTCTGGGATACGCCGAACCTGTTCGTTCTGAGTTCGGCGGTCTTTCCTACCGCATCGTTTGCCAATCCGACGCTCACGATCGTCGCGCTCGCGCTCCGCCTGGCATCGCACCTCGGATCGGAGCTGGGTAGAGCCGAGACCGTGGTCGCCGGCGACACTGCAGCGAGGCAGGTAGCGGCCGGCCGTGCGGGCGTCTCCGGCAAGGCGAGAGTGCCGGAGACGGCGCTCCTGCCGGACACGCCTGCGCTCCGGGAGAGAGCATGATGGCCGAGGCCAACGCCAGCCTGACGAGCCGCCTTGCTGCAGCCTTGCCAGGGTTCGGCAATATGAGCTGGGCTCTGGCCGACCAGTGCGTGGTGAGCGGAGCGACGTTCGCGTCCACCGTGCTCGCCGCACGTATGCTCGAATCTGCGGATTTCGGCAGGTTCGTCTTGTGCATGACCGCCGTTCTCCTCGTCCAGCTGGTCCAGAACGCACTCATCACAGCGCCGATGCTCAACCTCGCGAGCAAGCAGCCCGAGGAAAAACGGGCCCGATACGCCGGCTCCGTGATGCTGCAGCAGGCACTGTTCACGCTGGTCACGACGGGTGGCGTCTGGGCCATCCTCCTCGTCAGCGATCGTATCTGGCCCGAGTGGCAGCTCGCTGGAGCCGCGACTGCCACCGCCGGTGTCGTACTATTCGGCCAGATGGCAGACTTTCTGCGCCGCTTCTACTTCGCCTTCGGAAAGGCGAGCGCTGCGTTTGCACTCGACGTGGTCCGATACGGCGGCCAGGTCGTCCTGCTCGGCGCCATGCTGCTCACCCCTCAGCAGTCGCTCGATGCCGTGCTCGGCGTGATGGCACTTTCGGCCGGTGCCGGAGTCCTTGCCTGCTATCGGCTCGTCGGTCGATTGGAGTTTTGCTCGCAGTCGCTGGGTGAGGTCGCACAACGGCACTGGCGCTTCTCGCGGTGGCTGCTCGGCTCCTTTTCTCTCGAGTGGCTGCAGGAGAACTTTCTGGTTCTGGCCGTCGGAGCGAGCGTCGGTCTGGCGGAGGTCGGTGCCTACCGCGCCGCGCAGCAGCTGGTCAATGTCACCAACATTCCGCTGCTGGCGTTCAGTCACGTCTTGCCCACCCAGTCTGCGGCAGCCTTCGCCAGCGGAGGAACATCCGCGCTTGAGGCCTTCGTCAGGAACACCGGATTGCGCTATCTGCTGCCGTTCGCCTTGATCGTGGTCGTGATCGGCTGTTTCGGGGAGGCGACTCTGACCGCGGTCTATGGGCCACACTTTGCGGGTCACGGATACATCGTGACCGCCTTCGCCGGCATCCTACTCATACAGATTGCCCGCGAGCTGGTGACGGTGATGAACCGGGCGATGGAGAACACGCACCCGGAGTTCTACGGCCAGCTGGCAGGATGCGCCCTGGTGCTGACGACCGGCACGGGGCTCGTCACGGCCTACGGGATTGGCGGCGCTCTGGTGTGTGCCGGGCTCTACGGGCTCACCGTCCTGGCGGTGCTGGCGACGAGCTACCTGCGCCATCGACAGCGGGAGTAAGGCGGCGAGTTGCCTCTGTGGGCGAACGACAGCGGCTCGTTCATGCGGCCCGATACGGGGCTGATACGCGGGGGCGAGGTAACCAACGAGGCACGATGCCGCCGGCCGGGATCCCGTTGTGGCCCGTCTCTTGCGGAGAGAGTAGACCTTAGAAGTCCCGGATGACTGGCTCCATGCGGATATTGTTGAGCGCATTTTCATGCGGACCCGGCCAGGGCTCCGAGCCGGGCATCGGCTGGAACTACGCCCTTGAGGCAGCTCGTGCAGGGCACGAGGTTTGGGTCGTGACCCAGACCGAGTTCCAGCGCGAGATCGAGGCCGAGGTCGCGGGCGCCAGGCTGCCCGCGGGCTTGTCGTTCCACTTCTTCATGCCACGATGGCTCGCATTGTTGAGGGACCTCGGGCTGCGGCTCGGATTGGCTGGGCCGACCTGGCAGCTCACCCACCTGATCTGGCAATGCCTGCTGCCGGCACACCTGCTGCCGCTGCTCGAGGGCAGGTCCTTCGACGTAGTGCATCACATAACCTTCGGCGGAATCCGCCATGTGACGCGGCTCGGGCGGCTCGGGATTCCCCTTGTCATCGGACCGCTGGGCGGCGGCGACAGTGTGCCGATGCCGCTCCGCCGCAGCTTCCCGTTTGCCGGCAGGCTCGCCGAGCGGCTGCGAGATTGGCATAACCTACTTACGCTGGTCGACCCGATCACGCGCAGGGCGGTGGACGACGCCGTCGTGGTCTATGCCAAGACGCCCGGGTCGAAGAGAGCTCTCCCCGGCGGCAACGATGCAAAGGTCGTGGTCCGCACTGAGCTTGGCGCACGCCTCCACCGTGAGCGGGTTGTCGGGCAGACACCGCGCCCCGGCTCTATCGATCTCATGTTTGCCGGCAAGTACCTTTGCTTCAAAGGCATGCATCTGGGACTTCGCGGCATCGCCGAGGCGGTGAGCCGGGGCGTCGATGTCAGGCTGACCATGGTCGGATCCGGACCGGAGGAAGAGCGCCTGCGAAAGCTCGCCGACGAGCTTCGCATCGCGGACAGAATCACCTGGCACGGACGCGTGCCCCACCACGATATGGCCGACCTTTACCGGCGTCACCATGCTCTCCTGTTTCCGAGCCTTCGCGAGGGTAGCGGCAACGTCGTGCTCGAGGCCTTCAGCTATGGCCTTCCGGTGATCGCTTTCGACAACAGCGGGCCCGCGGTCGTCGGGCGTCCGGACTGCGCGCTCTTTATCGCGGCTGAGGGACGGTCCGAGGCACAGTGCGTGTCGGACATTGCCTCAGCCATCGAACGCCTGAGTGCGGACGCAGGTCTGCTCAGCCGCATGAGTGCGGCATCTGTCGCGCGAAGCCGCGAGTTCGAGTGGCCGCACGTCGTGACTGAGTTCTACGGCGACGTCGAGCGGCGTCTCGGGAGAAGAATGCCGGGTGCCAACGTGCCGAGGCGAGCGGAGGCGACGGGATGATGTCGCGAGCTGGCGCCGTCAGACTGGACCCGGACAGCGTCGGCAGGCGCTCCGCCGCAGTCGTCGAGTCGCGCGCTCTGCTCGTGCTGCTTCTCGTCTCGGCCTATCTCGTCCTCGAGCACGGCTTCATGCTCATCCGCATCCCGCCGACGGGCCGCATCGGGGTGCCGCTTGCGGAGATCACCATCGCGGTGTTCGCGATGATGCTCCTGAGGGACATGCCTCTGGTGAGAGGCTTCGCTAGCGTCGCCCCGATCACGCCGCTCGTCGTCTGGTGGGCCGTCGGCTTGTTCCGGATGGCGATCGGAGTCTATGAGAACGGCATCTGGGCCGTTCGTGACGCTTCCCATCTGATCGACTCGTTCTTTCTTTGGATCGGCTACGTGGTCGCCGCATCGCCGGGATTTCTCGATCGCTTCTCGGTCTGGCTACGCACGACCCTCAACGTGGGCATGGCTTACGGCCTCCTCTATCCGTTTCGAGAGACGCTGGCTCAATGGTCCCCGACGATTCCGGCTCCCGGCGGATACGTTGCGCCGCTGCTGTTCAACTATGCATCGGGCACACTGGTCCTTCTCACGGGAACGACGCGCATCCTCCTCGAGAGGGTGCGTCTGCTCGGCATTCCGTCGAGCTTCATCGCGGGTTTCGTGATCGTTTTCTCGGTCGCGATCTATCAGCAGCGCATTGGATACCTGCAGATCATCGCGCTCGGCGCACTCATGCTCGCGCTCGATCCGCGATCCGTGCAGCGGATGGCAATTGGGTTCACGATTGCGCTGGTTGCGCTTCTCCTCCTGCTGCAGACGGGTGTCACGATCCCCGGCCGTCTCGGCCAGACGTTCTCGCTAGAGTTCCTGCTCGAGCATTTTCAGGCGATCTGGGGAACGGACGGCGGTGCCGCAGTGTCCGGCTCGGCCAGCGGAACCGGACAGCGGCTACAGTGGTGGTCGAAGATCTGGGCAGACGTAACCAGCGGGCCGACCTCGCTTCTGTTCGGACTTGGCTATGGGATTCCACTCACCGACTTCCGCTACGTCGACGATACGCTCGTGCGCGAGCCGCACAACTCGACGGTCTCGATGTTCGCGCGGCTGGGGCTCGTTGGCATTCTCTCCTATGCCGCTGTCCATGTTGCATTGTTCCGGACCTGGATCGAGGCGCTCATTGAGCTCACCCGGCGCGGCGACACCCTTTGGCGCACTAATCTCATCGTCATCGGCGCGTTCATAATGTTTGTATGGATCTTGACGACGGGCGAAGATGGGCTGGAGAAGCCGTTCAATGCTGTGCCATTCTACTTCTTCTGGGGCGTCATCTTGCGGGTGGCGTATGCCCTCAGAAGGTCGGCTCCGAGGATCTAGCCCTGTTTGCAGTGGGTGCGGCTGTCTAGGTCGCGCTGAACGGCTGGGATCGAAACAATGAAGGACAACGACATTGGTTAATTCGACCTCGATCAGAAAAACGGAGATCCTTGGCGTTCCCCTCTGCGCCTTCGCAATTGACGATGCGATGTCGATCATTGAGGCCTGGATCGCCGACGGCAAGCCTCGCTTCGTGACGGCCTGCGACGTTCACGGGGTCATGCGGGCCCAGGCAGATGCGCAGCACATGGCCAATCTTCGGCGTGCCGATATGGTGACGCCCGACGGTATGCCGCTGGTATGGGTCGGCAGAATGCGAGGCATTGAAGGCATGTCTCGTGTCGCCGGGCCGGACCTTGTCACGGCCATGATGGCGAGATCTGAGGCCGCAGGTTGGAGGCATTACTTCTACGGTGGCGCGCCGGGTGTGGCCGAGCGTATGGCGGAACGGTTTCGGAGCAGGTTCCCGCTGCTCAAAGTGGTGGGCATCGAATCGCCGCCGTTCCGAGAGATGTCGCAAGAGGAGACGACCCAGGCCATCGGGCGCATCAATGCGTCCGGCGCCGACATTGTTTGGGTGGGACTAGGCTGCCCGAAGCAGGAGCGCTGGATCGCCGATAATTTGCACGCCATCGACAAGGCCGTCGCGATAGCCGTCGGGGCGGCATTCGACTTTCACAGCGCCACCATTCGGCGTGCGCCGCTTTGGATGCAGAGATCGGGGCTGGAATGGCTGCACAGGCTCTGTATGGAGCCAGGTCGCCTTTGGCGCCGGTATCTCGTGATGGCGCCGTCCTTCGTGTACCTGTCCATCAAGGAGACGCTCGCGCAAAGGCCGCACCGCACCGGTGACAGCCGTCGTGCTGGCGGATGATCCGCCACGCGCCCGCGGCTCGATCGAGCGAACAGGGAGCTCATGCCCGTCGGCGGGACGCGTCGTCGATCGCATCGGCATATACGGCCATGAGCTTGGGATAGGCAGCATCGGCAGAAAATCGTTCGACGAAAACACGCCGGGCAGCACGTCCCATGTCCTCGAGCAGATCAGGGCGTTCGATAGCCAGCAGGGCCTTCTGGCGGAGGTCGGCGGGGCTTTCTGCATCGAATAGCAGTCCGGTCCGCCCATCGTCGACAAGATCCGGCAGGGCGCCTGTACGTGCCGCCAGCACCGGCAGCCCGGCGGCAAAGGCCTCCACGACGACCATGCCGAAGACCTCGTGCCATTGTGAAGGCACGACAAGGAAGCGAGCCCGTTGCATCTCGTTGCGTATCGCCTCTCCTGTCAGATGGCCAAGGAGTTCGACCTGACTTGACGCGCTGGACCGCAGCTCATCCGCCAATGGGCCGCTTCCAGCGATCCGCAGCGGATAGTCGATGCCGCGCCATTGATCGACCAGCATCCTAACCCCCTTTTCGGCGCTAAGACGCCCCACGAACAATGCGCCGCGGCGCGACCCTTCGCACGGCGCACCATCGTCCGTGATGAAATGCGGCTTCACGACGATCCGCTCGGCAGGGAAGCCAGCTTCGACGAACTTCTCTCTCACAAACGAGCTTGGCGCGATGAAGCGATCGACCATCTTATGCCAAGTCCCGCTCCGACGATGCCGGGAGATCATGTGCGAGAGCGCGAGCGACCCAATGCGCGAGCCCCTGTAGCACGCATGGACGGCGCCCAAGTAGGGGCTACCCTTGACGCAGGTTTCGCAGATACGTCCATCCCTGAAGAGGAATGCTCCGGCGCAGATCGTGCGGAAGTTGTGGAGCGTCTGGACGACAGGCACGCCATGACGCGCAGCAGCCCAGTAGACCGACGGCGTCAGTTGGGGGAAGAAATTGTGGACGTGCAGAAGGTCTGGCCGGAAGGCAGAGATTTCGTCGCCGAGCCTGAGTTCGCTGCGACGATCGTAGGCGAGCTTGGCGGCAACCCGCAATTTGCTCGCTGTGCCGGCAATCACGTCGTTGTTGACGCTGACCAGACGAACGTCATGTCCATGGCGCTCGAGCAGCGACATTTCGTTCTCGAGGACGCTCTCCTCGCCGCCCCTCTGCTGGTAGAAATTATGGGCAAAGAGGATGCGCATCATTCGGCCTTCAACCTGCACGCAGAACGCTGCTCCACCACGCAGGTGGCGACCTTCCGAGCATACGGAATTGAGTGCGAACAAGGCGGGCGCGCACAGCGCATAGATGAGGCTAACCGCAATTAACCTTAATCATTGTTGTAAGAGACGACGACAATCCGGGCAAATAGGATAGTCGCCATCATCAAAGCGTTGCTGAGAGGGTGGGATGTCGGTCATCAAGGGCAATTCCGGAAGGAACAAGCTCGTCGGCACGAGTTGGTCGGACTATCTCTACGGATATGGCGGGGACGATTCGATCTACGGCGGAGGCGGGAACGATCGCGTGTACGCATCGACCGGAAACGATCTGGTTCACGGCGGTACCGGCAACGATCGCCTCTACGGCGGAAGCGGAAACGACAGGCTCTATGGAGAGGCCGGAAACGACACGCTGTTCGGTGACGCCGGCAACGATCTGCTCAAGGGCGGCTATGGCAACGACCACGTGTTCGGCAGCACGGGCAACGACACCATCTACGGCGAAGGCGGGGACGATCAGCTCGACGGCGACGAAGGCAACGACTTCCTCTACGGCGGCGACGGAACAGACTATCTGCATGGCAATGACGGCGATGATCATCTCTACGGCGGTGCCGGCAACGACTATATCGAGGGTGGCGAAGGGTTTGACGTCCTGGACGGCGGCGACGGCATCGATATTCTGTCTTTCGACGCGAGCGAGATAGGAGTTGTCATCAATCTCGAGACCGGGTCTGCGCTCGGCGATGAGATCCACAATTTCGAGAACCTGCTAGGAGGCCTGGCTGGCGACACGCTTACCGGCAGTAGCATCGCCAACGTCATCGACGGCTTCAGAGGCGCCGACACCATGATCGGCCTCGACGGCGCGGACTTGTTCGTCGTCCACAACGGAAAGACGGTCGATGTCGGCGGGGCCGACACTATCGGAGATTTCGTCCAGGGTGAGGACAAGATCGCGTTCCTCACGTCCGAGGTGCCGTTCTCATCTGTTGTCGAAAATGTCAATCTGTTCAACGTCTCGGGCGCCCCGGGCACAAGCTCGGGCGTTGACGGCGCCCAGCTCATTTTCGACACCACGGCCGGGCAGCTCTACTACGACAACGACGGCGACGACGGCACGGGGCCGGTGCTTGTCGCAACGATCGAGAGCTTCTCGGGCTCGTTGCACGGCTCGGACTTCAGCATCATCGAGAGCATCCGCTCCTACTGAGCGGCGCCAGACATTGGGCAGTGGCGGCGTGCAACAGCAAGCAGCACGCAAAGTCGAATGGCTCGGTCGTCATGATTATAGATTCTCGCAGTCTGGCAGGCGGCGAGCAACTCGCGGCCGATGTGGTAGTCGTGGGATCGGGGCCGGCCGGCCTGGCCCTTGCCCTTCGCCTCGTTACCCGGCACCGGCTTCATGTGCTGGTTGTCGAGGCGGGCGGCAGCCGCTTCGACTTTGAAGACCAATCACGCTTTTTTGCGCACGCTGGTTTGTCCGACGCGCGCCACGCGCCGACCGCGCTCTACCGGCGCAGGATGCTCGGCGGAACGTCGACCGTGTGGGGCGGTCGCTGCATTCCTATGTCGGAGGACGATTTTGCTCGGCGGCCGGATCTTGGCCGCGGCGGATGGCCGATCGAGTTCCAGGATGTCGCTTGCCACTACCCGGACGCGCTCGCCCTGCTCGACGCAGGCCGCTTCGAGTTCAAGGCGGAGCAGGCGTTCCCCGATGATCCGAAGCCTCTGGCCCCTGTCACTGACGGCTCCACTCTGGTTCTCGATTTGATCGAGCGGTTTAGCCCGCCAAGCGACCTAGTGCATGAGCATCGCAGGGAGATCGACTGCTCGGCGCGTCTCAGGATCATGATCAACGCGCCCTGTGTCGAGATCCTGACCAGCCCCGACGGACGCGAGGCCGTCGGTGTGGAATGCGCTGCCGGCGGCAGCGCGCGTAGATTCGAAATCAGGGCGAGGGCCGTCGTGATCGCTGCTGGCGGTTTGGAGACGCCACGCCTTCTTCTCTGGTCGCGCAGCGGACGGCAAGTGCATGCCAGGAGAGGGCTCGGTAACAGCCACGACAATGTCGGGCGCCACTACATGACCCATGTTTCGGGGCAAATTGGCACGCTGCATTTCAAGTGTCCCAATCACCTCCTCAGACTGGGCTACCAGCGCAGCCATGACGGAGTCTGGGGGCGGCGGCTCATTCAGCTGTCGACACCCGTTCGCCACGAGCATGCCTTGCCAAACTTCGTCATGCGCACCTCGATTCCGAGCATCGACGATCCGTCTCACGGTTCGCCGGTTCTGTCGGCAGCGTTCCTGGTCAAGCGCTACATTGTCGCCGAATATGCCCGCCGTCTTTCGGCTCCGGGCCTGGAGACCTGCCCGGCCCCGCGTGCGTCGGCGCGGCTCCTCATGTCTCACGCGGGCAACGTGGCCGCCGGTTTGCCGTCACTGGCCGCCTTCACGGCGTCTTGGCTGAAGAAGCGAGTGCTGGCGCGCCGAAAGCTGCCGTCGCTGCTGCTCGAGAATCCCGAGGCAGCGTATCCGTTGTCCTACGATGCTGAGCAGCTGCCATCGCGAGCCAATCGCGTTGCGCTGGCCCTTGATAGGGATCCGCTCGGCCTGCCACGCCTCGATGTACATTGGACCCTCGACCCCGACTTTGCCGCGCGCATGCAACGGACCTTCGACGTCCTATCGACGGAGTTCCAGCGGCAGCGTTGCGCATCGGTCGTCTTGAGTCCGCCCGAGCGGGAGGCAATCGCCGAGCACTGCGGCGCTCAAGGCGGACACTTCATGGGCACGGCTCGTATGAGCGCGTCACCGAGCGAGGGAGTTGTAAGCCCCAGTTGCGAGGTTTGGGACACGGCCAACCTGTACGTGGCGGGATCTGCCGTATTCCCTACGAGTGGGTTCGCGAACCCGACCTTGACCATTGTTGCACTTAGCCTTCGTCTGGCCGAGCACATCGGACAATCGCTTGCGCACGTGTCATCGAAGACCGCTGTGGCATCGCTCATGGCCCACCGCCGGCAGCAGGACACGCCAGAGTATGCTCGGTGCGGGCCTTAGCGTGCCGGGCCTGGGACGTCGCCCCGCCTCGCGCGAGCGCTGAGCAAAGGCTTTCCGGCATTGGCTTGAGCGAGCCTGGCTAATACGCCTTGTGCCGGAACGGAACCGTCAGGGTCTTGAGAAGAATTTGCATGTCGAGCCACATTGACCAATGGTCAATGTACCAAATGTCCTGGCGAACACGCTGCAGCATCTGTTCTGGCTCTCTGGTCTCTCCACGAAATCCCTTGACCTGCGCCAAGCCGGTAATGCCCGGTTTCATCCGGTAGCGATAGGCATACCGGGGGATGATCGGGTCATAGGCCTCGTTGTGCGCAACTGCGTGGGGCCGCGGACCGACCAGCGACAGCTCACCACGGAGAACGTTGAAAAGCTGTGGTAGCTCGTCGAGGCTGGTACGCCTAAGGAAGCGCCCGACCGACGTCACGCGGGGATCGTCCGGGCTTGCTTGTCTGACGAGGGGCCCGTCCTCCTGGACGAACATGGTCCGGAACTTTATGACGCGGAATGGCCGGCCGTTATAGCCGTTCCGCAATTGCATGAAGAACACAGGGCCAGCAGAATCGAGTTTGATCGCGGCCGCGATGACCAGCATGACGGGCGCCAGGATGACGATCGCGAGTGCGCTCACGGTATAGTCGAGCAGGGTCTTCCATAGCAGCTGCCGCGAGCTGAGCGGCGGCGCCCCCACGTCGATAAGCAGGTTCGAGTGGAGCAACGCGGCTCCCATGACCGGAAATGGCAACGTCATCGCGTCGGGGCAGAGCTGAACCGGGATCGGCAGAACGGATAGTTCCTTTACCGCCGCCTCGAGATGGGATCGATCGGACGACGTCATGACGATGATGATGCGGTCGACGAGTCCGTTGCGGACTGCCGCAGTCAGATCGAGCAGATTGCCGGTGACGGGAAAATTCGCCGTGCGATGCCTGGTATCGCAGAATATGCCGACGATCCGCTCGCTCGGCTGGTTGGTCCCGATAGTTCCCACGAGCGCCGCGCAAAGCTCGCTCGACCCATAGAGCGCAATCCGCTGAACGAGCCGGCCGTGCCCCGCAAGCATTCTGATCACGAGCGCGGTTAGGAGCCGCCCGGTTGTCAAGAACAGCCATGCAAGGGTGAGCCAGGCGACAATCCGCGCGAACTCGCCCTTGCTCGAGCTGTCGATTGCGTAGAGCACGCCAACGTACGCTGCGTAGGCCACGAGCAGCTGCGCCGAGAGGCCAATGATCCCGCGCGAGACCCTGGTCAAGCGATTGACATCATAAAAACCGGCTCTGCGCATCATCGCGACGGCTAGGGCCGCGACGATCAGCCCGTGGCCGAGGGCATCGACGACGATGTCGCCTGCTCCGAGCGTGGGCTTGGCAACGAGCGCCGTGGCGAGCAGGCCAGCAAGGAGGATGAGTGCGGCATCGGACAGCGCCACCAGCTCGCAGATCCATCCGGCGCCGATGTGACCGCTCGCGCGCCGCAGTCCAGGCTGCCTCAGCTCCATGAACCGATGGCGATCCGATGAGTCCAAGGACTGCATGACAACGTCCGCAATTAATGATGTGTAAATATTACCTTGGTGCTCGGGAAGCGGTTAAGGAGTTGTGGGAAGGTGGTTAATTTGTAGGCGGACGCAATCGGCTCGTGCCGAGGCGCCGGACCTTGGATCTGACAGCCAACTGCTGGCCGCAGGTAGCGGGCAACAGGCGACGCCGCGCTTTGATACTATCCACTTTAGGCAGCGGCTCGTGCGTCAGCCGCGGCATGCGCCAGACATGGCTTAGCGGCATGCATGGCAATGTAATGTTTTGGGCCGTTGGCTAGCGAGCTCATCTCGCGCTCCCGCGGCTCCTATCCAATTCGCACATGTCGATAGGGCTAGTTCGACAGCATCGCCGGCGGTCCCTTGATGGTCCCGGCCCGCGAGGTCACCCGCACCGTATCTCCCGGGCGCAATTCCTCGTTCTCGCCCACTGGCATCGACACCATTCCGTCACGGCCGCGCCGGATGACGACATAGCCGATGCTCTGGTCATCCGACCAGCCGCCGGCGGTTCCGGCGGCCGTCAGGCGATCGACGGCCTCCCCGGAGGCGCTTACGGTATCCTGAAGCATCCGGACCTCGTCGCGCGTCGCGCCGAGCTCCTGTTCGACCTTGAGCGTCCTCTCGAGCTCGTGCTGAGTGCGCTCTCGCTCGGAGATGGTGAGGCTCTGCTCGGCACGCGCGATGTTGCTTTGAATTCGTCTCTTCTCACCTTCCAGATCGGCGCTTTGCCGGCGAAGATCGTTGACGCGAATGCTGGTCGTCAGCCCGCTCTTCTCGAGCTTGTTGAGATTGGAGAGATTGTCCTCGATCAGCTTGATCTGCACGTTGACCTGCTCCAGCTCCTCCTGCAGCGCCTTGATCTCGGCCTTGCCGAGCTCGGAGGCGCGCACGTTGGATTTCGACACGTTGGAGAAGGTCCCGGTCCGCTGCTGCATCAAGCGGGTTTCGCTCGCGATCAGTCCCTCCGCCTCGCGCGCATCGGCGAGCGACTTGAGCTGGTCGGGAACGGTGATGGACGTGCTGCCGGCCCGTTCGGCCTCGAGGCGGGCCTGCCGCGCGAGCGCCAGCTTCAATTTCCCGATTGCTTCCCGCTGCTGCCATCGTTCACGCGATGCGTCGAGCATGGCCGTGCCGAGAGGCGGACGGTACACGCCGCCGGCCAGTGCCAGGGCGTGCAGCGCCGTCATGCGCGGCCGGAACGGAAAGCTGCCGGGCTTGTCGACCGCCCCGACGACATAGACCGGGCGCCACTCGGCGACATCGACCGAGACCAAGGGGGGCACGCCACCAGCATTCTGCAGCATGCGCGACAGCTCGATCTCGACCGCTTCCGGGGTCCTGCCTTCGGCCATGATCGTGCCGACGAACGGGATCAGGAGCGAGCCGTCGGCCTTGATGGCGTAATCGCCGGAGAGGTCTTTGCGCTGTTGCACCTGTATCGAGACCTTGTCGCCCGCGCCGAGCATCAGAGCATCTCCAGCCGCATCGGTCCCGCCGGCGCTCGCGTCGAGCACTGGCGCCGAGCGGAGGCCGAGCTCGCCGGGCGGATTGGCGATTGCGCTCGGTCCCGTCAGCGAAAGCAGGCCGGCGAGACACGAGGTAAGCAGCACATGACTGCGCTTGCGGATAGGCTTGAACGGCATGCCATCGTCCTGGTCGCTTGCTGTCATCTATTGGTCGCGAACTCGTCACGAGAGAACGGCCCACTACTATCATGGCGATGCGATGGCGACGAGATCGGACGCCGCTCGGGTTAACCAAGACTGCAAATTACGCCTCAAACCAGCCCCTTGTCGTCGCTCTAGGAGGCATGCGCCAGTTACGCACCGGGCTCGATCCCGGTATAAACGAATTGCGGCTTGAAGGGTGCGTCTCATGGGCTGTGCAAGCAATCGACCAAGTGCGATTGAATGGAGTAAGTGGCGTGGGGCATCGGACGAGCGTGGCTGAACGAAGGCGCGGACCCGATCACGGGCCCAAGGACCTGAAAGGCGGACATCGCAACCGTCCCGCTGTGCAGGCCGTGACGGATAGCGTGCCGGAGTGGCGCGCGGCGATGACCGCACTCGACGGCGATACGTACGACTTCAACTGGCTGGCGCGCATTGTCGAGCGCAATGCGGTGGCACTGCTGACAGGATTGCTCGGCGGTCTGTTCCTGGCCTTGCTCTATCTTCTCGTCGCGACGCCGAAATACGCCGCAACCACGCGCATTCTGATCGATCCACGCGACTACGCCGTGATCGAACTCGGGCCGACAACGCCAGCTGTGCCGCCTGATCCGGCCACGATCGACAGCCAAGTCGAGATCCTGTCGTCGTCGCGGATTGCCGAGGTGACGTTGGCGTCGCTGCCCGACAACAGTCGCGCCAATGCGGGCTCTCAGTCGGCACCGGGCGCGTCCGAAAGGGAGATCGAGTCGTTCATGGAGCGGCTTGCGGTCAAGCGGGCGGGGACCACGGGCATTATCGACGTCACATATCATGACCCGGATCCCATGCGCGCCGCCGCGATCGCCAACGAGGTCACACGTTCCTATTTTAAAGTGCTGTTGGACGGCGAGAGGCAGAACCGGACCTTGCGGACCAAAGCGCTCGCCGAGCAAGCCGCCAAGGAGAAGGCGGCCGTCGAGGAGCTGGATGGAAATTTGCAGAGGTTGAGGGCCCAGCTGGGACTGCAGGCGGCAACAGATCCGGAGGCGCCCGTCGAGCGTCAGGCTGCGACTCTCGATCAGCGGTTGGCCGCGGTTCGCGCACAAATGGAGATGGCGGCCGATCGCGTGAAAGCAGCCGAGAGCGATGGACCTAGTGGTCCGGAGGCAAGCGCGTTGCGCCAGCGCTTGCTCGGCTTGAGGGCCAAGTATGAGACTGACCGCGCGGCGCTGGCCGACGGCGATCCGCGCCTGCTCGAAGCCGTCAAGCAGATCGAGGCGGCCGATCAGTCCTACCGCCGAATGCAGGACGAGGCATTGAAGCCGCTCCGTGCCGACCTCGAGGCGGCCCGGCGCACCGTTGCTGAAGTCGAGAGCATGGTCGAGGTCCAGCGGGAGCAGAGAGAAAAGGCCAAATCGCTAGCGGCCGAGCTCGGCGAGACCGAGCGCCAGGCAACCGCGGCCAAGGCCGTCTATACGGCCGTGCTCGCCCGGCTGCACGAAGCGGAGGCGCAACAGAACCTCATCGTTCCGCCGTTCACGATCGTTTCCGCCGCCATCCCGCCGCTGAGGCCGGCAAGCCCCGACAAGCTCCTGACCCTCGTGTTCACGACCTTGGGCGGACTCCTGCTCAGTGCGGCTTATCTTGCTTGGCGCCAGGTAACGCAACGTCCGATCCGCGATCCGGAGGCCGTCGACGACGCCATCGGAGCCCAGTTCGCCGTCGCCATGCCGGCGGCTGTGCCTCCTGCCGCCGGCCTTGCGGAGCTCGGCGCCCGGTCGGCATGGCAGATGCTTGAGGATCGGGTCCGTACCCTGGGCTGCAGCATCCGCGATGCCGTGACATCGGTTCTGCGTCCCAACGGCGCGGCGACGACGGACGGGCGACGCAGCGGGGAGCCGGCCAACTTGCTTGCCGCCGACAACGGGACTGGCGCGGCCGATTGTGCGCAGGCCATGTTTGCCATCAAGAACGCCATTATGGGCCGGGCACGCCATGTGCAAGTCGTGACAATGATCTCTCCGCGCAGCGGCGACGGCAAGTCGACCCTGGCACTAAATCTTGCTCAATACGTATCGAAGGCCGGCCTCAATGTTCTCCTGGTCGACGCGGATCTACGCGGCCGTACACTTGCGGCGTCCGTCGGACCCGGCGCGGTCAAGCCGGCGATCACGGCTGCCAACGCAGGTATCGAGCAGAGCGTGGTCCGCACCGATTACGGCTTCTCATTCTGTGATGCGGCCGGCGGCCAGCCGGTCGCAATGCCGATGGAGCGCCTCGCCGAGCCTGATTTCGCGGCGTTTCTGTCGCGCATGCGCCAGAAGTACGATCTCATCCTGATCGACACGCCCGCCGTGCTGGAATACGTCGACGCTCAGGTGCTCATGCCCTTGTCAGATGTCGCCGTCATGATCGTCGACTGGGGACGCACGTCGCACAGCGACGCTGTGGCCGCCTCCGCCGTTGCCGGCCGGTGCGGCGCGCGCAAGCTCGGGGCCGTTGTGAACCGGCTGCCGCGACGAGAGAAGAATATCTGGTTTCCGAACGTCGTCGCCGTGTCGAGTTAGACGGCTACGCCTCGTCCACCGGTGAGGAGCGTCGATTGAGATGCTGGCCCTTCGAGGCGGCGTTGACCCAGAGCATCGTCGATGGCCGCATGGCAAAGTCCTTCTGTCGTGCCTCACCGTTGCCACGCTCGCAACGGCGTGCGGCAGATCTAATGCGGTGCCACCGCCCCCTTTGCCCCCGCCCGCGGTCGTCGATGCCTGCCTGTCGAACGAGGAGCCGGTCCTCGGCCGCCTCCCCGCAATCCCGCCGATCGGTGCCCACCCTGCGCGCAGCAGGGTTGTCGATGTCACCACGCTTGGCGCGGTTCCCGACGACGGTCGCGACGACAGCGCGGCTCTGGCGAAGATTCCCGCTGGTGTGGAGGCGTTGTTTCCGAGCGGCATTTTCGAAATCGCCAAGCCGGTCGCGCTGCAATCCGGGACGACTTACCGGGGACCGGGAACGTTGAAAGCCACGAGGATTGTGCCAGCGCCGCTCTTGGCGGCGACTGCGGTGGAGGACGTGGTGGTCGAGGGCCTCACGTTCTCGGGCGGTGGTCTTCTGCTTGGTGGCGGCAGCAGGAACGTGCGCATTGCGGGAAACCGCTTCACCGACATCGCCGACCCGAAAGCCAAGTTCGGGTACGAGACGGGCATCTTCGTCAACGGCCACCTCCTCGACAGCGAGGTAACCGGAAACGTGTTCGCGCGCATCGGTTTCAAGGACGGGAGCAAGACCACAGACCACGGTGCTGGCATCCAGGCCTATCACCTCCAGAATGTCGCCATCACCGGCAATGTCTTCAAGGATGTCCATCAGGGCATCAGCATCATCCTCGAGGCTCAGCCGGCCACCGGCAGTGATATTCGTGTGACGGGCAACGCTGTCGTCAATTCGCTCCGCATGGGCATCGAGCTCTGGGGCCAGGGCATGACCGGCGCGGTCGTCGAAGGAAATTGCGTCAGGGCCCGCCGTTCCGGCGATCAGGACGTCGCCTTCTCGGTCGTGGCGGACGGCGAGCACTCGCGGGTGGATGGCAACCTCGCCATTCAGCTCCATCCCTCCGACGCCGAATGCACCGGCATGGGCATCGAGATTGCCGGCCGCCGATCCACGGTCCGCCACAACACGATCGCGGGCAACTGGTGCTGGCCGATCGCCACCTACAACGAGAAGGGGTGGTCGGCGGTGATCGAGGGCAACGAGGTCTGCGGCCATCGCGGGCGCCACCCGGCGATCGAGCTGTTCGGCGGCCAGGGTCAGTCGAGTGTCGAAAACAACGGCCTGTCCGCATCCTGCGACGAGCGCTTGCTCACCCCCTTGCCGTGACGCCCGGTCGATTCCCAGACTTCATTCCATGGTCTCTGTCGGTCCGGTCCTATCGCAGCGGATCTGGCTTTCGAGATCCCGCCTCAGTTCCACCAGACGAGCGTGGCTGACGAACAGTATAGGCACAGCAATTCACCTGAGGTCCATGGCGCCGACCTCTCTGCACCAGCCGCGCGGTCCGAAATGCCCTCGAGCTGACGCGGGAAACAGGCGGCACGGTAGCCATGCTGATGAACCTTGCGGGGCTATGCCATCCGCTGCGCCACGACTTCTGGACAGCCCACCCGCCGGCCGTCGTCTACGCGCCCGATGAATGCACCTGCTGGCCCTACGGTGACCCGTCACGAGCCACGACCGGCATCGCGAAGTAGCGCGACTGCCGGATCGTCTGGAAACACGGACAATCCGGGGTCACCGCGTTACGCTGGCCCACGACCCGAGCCTAACGAGCGATGGCCCGCCAACGACTGAACTTCTCGGTGACCGCCTGGCACACGCGAACACCAAACCAAGGTTGGCTGAACGATTAGGGGTGTGTGCTAGGCCAAAATGGCCGATGTTGTGAGCGACGCTAACTATTTGATTTATTTGGCGCGCCCGGAAGGATTCGAACCTCCGACCCCCAGATTCGTAGTTTGTGTCTACCATTACGCAGTAGCCGTCACAACCACTCTAACATACTGAAAGACCTCATTTCATATCGTCAGTAGCCGCCACGTTTCGACATGGATTCCTGCCAGACCGTGTGCTAAATGTGTGCTAGCTGGCTCCCAGATTCCATCGTTGGCCCCCAGATTCCGGAGGCAAAATGGCTCACATCCGTCGTGCACGCATCTCCAAAATGGTGGTCGATGCTCTGAGCCCCGGAGAGATGGTCCGGGATACCGAAATCTTGGGTTTCGGCGTCCGGCGCCAGCGTGGAGCGCCGGTCTACTTTGTCCGCAAGCGTGTCGACGGTGCCGCGCGGTGGATCACGATTGGCACCCACGGCGCAGGCTGGACCCCTGACAAGGCGCGGAAGGAAGCGCTGTCCATTCTGGGGACCATTGCCGATGGCGGTGACCCCTCCGCAGCCCGAAAACTCGATCGTGACCGGTCGAGGGTGGCTGATGCCACCGAACTGTTTCTTGCCCATCATGGCCCGAAGCTCAAGCCACGCACCCGAGAAGAGTATGCTCGGATCTTCAAGCTCCACATCCTGCCGGCCTTTGGCCACCGCCGCATCGATGAGCTTACACGAGCTGACATCGCCAAGTTTCATGCTGAGCGCGGCTCGACGAAGGCAGGAGCGAACTTCGCGCTGGCCTGCATGTCGAAGTTCATGAGCTGGGCCGAGGAAGTCGGCCTTCGGCCCGAGAACAGCAACCCTTGTCGCCGCGTGCAGAAGTACCGGGCCAATCGGCGCGAGCGCTACCTGACCGGCGAGGAGTTCTCCAGGTTGGGAGCCGTGTTGAACCGACTCGAAGCCGACGGCAGCGAAGGGCCGTTCGCCATTGCCGCCATCCGGCTTCTCATCCTGACCGGTGCCCGCCTCAATGAAATCCTGACCTTGCGCTGGTCGTTCGTCGATTTTGACCGCAAGCAACTGTTTCTTCCGGACTCCAAGACCGGACAAAAGACCATCCGCCTGAACGACGCGGCTCTCGAGTTA
>JAGVSR010000133.1 GCA_019137195.1 Alphaproteobacteria bacterium
GCTTGGGCCCGGCACCGGTCATCGGTGCCGGGCCATGACACGGGTTGCGAACACACAAATAGGAGACGGGATATGACCAAGAAAATCTTGTGTGCGGTGGACGGCTCGGACCACTCGAGACGGGCGATCGCAGTCGCTTCAGAGTTGGCTAAAGCCGTCGGCGGGGAGCTCAATCTGCTGGTCGTCGATCAGGTATCGTTCGATGGTCGCAGCGCGCCGGTCCATCGTCTGAATCATTCCGGCGTGACGGAGATCCTCGAGGCCGCGAGGACGGTCGCTGCGGCGGCCGGCTACCCGGAGCCGAAGCTGACGGCGCTCGCCAGCCGTGACGTTGCGCGCGGCATCCTCAATTTCGCCGAGGAGCACAACGTGGACCATATCGTCGTCGGTACCGGCGAGAAGGGCACGGCCACGCGTCTGGTCGTTGGCTCGGTCTCACACGATCTCGTGGGGCGCGCGCACTGCAGCGTGCCCGTCGCGCATTAGGCTGGTGCCGGTGGCCCGTGTGCTCGCAGGGTGCTGGGCGTCACAGGGGACACGACTCAATCGGGCGCCGTCTCGCCGCCGTTCGCATCGTGATGCCGCGCACTCTTGTGAGCGTGAATGATCCGACTTGTCGGTTCAGCGTGGTGGGACACGTGCAGACGAACGGTATCGTTTCGACGAGCTAGAAGCCGCCGCGCCTCGACTTGTCGCCTCCGACCGCGGGCTGCGGAACGTAAATCGCGCTCGGCGTCCGTGTGAACGCCCGGTGCGATCTGAGCGGTCCGTGGATCCGCCTCGAGACGGAGGTGCTAGGAACCAATATCGCCTCCGTGGCCACCTCAGTGGCGGCGGGTGGGTCACTGGCAGCTAGAGGCCCGCGGGCAGCTTGGAGGCCATCATCTTTTTGCGATCGAGCTTCCGGCCATCGACGACGAAAGTGCCGTCGCCGACCGCGTGAACCGTGCGCTTCTCTTTTCGCGCCGGATCAATGTGGGCTGCTAGGGCCTCAAGCACGACAATGTTGTGCTTGGCAACAATGTCTACGACCTTGCACTCGATGTTGGCCAGGCACTCGGCGATCAACGGTGCTTTGACGACCTTGCCGCCGATAGCAGTGAGCTTGAACTTGGCGAACTTGTCGCTATCAGCACCGGAGCAGGTCCCAATCCCGACAACGCGGTCAAGCAGATCGACCGTCGGAATGGCGATAACGCACTCCCTGGTCTTCTGCATGGCCGCAAACGAGTAGTTCCATGGGCCCGTCGCGACAGCGAACACGGGGGTGAAGTCCAACACCATGGTCCACGAGATGGTCATGATATTGCTCTTGCCCCGGTCGTGAGTCGTGACGAGCACCACGGGCCCCGGTTCGATCAGCGTAAAGGCTCTGCTCAACTTCATCGAACGCATGCAGGCATCTCCGGAACGCTACTGCGGGCTCGAGGCAACGATGTCAGGGATGCTGTTGCTGCTCAAGGCGGCGCGAGAGCGGTAGCAAAACTCCGGGCAGCGGACATCCGAGCACGCATGATGGCCGAACGCTGCGGCCCCGTCGCCGATGTCGCCTCACGGGATCGGTCATCGATCAGCCCGCAATGCGGACGGTCACGATGGCGCGGAACCCTTTTCGACAGGGTGATCCTTGCTGCGGCTGCAGAGGGATGCTCCCGAGCCCGTCGCGCCGCCGCCTTTGCATCGAGGTGGCGGAGGTGTCCTGAACCAGGCTGTCCCCGGACGGGTCAGCGAGGGTAGGTCAAGATGCAGGGATCTTGTCTCGGTCGCTGCAAAGATCGGGTTTGCGATCAATGGGTTGAGTTTGCGTTTGGCGGATGGGGAGGGATTCGAACCCCCGGTGAACTTGCGCCCACGGCGGTTTTCAAGACCGCTGCCATAAACCACTCGGCCACCCATCCGTCGGGCCGGACGCAGGGCGCCCAGCCGGTTCGAAGCCCGGCGACCCTATACGGCCCGGCGCGGCACCTCAAGCCGCGTCGGCTTCCAGTCAGGTGGCGGGGGAACGAGACCGGTGGGACGGCGTCGCGAGGTCCCTATGACGTTGTCAGGATCGAGGCGAGGTCGAAGCCCCCCTGCTCGAAGGATCGGCACGCACCCGGGCCCGCGCCGACGACCCACAGACAAGCTATTGCAGCGGCGACGGCGGGGCATCGTCCCGACCGCAGCAAGGCCGCCCGGCTGTTGGTTTCAAGTCGATAGAATTTGAACGAATTCCTTCAAGGGACCCTCACGAGGCTCTGTCATAGTGGTCTCCTACCTCCAGGGGGCCTCGCAGAGGGGCCCGCGGCGGATCGGGACGGACGGCTCTCATCGGGCCGACGGGGATGGCTTCAATGGACGATTGCTCTCGTCCCGGCTCGCGGCACAGCGAGGCGGGAAACGATATCTCACGGCCGTTGCGGAACCGGCACAAGCACCGGTGGCCATCGATCGTGCGCCTGGCTCTCGCGGCGGCCGCCGCTCTCAGCGCAGCGGGTTGCGCCAGCACGCGGCCGGCAACAAGCAGCTACAACCCACCAGCATCGCCGCGGGTCGCGAGTGGACTGGGCGGAGCGGAAATGCCGAAGGGCGGCGGCGTGGCCAAGCTCGGACAACCCTACTCGGTCGGCGGCCGGGTCTACGTGCCGCGGGTGGAGCCGGGTTACGACCGGCGCGGTCTGGCCTCCTGGTACGGCGACGACTTCCACGGCCGGCGCACCGCCAACGGCGAGATCTATGACATGAACGCGTTGACGGCTGCGCACCCCACCATGCCGCTGCCGTCCTACGCCTATGTCACCAACCTTTCCAACGGGCGCACGATTCTCGTTCGGGTGAACGACCGCGGACCCTATGTCGACGACCGCATCATGGATCTGTCGCGCGCATCGGCGGACGCGCTCGGCCTGCGGGGACGGGGCATCGGTAGCGTCCGCGTGCGCTATGCAGGTCCAGCACCCCTTGACGGCAACGACAGGCGCGAACGGCAGTTCCTCGCCCAGCAGTCTACCGGTCGCGGGCCGACGCTCGCTGCGGCCACGGCAGAGGCCGGTGGCGCATGGCCCAGGGCCGCGACGACCGGCGTGTGGTCGGCGACGGCATACCGAGCGCAGGTCGCGTCGCGGTGAGAGATCCACCGTGCGTCGCGCGGGAGTCGAGGTCGACGCGGCGATGCGGGTTGACAGCGGCCCGGCCGTGACGGGATAGTCCCGACAGTCCAGCGCGGATTTTGTTTCTCCGGAACCGGAACTTCGCTCTGGTCCATTTTTGGGCCGCATTTTCTTCGACGAGTCGGTGTCCACTTGGTCGGAAAATGCTCTAGGGCAGCTCGGACAACGCGAATGATCGCTACTCTCGGGACGACGGCGGCGGTCCGTCTGCTCGCGGCTCTCGCTTCGGTGCTCGGCCTCGTCGTCTTCGGCGTCGGCGCGGCCTCGGCACAGCAAACGGGCGAGCTCGTGACCAAGGCCCGCAACGCCATCCTCATCGACTACGAGACCGGCGCCACAATCTTCCAGAAGGCGGCCGACGAGCTGGTGCCGCCGGCGTCCATGAGCAAGCTCATGACGGTCGCCGTGCTATTCAAGTCGCTGCGCGACGGCAAGGTCAACGCGTCGGACGAGTTTACGGTGAGCGAGAACGCCTGGCGCAAGGGTGGCGCGCCGTCGGGCACGTCGGCCATGTTCGTGCCGATCAACACCAAGGCGCGCGTGGACGAGCTCATCCAGGGCATGATCGTGCAGTCCGGGAACGACGCCTGTATTGCCGTCGCCGAGGCGCTCGCCGGTACGGAGGCGAACTTCACCAAGATGATGACGGACGAGGCGCGCCGTATCGGGCTTGCCAAGTCGACGTTCGCGAACTCGACCGGATTGCCGGCCGAGGGACATCTGATGACCGCGCGCGAACTCGCGGCCCTCGCCCGGCACATCATCCGGACCTATCCCGAACTCTATAAAATATTCGCGCAGAAGGAGTTCCAGTACAAGAAGTACCGCTTCTTCAATCGCAACCCGCTGCTCGGTAGCGAGCTCAATGTGGACGGTCTCAAGACCGGCCATACCAAGGATGCCGGCTATGGCATCGTATTCTCGGCAGTCAACGACGGCCGGCGGCTCATCGGTGTGGTGATGGGGCTCGGGAGCGAAAAGGAGCGCCGGGAGGAGAGCCGCAAGGTTCTCGAGTGGGGGATCAAGAGTGCGGCCAGCCTGAAGCTGTTCGAGGCCGACGAGGAGGTGGGCTTCGCCCGCGTCTGGGGCGGCAGCCGGTGGTACGTGCCGCTAACCGGCAACGGACCGCTCGAGGTGGTGCTGCCTCGCTTCCCGGCCAACCAGAAGCTCAAGGGCGAGATCGTCTACGCGGGGCCCTTGAAACCGCCGCTGAAAAAGGGCGACGAGGTCGCCCGGCTCCGGGTGTCGAGCCTTGGTCCGTCCGGCGGAGAGCCGACGGCTACGAGCGAGGTTCCACTCTACGCGGCGACCGATGTCGAGCCGGCCGGCTTCGTGTGGAGGGGGCTCGATTCGCTCGTCTACCTCGCGCTCCGCTGGGCGCATTTGTGATGTGCTTCGACGCATAGGCTGGAGCGAGCGAGGCGAAGCCGACCGAGGCGAGGTCCGACAACTTTCGTGCGCCTCGTGAGCGCCCTCTGGCCGGGCGGGCTTCAACTCGGGCCCGAAGACCGCTAGTGTCGGTCCCATGAATCGCGGGAAATTCATTACCTTGGAGGGCGGCGAGGGCTCCGGCAAGTCGACCCAGGCGCGGGTCCTCGCCGAGCGTCTCGCCCAGGAGCACGGCATTACAGTCCTGGTTACTCGGGAGCCGGGCGGCACGCCCTTCGCGGAGCGTCTGCGCGAGGCGATCCTCGATCCTGCAACCGGCAGCCATTCGGCACTGGCCGAGGCACTCGTTTTCTTTGCGGCGAGGGCCGACCACCTCGACAACCGTATCCTGCCCGCGCTCGCCAAGGGCGAGTGGGTCGTGTGCGACCGGTTCTCGGACTCGACCCGCGTCTACCAGGGCCACGCCGGCGCGGTCGATCCGCGCGTTCTCGACGCGCTCGACCTGATCGTCGGGAAGGCGGCCCGCCCCGACCTCACGCTCGTCATCGATGTGCCGGCCGAGGTCGGGCTCGCGCGGGCGGCCTTGCGCCGGGGCACGGCTGGGCAGCCGTCCTCAGCCGCAGCGACGGCCGGTGCGGGACAGCGCAAGGTCGAGGGGCTCATGGCAGACCGCTTCGAGGGCCGGGATCTCGGGTATCACAAGCGTTTGCGGGAGGGTTTTCTCGCCATTGCCGCTGCCGAGCCCGAGCGCTGCGCCGTCATCGACGGCACCAAGACGCCCGAGCAGGTCGCGCGTCTCGTTTGGCAGGCAGTCTCGGAACGGCTCGTGCGCGGGGCGCGTACATAATGGCTCGTGCGCCGGTTGCCGCGGAGATCGAGGAGCTTCCCGAGCCCGACCGGGTCGAGGGTTTCCCGCACCCTCGCACGACCGCCAATCTCTTCGGTCAGGACGCCGCCGAGCGCACACTGCTCAAGGCGTTCGAGAGCGGACGGATGCACCATGGCTGGCTCATCGCCGGACCAGAGGGGATCGGCAAGGCGACGCTCGCCTACCGGTTCGCCAAGTTCCTTCTCGCCGCGGTCCACGACCGAGATGCTTTCGGGGGCACGCTGGCGGTCGCTGCCGACGTACCGGCGGCACGGCAGGTGATCGCGCAGGCCCACCCAGGCCTGCTCGTGCTGCGGCGGCCGTACGACTTCAAGACAAAGAAGCTCAAGACCGAGATCACCGTCGACGAGGCGCGCCGGCTGGCCGGCTTCCTGCACCTTACGCCAGATCAGGATGCGTGGCGGGTCGTAATCGTCGACACGGCGGACGAGCTCTCGATCTCGGCAGCGAACGCGCTCCTGAAGTCGCTCGAGGAGCCGCCGCCGCAAACGGTGTTCGTTCTCTTGACGTCGTATCCCGGTCGGCTCTTGCCGACGATCCGCTCGCGCTGCCGCCTGCTCGAGTTGCCCGCGCTGGCGCCGGACGCGTTGCGCAAGGCGGTGACACAGGCGATTGCGGCAAGCGGTGAGGAGAGTACGGCGAGCCTGCCCGCGGCCTCCGACTGGGACGAGCTATTGCAGCTTGCGGACGGGAGCGTGCGCCGTCTGCTGGCACTGCATGCGGGTAGCGGACTGGAGCTCAACCGGCGTCTCGTCGCTGTCGTGAGGTCGCTGCCTATGCTCGACTGGGTCGAGGTACACCGGCTCGCTGACGATTTGTCGTCGCCGGCGGCAGACGCGCGGTTCGAGCTATTCTTCGGCCTGCTCTCCGGGCTCGTCGCGCGGCTGATCCGAGCGCGTGCGGGTGCGGGTGGGGCAAGCGGTGAGGCAGAACTCGCGGCCCGGCTGATCGGCGACGGCCGGCTGACCGCCTGGGCCGAGGCGTTCGAGGCGATGCACGCCGACAAGGCAACCGCGGACGCGTTGAATCTCGATCGTAAGTCTCTGATCCTTGGGTTGTTTTCTCGTTTGGCTGCGCTATCGCGCGGCTGATCGACTGGTCTGCGACAAGCGCGCTTGCGCCGCCCGGCTTCGGCACTGTACGAGGATGGCCTGAGACGTCTTCATCCCCTCACCCTAACCCTCGCCCTATGGAAGAGGGATCTTCGAGCGGCGCGTGTCGCGCGAACAGAATTCTCCGGCAACGCGTGCGATGGTCATGAGCGCCGGGTGGATTTCCTCTCTCCCAGGGGCGAGGGTTAGGGTGAGGCGCCATTCGCCAAGGACCGCCCCATGGCCGCGCCACGCTTCTACATCACGACCGCGATTTCCTATCCGAACGGCGTGCCGCACATCGGTCATGCCTACGAGGCGATTGCGACCGATGCGGTCGCACGCTTCGAGCGTCTCGACGGCAAGGATGTGCTGTTCCTCACCGGTACCGACGAGCACGGGCTCAAGATGAAGCAGACGGCGGCCAAGGAGGGAATGACGCCTCGTGCGCTCGCCGATCGCAATGCGGCGCGTTTCGTCGAGATGACCAAGGTGCTCGGTCTGTCCAACGACGACTTCATCCGCACGACCGAAGCCCGCCACTACGAGGCGTGCAGCGAGCTGTGGCGGCGCATGGAGAAGGCCGGCGACATCTTCAAGAAGAAGTACGGCGGCTGGTACTCGGTCCGCGACGAGACCTACTACAAGGAAAGCGAGACGGAGGTTCGCGAGGGAGCCCGCATCGCGACGCCGACCGGCACACCGGTCGAGTGGACCGAGGAGGAGACCTATTTCTTCCGGCTGTCGGCCTATGGCGACAAGCTCCTCGCGCATTACGAAGCCAACCCGGACTTCATCCTGCCGGCCGAGCGGCGGAACGAGGTCGTCTCGTTCGTCCGAAGCGGACTCGAGGACCTCTCGATCTCGCGCTCGACACTCGACTGGGGCATTCCCGTACCCGACGCGCCGGGGCACGTAATGTACGTGTGGATCGACGCGCTCAACAACTACGCGACGGCGACCGGCGTGCTGAACAAGGGCGACAACCCGCGGAAGCTATTCTGGCCCGCGGACGTGCATATGATCGGCAAGGACATCGTGCGCTTCCACGCCATCTACTGGCCGGCATTCCTGATGAGCGCGGGCCTGGCTCTTCCGCGGCGCGTGTTCGCGCACGGGTTCGTTCTCAACAAGGGTGAGAAGATGTCGAAGTCGGTCGGCAACGTGGTCGACCCGTTCGATCTCGTTCATGCCTACGGGCGCGAGGAGGTGCGCTACTTCTTCCTGCGCGAGGTCGTGTTCGGCCAGGACGGCAACTATTCGCCCGAAGCCATCGCCAATCGCATCAACGCCGATCTCGCCAACAACCTCGGCAACCTCGCGCAGCGCTCGCTGTCGATGATCTATAAGAACTGCGACGGCAAGATCCCGGCGCCTGGCCCGCTCTCGGCGGAGGACGAGGCGATGATCGCTGCCGCGGACGGGCTCTACGACAAGTGCCGCGAGGAGATGGCCACGCAGGGCATCACGCGCTATCTCGACCAGGTGTGGGCGGTGATTGCGGAGGCCAACCGCTACTTCGCTGCCGAGGAGCCGTGGGTGAAGAAGAAGAGCGACCCCAAGCGCATGGAGACCATTCTCTATGTGACGGCCGAGCTCGTCAGGCAGTTCGCGATCCTCATCCAGCCGGTGATGCCGGAGAGGGGCGGGAAGCTGCTCGACCAGCTGGCGGAGCCGGCCGACAGGCGGAACTTTGCAGCGCTGGGCAAGGCCGGGCGGCTGGTGGGCGGGACGGCCATCGCCGAACCGCAGGGCCTGTTCCCTCGCTATGTCGATCCGTCGGAGGAGGTCGCGAAGAGCTCGGCCAACTCGAAGGAGGCGCAGGCAGCGGCCAAGGCTGCCAAGGAAGCCAAGAAGGCTGCCGAGCGGGAGAAGGCGAAGCGCGAGGCGGCTCAGAGGGGCGAGGCGAAGAAGAGCTGAGTCGGCTCGCCGCGTCCTGCCCTCAGGGCCGCGGTAGGAAGTTGGGGTGGGGGCGCTGCGGTTGAACCGAGGAACCCGAACGTCACTGCCCGAGGCCGACCGGAGGTGTGTGCCGCCGCCGACGCCATGGCCCTGCCGGTCGCGCCTCAAGGTGAGGCGCGCGGTCGGCCGGTGCGGGATTACTTGAGATACGAACGAGCTTAGAACCCATAACGATGCTAATCGACCATCACTGCCACATCGACCGGCCGGAGTTCGCGAACGATCTCGACGGTGTCGTCGCCCGCGCCCACGAGGCCGGTGTCGGCATCTTGGTCAACATCTCGACGCGCATCAGGAAGCTCGATCACCTGCTCGCCGTGGTCGAGCGCTACGACCGCGTCTACGGCACGATCGGCACGCACCCGCACCAGGCGCACGAGGAGCTCGACATCCCGGTCTCCGAGATCGTCAGGCTGTCCAGGCATCCGAAGATCGCCGGCATCGGTGAAGCGGGTCTCGACTACTTCTACAAACATTCGACGCCGGCGGCGCAGGCGGAGGGCTTTCGCAATCACATCGCGGCGGCGCGAGAGACGGGGCTGCCGCTCGAGATTCATACCCGTGACGCGGACGCCGATACGATCGCGATCCTCGAGGACGAGCACCGGAAGGGAGCGTTTCCCGCTATTCTGCATTGCTTTACTGGCGGGCGCGAGCTTGCGCTGCGGGCCGTCGATCTCGGGCTCTACGTGTCGTTCTCGGGTGTCGTCTCGTTCAAGAGGAACGAAGAGCTCAGAGGGATTGCCTGCGAGGTGCCGCTCGACCGCATTCTGGTCGAGACGGATGCGCCGTTCCTGGCGCCCGAACCCTATCGCGGCAAGGTCAACGAGCCGGCCTACATCGTGCATACCGCGGCGGCGCTGGCAAAGGCGCGCGGGATCACGGCCGACGAGATTGGGCGGGCGACCACAGAGAACTTTTTCCGCATCTACACCAAGGTGCCGCGGCCGGAGGGGGGCGCATGACCCTCCGTCTCACCATTCTCGGCTGCGGGTCGTCGGGGGGCGTGCCGCGCATCGGCAATCACTGGGGTGCGTGCGATCCGACGAATCCAAGGAACCGGCGCCGGCGCTGCGCGCTGCTCGTCGAGACGATCGGGAAGGGCGGGCGGACGGCGGTGCTGGTCGATACGCCGCCGGATCTGCGCGAGCAGCTTCTCGCCGTGCGCTGCGAGGCGCTCGACGCGGTGCTTTTTACCCACGATCACGCCGATCACACGCACGGCATCGACGATCTTCGCGGCATTGCCTATTCGATGAAGCATCGCGTGCCATGCTGGTTCGATGCGGTAACACGGGCGAGCCTCGAGGAGCGCTTCGCCTACTGCTTCCGCACCCTGCCGGGCTCGGGCTATCCGCCGATCTTGACCGGAAACGACCTCGAGCCGGGTAAGCCAGTGGAGTTTCAGGGCGGCGGCGGGGCGCTGTCCGTCTTGCCGATCCTGCAGGAGCACGGCGACATCGCCTCACTCGGCTTCCGGTTCGGCAACGTCGCCTATTCGCCCGACATCTCGGGCCTTCCCGAGCAAAGCTTCAATCTTCTCGAAGGTCTTGACTTGTGGATCGTCGATGCTCTGAGGCTCGCCTCGCATCCGTCGCACTTCGGGCTCAAGGACGCATTGCACTGGATCGAGCGCTTCAGGCCGAAGCGCGCGATCCTGACCCACATGACGGCCGAGCTCGATTACGAGGTCATGCGCCGCGACCTGCCGCCCCACATCGAGCCGGCGTACGACGGGATGGTGGTGGAGCTTCCTTTCCCATGATGGAATGGGGCTGGCACAGCGGGAGCCTGGCGTCGTGAGCCAACAACGAGGAGAGCGGCGTGGAAACGGAGGCGCTGATCGAGGGGGAGGAGTTCGACCGCAAGCGGGGTGCGCCCAGCGAGTGGAGCGGGGACACCATCTTCCGCTACTGCACATTCCAGGATCTTGAGGCCGACCCGCCGTCGGTCGACGGGGCGATCCTTTGCTCGGCGCTCGCGAGGGTCGACCACTACCAGGTGCTGTTCAACGGCACGCTCGTCGTCAATACCACCTTCACCGATTGCGTGTTCCGCGGCGCGTCGTTCCGCGGGACGCGGTTCATCGGCTGCACCTTCGAGCGCTGCCGGTTCATACACGACAATCAGTGCAGCGCCTGCACCTTCGACGATTGCCTCATCGTCGAGTGCCGGTTTCGAGACTGCTACTTCGAGCCAGTCACGCGTGCCGGGCAAGAGCCGCTGTTCAGCAAGACGCGGTTCTATGGCTGTCGCGAGACGGGTACGGCGGGTGTCGAGCGGCTCTGGTGAGGGATCTTTCGACTTCGGGGTTCGCCCAGCCCCGGCGCCTCGCCTTCAAGGGGAAGGGAATAACGGCGGCTATTCTGAAGCCTTGGCCTTGCTCTTTCCCTTCGATGGCGGGGCGGGGCTCTGCTCGTCGAGGGCGGGCGCGGCGTCCGCCGAAACAGGCGCGGCGCTATCCGCGTGGGGCGCTGGCGCGGCCTTGTCTTGCGCTGTCCGCCAATCGTGGAAAATCACGACCTCGCCGTTGGCGGACGTTGCGGGCAGGCATAGCTCGACCATGAGCGGCGCGACCGCCGCGGGCTCCGGCAGCGTCTCGGGATTCTCGCCCGGGAAGGCCTTGGCGCGCATGACGGTGCGCATCGGACCGGGGTTGACGATGTTGACGCGCACGGCCGTGTTGGCGCACTCGGCCGCATAGGTGCGGGCCAATGCTTCGAGCGCGGCCTTGGTGACCGAGTACGGGCCCCAGTAGGCACGGCAGGAGCTGACGGCGCCGGAGGAGACGAACACGGCGCGGCCGGCCTCAGCGTTCTTCAGCAGAGGGTCGAGGGTGCGGATGAGCCGCCAGTTGGCGGAAAGGTTGACGTCGAGCACGAGCTGCCACTGATCGGCGGTGACGTGCGGGAGCGGCGCGAGCGGTCCCAGCAATCCGGCGTTGCCGACGAGAATGTCGAGCTTGCCCCAGCGTTGGTAGATGGTCGGTCCGAGGTGGTCGATCTGGTCGCCGTTCCTCAAGTCGAGACGCAGGATGGTGGCGGTTCCGCCGACCTTCCGGATCTCGTCATCGAGCTCCTCAAGGGCGCCCTGGCTCCTCGCCGTTACGATGACGTGCGCGCCGTCGCGGGCGAGCGCGAGTGCGGTCGCCCGGCCCAATCCACGCGAGGCACCGGTCACCAGCGCCAGCTTGCCCTTGAGGCGTTTATCCAATGCCATCGTTGGTCCTGCTGTTGCGGGCTCGTGCCCGGCTTTTCTCGAGGCGATGAGCTAACGCGGCTCGCGGCTGGAGAGCAAGGGTGCGCTAACCGGTTTGGTTTCCACCCCGGCGCACGGTGTCTGGCATGGCGGGCCAAGTGCGCCCGCTTGTACGATGGCTGAGGTCCGTCAGGTCCTCGTTCTGTCCGGCCAAATCCCGACTCAGTGGAGCTGATGACGGCCGGCCGGCCGGTATGCTCCCTGGCTTAGGCGCGGCCGCCCCGCCGACTGCGCGCGGATGCCAAGTTCTGCACGTCACGACTTGCTCAGCCCGGCCGTCGGCGGAGCGATCACTGTGTCAGGCGAGCAGCGAGAGCTGCTTCGGGCTGCCGCCATTCTGGTCGGTGAGCTCGGTCGGGTACTCGCCGGTGAAGCAGTGGTCGGTGAACTGGGGCGACAGGTCGTCCCGGCCGTTGTATCCCACGGCCCGATAAATGCCGTCGACCGACAGGAAGGCAAGGCTCGTTGCGCCCATGAACTCGCGCATCTCCTCGAGCGTGTGGTTGGCGGCCAAGAGCTGCGTGCGGGTTGGCGTGTCGATGCCGTAGTAGTCGGAATGCGTGATCGGCGGCGAGGAGATGCGCATGTGTACCTCGCGGGCTCCGGCGTCGTACATCAACTGCACGATCTTCATCGACGTGGTGCCGCGGACCACGCTGTCGTCGATCAGGACGATGCGCTTGCCCTTGATGAGGCCGGCGTTGGCCGAGTGCTTGAGCTTGACGCCGAAGGCACGGATGCGCTGCTCCGGCTCGATGAAGGTGCGCCCGACGTAGTGGTTCCTGATGATGCCGAGCTCGAACGGCGTTCCCGACTGCTGTGCGTAGCCGATGGCGGCGGGGACGCCGGAATCGGGAATTGGTACGACGAGGTCGACCTCGGCCGGGCTCTCCTTGGCAAGCTGCACGCCCATCTGCTTCCTGACATCGTAAACGGAGCGGCCGCCGATGATGGAATCGGGGCGGGCGAAGTAGATGTACTCGAAGATGCAGGGGCGCGCCGGCCGCTTGGGGAAGGGCCGATGGCTCTCGATACCGTCCTGCGTGATGACGACGACCTCGCCGTTCTCGATCTCGCGCTCGAACTTGGCGCCGACGATGTCGAGGGCACAGGTCTCGGACGCGAGGATATAGGACGAGCCGAGGCGGCCGAGGACGAGCGGGCGGATGCCGACGGGATCGCGGGCGGCGATCATCATGTCGTTGGTGATGGCGACGAGGGCGTAGGCGCCCTCGATCTGGCGGATGGCCTCGATGAAGCGCTCGACGATGCGCCGCTTCTGCGAGCGCGAAACGAGGTGCAGGATGACCTCGGTGTCGGAGGTGGAGGGGAAGATGGCTCCGGAGGAGATGAGTTCCTGGCGCAGCGTCAGGGCATTGGTGAGATTGCCGTTGTGAGCGACGGCGAAGCCGCCGGTGTCGATGTCGGCGTAGAGCGGCTGCACGTTCTTGATATGCGGCTCGCCGGTCGTCGAATAGCGGTTGTGGCCGACGGCGACGTGACCTTTGAGCTTCTGGATGACCTCGGCGCGGTTGAAGTAGTCGCCGACGAGGCCGAGGTGACGCTGCGAGTGGAAGCGCTGCACCTCGCGGCCGTTCTCTACATCCCTCTCGTAGGTGACGATGCCGGCGCCTTCCTGGCCACGGTGCTGGAGGGCATGAAGGCCCAGGGCGGTGAGAGCCGCAGCCTCGGAGTGTCCGAAAATGCCGAACACACCGCATTCCTCGCGGAGCCTGTCGTCACCGTATCGAGATAGCTCCGGGTTCCAATCTCGAGCACCGCGTTGCCTGGTCTCTGTCATGGCCGCCTCCCGCCGCTCGCCCGCCGCTTACGGGCCGGCCTTCGCCGCGAGCGTCCCATAGACGGGGTGCTCCCGGCGATAAAGCCGTGTGACGGAATAATGATAATTCCGTGTAACGGGAAGTGCCAACAAGAACAGCGGATCAGCGACCAAATAACCT
Source organism: Alphaproteobacteria bacterium (assembly GCA_019137195.1). Lineage (GTDB taxonomy): Bacteria > Pseudomonadota > Alphaproteobacteria > Rhizobiales > Hyphomicrobiaceae > CBDCUQ01. The sequence continues at coordinate 13,700 of JAGVSR010000133.1, forward strand.
TGTGGTCGAGCAGCCTCCGAGGCTTGACCTATGCCAACGGGAGACATGTGCGGCCGCGAGTCTTATTCGGGTCGGCTCGCGGGTCGGGCCCGCTCTACTGGGCCGGCTCGACGGGAGAGGTCGTCTTCTCACCCAACAGCGACGACGGATAGTGCTCGAGCAGGACCGAGGCAATCGATTGTCCGGTCGAGGTGATGTACGGCAGCGAGAGCGAGTTCGTGACCCATTCCGGCGCCTTGGGCGGGGCGCCCGCCTCCTTCTTCATGTAGTGGCCGCCGAAAACCAGGAAGTCGCCCAGCATGAACACGATGACGATCAGGATGAAGCCACGCAACGCGCCGAAAACGAAGCCGAGAATGCGGTCGATCATGCCAACGCGGCTGTCGAGCACGGCGTCGGAAATGCGCGAGGTGATGAGATGCACCACGATGAGCACGATGAGGAAGATGACCGAGCCGATGGCGATCTGAGCGACCGGCACAGGAGCGCCCATCTGGGTGGCCGCGTCCTCGGCGACCTGCTTGTACGACAGGACGAACCAGAAGGTGACGGCGGCGGCGGTCAGCCACGACACGATCGAAAGCAGCTCGCGGGTCAAGCCGCGGTACATGGCCAGCAATCCCGAAATGAAGGCTACGGCGAGCAGCGCGGCATCGAGATAGGTCAAGGGACCGATCATGCGTGATAACTCCCTAGGGGCCGTTTGCGGTCGGGTGCCTGCCTCATCACTATGCAATCCGACTGTGGCGGCAGGTGGTTCAGTCGCATGCGGCGAGCGTGCCCGCAAGCTCCTTGAGGTGGCTTATCCGCTGTAGATCCAGGCTTTTGCCGTCGCCGGCGATCTCGCCAGCGGCCGGTATAACGGCTTGATTGAAGCCAAGTTTTTTAGCTTCCTTCAGTCTGAGCCCGGTGTGACTCGTAGCGCGCACGGCGCCCGAGAGGGACACCTCGCCGAAATAGACGGCCCCCGAAGGCAACGTGACGTTGACGAGCGCCGAAACGAGGGCTGCTGCTGCTGCGAGGTCGGCGGCCGGCTCGACGATCTTCAGGCCGCCGGCAACGTTGAGGTAGACGTCGTGCTGGCCAAACGAGATGCCGCAGCGGGCCTCGAGCACGGCTATCAGCATAGAGAGGCGGTTGCCGTCCCAGCCGACGACGGCGCGACGCGGAACGCCAAACGAGGTCGGCGCGACGAGGGCCTGGATCTCGACCAGGATCGGGCGGGTGCCTTCCATGCCGGCGAATACCGCGGCGCCGGGCGCGAGACTCCCGCGGTCGCCGAGGAACAGCTCGGACGGGTTCGCGACCTCGCGCAAGCCCTCGGCGGCCATCTCGAACACACCGATCTCGTCGGTGGCACCGAAGCGGTTCTTGGTGGCGCGCAGTATGCGGAAGGTGTGGCCGCGGTCGCCCTCGAACGAGAGCACGGCGTCGACCATGTGCTCGATGACCTTGGGTCCGGCGATCTGGCCGTCTTTAGTGACGTGGCCGACGAGGAGGAGCGCGGCGCCCTTGGTCTTGGCGAAGCGGATCAGCGACTGGGTGGCAGCGCGCACCTGGGAAACGGTTCCCGGGGCAGCGTCGAGGGCATCGGACCACAGCGTCTGGACCGAATCGACGACGACGAGGTCGGCGTGCTGCTCCTCGTCCAAGGTCGCCATGATGCTGGAGAGGTTGGTCTCGGCGGCGAGTGCGACCGGAGCATCGGCCAGGCCGAGTCGCTCGGCGCGAAGCCTCACCTGCGCGGCGGCCTCCTCGCCCGAGAAGTAGACGGTGCGCCGGCCGGAGCGGGCGAGACTCGCGGCCACCTGCAGCAGGAGGGTCGACTTGCCGATTCCGGGCTCGCCGGCGACCAGCATAGCGGAGCCGGGTACGATCCCGCCACCCGTCACGCGGTCGAGCTCGGTCATCCCGGTGACGATGCGGGCAGCCTCCGCGGCGCCGCCGGCCAGGCTTTCGAGCCTGACGGCGCGGCCCCTCGCGCCGCGCACGAGGCCCGAGCCCGGTGGCGGGCCGGCGTCGGTCTCCTCGGCAAGCGTGTTCCACTCGCCGCACGAGACGCATTTGCCGGTCCACTTCGAGGCGACGGCGCCACAGGCCTGGCAGACGTAGGTGAGCTTCGATGGCTTGGCCATGGTGCCTGCTAGCCCCGTTCCCGTCGTGAGGGCAAGGCACAGCGTCTGCTAATCCCCGACATAACGGCGCTCGAATCGCCGGCCGAGCCGTGTCAGTACCTCGTAGCCGATAGTACCGGCGCGCTGGCCGACGGCCTCCAGCGTGAGGCCGGGGCCGACGAGGGTGGCGAGGTCGCCGCGGCGGACGCCGCCCGGGACGTCGCTGACGTCGACCGTAATGAGATCCATCGAGACGCGTCCGACGACGGGAGCAAGGCGCCCGCCCAAGCTCACCAAGCCACCTTCGCGGCCCGCCGGGGCGCTGGCGCCGCGGGCGAAGCCGTCGGCGTAGCCGGCTGCGATGACGGCAATGCGTGACGGGCGGCTCGCCGTCCAGGTGGCCGAATAGCCGACCGTCTCGCCGGGGGCTACGTCGCGCACCTGGAGCACGCGGGCCTCGACCGAGACCACGGGTGCCACCGGGGCCGGGCCGCCGCGGAAGGCCTGTCCGCCATACAAGGCGTAGCCGGGGCGGACGAGGTCGTAATGGAAGCGCGGCCCGAGCATCAGTCCGTCCGAGGCGGCAAGGCTCGCGCGTGCGCGGGGCAGCACGGCGCGGAGCGCCTCGAAGGCTTGCCGCTGCTCCTCGTTTTTCGGATCGGAGGGGTCGTCAGCGGAGGCGAGGTGGCTCATGACGAGCCCCAGGTCGAGCGCAGAGAGCGTCCTGGTGTCGGCGAGGAGCATCTCGACCTCGCGGGCTGAGAGGCCGAGACGGTTGAGGCCGGTTGCGAGATTGAGGGCGGCGGGGAGCGTCCGGCCGAGGGAGCGGGCGTGGGCGGCCCAATCTCGGGCCTCGTCGAGGCTGGCGAGGACCGGTGTGGCTGCGAGCTCGCTGAGGGCTGTTGCGGCACCAGGGAACAGGCCATCGAGGACGAAGATCGAGGCCGCAGGGGCGAGCGCGCGGACCTCGCGGGCCTCACCTGGCGTGGCGACGAAGAAGGTCCGGCAGCCCGCGGTGGCGAGGACCGGGACGACGCGCGAGGCACCGAGCCCGTAGGCGTCCGCCTTGACGACCGCACTGCACTCGGCCGTCGCGACGAGGCGGGCCAGCGCCTGCCAATTGGCGGCGATCTGGCCGAGATCGACGGTGATTAGGCCGGTCTCAAAGCTGGCAAGGTGCTCTTCGCTCATGGGGCACGCTATGGCACAGGTCTGCAGCCCGCCGCCAGACGGTGCCCCCGTGGTCCATAGCCTCGGGGGCCGTCGAACTGCCTCTTGATAGCAGCAGCATGACGGTCTCTAGTGGTCCAATGCCGACGAACATCCTGAGACGGCGCGGCGCCGAGCGGCCGAACGAGGTCGGGGGCCCGGACTCGTCCGAGGTCGCCGGGAGGCGGATCGTCGTCGAGGTAGGCCGCGTCACTATCCGGGCCGAGCTCCTCGGCACGGCAACAGCGGCACGCCTGTTGGCCGCGTTGCCGCTCTACTCCACCGCCGAGACCTGGGGCGGTGTCGTCAGGTTCGAGGTGCCGGTCGAGACCGGCCGTGAGCGCGGCGCACGCGTGCTCGTCCAGGCGGGCGACATCGCGTTCGAGGTCGAGGACGACCGAGTCGTCATCGCCTATGCTCCAACACCGATTTCGCGGCCGGGTGAGATCCGGCTCGGGGCGCCTGCGAACGTCTGGGCCCGGGCGCTCGACGACGTCACCCTCTTGAACCGTGTCGCCCCCGGTGAGAAAGTCAGTATCAAGGCCGTCTGAAGCGGCCGAGCCCGCGGCTCGCGGGCAAGGGGAGGGGAAACCTGGGTGTCGTGCCGCGCGCGAGAAGCGCGGCGGGTGGTGCGCCTTCGTCCGGGACGTAGGAGCGCTCCAGCACGCAGGGTTGAGTGGGGCTCAGGCGTGCGGGTCATCGTCATCCGGGTTGGGAGCGTGTCCATCAGAGCGAAGCTCCTCGACACCCCCACCGCGGGCCGGGTGTGGCAAGCGCTGCCGATCTGCGCGCCGGCGCAGACGTGGGGGCGCGAAGTCTATTTCAACGCGCCGCTTTCGAGTGCCCTCGAGACCGACGCCAAGGATGTCGTCACGGCGGGCGAAATCGTGTTCTGGCCCGAGGGCGATGCGATCGCGATCGGGTTCGGGCCCACGCCGCTGTCGAAGAACGGCGAGATCCGCTTAGCTAGCCGCTGCAACGTGTTCGCGCTCGCGCTCGACGACGTCGCGCAACTAAAAAGCGTACACGCCGGCGAGCACATCGCCGTCGACCGGGCGGGCAGCCAGTAGTTGGGATGTGGCGAACCCGATAGCTCTGGCACCGGAGTTGCCCCGCTGCTATGAGACCGCCGCCACCAGGGAACGAAAGGGCCTCGCAAGACATGTCGATCAACCGCTACGAATCCACCGCCGTCTACTCCAAGTGCGTCGAGGCCAACGGGACCGTCTATACGGCCGGCATCGTGCCTGCGAACCTCGCCGCCGACATCAAGGGACAAACAGCGGAGGTCCTCGCCGAGATCGACCGGCTGCTGGCGCTCGCGGGCACTGACAAGAGCCGGATCGTGATGGCCAACATCTGGCTCACGGACGTGCGCAACCGCGAGGGCGCCAACGAGGCATGGACGGCCTGGCTCGGCGGCGGCGCCGCTCCTGCCCGCGCCACCGTCGAAGCAAAGCTCGTCGATCCGCGCATGCTGGTCGAGATCGCGGTCGTCGCGGTCAAGTAGCTCAGGCAACTGACCCTTCCAACTCGGACCTTCGATGCGGTGCGCCGTTGCATCAGGCACCAGGGAACTTCGTTATCCCGCGGCCCGCGGGTATCGCGTGAACATGATGAATCGGGCATACTCAGATCAGGTCTTATTCCCATATCGCAAAACGGAGAGGGTCTCCCGCATGTCGCCGAAGCTGAGCTTCACCCTTGCTGCCGCCGCCTTTGTTGCCCTTGCGCTCCCGGCCGTGGCCGATGAGACAGGGCTTCACGTCACCCATGAGCTGCGTCGCGAGGGGGGGCGGCTCTGCTTCGCCGATCATTGGCACTACGGCAGCGGCTCGGGCCCCAACAAGCGCGTGGCGCAGGCGGAGGCCATCAAGAGCTGGTCGAGCTTCGTCGACCTCGAGTACGGCAGCGACTGGGCCCGGTTCGGCCGCGCGGCACAGAAGCAGATCAGATGCTCGCCGGCCGGCGGTGGGTCGGTCGACTGCCAGATCGATGCCAGGCCGTGCCGCTGAGACCAGCGGTCTTCGGCTGACGGAGAGCTTCTAGACGTTTGGCGAGCCGGGGTGCCTGGAGCATCCCGGCTTTCTCGTTGCCGGTCTGCGGCTGCGTCGTGTCGACGGCAGCCAGCGCTGCCGCCTTTCCTCGCGTCCGGAAGCGCGTTACATCACTCGAAGTCTCCACACGGGAACACTCCCGATGCCTACACGCGTCGTCTTGAGGATCGATTTCGACAAGGAGCGCTACATCGGTCACGGCCGCATACGCCTGCTCGAGCTCATCGACGAGCACGGCTCGATCGCCAAGGCGGCCGCAGCGATGGAGATGTCCTACAAGCGCGCCTGGTACTTGATCGACGAGTTCAACAGCACGTTCAGCGAGCCAATCATCGCCCGCCAGCACGGTGGCAAGGGCGGCGGCTCCGCCGAGTTGACGCCGTTCGGGCGCGAGTTGGTCAGGCAGTATCGCGCCATGGAGGCGAAGGCGCTCAAGGTGTTCGAGAAACCGCTCGCGTTCATGGAGACCCGCGTGGCGCGACCGCGGCGCGGTCGCCGACTTCAGTAGCGCGCCTGCCGCTGTACAACGCTGCTCGATACGGAGGCGTGCGGCGCACCACGAGCTAAATCGGTCACCTGACGTGCGTTCCGCGGCCGCCGCGCCGGCTCGCCGACACGGTCGGCTTTCTTTTCCGATGTCATTCATTTGACGGATGCCCATTGGCGCGTTTGGCGCTAGCATCGTGCCGCTGCAGGCCTGCCTGAGGTGAGGTGGATGCATTTTTTTTTATGTGTTGGGTGGCGTTATGACGTTCGGGAAGGCGCACAGACAGGTTTCTGATTTCACTCGAGCATTCAGGATAGGGCTGCTGGCGGTGTGCCGTGTTCTCGCGGCTCTTGGGCTGGCGTGCGTGCTTCTGGCTGCGGCCGAGGCAGGGGGCGCGGACGCTGCGACGCTCGACTTTTTCGACGAGGGATACAACGATCCCGGCCCGCCGTTCTTCACCCCGCACTGCAACGCGCGTCTTCAGGGCGAGATCCGCGGGCCGGTCCTGACGGCCCCCGAAGGCTCTCCGGCCCGTCTCGGGGATGCGGCACGCATGACGTCCGAGGTGGCGGCATTCCTGGCGGAGCAGGAGGCTGCCCATGGCAAGCCGGTCGGGGGACATTTTCTCGCGCTCTGTCTGTTCTCGAATGGGGGCGATCTTGCCGAGGGCACGCGGCTCGCCGCGATGTTCGAGGGCTGGATGATGGTGGTCGAGGATCGCGCCGAGTGTCTGTCGGCCTGTGCGATCCTGTTCATGAGCGCTCCGGCCTCCAACCGGGTCACCATGTACGCAGCAGACAATCCGGGGCGTTACCTCCACTACCGCGGCATGCTCGGGTTCCATTCGCCGCGGCTCAACTTTCCCGAGAGCCAGGCGTGCCACGCCGTCGGGCGGCCGGTGGCGAACGAGAAGGACTGCATGCTCGCACCAGCGGAGGCGTCGCTGCTCGCAACGAGGGCGTACGCGAATGCGCTGGCCAGCATCAAAGCAATCGCGGTGCCGGCCAAAGAGGCGTCGGGCAGCGATCTCCCCGTCGCCGCGCACCAGGATGCCGAGTGGACGTTCGTCGACCGGGTGACGATCCCGTTCTCGCGCGAGCTGCCGACCGATCTCCTGCTCGCCTTTCTCACGGTGCCGCCGGAGAAGTTCTTCTACATCACGCGTCTCGAGGAGGCGTTGAGCTGGGGCATCGAGCTCTATGGGGTGCCTCCGACGCCGGTTCTCACCGAGGCCATGCTCAAGTCGGCGTGTATCAACATCGCCTCTCGCCGGTGCGCGTTGTCCTCGGGCGGGGAGTGCTCGGAGCGCAACATCAAGAGCCTGGCGGCGCGGATGGCCAAGCTCGGTATCAGTAACGAGGGCGACATCGAGGCTCGGCTCGCCGATTTCAAGAGCCGGCTGAGCGCGGTCATGACCAAGCCGGTGTGCGAGCTCGTCAACGTACCCAACTGCCAGACGCTGTCGGCTGCCGAGCAGGAGCAGCTTCGGCTCGGAAAGCTCAAGGAGCTGCAGGACGAAGCCTTGAACTTCAAGCAGGTCGCATTCGAGGGTGCGCGGCTGCTCGGTCCCTATGCGGTCGGCGTGACACTCGGTGGCAAGCGTCTCGATCGCAAGGACCTCGCTCCGCTAAAGAGCAAGAAGCTCAGTCTTTGGCCGCCGGACGGGCAGGTCGTGCAGAGCGCTGGCCAGGTCACCTACAGCACGGCGGCAATCGAGGTCGGGCTCGACGGCACGCCGGTTTGCGACGTTCAGGGTGTGTGGGCCCGGGTTCCCAGCGGGGAGCTCCTTATCCGACTTCGCATCGACGCGGGTGCGCTCGAGCTCGGCGCGGCGCGCCCCCTGGTCGCGGCTGTCGACCCGACGACCGCACACGAGGCACAGTCGCCACGCTACATCCTCAAGCCATGGATGATGCTGCCGGCCGGGACCCGACTTTCCGAAATCGGTCCAGCCAATCCATGGGGCTGGACGGGCGAGGGCGAGGACTTTTTCGATCGACCCGCCAACTGGTACCGGCCTTGATCTCGACGGCTGGCGCAAGCATGGGGGAAGGCATTGCGCGTTGCGGGCCGCGTTTCGAGGGAGGACCGGGAACTCTTTGACAAGCCTGCCAACTGGTACAAGATCTGGTCTTCATCGACCTCACGTGGTCAGCATCGGCGAGACGACATGCCATCACCCGTTTTCATCTCTTACCGTCGCTCGGACAGCCAGCATGCCACTGGGCGTCTGTTCGCCCGGCTCGCGCCCCGTTTCCTGGCGGAAGCCGACATCTTCATGGACGTGGAGGCGATCGCGGCCGGTGCCGACTTCCAGGCCGCGCTCGATCGGCAGCTCGCGGACTGCAAGGTCGCCCTCGTCATGATCGGTCCGGGCTGGCTCGCGGCGGGCGCGCCGGGCGCTCGACGCCTCGACGATCCTGAGGACTTCGTGCGCCGCGAGGTGGCGGCGGCACTCGCGCGCGAAATCACCGTCATCCCGGTGCTCGTCGACCAGACGCCGATGCCGCGCGAGGAAGACCTGCCGGCGCCGCTGAAGCCGCTCGCCAAGCGCAATGCCGTGCGCCTCACCCACGAGCGGTTCGAGGCCGACGCCGACGCCTTGGCTGCAAAGGTCGTCCGGGACCTCGGGCGCCCGCTCGATCTCGAGCAGGACGTCTTGAAGCTCTTCTTCTCGTTCAAGGGCACGATCGGGCGCAAGCAGTTCTGGGTTGGCTTCGTTGCCATCTTCGTGCTCGCGATCGCGGTCGCAGCGGCGATCAGCGCTGCGCTCGGCATACCGGTCGGACAGTTCCTGGCGGAGCCGGAGAGCCTGCCCAAGAACGTCCAGATGCTGCAGCAGATCGCGACTGCCTGGGTGTGGTGGCCGCTGCTGGCGCTGGCCTGGAAGCGCATTCGAGATCTCGGCCACGGCTGGGACTTCTTCGCGGCCATTTTCCTGTCGAGCCTCGGCGCGGTGGGCCTCGACCTCGCAGGCTACGGCAGCGAGGCGAGCACGCTCGAAAGCGTTGCCGTCCTTCTGCTGCTGGTCGTCGGCGTTCTCAAAGGTACGCGGTTCATCGCTCACGACGCCTGATTTTTTCAATGAATGGATGGAGAGCAGGCCATGACGTTGAAGCCCATCGCAGTCGCTGCCGGACTCCTGCTGATGCCGGCCGGCCCGGTCTTGGCAGAGGATGTGCCGATCGACGATCCCGGATGGCAGCTCCTCTCCGATACAGAGCGCGCCGAGCTCGTGACGTCGCTGAGAGACAAGGGCATCATCGGACCCGAGGACGGGATCGCCTTCACCGGCAAGGCCGACGACGGCGTCAGCGAGCAGGACAATCCCGTGCTGCAGGCGCACAAGAAGGCGGCCGAGATCGGGAGCGCCATCGCCAGCAAGGCAGCCTACGCCTACAACTCGATGCGCCTCAAGGCATGCAAGCTCATGAGCAGCGCCGAAGAGAAGCAGGCGTGCAAGGACAAGGAGGGCGAGCGCTTCAACGCGGCAAAAGACAAGCTCGATTGACCACGTGTGCGCCGATCTCGGTCTGGAGCGCCGGCAGCGCTCACGAAGCCTGGATGATCGTCACCGCCTCGCCAGTACCTCTTGGGCCGCGCCGACCGCACTCACCTGCCCGCGGTCGAGAACGACGGCGTGCGAGGCGAGCCGCATGAGCTCGTCCGAGCGGTGGCTGACGTAGAGCATCGGGATCGCCAGGCGGTCGCGGATGTCCTCAATGAGACTGAGGATCTCGCTGCGGCGCTCGTCGTCGAGGGCTGCCAGCGGCTCGTCGAGGAGCAGGAGCTCCGGTGAGGCGAGGATCGCGCGGGCGAGCGCCACGCGCTGTCGCTCGCCGCCCGAGAGCTTGGCCGGCCGGCGGTCGAGAAGCGCGCCGATGCCGAGCGTCTCGGCGAGCATCTCGACGGTCAGTGCGTCGGGGCGTGGCGTCTCCTCGATGCCGTTCGTGCCGCGCCGCAGGTGCCGCCGTGCGGCGAACCAGCGTCCGAAGGCGATGTTCTGGCCGACCGTCATATGCGGGAACAGTTGAGCGTCCTGGTACACGAGACCGATGCGGCGCCGGGCGGGTGGCACGAAGATGCGCTCCGCGGTGCCGGTCAGCACGCGGGCGCCGAGGGCGATGCGGCCGTGATCGGGGCGCAAGAGGCCGGCGACGAGGTGCAGGAGTGTCGTCTTGCCGGCGCCCGACGGTCCGAACAGACCCGTGATGCCGGGTCCGGCATCGAACGCGACGTCGAGCACGAAGTCGCCCTGGGCGAGTGTCGCTGCGACGGTGAGAACGGGCGTGGCGCTCATTCGAACACCACGGTGCGCTTCAACACGCGGCGGCTCAAGGCCTCGGACACGACGAGGGCGGCGAGGGCGATCGCGACCGAGACCGAGGCCAGCCTCAGTGCGCCGGCGTCGCCGCCGGGGACCTGCGTGTAGGTGTAGATGGCGGAGGGGATGGTCTGGGTCTCGCCGGGGATGTTCGACACGAAGGTGATGGTGGCGCCGAACTCCCCGAGGGCCTTGGCGAAGGCGAGGATGGCGCCGACCAGGATGCCGGGTGCTGCAAGCGGGAGCGTGACGAGGATGAACGTCGCCACTGGGCCCGCGCCGAGGGTTCCGGCCGCCGCCTCGAGGCGGCGGTCGATGGTCTCGAACGAGAGCCGGATGGCGCGCAGCATGAGCGGGAATGCCATCACGGCGGCGGCGAGCGCCGCCCCGGTCCAGCGAAAGGCGAGCGTTACGCCGAAGGTCTCGTAGAGGAAGCGCCCGGCCGGCCCCTGCTTGCCGAACATCAGGAGCAGCATGTAGCCAGTCACCACGGGGGGCAGCACGAGCGGCAAGTGCAGGACGCCGTTGAGGAGCGTCTTGCCGGGAAAACGCCAGCGGGCGAGGGCGTAGCCGAGGAAGACGGCGACCGGGAGCGCAACGAGCGTCGCCGTAACGGCAACCCTGAGACTTAGGGCGATGGCGCTCCACTCGTCGGGCGTGAATTCGGGCACCCTAGCACCTCTCGGGGTCCATGTGTGCGACCCGGACATGGGCGCGTGGCGGACATAGCCCTCAGACTATCTCGGATTGCTGCGGTGCGAAAGAGTGCTCAGTGCGCTGCTGTCGGGGATGTGGGCCGGCCCCGTCTCAAATCCCGCCTGCCATGCTGACCGTTCGAGGGTCGGGTCAAAATTGCGTGCCGAACAGCCCCTGAGAGGGGTCAAAATTGCATGCCGGTCTACAAGCCCGAATTGGCGGTACGGCGCCTCGTCCACGCGATGGGCTATCGCGTCCGGCTACACAAGACTGGGCTGCCCAATAAGCCGGACATGGCCTTTGCAGGCCGCCGCAAGGTCATCTTCGTTCATGGGTGCTTCTGGCTCGGGCACGAGGATCCGGAATGCATTGATGGCCGAATGCCAAAGTCCAACCTCGACTACCGGCGGCCCAAGCTGGACCGAAGCAAACATCGTGATGCTGCCAGCTGCTCGGCGCTCGCTCAGCTCGGCTGGGAAGTTTTGATCGTTTGGGAAAGTGAGCTCAAGGATACCAATGAGGTGCAGGCAAAGGTGCGCCGGTTATTTGATCGACACCTCTAGAATGTTTGGAGTGAGTTTGCAGGGGGTAAATGGAATGGCCGTTTGCGGCCTGACCCCTTGAAAAAATGGTCGGAGCGAGAGGATTTGAACCTCCGACCCCCAGTCCCCCAGACTGGTGCGCTAACCAGGCTGCGCTACGCTCCGCCAGGGGCCCCTTTTGCCTCCAACAGGCTCCCGGGTCAACGGCTTATCGGGGCGGTTCGGCCGTGACGCCTGCGGCAAGCGGTGCGCACGTCGGCGGGCTCGCGCGCCGTCGCTGGTCAGCCCGCGGGCAGGGCGGGCGGCACGGACGGCCGCTTTACGGTCCGTGTGCGATCAGATCGCGGAGCGCGGCGGGATCGGTGGGCAGGTGGCGCACGGCGGCCTCTGGGGAGGGGGTGCCGCGGGTGACGGCGGCGGCAGCCACGAGAGGCGGCGCGAGCGAGAGATCGTAGACGTCGAAGAACGCGGACGGGGCCTCCTGCGGCGGGACCTCGCGGGTTTCGCTCCAGGCGCCGAGCGCCCCGAGCACGTGGCCGACGCCGCGGCCGTCGGCCTTGCCGAGCGCCTCGAGACGCACCCAGGCCTCGAGGAAGCGGCGGCCGGGATCGGCATCGGGAAGCGGTCCGCAGGGGGTGAGTCGCGACGCGGCGTTCTCGATGCGTGCGACGCGATGCGGCTGCAGCCCGATCTCGCGCGGTGCCTCGAGGTCGACGCCGATCGAGGCGTCGCGTGCGACGGCGACGAGCGCCCTGCCAGCCGTGTGCGAGAGGCTAAAGGTGCCGTCGAGGCCGGTGAGCGAGAGCTTGCCGCTGGCGGCCAGCTCGTATGGAGCACCGCGCCAAGAGGCGCCGAAAGTGCTGATGACGACGATGCGCAGGGCAAGATGGGAGTGGAGGCGGTGGCGACGAGCTTCGGCGCTGGGGCCCATGGTCAGGCGTGCGCGGTCCGTCTCGGCGAGAAGCGACCACTCGCGGTCAATAGCTTCGAGAGCCGCCCCGCAGGCTTCGAGGTCGGCAAGCCAGACCTGTGGCGCCGCGGTTGGCCTGGTCCCTTTCGCCGTGGAGGCCTGAGGCGTCACCCGCGGGCCGAGCCCGCCCGGCGCTGTGCCGTCTTGGCCTCGCCGGCCAGGACATCAGCCATCAAGAGCCGGCGGCAAGCCTCGAGCTCGGCGATGAGTGCCTCGACCTGGGCACGCCGCTCGCTGGCCTTGGACGGAGGGCTCGGCACGGTAGCGAGCGAAACGGGTGCCTTGGCGAGCTTCTTGTCGAGGCCGTCGGGCCTGGCGGCGGCCTTGCGGCCCCGCTTCGAGGCGGCAGCCTCGGCTTGGGCCGCCGCGAGCTCGCGCGAGAGCGTCTTGACGTGCTCTATGCCATGCTCGCGCAGGATCTTCTGCACGCCTTTGATGGTGTAGCCCTCGGCGTGGAGCAAATGGCGAATGCCGCGCAGGAGCTCCATGTCCTCGGGACGGTAGTAGCGCCGTCCGCCACCGCGCTTCATGGGGCGGATCTGGGGAAACTTCGCCTCCCAAAAGCGCAGGACGTGCTTCGGAACGTCGAGCTCGTCGGCGACCTCGCTGATGGTCCGGAATGCTTCAACAGCCTTGCTCATGGGGCCCTCGACGCCTGCCGTTCGCGATCGGACCACAATAGGTGGGAGAGGCAGCGCCGTCGCGGGCAATTGATCGCCGGGACCACGAAATCCCCAACAATGATGATGCTTTCGGATTACGGGCTGTCAAAGCGCTTCGGGGCGCTCGCGCAGGGGCACCGGTTTCATGGCAGATCCTCGCCATGGGCTTCGCGACGCGCCTGCCGAGAGAGCGTGCCGCCGGGCGAGGACGGACGCCGGGCTACTCGGCGGCCTTGCGGCGCAGAAGGCCGGCGTTGATGCGGTCCTTCATGATGTTGGACGCGCGGAACACGAGCACGCGCCGCGGCGTGATCGGGACCTCCTTGCCGGTCTTGGGGTTGCGCCCCACGCGCTCACCCTTCTGCCGGATGCCGAAGGAGCCGAACGACGACAGCTTGACGGTGACGCCGTTGGCGAGGCTGCCCGAGATCTCGTTCAGGATGAGCTCGACGAGCTCCTGGCTCTCATTGCGCGGCAAGCCGACCTTGCGCACCAGCGCCTCTGCCAAATCGGCACGCGTCAACGTCTTTCCACTCATGGCACGCTTGCTCCCCGAAGCCGCGGTTTTTTCCGATGCTAGCCAATGGCGATCGGGCGGTCAACGGGTTCTCGGCCTCAACACGCTGAAAACAATGCGAATATTTACGAATGGTGGCCGGAACGGCCGGTGGCGGCGACTTTCGGAGCCGCGACGTCACCAGCGGGCCAGCACGGCACCCCAGGTGAAACCACCGCCCATGGCCTCCAACATGACCAGGCTGCCTTCCTTAACGCGATGCTCCTCGAACGCGTGGTTCAGGGCCAGGGGGATCGAGGCGGCGGAGGTGTTGCCGTGCTTCGACAGTGTCATGACGATCTTGTCGGGCGAGACGTTCAGTTTCTTGGCGATGCCGTCGAGAATGCGGGCGTTGGCCTGGTGAGGGATGTAGAGGTCGATCTCGTCCGGCGCGTAGCCGGTCATGACGAGGACCTCCTCCATTACGCCCGAGATCTTCTGGATGGCGTGACGGAACACCTCACGGCCGTTCATGCGCAGGTGGCCGACGGTCTTGGTCGAGCCAGGTCCGCCGTCGACGTAGAGCAGGTCCTCGTAGCGCCCGTCGGAGCGGATGCGGGTGGCGAGGATGCCGCGGTCCTCTCTGGTTCCGTGCTGGGGCTGGGCCTCGAGCACCACGGCGCCTGCGCCGTCGCCGAAGAGAACGCAGGTGGCACGGTCGGTCCAGTCGAGGATGCGCGAGAAGGTCTCGGCGCCGACGACGACGGCGCGCTTGGCCTGGCCGGCCTTGAGGAAGTTGTCGGCAATCGTCAGCGCGTAGACGAAGCCCGAGCAGACGGCCTGCACGTCGAAGGCGCAGCCGCGCGTGATGCCGAGACCGGCCTGGATCTTGACGGCGGTCGCAGGGAAGGTTTTGTCGGGCGTGGCGGTGGCGCAGATGACGAGATCGATGTCGGTCGGGTCGATGCCCGCGCGCACCAGCGCCTTGTGAGCAGCGGCGATTCCGAGCGTCGAGGTCAGCTCGTCATCGCCGGCAATATGGCGCTGGCGGATGCCCGAGCGCTCCACGATCCACTCGTCCGTCGTGTCGACGATCTTGGAGATATCGTCGTTCGTCATGATGCGCTTCGGAAGGTGAGCGCCTACGCCGCGTATAACCGATCGGATGACTGCCACGAGATAATCCCAGCTTTCTCGAGTTTAGGCGCCGCCGTCGCCGGAGGTGCTGCCGCCGGCCGGGCCGGCTGTCTCCGACGCCTTGCCGAGCTTGTTGTGGAAGGAGTCCAGATCGGACGCCAGGCGCTCCAGAAGACCGCTTCCCGCCAACTCGTAGCCGAGATCGACGGCGCTCGCAAAGCCAAGGGCGTCGGTGCCGCCATGGCTCTTGATGGCGATGCCGTTGAGGCCCAGAAACGTGCCGCCGTTGACGCGGCGCGGGTCGAGCTTCTCCTTCAGGACACGGAAGCCGCCGCGGGCGATCATGGCGCCGACCTTCGACACCCACGAGCGGGTCATGGCGGCCTTGAGATAATGTGTGATCTGCCGCGCCGTGCCTTCGGCGGTTTTCAAGGCGATATTGCCGGCAAAGCCTTCGACCACAACGACGTCGACCTTGCCCTGTCCGATCTCGTCGCCTTCGACGAAGCCTCGGTAATCGAGCGGCGCGGCGATGTCCTTGAGGAGTGCGTGCGCCTCCTTGACGTCCTCGTTGCCCTTCACCTCCTCGGTGCCGACGTTCAAGAGGCCGACGGTCGGGCGCTCGACGTGGAAGAGCGTGCGGGCCATCGCTGCGCCGAGCAGCGCGAAGTCGGTGAGCTGGCGGGCGCTGGCGCCGATGTTGGCGCCGACGTCGAGCACGATGCACTCGGCCTCGATCGTGGGCCATATGGCGGCGATGGCAGGCCGCTCGATGCCGCGCATGGGGCGCAGGATCAGCTTGGCCATGGCCATCAGCGCGCCGGTGTTGCCGGCGGAAACGGCCGCGTGCGCCTCACCTGTTTTCACGGCCTCGAGCGCCATCCACATGGACGAGCCCTTGCCGCGCCTCAGTGCCTGGCTCGGCTTCTCGTGCATGGGGACGACCTGGGCCGTGTGGACGACGCGCGAGCGCGCCTTGAGATCGGGGTTGGCTTCGAGATGTGGTGCGATGGCCGCCTCGTCGCCGTAGAAGACGAACGAGAGCTGGGGGTGGCGGACGAGCGAGATGGCCGCGCCGGGCACGACGACGCCCGGGCCGTGGTCGCCTCCCATCGCGTCGAGCGCGAGCGTCCGCGGTTCAGCCATGAAGCGCCTTGCCTTTTTGCTATCCGAGGGAACTTGCAGCTGCCGCAGTCCACGCCGGCGGATCCCCTCTGCGGCGCGGGCAGGGGCGGAACATACAAGGTTGAGGGTGCGAGACAACCCCCGAAAACGTGGCCATGAAAGCGCAGGCGACACGAGGGAGCAGGCGTCATTCTGTCCGCTTGAGCCGGGAGAGAGCCGCAAAGGCGCCGCCCATGTCGCGGTCCTCGGCCTCCTTTGGATCGCTCCAGTCGAAGGCGGCGCCCTCTTTGCGCGGATAGGGATCGATGCCCGCCGACAGGATCTCGAAGGCGACGCGGCCGACGTCGACGGCGTTCCCCGGGAGCGGCTCGACGTCGGCGCCCGAGAGAATTGGCAGGTCGTCGTCGGTGTCATCGCTGCGCTCGGGCCGGTCGCCGCTCGCGGGCCGGAACTCGATATCGAACGTTTCCTCGAGTGCCTGCTCGATCGGCTCCAGGGTGATTACGCAGGCTTGGCGATAGCGGGCGGCGAGCGAGCCTTCGAGGCCGACGCGACCTTGTCCGAGCGGCTTCAGGCTGTAATCGACCACGAGGTGGTCGAGCGCCAGCACACCGAGCGCGGCGGCGAGGCGTGTCCTCTCGTCGAGGGTCGCCTCGCGCCGCGACTTGAGTCCGTTACCGGGCAATCCGGCCACGTCGTGGCGCCACGAGAGCGGCTCGCCGGGGGCGTGAGCATCGGTCATATCGGTCGTCTCCTTCTCACGATCGCTCACTGCCATCCAGCAGCGTGGGGATCTCGCCGCGGGCGAGCCGGTCGAAGGGCGTACGCTCGAGGACCGCGGCGACTGCATCAAGGTGACGGGCCAAGCCGGCGGTGTCGACACCCGGCAGGAGGGGCGATAGGGCGCTCTCGAGCTCCGCGGGGCCTTCTGCGAGCCCCTTGCCGACGAGCTCGAGGCGCTCGTAGAGGCCGACCGCGGCGCGCTTCACCCGTTTCGGCACTGCAAGATCGCCGGTGCCAAGCTCGCGCATGCAGTCGTCCATGTCGACGACGAAGGCCTCGTTGACGAGGCGAGCGAGCTGCGTGCCGGGAGCGCCCGCGGCGGCGAGCCGGCGATTGAGCAGGGCGAGATGCAACACGACCATCTCGTAGCGCCCGGCAGGCGTGTCCGGCACGCGCAGGGCACTGTAGAGGTGCGGGCGGCGGGCGATGGCCACGACACCGCCATAAAGCTCTACCGCAATAGGACGGTCCGGGTCACCAAACAGGAGCCGGGAAAGAAAGCCGGGCTTATCCACTGCTCAGGGCGCCTTCAACAGGACTTCGAGGGGAGACCGCGGGGCGGCGTTGCCTCGGGTATGGAAGTACGTTACGGCGCCATTGGGGCCACCGGGGATGATTCTATGGATGGGGATCCTATCTTGCGCCGGTCGAAATTGACGCGCCTCAGCCCGAACGGGCGTGCGGTCCGCCGTCCGACTAAAACCATACTGGCGCTCGTGTGTGCGGCGGTTCTTTCCACCGGCTGCGCAGAACAGATCACCAAGCGTGGGCACATCTTCCACGACAGCGACCTCGTGCAAATCCAGAACGGCATGAGCCAGGACCAGGTTCGCATGGTCATGGGCACGCCGACGACGACCACGACCAGCGGCTCGGGCAACGTCTACTACTACATCTCCTCGACGCAGGCGCAGTCGTCGTTCTTCAAGCCGACCGAGAAGGACCGGCAGGTTGCCGCCGTCTATTTCGATCCAAACGGCGGCGTCGAGCGTGTCGCCAACTACGGGCTCAAAGACGGCAAGATCTTCGACTACATCACAGCCACGACACCGGCGCCGGGCGGCAAGGACGAAGGCCTGCTCAAGCAGCTCTTCCGCAACCTCGGCCAGAAGCAGATCTTCGGGGACGGCTGAGGTCGGGCGATCGCCAGATCATGAGGTTGCACACAATGCACGCCGCGCAGATTCGGGACATCTGCCTCGGCGCCCTGGCGGTTTCGGTCTGCGCTACTTGGCGGGGTTGCCGCCCTTGATGGTGAGGAGTGCAGCGGTGGCTGCAACCTTGGCCTTGTCGGCGCATTCCTCCTTGACGGTGGCCGTACACTCGACGCGCACGGTGTAGGGCACGCCGAACTTCTCGATCGTGTACTCGGCGACATAGCCTGGCGTGCCTTCGGCCTCTGCGTCCGCATAGATCGATACGTCAGGACCGTCTGTCGCCTCCGGGCTGATGCCCTCCTTCTCGAACACCTCTGTGCCCGGCGCCGCAGTGCGCACGCGCAGGTCGGCCTCGATGGTCACCGTCACGTCGCCGTAGTTGTGGGTTGCCTGGTACCAGACCGGATTGTCGGGGTCGTAGATGATCTCGGGCTCGGACGCGGCCTCGGCGGCGGCGCCCATCGTGCTTCTCACGTTCTCGGGCGGCTCCTTCAGCTCGAGCACCGGCAGGCGAAGCTCGTCCTTGGGGCCTGCGGCGGCCTCGGGCGCGACGCGCGGCGTGCTCTCGAGGTAGGCCTTGACCTCGGGATCGTCCCACTTCGGCTCGAGCATCTCAACGTCGCCGGCCAACACCGGCGCCGACAGGAGCGCGGCAAGCCCTGCTGCGGAAAGAGCGGCGAGCGACTGCCTCATCGAGCGGGCACGCATGGTCCTGTCTCCTCGTATCCTGATCAGGGCGCTTTGCTTGTTTGGGGTCGAGGCGCACTACCCCGCACCAAGCGTCATAAAGTCGAGCCCCTCTTGTTTCAAAGTACATGTAATCACCGGGTGCAAGGGCGATCAAGGCCGGATCGGATGTTTCGCCCCGTTGCCAGACAATGCCATGCGATCGTGACCTGGCTCGGCTATCCGGATCTTGCCGCAAGTTTCTTGCCGGCACGGGCGCGGACGTGACAGGATGCGCCCGACCGCCACCGTCGTCGCTGTCCCGGCCGCTCGCCAGACGAGCGAGCGGGTCTCGCGACGTTATATGGGGAATGTCATGACCGACGCAGCGAACAACGCGCCTTCGAAGTCTTCGGGCTCGTCTTGGAAAGGTACGGCCCTGAGGGCGCTCATCGTGCTTGTCGTGGGCGCGATCGTGGCCGCAGGCCTCATCGTATTCATGGCCGGCTCGGGTGCGCTGACCGACCACGTCGCCAAGCTCGCAACGGACGCTCTCGGGCGCCCAGTGACGATCGGTAGCGCAAAGATCAGCCTCGGCTCGCCGGCCACGGTAACGGTGTCCGAGGTCGCCATCGCAAACGCCGACGGGAAGCCCGGCAAGGCCGTGACCGTCAAGGGCGGAACGGCGCGCGTCGACCTCAACTGGTCGCCGCTCCTCAACTTCAATCCGGTGGTGCAATCGATCGAGCTTGTCGAGCCGAAGGCCGAGATCGTGACCTCGGCCGACGGCAAGACCAACCTCGATTTCGGCGGCGCGGGGGGCGGCACCAGCGCGCTGGCTCTGCCGCGGACGATCACCGTCAAGCAGGGGAAGCTCAGCTACGCCAAAGAAGGCGCGGATGCGATCGAGATCAGCGCCATCGATGGCGTTCTCGGCATCGATCCGGCTACGGGCAAGACCTCGGCCAAGGGCCGCGGCGAGCTCAACGGAGAGGCCGTCGATTTCGACCTGGCGCTCGACGATCTCGCCAAGAGCAGGGCGGGGCTTCCGACCGGTATCAAGGCCTCGGTGAAGGCGCCCAAGGGTGGCGTCGATCTCGCGGGAGAGGTGGTGCTGTCCGGCGAGCCGCAGTTCAACGGCGACGTGCAGGCCTCGACCGGCTCGCTTTCGGATCTCGCGCACTGGATCGATCCCAAGAGCACGCTGAAGCCCGGCACGCTGGCAGCGGCGCTCGCAGGCAAGGTGAGGGCACGGACCGGCGAGCTCACGATGGACGGAACGGACGTCAAGCTCGGCGGGAACAATGCCAAGGTGACGGGCACGCTCGCCGTCGCAGGTCCGCGTCCCAAGCTCTCCGGCAGCGTCGAGATGGCCCGGCTCGATCTCGCCGATCCGACGGCGGCACCGCCCGTGCAGCCGGAGGCGGTGGCGGCCCGCGCGGCACCGGCCGAGGAAGAGACGGTGACCGCCGAGCTCGTGGTGGAGCCCGATCCCCAGGTCTTCATCGAGCACCTCAATGCGATCAAGGCCGGGATTGCGCCGTCGCCGCGGGCGGCGGCAGAGCCGACGGTCGAGGCGCTCGAGGCGGCTGCTGTCGAGGAGTCCGTGCGGGCAGCGGCAGCCAAGGCGGCGTGGAGCCAGGTTCCGCTCGATCTGTCGAGCCTCGGCAGCGCCGACCTCGACGTCGCGCTCACGACGGAGAGCCTTATGGTTGCCGGCTTCGAGCTCAAGAATGCGCGCATCAAGACACATCTCGAGGGAGCCGAGCTGGTGACCGTGATCGAGGATGCGGACATCGCGGGCGGTAAGGCAAAAGGCACCATCAAGATCGACGGCAGCAGCCCGAAGGCCGCGGCCGACATCACTCTCGAGCTCACGCAGGTCGCCGCTGAGCCGGTAATCACCCAGCTTACCGGCAAGCCGTTCCTGTCCGGGACCACGGACGCCACGATCGAGATCAAGGCCGCAGGCGGCGACCTCAATGCGCTCGCCGCCACGATGGAGGGCAAGGCGCGGTTCAAGATGTCGAAAGGGTATTTCCGCGGCATCGACGTCAAGAAGGAAGCCAACAACTTCTGCCTGTCGGAGCTGCTCAGCGGCGTTTTGAACGGCACCAAGAAATCGTTCCAGGTCGATCTCAAGCAGAAGACCGGGTTCGAGAAGCTCGATGCCGACTACACGATCAGGAACGGCGTGGCGAAGAGCGCGCAAGGGCTGGCGGTCGGGGGTGACGAGGTGGAGATCAAGTCGCTGGGCGAGGTCAGCGTCGCGCGGAAGCTCGTCAACCAGAACGTGCGGCTCAAGGTGGTGCCGCCGCCGAAGGTGCCGTCAATTCCGGTCGTCATTACGGGCAGCTGGGACAAGCTGTCGTTCAAGCTCGACAATGGCGCTGTCGACTGGATCGCGGTCGTGAATGCCGCCCTGTTCGGCTGCGCGCCGCGCGTCAGTGCGGTCGCAGAGAGCGTACCGGGCGAGCCGCTGCCTGTGGGAGTCGCGGAGGCGATCGAGGGTGTTCTGGCCGCAAATCCGCCGGGGCTCAACGACGAGGGCAAGGACGCGCTGCGCGCGCTTCTGCCGGCGAAGTCGGGGCTGGGCGCGGCGCCCGATGGGGCAGCGCAGCCGTCCGATGCGGTGAGCGAACCCTCGGCGCCGGCGCAGTGAGCCCGGAGGCTCGACAGGCGTCAGCGAGGGTGGGGAGATCTACTCCAGGCCTCTCGCGTTGCCAGCGACCGTCCGGTCAGGCAATAATCGACCGGAGGCGCCCGCCGGGAGTTCGACCGGGCAATGAGGAGGGGGTGGCTGTGAAACCGATGCGTCGACTTCCCTGGCTTGTGGGCTGCGCGCTCGCGGCTGTTCTCAGCGTCACGAGCCAAGCCGCGCCGAAGCGCTTCTTCGACGGCATCATCAGACCCGGCTGCCTCGAGCCTTCCGGAGCTGGCACCGACGGCAAGGTCGAGCGCGTGAAGTGCGAGCTCCAGGTCGAGGCCACGGACACGGCCGGCGGCGCGACACCCCCTACGCCGTCTACTCCGGCGACACCCACCACGCCGCCGACGGATGGCGGTAACGGCGTGCCGCCTCAGACGCCACCAGGGCCTTCCACTCCTGCCGGATCGGAAACGGGAGGCGGCACGACGGCCCCCGGCACCAGCGAGCCCGTGGACGCAGGCTTCGCATATCATCCGCCTGGGGACCTCCTGAAGCAGGACCAGGACAAGGGCCGGGGGCGCCCAAAGGGCGACCGCAAGGTCTATCTCAAGGACATCGGCTATCCACTCAAGCTGGGTCCCGGTCTCTTCCCGCACATGAATTCGCAGATCTGGGGCTACGGCGGTGGCGGCTGGGGCGGCAAGGGCGCCGCTGGCGGCAGCGAGAGCGACAAGCGTAACTACGACCCCACGCAGCAGCGCGACAACTACTGCGAGGTGCGCTCGCACGACATGCCGTTCTGTCCCGGCGGCACCGGCCACCAGGGCCAGGACATCCGTCCGCCGAAGCCCGAGAACAGCAAGTGGGCCGCAATCGCGGTCGCTGACGGCGTCATCACGTACCGGTCGGACTGGTCCACGCTGCGCATGAAGGCCGCCGACGGCACGACGTACGAGTACCTGCACCTCAATCCGAACAAGTACGCCGTCAAGACCGGCGACAAGGTCAAGAAGGGTGACGTTCTCGGCTACGTCTCGAACTACATGAGCGGGGCGAACGGAACGACCATCCATCTGCATTTCAACGCCAAGCAGCTGCAGAAGCTGAACAGCGGAAAGATCTGCGACTGCTATGTGCCCGTGTACTCGTCGCTCGTGGTCGCGCTGAGGAAGGAGAAGGGCCTCGATCCGGGGATCGATGCGGATGGCAACCTGATGCCGCTCTATCCGCAGGAAATCGGCGTGGAAAAGCCCGCCGAGCCGACGCCCGCTCCGGCGCCTGCCCCGTCCGAGCCGACGCCCGCTCCGGCTCCCGCCCCGTCCGAGCCGACGCCTGCTCCGGCCCCGGCTCCATCCGAGCCGACGCCCGCTCCGGCGCCTGCACCGTCCGAGCCGACGCCCGCTCCGGCGCCTGCACCGTCCGAGCCGACGCCTGCTCCGGCTCCTGCCCCGTCCGAGCCGACGCCTGCTCCGGCGCCTGCCCCGTCCGAGCCGACGCCTGCTCCGGCGCCTGCCCCGTCCGAGCCGACGCCTGCTCCGGCCCCGGCTCCATCCGAGCCGACGCCTGCTCCGGCCCCGGCTCCATCCGAGCCGACGCCCGCTCCGGCGCCTGCCCCGTCCGAGCCGACGCCCGCTCCGGCACCGGCTCCATCCGAGCCGACGCCTGCCCCGGCACCGGCTCCATCCGAGCCGACGCCTGCTCCGGCGCCGGCTCCATCCGAGCCGACGCCCGCTCCGGCACCAGCACCGTCCGAGCCGGGGGGTTCAAGTCAGTCCACCTGGACGAATTTCTGGCAGTCGCTTCACACGTGGTGGAACAAGCCGTGGTGGTAGTGCGCCACGGGCTGGTCACGGGAGCCGCGTAGCACTAAATCAATGGGGAGCGGGCGTAAGGTCCGCTCCCGGCCGTTAGGTTTCGGATCGGAGAGCCGGCTCAAGACCGGGCGCCACGCTGGCGCCGGCAAGCGAGATGCGGTGCTACCGGGAGCCTGCTTGGCAGGCTGATCACAAAACTGGGGGACTGACCCATGCTCGCACGACTCGTCCTCGTCGCTGCCCTGATCGTGACGGAGACCCTCTCCGCCGGAGCCCAGGCGCCTCCGCCAAACCTCGATAGGCTCAAGAGGACGCTCGAGAAGTTTGCGCCGGACAAGAGGCCCCCTCCGGACAAGAAGTTCGCGCCGGAGTCGACGCGCGGCGTCGGTGGCTCCGCGCCCGAGTCGGCCGATCGTTCTGCGCGCAAGCGGGAGTTCCAGTGGATCGATCCGCTGAAGGCGAGACAGGCGAAGCCTGCCTTGGATGCGGGACCGGCGCGGGTGCAGCCGCCCGCTCCCGGTGGTGCGGTGACGCCTCCTCCGCCTCCTCCGCCGGGCGCCAAGGAGGGCCGCACACCGGGTCTCCGCCGCTTCGAGGCCTCGCAGGACAAGATCGGCTCGACGTGGTGGAGCTCGGTCTACAAGGCCCTCAAGGGATCGGTCGGGCTCGGGTCGGCCCCGCCACCGCGTCAGGAAAGCCATCTCGGCCTCAACAGCCTGCTCGCCGACTCGACCAACGTGCGCATCAAGCTCAAGCGGGACGACGGTCGCGATACCGTGGTTGCCGACAATACGGGCACGGCCAAGAAATCCGGCAAGGCCACGATCACGGCCGCGCCTACTGCGCCGCCGACGCAGGCCGTGGCGCCAGCCGACGTGCCGGTCGCCAAGCGCAACAGCTTCGTCATCCAGCTCAAGCCCGACGCCAGCGAGGAGGCGATCGCGAAGCTGCTCGGGAAATACAACCTCAACATTACGAAGATCATCGCCGAGCTCGGCGTGATTACGGTCGAGATCGCCGAGGACGACACGCGCGGGCTGGCTCCCGAAGCGCCAGCCGCCGCGCCCGAGTCTGCGCCGATCACCGCCAGCGAGGCGAAGAAGAACCTCGAGCAGATTCTCGAGCCCGAGATCATCAAGGCGCTGAGGAACGAGCCGATCGTCGACGCGGCCATCGTCAACTCGACCATCGGCACCAAAGCGCTGCCGAAGCCTTCGCGGGCCATGCTCGACCAGGGCGGCAAGCACTACGGCTGGAGCTGGGCCCCGGGCGATGCGATCGACGGCAATTGGGCGATGAAGTCGCTGAGGATGCCGCCCGTGTGGACCATCCTGGACCGCTACCGCAAGCGCAATCCCGGAGAAAAGGTGCCCAAGATCGGCATCATCGACGCCGGCTTCGCGGACAATCCGAACGTCCCTTTTCAGTCCACGACCGGTGTCCAGAAGCTCACGGTCTTGAGGCCTGACTGCAATACTCACCACGCCATGCATGTCGCGGGCATCATCGGCGCGCGCCAGGGCGAGGGGGGCATCAACGGCATGGTCCCCGATGCGCGCCTCGACGCCATCGCGATCTCGAACCAGGCCACCAATGAGGCGGGCAACCTCGGCGTCGAAGAGATGTGGGAGATGCAGACGCTGCTATTCGACGAGGTCCTCGGCAAGACGATGGACTACCTCGTCGACAACGTCATCGCGCCCGACAACCTGCGAGTCATCAACATCAGCCTCGGCTACAACTTCCTCGCCAAGAAGTTCATCGGCTCGAGCAATCTCGACGACATCGAGGGGCTGAAGCTCCATATCCACCATCAGGCCAACATCATCCGGCGCATGGCGCAGCGCGTGGAGGACAAGGTGCTGTTCGTAGTGGCCGCGGGCAACGATTCCGACGGTCTCAGCGAGCCGCTGCCGGCGCGCTGGGCGTCGCCCTTCGCCTGGGCCGGAACCTACGAGGGCGTCAGCGAGAAGCCGGCGCGCAACATCCTCGTCGTCGAGGCCAACGACCGCAACCTCGACCGGGCCGCGTTCTCGAACGCGGGCGGGCACGTGTCGGCGCCGGGCGTCGACATCATGAGCACGCTCGTCGGCGGCAACACGCCCTATGCCGTGTGCAGCGGCACCTCTCAGGCGGCGCCGTTCGTCTCCTCGCTCGCGGCCATTCTGTTCGAGCTCGATCCGACTAAGACGCCGGCCGAGGTCATCGACATCATCAAGGCGACGGCGACGACGCGGACCGGGGGTGCTCCCGCCATCGATGCGCTCGAGGCGGTTCTGGCGCTACCTGGCACCAAAGCCATCCTCGCCGACCTCGACGAGGACGGGCAGGTGGGACCGAGCGATCTCATGGTGTTCAAGGCCAAGCTCGGGGCGATTCTCAGCGCGGCAACGGCGGAAAAGCCGTTCGAGACCGATCTCAACGGCGACGGCGTCGTGGACGAGAACGAATGCCGCTGGCCGGTCATCGACCTCAACGGCTCTGGCTCCGGCGCAACGCAGCCCGCCGACTTCGTGAAGCTGAGCGGTCTCTTCCGCTCGGATCTTTCCGTGCTGGCGCTGGCTTGGTCCGATACGCCGGAAAGCTACCAGCTGGCGCTCGAGACGAGCGGGCTCAAGGCCTCGTCCGCGAGCGACACACTGCTGGTCAGCCTGAAGAACGAGCCGCCACCGTCGTGTCTCGGCAAGAGCGTGGCGCCTGTCGGCGAGACGATCGTCGCGACGGCAGAGCCGGTTGCGGCTCCGCCGAGCGACGGCTCGAACGGCGGCTCGGCTGCTCCAGCAGGGGCCGCGAGCGAGGCTGCCGCGGGCGGTGGGGAGAACAAGGTGCTCGAAGCAGAGGGCGGCGACAAGGAGGAGACAGGTCCCGCGCTGGGTCTGGCTCCGGCGGCTCCGGCGCCGGCGACGCCAACGCCCGCGGCTCCGACAACGGGGACAGAGGCACCCGCCGCTCCTGTTGCGGCAGAAGGGACCGCGAAGCCTGAGTCGAGGCTCAAGGCTATGGTCCGTTCAGCCATCGAGCAGCTCAAGGCGCTCAATCCGCGCCTCAGGATTACACTCAACCCGGCGACCGGGTTGCCCGCCAGCATTACGGGCTTCCTGCCGCGACCGGGGACGGCGTCGCTTGCTGCCGCGGCCGAAAGCGTCGGCGGCGATCAGACCGAGGACGAGACGAGGCGCGCCGTCGAGGGCTTCTTCGCTGCTGGCGGACTTACGGCCGCATTCCCGACCCAGAACAAGAGCGCGCGCACAACCTATGTCGGCCGCCGCCGCGATCCGGACTTCCCGGATCGCTATATTGCCACTGTCGAGCAGCGCGTCGGCAACGTCCCGGTGTTCGGCTCGTCGGCCAAACTCACGGTCGACGGTCTTGCCGGCGTCACCAAGTACGTCGGAACGCCGTCACAGGTTGCGATCACGGATATGGAGCCGCAGGTCGCGGAAGCGGACGCAATCGCTGCGGCTGCGGCCAAGCTCGTCGAGCTCAACAAGCCGATGGAGGGCGAGGACGAGTTGCCGGGCGGTCACGGCTTCCATGCTGCGGCTGATCCCAACGAGGCCACGAAGCCGCCGACTGCCCAGCTCATCGTCTACGATCCGGGACTCATCGAGAAGAATGCGGTGAAGCCGACCCGTCTCGCGTGGCTGGTCCAGATCGACGACATGCGCCTGTTCGTCGATGCAAAGACCGGGGAGGTGTTCCACTACTACCTCGATCGTCAGTCGGGATCGGCGCCGCGCAAGGTCTTCGACCTCGAGCAGGGGAAGACCTTCCCGGGAAAGGTGCTGATCGATGAGGAGACGTTCACTCACGCAGAGGATCTGCCGGAGGACGCAAGGCTTGCGTTCCGCTACACCGGCGACGTACGCGACTTCTTCTCGCTGGTATTCGGGCGCAACAGTTTCGACGACAACGATGGGGCAGGGCCCAACGGCGGCGCAGCCCTCAAGAGCTTCGTTCGCTACGCCAGCATCCGCGATGCGTTCTGGTGTCCGTCGAAGTCCTACGAGTGCCCCGATGCCGACGTGATGGTGTTCGGGCCCGGCTATGCGAACTCGATCGACATCGTCGGCCACGAGATGACCCACGGAATCATCGCGCACGAGAAGAACCTGCTCTATCTCAACGAGCCGGGAGCGGTGAACGAGAGCCTGGCCGACATCTTCGGCACGTTGATCGAGCTGTGGGCGCTGGTGCCGCAGGGCAACTGGCTCATCGGCGAGCATGCCCAGGGCTTCTCCGAGGCGTCCCCGCTTCGCAGCCTCGCCGATCCGAAGCTCACAGACGCCGACGGCAAGACCATGTTCGACCGCTCGCAGCGGTACTCGAAAACGAACCGTGGGCAGCCGGACAGCTATGAGGAGGTGCTCACCCGCGAGGATACTCTCTGCGGCACGACACGCTACCAGGACAACGGGTGCGTACACTTCAACAGCGGCATCCTCAATAAGTTCGCCTACCTGATCTCAGAGGGCGGGGAGCATCGAGGCGTGACCGTGACCGGCATCGGCCGCTTCAAGCTCGCACGCATCGCCTACCGCACCATGACGGCGCAGCTCAACGAAAGCTCGGGCCTCATCGAGGCAGCCGATGGCTTCGCTCTGTCCTGCCTCGAGCTCGCAGAAGCAGGAGACGCCGGGATCGGTGCCTCCGATTGCGAGCAGGTCATGGCCGCGCAGCAGGCGGTCGGACTTACGTTCGGCAGCTGATGAGACGCGGGAGGCGGCGGGTATTGAGGACTGGTGTCTGCAGCTCGCGTGCTCGTGTGCCGATCACCGGAATAGACGTGGCGGCGGGCTCTATCAGCCCCCGCCGCCACGTTCGTCGATCGATGGCCCTCGCCTATTTCTGCCTGACGCTCACGGCGGTGCGCCGGTTCTTGGCACGGCCCTCGGCTGTGTCGTTTGAGGCGACCGGGTGCTGTTGGCCGTAGCCTTCGGACTCGAGCCGGTCTGCTGCGATGCCGAGCGCCGTCAGCTCCTCCTTCACGCGCAGCGCACGGGCGTCCGATAGCTTCAAGTTGAACTCGGAATCGCCGACGTTGTCTGTGTAGCCGCCGATCTTGATGGCGACGTTCGGATAGGCTTTGAGGATCGCCGCCATGGTCCCGACCTGGTCCTTGGAGCGCTCTGTCAGCTTCGAGGAACCGGTTTCGAACTGCAGGCGGTCGAAGTCGAACCAGATGCCCTTGTCGACGGCGCGCGAGCCATCCTCGATGAAGGCGATGACTTGGCTTTCTACGCCGTCGGCGAGGATCGTGATCTCGATGCCGTCGGGCAGCCGGTGCTTGACGGGCGTGCCCGCAGCGGGAGTGGCGGTCACCGGAGGCTCGGGAGCCGGCGCTGGAGCCGCCGGTGCCGGCTTCGGCTCTGCGGTCTTCACCACGAGCTCGTTCTTCAGCTTGGTGTTGGTGCCGAGAATGGCTGCGATCTCCTGGGCCTTGCTCTTCTTCTCGGCGGTCGAGGCCACTGCGCCCGCGAGGGTGAGGGCGTCACCACGAATCGAGGCCTTGGCAGGCTCGGTCAGCGCGTTGAGCTTCTCGAGCAGGGTCGCGGCGGTGCTCGTCCAGGCGATGGGGGCTACTCTGGGATCGACCGTGATGCGGTCGGTCACGTTCTGCTTGCCGTAGATCTTCTCGGCGGCCCTGGCGATGGAATCCTTCTCGTCCGCTGTCGCGACCGAACCCGTGAGGAGGATGCGGCCCTGGTCGCGCGAGATGTCGAGCGCAAGCGGCCTCGTGGCAACCACACAGGCCTGCTGGTCCCACGGCCCCATGCCGGCGAGCCACAGGAGCCCGAGCAGCACGGGGAGCAGGAGGGCTCCATAGAGCGCGGCGAGATCGAAGCGTCTCCAGTCCTCGGGAAGGCGCACGGTCGAGTTCGACATGACACCTGCTCCCTATGACTTGTCGCCCGAGGGGTCAGTCGTTCCGACCCCAGGGATGCCAGCTAGGAGCTGGTCGTTGAGCCGTGCGATCTCCGCGGCGTGTCCGGCCGCGGCTCGGCGCGCCGCCTCCATGGCGTTCCGCAACGTCTCGAATTGCCCGACTTGCGCCGACAGTGTCGTCACGCGTGTGCGCAGGCTTTCGAGCTCCGACAGGTCGCCTGCGAGACCGGCGATAGCGGTGGTTCGGTCGGCGAGCTCGGCCTTGACGCGTGCCAATTCGCCGGCGACTGCGGACTGCTCGGCGGATTGCGCCATCAGGCGTGCCACCTCGGCACCGAACTTGTCGGCACGGCCGGTCGCGTCGGCGAGGCTTGTCTTCAGCGTGGCAAGCTCGGCGTCCTTCTGCTGGATGAGGGCAGAGCTGTCGTAGCTCGTCTTGGCACCACGAGCCTCGGCCTCGGTCAGGGCCCTGCGAGTCTCACCAAGCTCCTCGCCCTGGCGGTGGCTCGAGAGCCGCAGCGCCTCGAGGTCGTTGGTGAGACCGGTGATGCGCGCGGCGTCGCTGGTCGAGGCGGACTTGAAGCGCTCTATCTCCTGGACTAGTCCGACGCTGCCGGTGCGCACGGCCTCGAGCTCCTGACGCAGGCGGGTGACCTCCTGGGCGAGCGCCTCCTCCTGAGTGGCGTCGAGGTTGCCGCCGGCGCGCTTGGCGTCGATGATGGACTGGCGGGCGCCGTCCAAATCGCGCTCGAGGAGCGTCATGCGCTCGCCCTGGCGCTGGAACTCGCTTCTCACGCGCGCCAACTCGTCCTTTGTGTTGGCAAGATTGGTCTCGAGGGCCTCGCTCGCCGTGCGCAACCGGGTCAGCTCGCCGTTAGCGGCATCGAGGTGACCCTGGGTCACGCCGCTGGCGTCGCGCGCAGTTCCGAGCGCGGACGAAAGCTCGCCGACGCGGGTGGAGGCCGCCGCGAGCTCTGCGCTGAGGCGGTTGATCTCGGTCGCACCCTGATTGAGGGTTTGCGTGCGGCTGTCGAGCTCGCCCGTGAGGCGCTGGACCTCGGCCTGATGGGCCTTCTCGCGGCTCTCCTGATCCGCGATGCGCTGTCTCAACTGGGGAACCTCGGAGGCCGTTTTGCCGGTGGCTGACAGCTCGGAGCGTAACGCCACGATGTCGCTTGCCTGCTTGGACTGAAGGTCGAGTGCGCCAGCGAGCTCGTCCTCCGCGGACCTCAAGCGCTCGGCCGAGCGTCCATCGCGCAAGAAGAGGCGATCGACGAGCCACAAGGCCAGCCATCCGGCCAGCGAGCCGAGAACGAACCACCACGCATAGCAACCGAACGGCGTAAGCGACATGACACAGGGTCCTGACTATGGGTGCCAATGGGGATGAACCGGACGGGTCGGCGGGAGCGCGAGCGTCCTTCCCCAGCAAGAGCTCATGCGCACGAATGGAAGGTCGACGCCTTCGCGGCCGGTACGTCCCACCAGCAAGAAAATAGCAGACAGCTGACGACGGACGGCAGCAATCTCTGTCGCCTGGCGTTGAAACAGTCGTTACGTTGTTATTTACAATGACGGTTGGACGTCGAACTTGTCGGCAAGCTCGACTTGATCTCAGTCATGAGTGGCGGTTCTTGGGGATCCGCCGCTAGCCCCCGAAACGCAGATCTAGAGAGCCTCTATTCCGCGGCCGACCGGAGCGTGGCCGGTACGGCGGTCGACAGGCTGGCCATTGCGGCGGCCCAGAAGCGTGCCTCCTGCTCCGCGGCGAGCCTGTGCTCACGGAAAGCCTCGAGCCATTCCCAGATCAGCATGGGGTTGCTCTCGGCGATGGCCATCAAATCCTCGGGCGATTTGTCGAGCACAGCCCCGGCGAGGCGCGCCAGCTGGACAATATCGATGGCCGCATCGCGGAACGCGGGCTTCTCGACGGTGCGAGATCTTGCGGGGTGCGCTGCGCTGGGCTTGCGAGGAGTGATGACCATGGTGTGTCCTCCTTCAACGATGCCAGAGAGAATGACTTGAATCGGAATTTTTGCCTGTGGGCGGCAGGCATTATCCACAGTTGAACACCGTGTTATCCTCATTTCGAGGTTGTGCAGTGCAAGACTCGACCGTGTGCCTCACAGCGTTGGCGCGGATGCTGGAGCATCGTTTTTTCGAGGTGACCCGTGGCAGAGAGATCGGAACTCGGCACCTATCTCGAGGAGGCCCTCAGTCCGCTGGGGTGCGTCGTGACCAAGCGGATGTTCGGCGCGGCTGGTCTTTATTGCGACGGGACGTTCTTCGCCATTCTGGATGACGGGGTGCTGTATCTGAAGGTGGACGAGGCCGAGCGAGGGCAATTCGAGCGCGAGGGTTCGAAGCCATTCACATATCAGGCGAAGGGGCGCACGATTGCTATCGCGAGCTATTATCGCGCCCCCGAGCGGCTGCTCGACGACGAGCAAGAGCTGGTGGCTTGGGCCAGACGGTCTGTCGAGGCCGCGCGCCGGGCGACGACGAGTCGGGGGCGGCAGACCGAGCGCCGAGATCGCTCCTGAGGGTGTTCTCCATTTCGTCTGGTTGCCGAGAGTGGGCAACACTTGTCCCCTCTTCCGTGTCGCGTGAGCATCATAGGCACAGGTTGCAACTCTGATTTGCACATTCGGGAGGTTGGCGGCGCTTGAAGTCGGCCCCGGATCGGCCGATCTAAGCGGCGGCCCCGGCTAGCGCCAGTTTCCGGGACCGGGATGCGTTACCGAAGGGGGCGGCATGGCGACGGCAGCAGAGGTATTCGCGGCAAACGGCGGACGCATGACGTTCGGCGCCCAGCTCGCGCTCGCCGCTTATCATCTCGGCAGCTGGGAGGTCGAAGGCGACGCCATCAATATTCGCAACGCAGCGGCCGACTCGGCATTCGCGGCCGTCGGCGGCAGTCTGAGGTGGCTTTCGAGCACGGACCTGCCGGGACTGGGCCTGGTCAGCTCGGGCGATCCCGACTTTCCCAAGAACGGCCTGTCCGGTGGTGTCTACACAGCGGCGAATGCGGCCGCGATCGTCGGCCGGGTCGACGATGCGCTCTATCTTGCCTTCCGCGGGACCAACGACACGGCAGGCATATTCGACCTGCTTGGCGGCACACCCGACAACGACCAGTGGGATACGCCAAGAGACTATTACGACGAGCTCGCCGGGCTCATCACCGCGGTCGAAGCCTACGTCGCCGATGCGGGTAACGGCATCGAGCACGTGTACCTGTTCGGGCATAGCCTCGGCGGCGCCGCGGTTCAGGAGTTCATGGGCGACCACAGCCAGACGATCTACGAAGCGATCACGTACGCCAGCATCGGCACCGACATTGCCGGCGGCAACGACGTCGCCGACAGCCGGCAAACCAACATCATGATCAAGAACGACGTCGCGTGGCTGTGGTACGGTGATGATCACCAGCAGCGTGGCGACGAAAACATCGTCTCGATCGGGCTCGGCATATTCGACGGAGCCGATATCCACGACATGCGCGGCTATGTGGCGCTGTCGTCGTTTCTGTCCGTGAATTACGTCGGGATCTCGGTGCTGAGGGGCACCTATTCCATCAACGGGCTCGCCCGCGATTACGACGATGTGCTGCTCGCGGTCTCCGAGTACGACACGGACGCCGGGCGCTTCACCTTCGGCCTCGGCCGCGACAGGCTCACCGGGACCTCGGCCGCCGAGGTCCTGGTCGGCGGTAGCAACGCCGACACGCTCTCGGGCGGCGGCGGAGGCGACTATCTCTCGGGCGGCGCCAGCGCCGACCGGCTCGTCGGCGGCAGCGGTCTCGACCATTTACGAGGCGGCTCGAGCCACGACGTGTTCGACTTCAACACGCTCACGGACTCAGGGCGGACGGTTTCGACCCGCGACGTGATCGTCGATTTTTATCGCGGGGTGGACGATATCGACGTCTCGACTATCGACGCGAGGAGCGGCACCCGCGGCAACGAGGCCTTTACGTTCATCGGCTCGCAGTCGTTTCACCACGTCAGGGGCGAGTTGCACTTCCGGGACGCCGGGGCGAACGTGATCGTCGAGGGCGACGTCAACGGCGACGGCAAGGCGGATTTCTCCATCATGGTCCTCAACGTGCCGAAGCTCAGCTCCGGGGACTTCATTCTCTAGCGCAGAGGATCAAGAGGCCCTGCCCCGTCCGGCAGTCGAAGATCCAGGCGCGGGGGACGGCGCGCGTCGCTGCCGACGCGACGGTGTCGCTCTTCGAAGTGCGCCTGGCGGATCGCCTCGGCTTCTGCGATCTCCCGGACCGGGGCCTTCTGAGTCTGAGGGCTCGACCGCGTTCAGCGCCTCGCAGGCGCGCGAGGAGCCCGTAATATGCCTGTCACATCGCTATCGGATGCTTATCCCTGGGGAGCTGCTGCGCGTGCGGCTATCGGGAGGCTCGAGCCATGCTGCAGGTGTCTTGGACGAGAGGGGACGTAAAACGGACGGCGTCCGGTTCGGCACTGGTCGCGTTTGCCGGGGTGTGGCTCGTCATCGATCCGCTGGAGGCGGCTCTGGCCACCATGCTCGTGGCGGCGATCCTCGTTTGCGACAGGTCGCTCAATCGCCGCTCGTCCAACAGCAGCGTGTCACGCAATAGGATCCCGG
This sequence comes from Alphaproteobacteria bacterium, assembly GCA_019137195.1. GTDB lineage: Bacteria > Pseudomonadota > Alphaproteobacteria > Rhizobiales > Hyphomicrobiaceae > CBDCUQ01. The sequence continues at coordinate 47,101 of JAGVSR010000133.1, forward strand.
CTGTGCAGGTGGCGGCTGTCAATCGCGCGTGACGGGATGCCGGCAAGATCCGGCAAAGTGCAGCAACTTTCCGCACGCAGGCGTGAGGCGTTTTGCAGGCCGATCACGGTTGTTGGTATTGCGCAGGCCGGTGCGAGGTCGATGATTGAATGACCTTCAATCACGAGACGAGCCCAACATGACGTACATTTCCAGCCCGCCGGACGGCATGCTGCGCAGTCCCGCCTTCAAGTTTTTTCTGATCGGCTTTCTCATACTTCTGCTGCTCGTTCCGCTGGTCATGGTGATGGCGCTCGTCTCCGAGCGGACCGTCCGGGCGTTGGGCGTACAAGACGAGATCTCGCGCTACTGGGGCGGGCCGCAGCAGATCGCCGGGCCCTATCTCATCGTGCCCTACACAGTGAGGGTCGAGACCAAGGAAGGCGACAAGACCGTAATGCACGTCGTCGAGCGGCGGGCGGTATTCCTGCCCGACGACCTCGCAATCGTGGGAGCAAGCAAGGCCTCCGTGCTGCATCGTTCGATCTACGACGTCAACGTCTACACGTCCGACCTCACGATCGAGGGCAAATTCGGCTCGCCAGACATGACCGCCGTCGATCCGGACGCGGTCTCCGTCCGGTGGAAGGACGCGGTGCTGGCGCTCGCGATCGAAGGCGTGTCCGGCCTCAAGGAAGCGGCGGTGCTCGAGGTCGAGGGCGGCGAGAGCATTCCGTTCGCGCCGTCGGTTGGTGTCGCCACATCGCGGCAAAACGGCATCCATGCGAAGCTCGCATCGGCGCGGTCGATCATCGCCGATCCCGAGGTCGTTTCAAAGCCGTTCTCGTTCAAGATTCCCTTGAAGCTCACCGGCTCGCGGTCCATGCGCTTCGCACCCGCTGCGCGCGAGACCCGGGTGGCGCTTTCCTCCGACTGGCCGCATCCGTCGTTCTCGGGCGCCTTCCTCCCCGCCGAGCGCGAGGTCAGGGCCGACGGCTTCAAAGCCTCGTGGAAGGTGCCGCATCTCGCGCGCAGCGTGCCGCCGGCGTGGGAGCTCGGGAACGACGACTTGAGAGCCCTCTCGCCCTACATGTTCGGGGTCGACTACTACGCACCCGTCGATTTCTACGACATGGTCGAGCGGGCGGTGAAGTATGCGCTCCTGTTTCTGGCGCTGGGCTTCATGGGCGTATTCATCCTCGAGCTTCTGTCGAAGCGGCGCGTGCATCCGGTCCAGTATCTCTTCGTCGGTCTGGCGATGGTGTTCTTCTACGTGCTGCTGCTGTCGCTGTCCGAGCACATCGGCTTCTCGCCGGCCTACCTCGTGGCGTCGGCGGCGACGGGCGGCATGCTCTCGCTCTACGTCGGCAAGGCGCTCCGCAGCATGCGGAGCGGGCTCGCTATGCTCGCGCTGTTTCTCGCCACCTACGGCTTCCTCTATTTCATCCTCCAGCTCGAGGATTATGCGCTGCTCGCGGGCGCGCTGCTCGGATTCTCGGCTCTGACGGCGGTCATGTTCGCGACCATCGATATCGAGTGGTCGCAAAGCGTGGCGCGCCATAAGGCCCACGCTGGCGGAGAGGCAGTGGAGGGGGAGTAGGAGGCGCGGATCAGCCAGGTCCGCTCGCGCGCGACTGCTCGACCTCGCGAGCGAGCGCGGCGGGGTCGGTGATCTCGACTTCGGCGATGGCAGCGTCGTCGACGTGGATCGCACCGGGTTCATCCGGCGCATAGGCAGGTCCCAGTACCTCGATCACGGTCGGGTTGCGTGAAGCGGCCGTCCGGTGCGGCGAGCAGAAGTAGCCTTCGACGACGACGCCCGCCTTACGGTACTCGGGATCGTCGAGGAGGAGCTCGTGCAGCTCCCTCAGGCGGTAGTGGGGCACGGCCGCGTAGAGGTGATGGGGCAGGTGGTAGTCCATGCCGAACGGGAAGATTGCGTAGCGCAGGAACGGGTTGACCAGGAAAATGCGGGTGTTGGTGAGGCGACCACGGTCGGCGTTTCCGTGCTGCACCCATTGGCGCATGATCATAAAGAGCGGAAATGTCGTGAAAAGCGGCAGGATCCAGAGGAGGCCGTACCACTGCCAGGCGGGCCCGATGCCGAGACCTTCGACGACGGTCAGGGTGGCGTAGATCAGCGCCATGTGGCCCATGCGCAGCAGCGCCGTCGTCTTGTGCGGGATCGTGGGCTTCAAGTGTGTCTTGGGAAACTGGTCCTCCCGCAAGCTTGCGTAGTAGGCCAGCGTCGCCGCAGTCACGAAGGCGAGCGCGGCGAGTGCGGCGGCGAAGCCTTTCGTTTGCAGGAGGACCACCATCAGCATCGGTACGCCGCCGGCAAACAGGAGGCCCACCAGCGTCGGCAGCTTGGCGGCTCTGCGGCCCATATCGACGTAGGGATTCCTGGCTCCGCCCAGGGCGGAGTAGCGAAGCCTGGTCAACGTGTAGCGGACGAGGTTCGGCAGCCAGAATTGCTTCAGAAGCGCCCACGCCAGCTCTGCATGTGTGATCGGGAAATCGAGGTGGTGACCACTGTCGTCGAGCTGGGCCCAGTCGGGATCGCGAAGGGGATCGTTGATGAACTGATGATGGGCCAGGTGGTGCAGGCGAAAGTGGAAGGTGGAGGTGTAGAGCGGGAAGGCGGCGAGCCAGTCCGATGCCAGCTCGTTCAGACGCCGGTCGGCAAAGAGCGCGAAATGGGTGGCCTCGTGGATTGCGCCGCCGAGCTGATGTTGAGAGGCGCCGATGACGACAAGCGCGAGGACGACGACCGGTAGCTGCCACCACGGTGAGAGGCCGGCTGCACCGATGGCGGTGGCCGATTCGACGGCGACGGCGACGGTGCCGGCGATGACGGCATAGACGAAAGCGATATGATAGAAATTCGTAACGTTGTCGCGACGCTTCAGCTCCGCGATTCTGGCGCCGCGGCTGATGCGAGGCTCGGGCCCGGCCGAGTCGCATGTGCGCTCGAATTCCAGGGCTCTTGCCGACCCGCTCATTTCCCCAACCTCCCGCAATCGACGTCGCTGGCGAACGCACACTCGCCGATCCGGCACTCCGGCCAAATCACGCGATGGCGAACAGGCTCGGCCTGATTTCGTTCCAGGTCAAGAAAGACCTGGGCCCCTGGGCCCGGTGCCGCGAAGTTCGTGCGTGTTAAGCATGATGCGCTGGCTCGATCTGATTCGCTTTGTCAATGAGGATTGTCAAACCATCGTGTGTCTCGCGAGCGGCCGGCGCAATGGGAAAGCAAACAGGAGACAGCAAATGAAGGTGAAAGCACTCGCGGCCGAATTCGTCGGCACGTTCATGCTCATGTCGTCGATTTTCGGCTCGGCCTTCTATTCGTTCGGCGCCAAGGCGGGCGCGGCCGGCATTCTTGGCGTGGCATTCGCTATCGGGATCACCGTCATGGCGTTGGCACGATCCATCGGTCACATCTCGGGCGGACATTACAATCCGGCCGTCACGATCGGGCTCGTTGCCGGCGGTCGCTTCGATGCCGGCAGTGCGCTACCCTACATCGTGGCCCAGTGCCTCGGTGCGCTCGCCTCAGGGCTCGTGTTCTCGCTCATCGGCGATACCAGCGCCACCTATGCCGCCAACGGCTACGGCTCGCTTTCCATGCTCGGCTCGTCTCTGACATCGGTGTTCGTCATCGAGGTGGTGATGACCGCGTTCTTTCTGATCGTGATCATGGGCGCCACGAGAGCCGGCTCGGCGCCGGGCTTTGCACCGCTCGCCATCGGGCTCGCGCTGACGGCCATCCACATCATGTCGATCCCTGTCTCGAACACGTCCGTCAACCCGGCGCGGAGCTTCGCACCGGCGGTGTTCGCAGGCGGCGAGGCAATGTCGCAGCTATGGGTTTTCTGGGTCGCGCCGATTCTCGGCGCCGCGATTGGCGCCGTTCTCTACAACTGGATGGAGAGCGAGGACTGAGGCCGCACGTCAGCCAAGCGGGACGGCGGCTTCAGGGCCGTCGCCCGTCTCGTGCGCTCGATAGCGCCTCAAATTTGGGCCGCTTGCGACGCGCGGCTGTCGATCTGGCTCGCGGTTGCCTCAGGATGAGGCCTGCCGCGACCAAGAGTCGTTGACGAAACCCCTCTTTTTCTTGCTTTTTTCGGGGACCTGTGTCAGCAAACAATCGGCTCGAGCGCAGGGGATCGATTCAATTGATCTTTTTCGAGCTCTCCGTCTTTTCCTGTTAGGCCCTTTGTGCTGCCCCTGCGCTCCGTCGAACCTGCGAAACCCGGCGCCATATGGCGAGTCCGGGAGCGTTCTCAGGTGGTCCCACTGACCCTTCGGTCGCCAACGACCCCGTACGGAGACTTGTTTTTTGGACACAAAGCCCTTCGCTGAGCTGTCGCTCAGCCCCAAGGTGCTCGCCGCCGTCGAGGCGGCCGGCTACACCACCGCCACACCCATCCAAACCGCCGCCATTCCGGTCGCCGTCACTGGCCTCGACATCCTCGGCATTGCGCAGACGGGAACCGGCAAGACCGCCGCGTTCACGTTGCCGATGATCACGAGGCTCGAGCATGGCCGGGCACGCGCCCGCATGCCACGCTCGCTGATCCTTGCGCCAACGCGCGAGCTCGCGGCCCAGGTCGCGCAGGCGTTCGAGAAGTACGGCGTCAATCACAAGCTCGACGTCGCGCTTCTGATCGGCGGCGTGTCGATGGACGATCAGGTGAAGAAGCTTGATCGCGGCGTCGATGTGCTCATCGCCACACCCGGCCGCCTGCTCGATCACTTCCAGCGCGGTCGCGTCATGCTGATGGGCGTCGAGATCCTCGTCATCGATGAAGCCGACCGCATGCTCGACATGGGCTTTATTCCCGACATCGAGAAGATCTGCCGGCTTCTGCCGCCGAAGAGACAAACCCTCTTCTTCTCGGCCACGATGCCGGCCGAGATCACGCGACTTGCCGACCAGTTCCTGAAGAACCCCGTCCGCATCGAGGCCGCGAAGCCGGCGACCACCGCCAAGACGATCACGCAGCGCTTCTGCTTCTGCGACAACGGCGAGGACTGGGCCAAGCGCGAGGTGCTGCGCGACCTCATCAAGGAGAACGAGGTCAAGAACGCGATCATTTTCTGCAACAGGAAGCGCGACGTCGCAATTCTCTTGAAGTCGCTCCTGAAGCACGGGTTCAATGCCGGCGCGCTGCACGGCGACATGGACCAGAAGAGCCGCATGGAGACGCTCGACAAGTTCCGCTCGGGTGAGATCACCCTGCTCGCGGCCTCCGACGTTGCTGCGCGCGGCCTCGACATCCCCGACGTCTCCCACGTTTTCAATTTCGACCTGCCGTGGCAGTCGGACGACTACGTGCATCGCATTGGCCGTACAGGCCGCGCCGGCAAGCTCGGCACGTCCTTCTCTATCGTCACGCATGAGGATTTGAAGCTCCTGCAGGATGTCGAGAAAATGCTCGGTGAGCCGGTGGTGTGGATGGGCGAGGGACCCTCCGAGCAGGATTACGCGGACGCCGGCAAGCGCCGCCGCGGACGTTTCGGCCGTGGCGGTGCGAAGCCGCACGGTGCCCGCGACGGTGGCCGCGACACCCGCGGCCGCCGCGACGGACGCGGCGAGCGCGGTCCGCGGGAGGAGCGGGGGCCCCGCGAGGAGCGGGCGCCGCTGGAGGAGAGAGTTGCGCGCGAGGGGCGCGGCTTCGGCGAAGGGCGCCCCCATCGCGACGAGCGGGCTCCTCGTGAGGAGCGCGCCCAGCGGGAGGATCGCCCGCACGAGGCGCGCTCGCAACGGCGTGCGCCACGCGAGGGCGTTGCGGGGCTCGGAGATCAGCCTGCAATCGGCGGCACAGGCGAGCGCGGAGAAGGCTTCCGCGAGGAGCGCCAGGAGGGCCGGCGCGAGCGAGCGCCTCGCCATCATCTCGACCAGGGAGCGGCGGACGTGCCTCGCTCCCGCGAGGAACGCCGCGGCCCCGGCGAGGAGCACCGTTCTGAGCGCCCACGCCGTGAAGCCCGCGAAGGGGCTGAGGGTCAGCCGCGCCGCGAGCGGCACCACGACGAGCCTCGCCGCGACGAGGGACAGCGCGACGAGGCCCGCGAAGCGCGTCCGGCGCGGGCAGAGCGAGCACCGCGCGAGCAGCGGGGGCATCGCGACCGTTCCGAGCCCGCGGGTGGCTCGGTCGGGTTCGCCGACAACGTGCCAGCATTCCTGCGCAAACCGCCGCGACCGGTGAAGGCCGCGAACGAGTAGCCGGCGCCTGCGAGATGTTCGGAAAACGAACGGCCCCTGCGATCCGCAGGGGCCGATCTGCATTGTGTGAGCTCGCGGATCGGGCGGGGGTGGCTCTGAACCACGGGCCAGGAAATCGTCGGGGCGAGCGTCTGCCGGTACTTCAACGGGTCGCTGCTCGTGGCGAGAGTATGCACCCCGTCGTCCGCATAGACTCCGACCGCATCAAACGGCGCCAAGACTACGGAGCCTGCCGAGCGCCATCGGCGTCACCGCCAGTGAGACGTCTGTCGAGGCCGCGACTGCTATCGGCCATCGCAGATGCGTCCATCTGATGTATCGCTGGTCGGGCATGCGGCCGGATCGCCGATACGATCGGGCGCCTTTGCCCTTTGCAAGCATGGCCGTCCGTTGGAGCGACGAGCTAAACCAGGTTCGCCAGCGCCGCCGGCGCGCCTCCACAAGCCGCTAGATGTCGAGATCCTTCGCAAACGCCGCCCGCTCCTGGATGAAGCGGAAGCGGGCTTCGGGCTTCGAGCCCATCAGGGCGTTGACCGTCTCTGAGAGCTGGGTCTTGTCGCCGTCGCCGGTCTCGACTCGTAGAAGCGTGCGCCGCCGCGGGTCCATGGTCGTTTCTTTGAGCTGGGCCGCGTTCATCTCGCCGAGGCCCTTGAAGCGGCCGATCTCGACCTTGGCGTTGGCGGGAAACTCGCGTTTGAGCAACGCTTCGCGGTCGCGGTCGTCGCGTGCGTAGACCGACTTGGCACCATGAGTCAGCTTGTAGAGCGGCGGCACGGCGAGGAACAGGTGACCGTTCTCGATCAGCTCCGGCATCTCCTGATAGAAGAAGGTGATCAAGAGCGAGGCGATGTGGGCGCCGTCGACGTCGGCGTCGGTCATGACGATGACGCGCTCGTAGCGGAGGTCGTCGTCGCGGTACTTGGTGCCGAGACCCACGCCCAGGGCCTGGATGAGATCCGACAGAAGCTGGTTCTGGGAGAGCTTCGCGGACGACGCGTTGGCGACGTTCAGAATCTTGCCGCGGAGCGGCAGGATGGCCTGGGTCTCGCGGTCGCGCGCGCTCTTGGCCGAGCCGCCGGCACTGTCGCCCTCGACGATGAAGATCTCGGTGCCGGCCGCCTGCTGGATGGAGCAGTCGGCGAGCTTGCCGGGCAGGCGGAGCTTGCGGGTGGCGCTCTGGCGCGACACCTCCTTCTCGCGCTTCCTCTTCAAGCGCTCGTCGGCCTGCTCGATGGTCCATTCGAGGAGCTTCGTCGCCTGCTGGGGGCTGTCGGTCAGCCAATGGTCGAAGGCGTCCTTGACGGCGCTCTCGACGATCCTCTGGGCCTCGACGGTGGCGAGCTTGTCCTTGGTCTGGCCCTGAAACTCGGGCTCGCGGATGAAGACGGAGAGCATGGCGGCGGCCGTGCCCATGACGTCGTCGGCGGTGACCTGAGCGGCCTTCTTGTTGCCGACGCGCTCGCCGAACTCGCGGAGCGACTTCGACAGTGCCGAGCGGAAGCCGTTCTCGTGCGTCCCGCCCTCGGAGGTCGGGATGGTGTTGCAGTAGGAGCGGCAGAAGCCATCCTCGTCGGAGATCCAGGCCACGGCCCACTCGACGGAGCCGTGCTTGCCTTCCTTCTCGATCGAGCCCGCGAAGATCTCCTTGGCGACCATGGTCTGGCCGGCGATCTCGGAAGCGAGATAGTCCTTGAGGCCGCCGGGGAAGTGAAACACGGCCTCGCCCGGCGTGTCGTCGGTGATGAGGGCGGGGTCGCAGCTCCAGCGGATCTCGACGCCGCCGAAGAGGTAGGCCTTCGAGCGCGCCATCTTGAAGATGCGGGAGGGCTTGAAGCGGCAGCCCTTGCCGAAGATGGCCTCGTCGGGGCGGAAGCGGACCCTGGTGCCGCGGCGATTGAAGATGGAGCCGAGCTTCTCGAGCTTGGTCTGGGGCTGGCCCCGCGAGAAAACCATGCGATAGAGCTGCTGGCCGCGCGCGACCTCGACCTCGCACGTCTCGGAAAGCGCGTTGACGACGGAGACGCCGACGCCGTGCAGACCGCCCGAGGTCTGGTAGGCCTTGCCGTCGAACTTGCCGCCCGCGTGCAGGGTACACATGATGACTTCGAGCGCGCTCTTCTTCGGGAACTTGGGATGCGGGTCGACAGGGATGCCGCGGCCGTTGTCCGAGACCGAGAGGAAGCCGTCGGCGTCGAGGCGGACCTCGATGAAAGTGGCGTGGCCGGCCACCGCCTCGTCCATGCTGTTGTCGATCACCTCGGCGAAGAGGTGGTGCATCGCCTTCTCGTCGGTGCCGCCGATGTACATGCCCGGGCGGCGGCGCACGGGCTCCAGGCCTTCCAAGACCTCGATGTCGGCGGCCGTGTAGGTCTCGGAGGCGTCGCCACCTTTGCGGCGCGCGGCTTTGTCGTTCATCTCGCTCTCTAGTCTCGCGAACAGGTCGCGCTGCGATTGAGCCATGTGCGTCGCGCTTCTGCCTGAGGCTATCGTGGGTTAGCCCGTAGATGGGGAGCCCGGCGCGGGAACACAGGACAATACTCGGTGCGCAAGGCCCGAATCCGGTGATTTTCCGGCTCCTGGGTCGCACGGGGCCCTGTGGATTGGCAAGCGGGCGTGCCGCCGCCGTGGCCGTATCTATAGCACCAAGGCGAGCAGTCAGGCCTCGCCTGTGACCCGGAAAGCACGGCAGCCCGTGCAGGGTCTCGTGAGGGCCGACCAGCACCAAGGCCAGACTGGGGTCGGCCAGCGCGAGATCAGCGCCACACTAAGCCGATGAATATCCTCGTGTCCCCTGTGGTTGGTGATTGCCACGCAGCCGGCGGCAGGCTGGGGGCATTGGCGACCGGCGATACGAGCTGACCATCGCGGCCGTGACCAAGCCCAACGCCCGCCACGAAGTGTTCGGAATTCCGGCGTGATGGCGGGGCATAAGGCTGCGGTCGGGTGGACGGCCGGTACTTTGTCGGCGAAGCGCTCCTTTTGCTCTCCCGGAGCAGGTGCGGGGCAGCGCGGGTCAGGACCGGATTTATGTTGGCTTTCCGTTCGTAAGGGGTGTGGCGCTTCGGTTTCGAGGAGCAGCCTCACATGCTACTACGCACATACTTGCCGCAGATTCTGATGTCCACGTCGATTGCGATGGCCGGGATCGGTCTGGCGGCCCGCGCCGCGAAAGGTGACGAGCCGCGCATCTCGGGCCCGTTCGTTCACGACAACCTCGCTGTCTACCTCGTGCATGGACCCAGCATGCCGGGTCCGGCTCCGCTCACCCTCGACGAGGCGCTCGAGAAGGGTACGGTGAAGGTGGTCGAGACCGGCACGGTCGCAGAGCTCAAGGTCGAGAACACCGGTGGCGAGGACGTGCTCATTCATGCCGGCGACATCGTCAAGGGCGGACAGCAGGACCGCGTGGTGACGACGACGTTCATTCTGAAGCCCAAGTCGGGGGCGGTACCGCTCAACGTATTTTGCGTCGAATCGGGGCGCTGGGCCGCGCGTGGCCGCGAGGACGTGGCGCGGTTCGCGAGTGCGAAGGAGATGATGCCGTCCGCCGAGGCGAAGAAGGCGATGAAGATGTCTCTGCTGGCCGACCATGACGTGTCGCGCGTCGGGAGCCGGCGGATGGACTCAGGCGCCGCGCCAGATGCGGCAGGGCTCAGCACGGCGAACGTCAACGAGCCGGTGCAGCGGGTCGAGAGCTATGTGCGGGCACCGAACCTGCAAGGCGAGATCTGGAGCGAGGTGGGCGCGATCCAGGAGAAGCTCTCGAAGAGCGTTGGCGGCAAGGTCAATGCCGCGGTGTCGGAGACGAGCCTGCAGCTTGCGCTCGAGAACGAGAAGGTTGCGAAGGCACAGCAGGCCTACATCGATGCCCTCAAGGACAAGGTTGGAGGAGACGCCGACGTGATCGGCTACGCCTTTGCCGTCAACGGGCGCATCAACTCGGCCGATGTCTACGGCTCGGCATCGGTGTTCAAGAAGCTGTGGCCAAAATTGCTCAAGGCTTCGGCTACGGAGGCCTTGAGCGCGCGAGAGGACGCCGACACGGCTGCTGCGCCTTC
>JAGVSR010000021.1 GCA_019137195.1 Alphaproteobacteria bacterium
GCATGCAGGTCAACTCCCGCTCGAAGCGGCCCAAAACGTCGATCTGCTTTTTGTTCCTCACATCCCATAGAGCGACAGTCTCGTAGTCACCCACTGCGGTGTAGTCTCCATTCGGAGACAGCGCGCACGCGGTTATCGGAAGGTCGTCGCTGCCGGTCTTTCCCGATGCAGATAGGACTTCCTTCCCGCTTTCGAGATCCCAAACTGTGAAATCGCGAAGCAGGGAACCGGTGATGAGGAATTGCCCATCGCGAGCGGTCGCAATACTTGCTATTCCTTGCTTATGTCCCCATAACACGTGCCGGCGTTCCTGCGTCTTGATATCCCAGACTTCAATCTCTTCTGCTTGGGTGGAAAAGGCCAGAATCTGCCGCGATGGAGAGAACTGAGGATTCCTGCTTCCACTGAACTTGTACTGCCGGACAATCGTGCCCTTCTCCAAATCGAATTCCAGCAATGTGGAAAAGTTGATTAGATACACACGAGAGCTGTCAGAACTCAGCAGGATGCCGTCCGGATCGTTTCCCATACTCGCAAACTCTAGGCCCTTCTTCTTACTTGCGAGATCCGCCGTTGGTACCTGCTTGCGTTGATAGTAGTCTATCACTCGTACAGCGCCGTTCCGAGTTTGGCAGAAGATCTTGTCGTTTGTAGTGTAGGCAATTATCCCATCGCGTCCAATGCACGCCAACGCCAACTTGGATTCGAAGCGCTTCTCCTCGGCGCCAGTCTTCAAGTTCCACAGCTTGACAAGACCATCCTGCGCAGCCGTCACAGCAAAGTCCGCAGCAATGGAAACCGATGAAATCCGGTCCTTGTGTCCACGAAAGGCAATCCTCTCAAACGGCGCCGCTATTGCCGTTTTTCTCGATACGCAGCACGCGCCGGTCGCGGCTGCCCCGATCAGCACATCCCTTCGGGTTGGCATCAAAATTGGAGACGACGCCTTGCACGGATCCATGTCTTCAGTTCCTCAGAATTTTACCTGGGGCGCCGTCTCCGCCGACGATGGTGCGCTCTGCGCAGGCGGATTAGCCATGATGGCCTGGCGCCGTCTTATGAAATAGGCCGTATCGACTAGGTACATTTCTCCGGCTTTGTGCGCGCGCACATACGCGCCACAGTCTTTGTTGATCAATTGCTCGTCAAAGGCGCCATTGCGGAATGGCCACGACGTCCAGCACGAGTTGCGATCATTGAATTTATCACGATCTCCTAATTCAGAGAGCCAGTATTGATTGCCCCCACCGTCAATGAAATCGCTGCCGAATTTCTTCACCAGAGAATCACGCATGATCTGCTCCGACGAGCCGCCGTCCATGCCCCGGTAGATAGCAACGATCATGGCCGCCCCCCCCGGCAGACGTGTTCGACCAGAGCTGAATGACGTCAGTGATCCCTCCGGGATGAACGCTCGTGATTTCGTAGTCCTCGCGAGCCTGATCAAGAACAAGCGGCGCCTTGCATTCGGACGTCACGTTGTAGGCCGCATCCGCCTTCTGACGTATGGCCTCGAGCTCCTCGGCTGCAGGTGTATGCTCGAATGTCAGTGCCGCGACCTGATTGTCTGCCATTTGCTTGGCTCGCAGTCGAGCCACCTCGCATGACGACGGAGCTATGCTGCCGGAGCTGTACATGGCCTCCCCCATGCGGACGACCTTCGCATCCGGCAGCTCGCGCTTGACGATGTCGAGGGCGTCCTTTGTCGCCATCCCAAGCTTGATGCCGATGACGTCGAAGCGAGAGCTTGGAACATTTGGGCCCTTCGGCGCCGGGTCCGGAGAGGGCGCGGACGGAGAAGACGTATCCCCACTCGCCTGCTCGACCTTCAACGGCTTGGCCCAAACAGCCGGTTCGCTGAGAGCGGCGACAAACCGTCTCTTTTTCGCACCCATTTGCTTGAACAGGAACATCTCTTCGAGTGTCGCTGTGAGTTCAAATCCCTCCTCGCCGTACTTGCTCGTCGGTTTGGCTGAGACCGGCTTTATGCGTGCGAGTACATCGAAGCGCCGTCCGTCGGACCCGGCGATTTCGATCACCCGGCGCGCGACATCCTTACTTGCAGCGATTCGGACAGGCTCTGTTTCGGGTGTGAGGAGGAGCTTACCCGAATTTGGTAGCATCACCGACCGATCATCGCCGTAGCCGAAATTCCATTTTTGCAGCTCGAATTCAGCTTTTTCGGTCGAATACTCTCCTAGGGTCACTGTACCGCCCACCCAGTGCTCTGCCACGTCGGACTGAGCGAGTTTGGCTTCTTGCTCGGCGAGCGCCTTGTCACGATCCAGCTCGTTGATGGCTTTGAGCTGCGAGCTGCTGCGGATAAGTCGGGCGCCAAGATCCGGCACGCCCGCAAGTTTCACGGCAGCGGCGGTCATGGCGGCGTAGGGAGTTGGCGTGACGCCCTTCAATCTCGCTTCGAGCTGCTGATCGAACGGGTCAATAGGATCGCACTTCTCGAAGCCAGGCTGGTTGTCCGCCTTGGGACAAACGGTATCCGGCTGAATGACCATGCACCCTTTCACCAGACTTTGCAGTCCGAGCGTTATGGCGGCATCGCCGATGACCATATTCTGTTCTGCTCGATGGCGGACATTCCGGTCGAACAGCACTACCCCAGGCACGAGGTCTGGGTTGCCCGCCCTGATGTATCTTTCCAGTCCAGTTCTGAGTTTGTCGGAATCAAAAGGCCCTCCCGGAATAGAAACGCCTTTGGACTCGAACATCTGCTTGGCCGTAGAGACCGCCTTCTGTTCGCCGATCAGCATCGGAAGGCCTTTGGAGATGCCGTTCGCCTTCTTGAAGATCTGCCGGTCTATCAAGAGATTCTCGTTGGTCACGCAGAGAGCCAAGCCAGTGTCGCCGTCTGTCCCGATTGGCACCGGTGTTAAAGCCTGCTGTGGAACAAACTTCAGTTTGCACTTCGCATCGCCTAACGCCTTCTCGGACCACCATGCATACCAGTCATTGATGTCTTTAAATTTGGGGTTCTGCCGGAGATTCGCTATGAGCCGATCTCCGACGCATTGGCAGTCGACCCGAGCGTTGAAGTTCGCCACATACTTGGAGCATTCGTCATTTGTCGATGCCTTCACCTTCGTCTCGTCGAGACATTCAACTGCCGAGCCCGCCCGCATGGCCGCATCCAGGAAGTCATTGAACGACAGCTCGAATTGCGAGGAACGTTCGGCATATTTTCGAGCGAAACAGGAGCAGCTGAAACGGGTGCGCAGCGCGTGCCAGTCCTCGCAACTCTTTTGCGCGAGTTGGTACGCAGGGCCCTCGCTGTCAGGTGCGCTACCCTTACTTTCCTCCCGGACGGCGGCGTCTACCTTTGCGGCCCAGTTCGAGGCACGATCCATGGTCCAGCGTACCACTTCCTTCTGAAAGGTTGGATCGTTCTTAAAGACCGTGACGGAACTCAAATCACTACACTTGGCTGCAAACACGCTCGCTACCTTCGCGAGGGCAGTCGATAAGTCTGAGGCAGCTCGCGGCGACGTCGAGGATTCCTCTAACCGCAGGGTCAAGGACGGCCCGCACCAATTATCTTTGTCGCCTTGTAAGAACAGGCGCATACCGTTCGGCGAGGCGATGAGGTGCTCTGATGTCGTCTGGGCGACTGATGCACCAAAACCGGCGCACAGCACGAATATGGTCGCCGCCCCAAACAAGACACGCTGATTCATACTGCGCCCCCTCACATAAACGAACTCAGCAACTTCCATCGTTGCAGAGACTATCGTCAGCTCACGCCCATGTCACTGAACAGATCATGGGGATTGCGCTGCACTTGACTAGGGTCAATTCCGTCCATGGCTCGAGGATTTGAGGATCGGCTATTTGACATCCGCCACCCATGAGCAGTCTTCCAATTGCTTCACATTAACAGTCGCCGTTGCGGGAACAGAAACAATTCCGCACATGAGGTTGGCCTCCATTGTAACCGGAGGGCCGTCGTAGCCCGACACAGCTCCAGCGCTGCAGTTCATCTGAACTAGTGCATCGCATGAAAAATGCCCGGCACTGCTCGACTGGCACGCTCTTACAGTTATCGTTCCGACAGAGAAGTGTGCCTGGAACATCATTGCAGTGATGCGGCAGGCATCCCCGTCGCGTTCAGCTCGCCCTAGCGCCATCGTGGCAATCCACTGCGGATTATTCACGAATTTCTGTGGGTTTTGAAACACCTTCCAGGCAAGTTGTGGGGTAGAGCAGTTCGCTAGGAAATAGTCGCTCAGAGCTTGCTTAAGCTCGCTATCCGTTGGGGGCTGACTTCCGATGGGCCCCCGAGCCCGACACGCCTCCACCCGCCGGGCCTTCTCTGCGGCAGCGGTGGCTATTCGCGCCGAGCGCTCTTCCTCGGCCCGGTCGGCTGCGATGCGCAAGTACTCAGGGACCTTCTGCTGTAGGTCCGGAATAATTGCCTGCAATCGTGACGGCCGGATTTCCGATGCAAAGTTTCGCTTCGCGTCGAAGAACTGCTGCAGATTGGCATACGTATTGGTCGGGCTCGAGAATTCTGCCTCGACGGCGTGGCGCAGGGTCGCTTCCGATGCGCTCTCCTGGCCCGCACTGGATCTTGCTGTGGAAACATTGAGCTTCGCGATTCCCTCGACTGCGATCCAGGGGGAAGGCATTTCGAACGACATGGCTCTCGAAATGAATGACCTGCGGTCGCCCGAGGGCCATGTGCCTGCCGCAACCCCGGCCCTAGACGCAGCATCGGTTATCAAAGAACAGTTCCGCGTCTGCTCGATCAGTTCGTCAAGTTGGCTATCGCTGACTCGCGAGAGCTCGACACCGAATACGGTCTCGAAATGCTCCATATCGAAGATTGTGACGGCTGCCCCCTGCGACAGCGCACCCGGATCAATACGAAGCCCGGGATCACGCGACAATTCCGCAATCGCACGCAACTCCACCTCGGCAGGCGCGATCCAGCGGCCAAGTATACTGCAGCGATCAGCAAGAGTGGCGGCTGCCGCATACGCTCCTTCGTTGATTGGTGACTTAGAGAACCGCGAG
Organism: Alphaproteobacteria bacterium; assembly: GCA_019137195.1. Taxonomy (GTDB): domain Bacteria; phylum Pseudomonadota; class Alphaproteobacteria; order Rhizobiales; family Hyphomicrobiaceae; genus CBDCUQ01. Next base: position 5,029 of record JAGVSR010000021.1, read on the forward strand.
AGGTGCAATGTCCCGGTTCCCGAGCCGCATATTGCCCGGCCGCTAGACGACGCTCCCTTGATCTGCCCTAAAAGGTACGACGTCTCTTCAGTGGCCGGGCGGGACATGACGAGAGCATCGCCCGCCGCGGTCTCTCCCCGCGCACCAAAGAGAGGTCCGGTTTTCACCATTTCTTTGGAGACTGGAAGTTCCGGGGGATCGATCTGATACGAAAAGGCTTCACCCTGAGTACTGAGTTCCACCATCCCCGTGCGCCCTTGGTGTGTAATTGAAGCGGTGAGAAGCTTGGTCTCACTGCCGCAATCGACCATTCCGGTCCAATCACCTACGACCTTATCTCGAGAAGCGAGCAACTCGTTCTCATTGACGACGTCGTCCACTGTTCGCGTGATGCGCGTCAGCTCAAACCAGCCTGAACAAGGCTTTGTGTTGAAGTCGTTAGCTTCGAAGTGGCCTCTTTGTCGCTCTCTGCCCGGTCCATCGGCGTGGGAGCTGAAATTCGCAAGCCTGAACCCGGCCAGGTCAACCAGCCAAGCAGGAGATTGCAATCTCATTCCCGAATTCATGTCGGCATCCTCGCCCGACATGGTCAGACGCCCAACGGCACCGCTGGCAAGATCGACAACCTGAACTGTCGTCTTGATAGACACACCACCACTTGCGCCGCGCCTGACGTTCGTCGAGGTTGTGGAGAGGTCGTTTTCCGACGGCGAAAGGTCAAAACGGAACAGGTATGCCGTGTTTTCGTTTTCGCATGTCGCGCTCCCAGCCCATGAGCCGACCAGTGGATGGCATTTGTGACCACGCCCGCATGTCCCCATGCCGACGGGCTGGGGAAGCGTTAAGCCAAACTCGGTCGGTGAAGAAGCGATCTTGGCAGGATCGGCGACATGCCTCCATGCAGTCGGCAGAAGCGTAGGCCGCTCGATCCTCGTCATCGGACCAATTCTGCAGTTGCCTGTCGAGAAGCTCAATCGCAGCGTTCCCGTCGCCGGTTCATAATGGCCCTCATACCTAGCGGGATCTTGCAGCTCTGGAGGGCGCACG
>JAGVSR010000073.1 GCA_019137195.1 Alphaproteobacteria bacterium
CGAAGGTGCCGCTCTCCCAACTCGTTGCTTACGGACTGTTCATCGGTGTCGGTCAGTTCGGCCTTCTCTTCTACGCCATGCAGAGCGACATCACGCCGGGGCTCGCCTCACTCGTCATCCAGGTGCAGGCATTCTTCACGATCGCGCTGTCAGCTCTCCTGTGGGGCGAGCCGCTGAAACCCTCGCATATCGCCGGGCTGGCGCTCGCGGCATCCGGCATCGGCCTCATCGGCTGGCAGTCGGGTGCCCTCGCCGGCAGCAATGGCAACGGCGTCACCGCGCTGGGTATCGGCCTTGCGCTGCTCGCTGCCGCAAGCTGGAGCGCGGGCAACATGGTCGCCAAGCGCATCGGACCGACTGACGTGCTTCCTTTCATCGCGTGGTCCAGCATCCCCCCTGCCCTCGCGCTGATCCCGCTGTCGCTGGCGCTCGAGGGGCCCGTCAGCATCTCGCACGCGTTCGCCTCTGCCGGCGCCGTCGCCTGGGGCGCCGTCCTCTGGCAGGCGGTCGGCAACACGCTCTTCGGCTACAGTATCTGGAACTGGCTTCTCGCGCGGCACCCCGCGGTGCTGGTGGCGCCGATGGCGCTGCTCGTTCCCGTGTTCGGCATGGGCTCCTCCACTTTCGTGCTCGGCGAGTCCCTGCCGCTATGGAAGATCGCCGCCGCGGCATTGGTGATCGGAGGACTTGCCATTACGGTGCTGGGTAGCTCGCAGAGGGCCTGAGGCCCGTCGCACTCACCACACGCGCTCCTCCGCCGAGCGGACGATGGAGGCGATGACGGAGGCATAGAGCGAGGCGACGAAACCGGTCAGCACATTGACGGACGCCGCCACCGCGACGACCCGCGCCCAGTCGCGGCTCATCACCGTCGAGAGCAGCGTCACCACGAAATCGTCGAACGCCTGCTTGATCTGGAATACGAGTTCGGAGACCTGCTCGAGCGACGGCTTGGCTGGTACCTCCCAGATCATCTTCCAGCCGAGATCCGAGAGTGTCGTCTGCGGAATGACGGCATAGGCCGCGAGCACCGCGAGGCCGGCCGAGAACAGAAGCCCAAGTGGCGCACCGAGCCGGAAGTAGCCCCAGCGCGCGGGGTGAGCCGCGGCCTTGATCGCGAGCCAGCGCAGCACGTTGGAACCGAAAAACACGAGGAGGCCGAACAGCACCGCGACATGGAACAGCCTATCGTGATCGGTGCCGGCGAACGTGAAAAGCGCGGCAATCCCGGCCATGACGGCTTTCATCAGGCTTTCGACGCCGCCGACGAACGGCACGAACAGGAGTCGCAGCCTGGACGGGGTGTCGAAGTAGAACGGCAGCTCGTTTCTGAGCCGCGCGGCCTCGAGCCTCAGCCCCATGACGAAGCCGAGGCCCGCCGTCACGCCCGCGAACACGAACGGATACTCGTAGCCGAGCCACGCTGCGCCCACGACGGCGGCCAGCTCGCCGGCCATGATGACGGCGTTTGCGATCAGCTTCAGGATGTACATCCGCCCTCCAGCCCCTTCCCCGGGGCCGCTTCCCTCGTCCGGGGCGCGATGTTAGCGACGTAAGGTGGATTAGCGAAGCGCAATCCGCTGCTTTCGTAGCGCTCGCCCGAATGGCGGCTGAGGGCGCGAACGTGCGCCTTGGCCGCTGTACGGAATCGAGCCTACGCGACGCCCGCCGCCATATACCCCGGCAGCCAGCCCTCGTGCGCCGCGCGCAATTCCGAAAGCGGCAATGGCGGCTCGCCCTTGACGACGAGCGCCTCGCCCTGGACGCGGCCGATGATGCGGCCGGGAAGGGCGAGCAACCTCGCGCGCTCCAGGACCTCCTCGGCGTCGCCCGGCGCGACCGACAGCACGTACCGGCCCTGGTCCTCGCCGAACCAGACGGCGTGCGAGGGCTGCTTGCCCTCGTAGGCGAAGAGCTCGACACCGAGGCCCTGCCCGGGCTCGCCGCCGGCCAAGGCCATTTCAGCGACTGCGACGAGGAGGCCACCGTCCGAGCAGTCGTGGACGGCCGACACCTTGCCTTCGCGGATGAGGGAGCGCACGAGCTTCCCGGCCTTGATCTCGTCCGCGAGATCGACGGGCGGCGGCGCACCCTCGACCTTGCCCGTGGTGATCTGCTGGTACAGCGATTGCCCGAGCCAACCCGCCTCCTTGCCGATGACGAGCACGAGATCGCCCTCGCGCTTGAGCCTCAAGTCGGCGAGCTTCGACACGTCCGGCACGAGGCCGACGCCGCCGATAGCAGGGGTCGGCGGAATACCGACGCCATTTGTTTCATTGTAGAGCGAGACATTGCCGGAGACGACCGGATAGTCGAGCACGCGGCAGGCTTCGCCCATGCCTTTCACGGAGGCCACGAACTGGCCCATGATCTCGGGCCGCTCGGGGTTGGCGAAGTTCATGTTGTCGGTAATCGCGATCGGATCGCCGCCGACGGCGACGATGTTGCGCCAGGTCTCGACGACGGCCTGCTTGGTGCCCATCTCGGGATCGGCCGTAACGTAGCGCGGAGTAACGTCACAGGAGATGGCGAGGCCCTTTTGGGTGCCGTGGATGCGCACGACGCCGGCGTCGCCGCCGGGCCGGCCGACCGTGTCGCCCATGACCATGTGGTCGTACTGCTGCCAGATCCAGCGCCGCGAGCAGAGCTGCGGGTGCTCCATCATGGTCTTCAATGCGCCCAGGATCGAGGCCGGCCCCGGCACCCACTCGGGCAGGATCGGCTTCGGCGGGATCGGGATATAGTAAGGCCGCTCGTACATGGGTGCCGAGTTGGCGAGCACGGGCACCGGCAGGTCCGCTTCGACGCTGCCCTTGTGCGTGACCACCATGCGCCCGGTATCGGTGGTCACACCGATGACCGCGAAGTCGAGTCCCCATTTCTTGAAGATGGCCTCAGCCTCGGCCTCACGGCCGGGCTTGAGGATCACGAGCATGCGCTCCTGGCTTTCCGAGAGCATCATCTCGTAGGCCGTCATGCCAGTCTCGCGCTGGGGCACGAGGTCGAGGTTGAGCTCGATGCCCACCCCGCCCTTGTCGGCCATCTCGGACGTGGAGGAGGTGAGGCCCGCGGCGCCCATGTCCTGGATGGCGATGATGCTGTCGGTCGCCATCAGCTCGAGGCAGGCTTCGATCAGAAGCTTCTCGGTGAACGGGTCGCCGACCTGCACCGTCGGACGCTTCTCCTCCGATTTGTCGTCGAACTCGGCCGACGCCATGGTGGCGCCATGGATGCCGTCGCGGCCCGTCTTCGAGCCGACGTAGACGACCGGGAGCCCCAGGCCCTTGGCGGCCGAGTAGAAGATCTTGTCGGTCCTGGCGAGGCCGACGCACATGGCGTTGACCAGGATGTTGTTGTTGTATCCGGCGTCGAAGTTGGTCTCTCCGCCGATGGTGGGAACACCCGTGCAGTTGCCGTAGTGCGAGATGCCGGCCACGACGCCGTCGACGAGATGGCGCGTCTTGGGGTGCGAGGGATCGCCGAAACGCAGGGCGTTCATGTTGGCGACGGGCCTGGCACCCATCGTGAACACGTCGCGCATGATGCCGCCGACGCCGGTCGCGGCCCCCTGGAACGGCTCGATGTAGGATGGGTGATTGTGGCTCTCCATCTTGAAGATGGCGGCGTCCCCGTCGCCGAGATCCACGACTCCCGCGTTCTCGCCGGGCCCTTGGATAACGAGCGGCCCCTTGGTCGGCAGCGTCCTCAGCCACGCGCGGCTCGACTTGTATGAGCAGTGCTCGCTCCACATGACCGAAAAGATGCCGAGCTCGGTCAAGCGCGGCTCGCGTCCGAGGATCTGGAGAAGGCGCTGGTACTCGTCGGGCTTCAACCCATGCTCGGCGACGATCGCGGGCGTGATGGCAGGTTTGGCGGCGGCTTCGGACATCAGGGTTCAGGTCTCAAGCTTGGGCGAACGGCTGGCTTATAGCTGGCGGCTCGGGCCTTGTCGCGCGAGGCCGCCCATTTGTCCCAAACTCCCGGTCCTGCCTGGGCAAAGCCGATTTCCCCGGAGTAGGACAATCCCGTGCCGTTCGTCAGGCCTCCGAGCCCAGGCGACTTGCGCCGCGGATGCCTTGCCTGGCTCGGGTTCGGCTGTCGTCAATTGTTGCCCCAATGTGACCGGACCTACCCGTTCGGGCTGTGACATGAGTGCGCTGCACAAACCGCATTTCTGCGCTGCAGCAATTGCGTTTTTCGCCGAACGGTCATTGGGGTTATCAAACGGCTCACGACGCCGCCGTCACGCCCGGACAATCGTGCGAGGGTTTGAACGGTGGCTCTATGGAATGGAGGAGCCTTTCCATGACCAAGACCATGACGATTTCCGCCGTGTCCGCGTTCGCTGCCCTTGCCGCCGCATTCGGCACCCTGGGCGCCTCGGCCAATGACACCGGCCTTCGCCTCGCGCCGCTCAAAGGCGTGACCTTCGACGTCGGCGCCAAGCATGCCGTTGGCTACTTCATGAGCAAGAACGGCGCTTGCGCTGTCACCCTGGTGGTTGCCGACGCAATGACAGACGAGAACGTCGTGCCCGCCGCTGGCGCCCGCGTCAGCGTCTCAGTGCAGGACGGCAAGTCGGTCCGCCTCGACACCGCCATGGGCAAGAGCCTCGACTTCGCCTGCACCGAGAACGCATCGGTTATGAACGTGCGTCCGGTCGAGCAGGTGGCCTGGGTCGCACCCAAGAAGTAGTCGGACGGCGACTATCGTCCAAAGTCTCGGAAGGGCGGGGATTGTCCCCGCCCTTTTCATTTATTGTTGACCCTGCTCGCAACAACCTGGGCACTTGGGTGTGAATTCCGACGTGATGGGCCGGCCTTTTAACCCGCGCCGAAGCAGCGTATTATACTTTCCTTCGTGTGAAGGCTGGTTCAACGATCACGTCCCTCCGTCGAATGGGCTCATTGCATGTCTTGGCTGACGAGAACGCTGGCTCTGCTATGGGGCCTTGACCCCGCCTTCGGCATGGCGGCCAGATCCGAACCGGACGCGGACGTCTCGCTTTGGCAGGAAAGCCTGCCCCACGACCATTCCGACTCCTTCACTTTCAAGGCGGAAGACTGGGGCCACGCCGGCAGGCCCTGGGAGGACAGTGTCCAGGACTGGGCTGTCGATCCGCCCCAGTTCACAAGCAGCGGCGACTTCTTCTTCATCTAGGGCCCGCCAGGAGCCTTGCCCTTCCGCCCGAGTGCGTCACAGCGCTTTGACGAGACCGGCCGCAGCCGCCTCAACGATGAACCTGATTTCGCGCTCCGTCTCGACCCGATCGAAGGGCTGCAGCTTATTGTCGAACGCGAGCGCCACAATGCCATGTACCGCGGCGAACAAGGCGCGGGCGGCCCGCCGGCGTGATTCCGTGTCAGGGACCTCGGGCGCGATTGCCTCTTCGATGAGCGACAAGAGTTTTGCTCGCTTCTCGCCGTAGCGCTCGGGCAGCTCGCGGCCGGGCTGCAGCCGGTGCTCGAACACGGCGCGCCAAGGCAGCGGATGCGAGCGGGCGAATTCCGTGTAGGCGTCCGCGAGCGCGAGCAGCCGCTTCCCGCAGGGCATCCCCTCCGTAGCGGCCAAGGCGTGCCGCAGCGGCTCGCCCATGAGATCGAGTGTGACCTCGTTGGCTGCGAGGATCAGTCCGTCGATGTCACCGAATACGTTGTAGATGGTGCCCACCGCGCACCCGGCCTCGGTCGCGATGCGACGTGCCTGGAGCGCCCCGAGCCCCTCTGCGGCCACGGTGCGGCAAGCAATCGCCACCAGCTGCGACCTGAGCCGCTCGCGGAATGGCCGTTCGTCCGCTGCCGTCTGCTGAGACATGCCCGCCCCTCGACCCTTGGTATTTCGCCTCTCCTCCTAGCACAGCATCCGGCGCTTAAGCGGCCGATAAGCATGGTTCGACATCGGCATGAACGACGTTCACATTCTGATTGAACACAATTCGCACCCATGCCATTGTTTAGGTGTGAACGGCGTTCATACGCCGGGGATCGTACTCAATGTCAATGACGGAGTTCATCAGAATGTTGAAAACACTGT
>JAGVSR010000037.1 GCA_019137195.1 Alphaproteobacteria bacterium
TCTTGGGCTTGGTCATGGGTGATCGGCTAGCCGTGCGCGTCGAGGAACTGCAGCAGTCGATCTGCGGTCTCTTTCGGGAACTGATCGACGAAGAAATGGCCGCCGGGCAGCGAGGCGGTTTCCAGATTCGAGCACCGCTTGCGCCATTCGGCCTCCATGTCGAAGAGACCAGCCATGACGCCCTTGGAGCCCCAGAAGGCGAGGACGGGGAGCGCGAGCTTGACGTCGATGTCGGCCGTGTCGTGGGCGAGATCGGGGCCGGCGGCGGCGCGGTAGTCGGCGCACATGCCTCGAATGGCGCCTGGATCGCGCCATGAGCGGCGGTACTCGGCGAGCTGTGCCTGATCGAAGTCCTCGATGCGGGTGGCGCCCCATCCGAGCAAGCAGGTCTCGAAAAAGAAGTCCGGATCGTTGCCGATCAGGCGCTCGGTGAAGGTGGCCGGCTGAGAGAGGAAGTACCAGTGCCAGTAGGCGCCCGCGACATGCCGGTTGGTGTCCATCAGCATGGCGTAGGTCGGCACGATGTCGAGCACGGCGAGCGAGACGACGGCCCTTGGGTGATCGAGCGCCAGGCGATGGCCGGTGCGGCCGCCGCGGTCATGTCCGACGACGCGGAAGCGTTCGAAGCCCAGGTGCCGCATGACCCCGAGCATGTCCTCGGCCATGGCGCGGAAGGAGTAGTTCGCCGCGTCGGGCAGCGCCTCAGGCTTGTCGCTCGCACCGTAGCCGCGAAGGTCGGCGCAGACGACGGTGTAGCGGCGCGCGACGATAGGGGCGACACGGGCCCAGAGGGCATGCGTCTGCGGGAAGCCGTGCAGCAGCAGGACCGGAGGGCCGGAGCCGCCCACGCGGACGTTGATCGTAACGCCGCCGGTCTCGATCCTCTCGTGACGAAAGCTCTCGAACATGGGTGGTGCCTTCTCCCCGAACCGCTGGCGCCCCCCGGCCAAACCTTGCTCCCAGGAGAAGTGGGTTAGGGCGGGGGCACGATGCCCAAGTTTGAGCGAAACGTCTACGTCGCCGCGTCGAGGGCCCTCAGGATGGCTGCTTCGGCGGCGCGCGCCGCGGGGGACCATTCGGCGAGGTTGGCGGCGACGAGGTTGGCTTGCGACTTCAGGATCACGCCGTCGTCGAGGATGCGCAGCCCGTTGGCCTTGAGCGTGCTGCCGGTCGTGGTGATGTCGACGATGAGATCGGCGGTGCCCGCGGCCGGCGTGCCCTCGGTGGCTCCCAGGCTCTCGACGATGCGGTAGTCGGAGACGCCGTGGCGTGCGAAGTGGGCGCGAGTGAGGTTCATGTACTTGGTGGCGACGCGGAGTGGCCGGCCGTGGTGGCGGCGGAACGTGGCTGCCATCTGATCGAGATCGGACATGGTCCTGACGTCGAGCCAGGAGGCCGGCACGGCGACGACGACGTCGGCGAAGCCGAAGCCGAGCTTTCTGAGAAGTATCACGCGCGTCTCGGCATCGGGCATGGTCTCGCGCACGAGGTCCTCGCCGGTGACGCCAATGTGCGCCTGTCCGGTCTTGAGATAGCGCGCGATCTCGGAGGCGGAGACGAAGGCGACCTCGACGTCCGGCATCTCGGCCACCTCGCCGCGATAGCCGCGCTCGTTCCCGGTCTTGCGGATCGTAAGTCCGGCCTTGGCCAGGATCTCGGACGTCTGCTCCATGAGCCGGCCCTTCGACGGGACGGCGAGGACGAGGCGCGCGTCCTTGTTAGCTCCGCTCGGCGAGCCTCGCTCGCTCGAGTTAGCTCCGCTCGGCGAACCTCGCTCGCTCGAGTTGGCTCCGCTCGGCAAACTTTGTGTGCTCATGACGGCCTCCCCGCAGCGGCGAGCAGGCGCTCGGTGTGGATGGCGGCACCGACGGCCGGAACGTCCGACCTGCCGCCGACGACCTTCATCAGTGCGTCGTAGCGGCCACCGCCGGCGACCGGCGTGCGGCGGCCGAGGGCAGGTGTGACGGCCTCGAACACGAAGCCTGTGTAGTAGGCGAGCGCACGGCCGAACTCGGCCGAGAAGTCAGCGCGCGCTAGATCGATGCCTTGCTCGGCGAGGAGCGTCAGGCGGCGTTGCCACGAGATGAGGCCGTCCGAAATATCGACGCCTTCGGCTCGGACGATGTCCTTGATGCGCTGTCCGGCCTCGCGGGCGGGGCAGGAAACCTCGAGATAACGCAGAATGAGGCTCGCGGCGGTCGGCGAGAGCGGTGGCGCGGCGGCGTCGGCGGCACGTGCGACGAGATTGGCCGTGATCTCGGAAAGCGTGCGGGCGCCGATGACCTCGATGCCTTCGCTGTCGAGATAGCGCTCGACGGCGTGCTCGGAGGCCTCGGTGTCGGCAGGGTCGAGCTCTGCCGCCAATGCGGCGGGCATGCCCTTCATGATATCGCCGGGTGCGGTGGTGAGGCGCTTCAGCTCGGCGCGGAACGCTTCCGGCGCCCAGAAGTGGTGCTTCAGTCGCTGACGCCAGCGCTCCGGCATGTCGACCGTCGTGAGCATGGCGCCGAAGAGCCCGAGGTCGCCGAACGACAGCTGGTAGTCCGTAAGACCGGCGCCTTCGAGCGCGCGGACGATGGCGGCGAGCACCTCGGCGTCAGCCTGCTCGCGCCCGGCCGCGCCGAAGCATTCGATGCCGGCCTGCCGGAACTCGCGCGGGTGGGCACGGGTGGCACCCTGGGGCTGGAAGCGGAAGGCGGGGCCATTGTAGCAGAAGCGCGCTTCGCGACCGGCGGCATCGCCGTTGCGCTCCAGATAGAGCCGGCACACGGGTACGGTGAGGTCGGGGCGGAGGCACAGCTCGTCGCCCGCAGGGTCGGTGAAGACGTAGGTGCGCGCACGCAAGTCCTCGCCGACGGCGTCGAGGTAGATGTCGGCCGGCTGGATGATGGCGGGCGCCACGGCCTCGTAGCCTGCGGCGATGAAGGTGCTCATGAGCACCGCCGCCTGGGCTTCCAGGGCCTCGAATTGTCTCGCCGTCTCCGCGGCCATTGAGCTTCTCCCTCTCCCCGTCGCTCTCCGCGACGGGGAGAGGGTCGGGGTGAGGGGCTGCCCCTCACCCTAACCCTCTCCCCGCACGCGGGGAGAGGGGACACGAGCCATGTGCCTATAAATGCCGGTTCAAGATCTCACGCACCGCATCCACCATCTTGTCCTCGGGAACGGACAGCTGCGCCGGGCGCGCCTCCTTCCATTCCTTATTGTTCTTGATGGCCGCTGCAGCCTTGGCGCCCTCGACAAGGTCCTTCAGCGTCACCTCGCCTTTGGCGCGCTCGTCCGATCCCTGGATGACGGCAACGGGGCTCGAGCGCTTATCGGCATACTTCATCTGCGCCTTCATGCCCGAAGAGCCGAGATACATCTCGGCCCGGATGCCGGCGGCGCGCAGGCGCTGGGTGAGCTGCTGGTATTGGGCCAGCTCGGTCTTGTCCATGACGAGGACGACGACAGGGCCTGCCGCAGGGCTCTCCTTCTTGACGCCGAGTGCATTGAGCGCTGCCTGGAGACGCGAGACGCCGATGGAGAAGCCGGTCGCCGGCACCCGCTCGCCGGTGAAGCGGGCGACGAGATCGTCGTAGCGTCCACCGCCGCCGACCGAGCCGAAGCGGACCGTTTGGCCGTCCTCGTTCTTCACCTCGAACAGAAGCTCGGCCTCGAACACGGGGCCGGTGTAGTAGTCGAGGCCGCGCACGACCGAGGGGTCAAAGGCAATGCGCTTGGCTTCGTAGCCTGTCCCGCGCACGAGCGAGGTGATGGCGGCGAGCTCGGCCATGCCCTCCTCGGCCCGCGCGTTCCCCCTGATGATCGGCGTGACGCGATCGAGGGCGCCGGCGCGGTCGCCAGAGGAAGCGGCGAGAAACGAGGTTATCTTCTCGATGGCCCCGGCGGCGAGGCCGGCGCCGGCAGTGAAGTCGCCGCTCTCGTCCTTGCGGCCCTTGCCGAGGAGGAGCGCCACGCCTTCGATGCCGAACTTGTCGAACTTGTCCATGGCGCGCAGCACGGTCAGGCGGCGGTGCGTCTCGCTCGGGCTCGCGGGATCGACGCCTGCGAGTTCGAGCACGCCATCGAGTACCTTGCGGTTGTTCATCTTGATGACGTAGTCGCCGCGGGCGATGCCGAGCGCTTCGAGCGTGTCGGCGGCGAGCATCGTCATCTCGGCGTCGGCGGCGACGCTCTCCGCGCCGACGGTATCAGCGTCGAACTGGGTGAACTGGCGGTAGCGCCCAGGCCCAGGCTTCTCGTTGCGGAAGACACTGCCGGTCGCGTAGCGCCGGAAGGGCTTCGGCAGCGACTGGACGTTCTGGGCGACGTAGCGGGCGAGCGGCGCGGTGAGGTCGTAGCGCAAGCTCAACCAGTTCTTGCTGGCTCCGCTCGGCAAGCCTCGCTCGCTTGCGTCGGCTCCGCTCGGCAAGCCTCGCTCGCTTGCGTTGGCTCCGCTCGGCAGGCCTCGCTCGCTGTCATCCTCATCCAGCAGCGAGAATACGCCCTCGTTGGGGCGGTCGCTGTCGGGCAGGAACTTGCCGAGGGCGTCGGTGTACTCGAACGCCGGCGTCTCCAACGGCTCGAAGCCATAGCGCTCGTAGACGGCACGGATCTTGGCCAGCATGTCCTGGCTTTGTCGGATCTCGGCCGCCTCGATGTCGCGGAAACCCTTCGGGAGCCTCGCCTCGGGCCGTCCCGCCGCTGCATCCTTTGTTGGTTTTGCCATATAAATCTGAATGTTAAGGGGCGCCCGCTGGAGCGCCCCGGTGTCTCGCTGCCGCCTTATAGCGGATCGGCCCCGAACCGGGAAGGCGGCCGTGCGGCGGGGCGCACTATGACGTCATGGCCAGGCTTGACCCGGTCATCCAGGATAACAGGGGAGCTCGAGCTTGTGGCCCCTGGATGGCCGGCCCGGAGGCCGACCATGACGTTGGAGCGTATGATGGGTGCTCACTTCGCCCGCTTCTTCCTGAGCCCGGCCCAGTAGTCGAGGCGCTTCCTGATCTCGCGCTCGAAGCCGCGCTCGGGCGGGTCGTAGAACTGCGGGCGCTTCTTCAGCTCGTCGGGGAAGTAGTTCTGGCCGGAGAAGCCCTCGGGCGTGTCGTGGTCGTACTCGTAGCCCGTGCCGTAGCCTTCCTCCTCCATGAGCTTGGTCGGGGCATTGAGGATGATCTTGGGCGGAGCGAGGCTGCCGTGCTCCTTTGCCGCCCGCATGGCGGCCTTGTAGGCGACGTAGTTGGCATTCGATTTGGGTGCGGTTGCCACGTAGATCACCGCCTCCGCCAGCGCCAGCTCGCCTTCCGGAGAGCCGAGGAAATCGTAGGCGTCCTTGGCGGCGTTGGTGATGACGAGCGCCTGCGGATCGGCAAGCCCGATGTCCTCGACCGCCATGCGTACGAGGCGGCGGGCGATGAAGAGCCGGTCCTCACCGCCGTCGAGCATGCGGCAGAAATAGTAGAGCGCCGCGTCCGGGTCGGAGCCGCGCACACTCTTGTGCAGCGCGGAGATGAGATTGTAATGGCCTTCGCGGCCCTTGTCGTAGAGCGGTGCCCGGCGCTGGACGAGCTTGACCAAGGTTTCGCGCCCGATGGGCGGGGCGTTCTTGGCGACCGCCGCGAAGACCTCCTCGGCGAGATTGAGGATGGCGCGGCCGTCGCCGTCGGCCATGCCGATGATAGCTTCGCGTGCGTCGGCATCGAGCGGTAGGCCCCGGCCTTCCTCCTTCTCCGCGCGTTGCAGGAGATCCTCGAGCGCCGTGGCATCGAGGCGGTTCAAGGTTAGGACGCTCGCGCGCGACAGCACGGCGGCGTTGATCTCGAACGACGGGCTCTCGGTCGTGGCACCGACGAGAGTGATGGTGCCGTCCTCCATGTAGGGGAGGAAGCTGCCCTGCTGCGAGCGGTTGAAGCGGTGAATCTCGTCGATGAAGAGGAGCGTGCCTTTGCCCTGCTCGCGTCTCTGCTTGGCGCGGTCGAAGG
>JAGVSR010000140.1 GCA_019137195.1 Alphaproteobacteria bacterium
GGCGATGGTGTTGGCAATCTTGGCCGCCTTTGCCGGGTCGGACGCCGAGTACCTGATTTCGATCAGCAGCGTGTTGCGTATGCGCCCCACCTTGATCCTGTCGGCAAAAAGGGCTGCGATCTCGTCGCGCTGCGCCACCGTCTCACCGGGTCTGTCGCTGCCGAGCACGCGCGTCATGGGATCCTCGATCGGCGCCCCCGGCGAGTCCGCCGAGCGCGTCGGAACGGTGGCAGGCCGGCGGCCGAGCAGCATTTCGAGCATGCGCCTCATCAGCCCCGGCTGGTTGAACTCGTCGTCCAACCTCAAATCCAGCTTGTCGATGACCTTGAGGAGGATGGCGCGCGAGCGGATGACCTCGACCTCGCTCTCGAGCGTCGCCTGGTCGGCCTTCAAGTCGGAAACCACGTTGTCGAGGCTCGACAGGTTCTTTTTGCGCGGGTCGATCTGGACGACGGCGGCCGCCTCGTAGCGCTCCGGCAACATGAGCGCGACAGCGGTTGCCATGCCGGCCGCCAGCGCCGTGAGCATCGCGACGAGGCCTAGCCGCCGGCGCACAGCCCCGAGTGCGCGCTCGAGGCTTATCGCCCCTGCGCCCTCCTCCTCGTCGTCCTCTACCAGTTCGCGCCGCATTACTCTTGCCTGCTCAATAGCGATATTTCGCGCTGAGCTTGATCGTGTTTCTCTGCATGGTGAAGTCGTCGTCCGTCGATTGCCGGTCCTGATACCTGTAGTCGAGGCCAAGCACCCAGCTCGGCGACACATAGTAGTCGAGCCCCAGCGAGGCCTCGAGAACGTCGTCGGTGCGGTCGGCACCGACAAGCTCCGCACGCGTGAAGCCGACCCCCGCCTTGGCGACGAGGTTATGGTAGATCTCGTAGTCCATCCCGAGCTTGGCCTCGGTCTGGATGTGACCGAGGTCGTCGGCTCCCAGCGTGTCGTCGAGGTACTGCGAGACCGAGCCGTAGGTGGTGACCTTCCGGGTTACCAGCCATTCGAAGCTGCCTTCGACGAGGTAGGCACCGACAGTGCCGATGCCGGTGTCGTCGAAGTCTCGGATGCCGTAGCCGCCGACGAAGAACCAGCGCAGGAGCGGGTCCGTCTCCATGGCGAGACCGACCGTCGCCTCGTAGCCGGTCGAGCTTCGGTCCTCGATGCCGGTGTCCTCGTTTTCCCGGCGGATGAGCTTGAGCTTGCTCAGAACCTCGAAGCCAGGAGAGATCCGGTAGCCGGTCCTGAGCTGGGTCGAGAACGTCGCCTGGTCGCGGTAGTCCTGGTCGAGAATGCTGCCGTCGTTGCCCTGGACCGAACCGTAGTCGAGCCAGGCCGCCGTACCCGACAGCGTGCCGTAGAGCCGCCCGACGTCGTGCGTGTACCCGGCCGTAACCGAGTGGCGCTGATAGGTGACCGGCTCGGCGGCGCCGAGCGGGGAGGTGATCTCGCGCCGCTCCTCGTGCTCGAGCGCCGAGCCGGCCGCAACCGACAGCATATTGGCATGGTCGATGTGCAACGCCCCCGAGGCGATGGCGTGCAGGTTGGTATAGTTCTGGTCCGTGTTCTCGAGATAGGACACGTTCTTGGCCCCAGCGATGAGGCTCACGGCGTGCCGCGGGAGCTGTGACTGCACGCGCAGGACCGGCTGTGTCTCGAAGCGGAAGTCCGAGACCGGATTGAAGTGCGTGCCGTAGAGGTTGTCGTTGAAGGCGGCGCTCGCATCGAGAGAAGGATAGAAGAAGAAGTTGCCTTCGCGGATGCCGAGGGGCTGGCCGAAGAAGTGATCGTGATCCTTGACGCGGTCGGCGCCGAACACTTTGACGCGATCGTAGGACTTGAGGCGGTCCCGGGCGGCGACGGTCTCGGTCATGAGATAGGGCTCGGCCGATAGATCGAGGGCGAGCGCCGTCCCGCCCGGCGCCAGCGTCGCCGCGCAAAGACCCGTCAGCGCGCCGAGGCGCGCTTTTCCCGCGGTGCGGGGGGAATGGGTCGTGATGTCACGATACGCTGTCATTACGCACTACTGTCGAGCTCGGCTCTGGTTCGGATCCCGGTTCCTAGAAGAACCTCTCGGGTATGCGGATGTTGTCGCCCGGAAGCACGTCAGCCTCGCTCGGCATGCCAAGGCGCTGCGCCTCCTCGCCCTCGCGCGCGACGAGAAGGTAGCTCTCGTCGGCCCGGTACGTGTAGCCGCCGGCGGTCGCGATGGCGTCGCGCATCTTAAGGCCGGTCTTGTAGGGGAACTCGCCGCCGCTCTTCACCTCGCCATGGATGTAGATGGGGCGATAGTTCGTGATCTCGACGGTAACCTTCGGATTCTTGAGGTAGCCGTCGGAGAGCCGGGCGGCGACGCTGGCGCGGAATTCCTCGATCGACTTGCCCTTGGCGGGAACCTCGCCGACGAGCGGCAGCGACACGTTGCCGGCAGCATTGACCTCGCCCGGCCCGGACAAGTTCTCCTCGCCGAACACCGTCACCTTGAGCTTGTCGCCGATGCCGAGTTGGTAGGTGCGGCCGAGCGCTTGCTTCGACGAATTGAACGCAGCTGGCGGAGGGGACATGCCCCCGGAGCACGCGCCAACCAGCACCGCTGTGAGGATAGCGGCGCAGCAAAGGCGCTTCGGGACATCGAGCAGCATACGCAGGAACCAGATTGCTCGCTAAGACGTGCCGGAAGCCTCGTAGCCAGAGTGCGATCGGCACTCTGGCATTTGGCAACCAACGCCTAGAAAGCACCGACGGTGGTTATTGGGCGCTTAAGATTATCCCTACAACACGCTGCGAATGAACGAAGTGCAGCCCACGCACCATTCACCAAAGCGAAACGGTTTCCTGAGCCGATGCGCAAGGACCCGTTGCCCGGGGGCGCCGTCCAAGGCGAGATCGCGGCCTAGGGCTGCCCGGCCACGGCCTCGCCCGTCAGGACGTCGAAGGTGCAGACGGGGCCCCGCGTATCGGACCCTCCCGGCTTGAGCACGAGTTGGGGATCGCGGAAGCGCGCGTTCCACGACGGATGATCGGTTTGCCAGAGGTGAACCGGGAGGTTCCGGTTGCCGGCGCTCATGGTGATCTCGGCCCGTCCCCAGTCGCGTGCCTGCGACCCGGCGAGACCGGCCTCCCCGGTTGCGGCCGCCTTGCGGCAAGCCTCGACCGCTCGGGCCTGGTACGCCGCGACGAGGGCTTCCTCAGCGCCCGCCCGAAACAGGCTGTCCTGGAACCAGATCTTGGCGCCGGCGATGAGCGCGAGGGCTAGAACGAGGAGGCGCATGGGGCTCTGAAACGACATCGGACCAGGCCTCGATCGACGCTGATCGAGGCGCGGCATAATGGCAGGACACTCGGACGCCTAAAGGTTGCGCCCGGATGGTGAACAAAGGGTAAGCGGTCCGCTGCAACGCACACTTGTCAGCGCGCATTTCCTGCGGCAAGGATCGCCGCCAGCCCATACCAAAGTCGAACCCCGGGGGAGGAGCCGCGACCCATGTCCAAAAAGAAGATTCTGATCACCTGGCCACTGCCCGAGGCGTGCATGGCGCGCGCCCGAGCCACCTACGACGTCATCGCGCACGGTGACAAGCCGCAGATCACCATCGACGAGATGCTGGCGACGGCCAAGTCGGTCGATGCCATTCTGCTCACGCTCAACGAGAAGTGCCGCGCCGACGTGATCGAGCGCATGCCCGAGAACATCAAGTGTATCTCGACCTTCTCGATCGGCTTCGACCACATCGACCTCGAGGCGTGCAAGAAGCGTGGCATCAAGGTCGGCAACGCGCCCCACGGCGTAACGGTCGCCACCGCCGAGATCGCCATGCTGCTCCTGCTCGGCTCCGCGCGCCGCGCCTCCGAGGGCGAGCGCATGATCCGCGCCCGCGCCTGGCCCGGCTGGCAACCGCTTCAGCTCGTTGGCCGGAGGCTCGACAACAAGGTGCTCGGCATCTACGGCTTCGGCAAAATCGGCCAGGCACTCGCCCAGCGCGCCCGCGGTTTCGACATGCAGATCCACTATTTCGACATCTACCGTGCCAAGCCGGAGGTCGAAGCCAAGTATAACGCGACCTATCACGACACCCTCGACAGCCTCCTGAAGGTGTCGGAGTTCTTCTCTATCAATGCGCCTTCGACGCCGGAGACGCGCGGCTTCTTCAACAAGGCCACGATCGCGAAGCTGCCCGAGGGCGCCATTGTCGTGAATACGGCCCGGGGTGACCTCGTCAACGACGAGGATATGATTGGTGCCCTGAAGTCGGGCCGCCTCGCCTATGCCGGCCTCGACGTGTTCGCAGGCGAGCCCAAGATCAACGAGGGCTACTACGATCTGCCGAACACCTTCCTGTTCCCGCACTTGGGTTCGGCGGCCATCGAGGCAAGGAATCAGATGGGCTTCGAGGCACTCGACAACATCGACGCGTTCTTCGCCGGCAAGGACATGCCGTTCAAGCTCGCGTAAAGTGCCGGCGGGCCGCGTCGCCGAATGATCTGACGGCATGGGGCCGCTCGTGAGAGCGGCCCCATTTGCTTTGCTAAGTCACGCTGGCGCCCGGATCCTCGCGGTCGGCGAGCTCCTTGCATCGAAAGGCCTTGGCATCGACCGTTTCGGCCGAAGCTCTGCCTGCGAGCGTGACGAGGCACCAGGCGCCCGCAACAGCCGCAATCAAACGCTTCATAGGGTTCTCCCCTGATCGGCCATCCATCAGGCGCACGCTGTGGCCGAGTGGCTTCGGCCGGCTCGCTCCTTCCGCAGCACCTATCGCAGAGCGCGGGCGACGTAGACGAGCACGAGCAGCGCGACGACGGCCGCGACGGCCGCCAGCCCTGCCGCCATCTCACCGCTGCTGACGAGATAGAGGAGGAGTGTGACGACGACCGCGAATGCGGCCGCCGTGACCAGCGCAATCGTGCGAGAGCGGGGCGTGCTGGCGATCGGGGACGGCGCGCCTTCGCCGCCGCAAGGACCTCGCGCCGGAAACAACCACGTCCAGGCGGCGATGGCCGCGAACGTTCCCATAAACGACATCACGAATTGACTGATGAGCTCTGCCATGACCCAGCCCTGCTTGGAAGATCCGCATAGGATCGTATGCCGGAGGGCCTCGCGGGGCAGTCTCGAGCGGTACACGCACGCCGCCTCTCCACGGGGCGCAGGGCCCGCGCGCTGGACGATATGACTGGCTACCGGGACCTTGAGCACGACAGGGTGACGCCGGAGGTCAGCCAGATCGATGTCGAGGCTTTCTGGGTCCTCGTGTCTTTGGCGCGCGGGCTGCGGCTCACGCCCTGCCGTCCGCCCTGCTGCAAGAGCGAAGCGGCGGCGAAGCGTTGTTCGAGGTCTGATGCTTGAGCCTGCGAGCGACCCTGAGAGATCCCGAGCGACGGGCGAGAACGCTCGGGCCGGAGCGCTGTGGCGGACAAGGCGACCCCGTGCCGCCAACGGCCGGCCCTGGGAGAGAAGGCCGGCCGGCCGCGATTGACCCGCAAATCACAGGAGGCTCGAACGCCGTGTCAGTCCTTGTACTTGAGGTCGGTCGGCATGTTCAGGTACATGGCTTTTGCTTCGGGCCCGCAGTTGAATATGAGCTGCTGACCGTCCGCTGTGTCGACGCGCGCCGGCCGAGCCGTCATGACCTCCATTCTCACGGTCGCACCCTTCTTGGCGCCGTCCATGCCACTCATGCCGCCGGCCATGCCCGACATGCCTTCGGTACCTGCGGCAGGAGCCTGGGCGAACGTCATCGTGAGGCCGCAAGCGCCGTCCTCAGGTTTGAAAACGGCAATTCCCTGCTGCGCCCCCATGTAGAAGGTGACGCCCTTGCCGGGCAACATGGCGATCTGCTTGGTCAGGTCGCCAGCGGAGGCCACTGTCGCGCTTGCGGCCCAAAGGGCAACGCTTACTGCTGTTGTCAGGGACTTGATCATCGCTTTGGTCCTTATTGTGAGAAGAGGGAATGCCCGAAATGCGACGCCGATCGCGTGCCGCTGATGTCCTAGACTGGCCGAGCGGCCTCCGTGTCGGGCGGTTGCATTGCAATAAGAATGCTGCACCTGCGTAATGAGTCTGACTTTGACCTGAGCCAAGCTCAGCTTGTTCGCCGCACCTTGTGTTTGCGTGCGCAAGTACCCGAATTGATTTAGCTAATTGAAATGCTTCAGCTGCAATGCAGTCAGAGCATATCCTTCATGCGATAATAGAGCATGCCGAGTGCCAGGAGGTAGTTGCCGGCAGCACCGACCGGCATAGGGATGTGGCGGATCTTCTCGAAGAGGTCGAGCTTCTCGGCCGTGCCGCAAATGGCGTCCGATACGATCTCGGCCGCAATGTGGGTAGCGTTCACCCCGTGTCCGCAATAGCCTTGCATGTAATAGACGTTGGGCTCGAGCCTCCCGACGGCGGGTATGCGCGTGATGACGATGTCGATGCGCCCGCCCCACGCGTAGTCGACCGCAACGTCGCGCAGCTCGGGAAAAACCGAGACCAGGCGCGGCTTCATGGTCTTGCCGAGATCCCCCGGATCGCGGTTCGTGTAGTTGCAGCGCCCGCCGAACAGCATGCGCCTATCCTTGGTCATCCGGAAGTAGTCGAGAACGACGTTGCTGTCGGCGACCGCGAGGCTTTGTGGGTTGAGGCGCCGTGCGAGCCCTTCGTCGATCGGCGCCGTGCAGATGATGTAGCTGCCGGTCGGCAGCGTAAGCCCCCAGAGCGGTCCGCGCTGGAAGGGATGGCCGGCGCCTCCGCCGATGACGACGTGGGCAGCCTCGATCCGGCCGTGCGCCGTCTCTACGAACGGCTTCGCGCCGCCCTCGATCCTGGTTGCCGGGCTCTCCTCGAAAATCATCGCGCCGTGCCCGGCCGCAGCGCGCGCCTCCCCGAGGCACAGGTTGAGAGGATGGAGATGACCGCTGCGCCGGTCGATGAAGCCGCCGTGATAGGCGTCGGTGCCGAGCACGTCGCGGATCCCGTCACGCTCGACGAGCTCGATGTGATCGGCATGGCCCGAGGCGCACATCTCCTCATAGTGCTCGCGGATGCCGGCCATGTGCTTCGAGCGCGCGGCCGCCTCCATCCACCCTCGCACGAGGTCGCATTCGATACCGTAGCGGGCGATGCGCTCCTCGATGATGTCGTGGCCGCGGTAGCGGATCTCGCGCAGCATGTGCCGGCCGGGCTCGCCAAGCTGGCGGACGAGATTGCTCTCGCCCGAGAGCCCGTAGATCATTTGACCGCCATTGCGCCCCGAGGCACCCCAGCCGACCCGATGCTCTTCGACGAGCGCCACCCTATAGCCGCGCTCTGCCATCGTGAGCGCAGTCGCGACGCCCGAGAACCCGCCACCGACAACGGCGACGTCGGCCTTTACCGTTCCCTCGAGTCGCGGGTAGCGCGTGGTGTCGTTGAGGGTTGCGGCGTAATACGAATTGACGTGGGCTTCAGGCATGACGCGGCCGCTTATTCGGTTCGAGGTTTTGGGTTCTCGAGACGAGGGACGGACGGCGCGCGGGGCGCCCCCTAGGCCCTGAGCCCCAGAACCTAGCCCATCACCCCGCCCCCTGGTCGACGGCGCGCTTCTCGCGCTCGGCCTGCGCACTCTGGGCCCGAGTCGCATAAGACGCCAGCAGGACGCCGACCGCCACGAAGGCGATCATAATCGTCGAGATGGCGTTGATCTCCGGCGTCACCCCGAGGCGCACCTGGCTGTAGATCTTCATCGGCAGCGTGGTGGCGCCCGGCCCTGAGGCAAAGCTCGCGATAACGAGGTCGTCGAGCGAGAGCGTGAACGACAACAGCCAAGCCGAGATGACGGACGGGGCGATGATCGGCAGCGTCACTTGGAAGAAGGTCGATACCGGCGGTGCTCCGAGGTCCATGGCCGCCTCCTCCACCGACTTGTCGAAGTCCTGGAGCCGGGCCTGCACGACGACGGCGGCGAAGCACATGGTGAAGGTGGCGTGCGCGAGTACGACCGTCCAGAACCCGCGGTCGAAGTTCAAGGCTACGAAGAGAAGCAGCAACGACAGTCCGGTGATGACCTCGGGCATCACGAGCGGCGCAAAGATCATGCCCGAGAACAATGTACGTCCCGGGAAGCGGCCCATGCGCACGAGCACGATCGCCGCCAGTGTGCCGAGGATGGTCGCCATGGTTGCCGAGATCAATCCGACGCGCAGCGTCACCCATGCTGCCTGCATCAGCTGCTCGTTCTCGAGCAAGCCCTCGTACCATTTGGTCGACCAGCCGCCCCAGACGGTCACGAGCTTGCTTTCGTTGAAGCTGTAAATAACGAGGAGCAGGATTGGTATGTAAAGGAACGCGAACCCGAGCGCGATCGATGTGGCGTTGAACCAGGAGAAGCGGCTCTTCATCACACGGCCTCCCTCTGGCGCTGCTGCCCCACTGGAAGACCAGGATCGGGACGATGAGGACGAGCAGCAGCAGCACCGCCACCGCCGACGAGACCGGCCAGTCACGGTTGTTGAAGAACTCGTTCCAGAGCGTCTTGCCGATCATGAGCGTGTCCGAGCCGCCGAGCAGGTCCGGGATCACGAACTCGCCAACGGCCGGAATGAAGACCAGGAAGCAACCGGCAATGACGCCCGGCAGCGACAGGGGGAACGTCACCTGCCAGAACGCCTTCCATGGCGGGCAGCCGAGGTCCTCGGCCGCCTCGATCAGCGAGGGGTTGATCTTCTCGAGGCTCGCGTAGAGCGGCAGCACCATGAACGGCAGGTACGAGTAGACGATGCCGATGTAGACCGCGGTCTGGGTGTTCATGATGGTCAACGGCTGATCGATGAGGCCGAGGTTCATGAGAAAGAGGTTCAAGAGACCCTCCTTCTTCAAGATGCCGATCCAGGCGTAAACGCGGATCAGAAACGAGGTCCAGAACGGCAGGATGACGAGCATCATCAGAGTGGGCTGCCATTCCTTGGGCGCGCGCGCCATGCCGTAGGCAAGCGGATAGGCGATGAGGAGTGTCAAAAACGTCGACAGGGCCGCGATCTTGAGGCTCGAGAAATAGGCCGAGGTATAGAGGCTGTCCGACCAAATGAGCGCATAGTTCTCGAAATCGAAGCCCGCAATGTTGTCTCTGATGCTCGCCAGCCCTTCGAACACCGGCGTATACGGCGGCATCGCCGTCGCGTAATCGGACAGCGAGATCTTGAACACGATCAGGAACGGAACGAGAAAGAAGACGAGCAGCCACAGGAACGGGACTGCGATGACGTACCAGCGGCGCATGGGACCCTTCCTCGCTACCGTTGCCTCGCGGCACCCTGCCCTATTTCGTCAGCACGACGCCGGCGTCGGCCGGCCACTCGAGCCACACGTCGTCCTCCCAGTTGATCGGTCGCTCGACAGCATGTGCTGCGTTCGCACGCAACGCCGTCACGCGCTGGCCTCCGGCCACCTCGACGTAGTAATGCGAGATCGAGCCCAGGTAGCCGACATCGGTGACTTTGCCCGCGATCGCGTTCTCGCCGTTCTGCGGCTTGTCGAACCCGATCCTGATCTTTTCCGGCCGGACGGCGACCCAGGCCTGCTGCCCGACACTGAGCGGCTCTGGCGTGCGCGTGCGGAAGGTCGTCGGGTTTGACACCCAGGCAATATCCACCATGCCGCCGGAGGTGCCTGCGACCTTGCCCTCGAAGATATTGACCTCGCCGATGAAGCCGGCGACGTAGCGCGACTGCGGCGCCTCGTAGATATCGCCCGGCGTCGACACCTGAACGAGCTCGCCGTGGTTCATGACGCCGATGCGGGACGACACCGTCATCGCCTCCTCCTGATCGTGCGTCACGATGATGAAGGTCGTCCCCGTCGTCTCCTGAATGCGCATGAGCTCGAACTGGGCCTGGTTCCTGAGCTTCTTGTCGAGTGCGCCCAGGGGCTCGTCCAGCAGCATGATCTTCGGCTTCTTGGCGATGGCACGCGCCAGTGCCACGCGCTGCTGCTGGCCGCCGGACAGCTGGTGGGGCTTCCTCTTGGCGAACTTGCCGAGCTCGACGAGGTCCATGGCGTCGTTGACGCGCTTCTCGATCTCGGCCTTGTCCATGCCCTCCTGACGAAGGCCAAAGCCAACGTTGCGCTCGACCGTCATGTGCGGAAACAGCGCGTACGACTGGAACATCATGTTGATCGACTGGCGCTCGTAAGGCGGTACGCCGGTAACGTCCTGGCCGGCGACGATGATGCGGCCTTCGGTCGGCGTCTCGAAGCCGGCGAGCATGCGCAAGAGCGTCGTCTTTCCGCAACCCGATGGGCCGAGCAGAGCGAAGAACTCGCGCTCAAAGATGTCGAGGTTGCAGTTCCTGACGGCGACGAAGTCGCCGAATTTCTTGGTCACGTTCTCGAAACGCACGATCGGCTGCTTCGAGGGATCCTTCCAGGGCGCGAACCCCGACTGCGGCGCCGCCGTCCGGGGACCTGCCCGGCCACTGTCCCGAGCTGTCGCCGTGCCCGCTGCTGTGCCCGTCATGGCGCCACTTCCCTGGTGAGGTTGAACTGTTCACACTGGCGAGGATGCGACGAACACGTCCTCTCTGCAAGACGAGCGGCGCGGGAACGTAAATTCCCGCGCCGACCGGACTTCACTTGCCGCTGACGATCTTGGTCCAGGCGCGGGTCACGATACGCTGGGTCTTGCTATCGTACGGCTTTTTCACGAACAGGTTCTGAAGCGTCGCCTCGTCCGGGTAAACGGTGGTGTCCTCGAACAGCTCCTTGTTGAGGTGCTGCTGCGAGGCGAGGTTGCCGTTGGCGTAGTTGGTGAAGTTGGACGCCTTGGCGATCACCTCCGGCCTCATGATGTAGTTGAGGAACTCGTGCGCCTCGGCGACATTCTTGGCGTCCTTGGGGATCGCCATCATGTCTAACCACATCTGCGTGCCTTCCTTCGGGATGCGGTAGCTGATGACCTGACCGTTCTTCGCCTCATCTGCGCGGTCGCGGGCCTGCAGGATGTCGCCGGACCAGCCGAGCACGAGGCAGATGTCGCCGTTGGCAAGCGCGTTGATGTACTCGGACGAGTGGAACTTCTGGATGTTGGGCCGCACGGCTTCCCAGGCCGCGGCCGACTTCTTGATGTCCTCGGGATCGTTGGAGTTGGGATCGAGGCCGAGATACTTCATCCCGATCGGAATGATCTCCTCGGGTGCGTCGAGCACGTGAATGCCGCAATCCTTGAACTTTGCGACGACCTCGGGCTTCAAGAGCATGTCGAGGCTGCCGACGGGAGCATCCGGCATGCGCTCCTTGATTTTCGCCTCGTTGAAGCCGATGCCGGTGGTGCCCCACATATAGTCGATGGCGTACACGTTGCCGGGATCATAGATCGCGACGCGCTCGTTGATGACGGGCCACATGTTGGAGAGGTTCGACAGCTTCGACTTGTCGAGCTTCTGGAAGACGCCGGCCTGAATCTGCCGCGAGAGGAAGTTGCCGGAGGGAACCACCACATCATAGCCCGTCTTGCCGGCGAGAAGCTTCGTCTCGAGAATCTCGTTGCTGTCAAAGACGTCGTACTGAACCTTGATGCCGGTTTCCTTGGTGAAGTCTTCGAGGATGCTTTCGTCGATGTAATCGGACCAGTTGTAGACCTTGACGATACGTTCGGCTGCCATGGCTCCGAAGCCGCTCGTTACAGCCGCCAACGCTGCAGCTGCGGCGGCAGCCCGGCGGGCACCAAGTTTCATGCTCATACGAAGTCTCCCTGTCTCGGTGCGCGCTTCGACGCCCATCCGGCAACGGCCGGCTGCGTCCGCTTGCACTCGAAACTTATTGTGATCACAAATCGCGCGATGTAAAGAGTAGTTTTGCGATGGTCTTTCGCTCGCATGCTCTGTGAGGCATCGGTTGCCCGAATTGCAGTCGATGTGCCCGGCGATTGACCGTCATGAAGAATGGAGTGGCGAGTTCACCATGCTGAAGCGGCGGTCAGAGGGGCCCCCACGGCCCGCAGTGGCCGAGCCCTCGCCGGAGGGGGCGGACACCAACGTGACGGCGCACGAGGCCGTCTACCGGGCTCTTCGCGAGCGCATCCTGTTCGGCGGCTTCCTGCCGGGCGGATCGGTGACGCTGCGCGGGCTCGCCGAGGGCCTCGGCGTCAGTCCGATGCCGGTGAGAGATGCCGTGCGACGCCTAACCGCCGAGCGCGCGCTCGTGATGCTCGATAACCGACGCGTGCTGGTTGCGCCCATGACGCGCGAGAAGTTCGACCAGATCCTTTATGCCCGAAGCGCCCTCGAAGGAGAGCTGGCGGCGCGTGCGCTCGCCAACATCAAGAAGGCAGACATCGAGGAGATCGTGCGCATCGACGACCGGGTCGACCAAGCCATGGCCGACGGTGATGTGCCCGGCTACATGCGTGCCAACTACGAATTCCATTTCTCCATCTACGAGCGGGCGCGCGCCGACGTGCTGGTCGGGCTGGTCGAGAGCATCTGGATGCAGTTCGGTCCCTTCATGCGCATGGCTTACGGCCGCTTCGGCACCTCCAAGCTCGAGGACCACCACGAGGCGGCCATCCTGGCCATGCGCCGGGCCGACGCGTCCGCCCTCCGGGCCGCCATCTCCGCCGACATCGGCCAGGGGATGGCCTTCATCGGAGAAGGCATCTTGAGCGCCGACGCAGGCGACGAGGAGGCCACTTCAACGGCGGCCCACGAGCGGTCTAACCACATGAAATAAAGAGAAATAGGTAGCACGACTTGAGTTGTGCCTCATTTTGTGATCACATTATTTTCAATGTCCGCCCGACCAGCGGAGACAAGCGAAAGAACCCAGGTGACACCATGACTCCTGAAGACGGAGCAAGCCCGGCCGAGCAGGACAGTTTCGGCGTCGGAACAACGCTCGAGACGCTGCGGTCCTGGCTCCGCCATCACCGCATCGAGGAGGTGGACTGCGCCGTCCCCGACATCGCGGGTGTCGCCCGCGGCAAGACCATGCCGGCCGAAAAGTTCACCAAGCAGGACCCGGTCCACCTGCCGATCTCGATCTTCTACCAGACCATCACCGGCGACTACGTCGGCTTCGAGGAAGACGGTCAGGCCCTTTACGCCGAAAGCGATCTCATGATGGTGCCGGACCTCGACACCATCCGCCCTGCTCCCTGGGCCTCGAGCCCGACCGCACAGGTCATCCACGACGCGCAGTGGCAAAACGGCGAGCCGGTTGAGATCGCGCCGAGGAACGTCTTGAAGCGTGTGGTCGAGCTCTACCGCAACGAGGGCTGGCTGCCGGTGGTAGCGCCCGAGCTCGAGTTCTATCTGACCAAGACCAACCCCGATCCCGATTATCCGCTCGAGCCGCCCGTGGGGCGGTCGGGGCGCAAAGGCGCGGGCCGCCAGGCCTATAGTCTGGGCGCTGTCGACGAGTACGACCGCATCGTCGACGACATCTACGAGTTCGCGGAGCTGCAGTACCTCAAGATCGACACCATCATCCAGGAGGGCGGTGCCGCTCAGCTCGAGATCAACCTGCTGCACGGCGATCCGGTCAGCCTCGCCGATCAGGTGTTCCTGTTCAAGCGCACCATCCGCGAGGCGGCCTTCAGGCACAACTGCTACGCTACGTTCATGGCCAAGCCCCTCGAGAACGAGCCTGGCAGTGCCATGCACGTGCATCAGAGCGTCGTCAGCGCCCGCACCGGCCGCAACATCTTCACCATGGACGACGGCTCGCCGAGCCCGCTGTTCTACCACTTCCTCGCCGGCCAGCAGACGTACCTGCCGTCCGCGACCTGCCTCATGGCGCCCTACGTCAACTCCTACCGTCGCCTGATCCCGGGCGGTGCGGCGCCGATCAATGTCGAGTGGGGACACGACAATCGCTCCGCCGGCTTGCGCGTGCCGATTTCGCCCGACGCGGCGCGCCGCGTCGAGAACCGGCTCCCCGGCACGGACTCGAACCCCTATCTCGCCATTGCGGCGAGCCTCGCCGCCGGCTTCCTCGGCATGAAGAAGGCACTCGAACCGCGCCCGCCGGTCACCGGCAACGCATACAGGAACAGCCACCAGCTGCCGCGCGGCCTGCTCGAGGCCTTGACCGAATTCGAGGACAGCCGAGAGCTACACGAAATCTTGGGCGAGCGCTTCTGTGCCGTCTATCTCGCCTTGAAGCGCTCCGAGTTCGAAGAGTTCATGCGAGTCATCAGCCCGTGGGAGCGTGAGTATCTGCTCTTGAGCGTGTAGTCGGCCACGGCACCAGCGAACCCGAACTGTCATTTGTGGACGGCACCCGGCAGGCAACAGCCTCTCGCGTGTTGCTCGCGGGAGTTGGTGCCGGCGTGTCGATGTCCGATCGATGGGACCGCTCAGCCCCATACCTCATGACCGCTGACGGCGATCGGCATGGCTCAGCCGGGTCGCTCGACGGCGCCCCGCACAGCGAACGCGGATAAGCGAGACGCGCTATCGGCCGAGTCACCGTGCGGCTCGAACGCGAGGCCGAGCTCGAGGATGCCCTTCATGACCAGCGCCGCCTTGGCGTCCCAGCTCTCGGCGGCGATGCGGGCGCGGCCAGGTGCGGGATCGTGGGGTGCATCGAGGGCGCGGCGGATCGCACGCGCGAAATCCTCGGGCCCGGCCGCGACGGTGACGAGGTCGCGCCAGCCGTCGAGAGCGGCGAAGTCGGTCGTCACGACCGGTCGGCCCACGGCGAGGTATTCCTTGAGCTTGATCGGGTTGCAAGCCTTGATCCACTCGCTACGGTTCCACGGCATGATGAGCACGTCCATCGCCGCCATGTAGCGTGCGACCTCGTCGTACGGCTTCCGGCCGAGGAAATGCACGTTGGGATAAGGGCACCAGCCGGCCGCGAGCGACGATCCACCTACCATCACGAACTGTGCCTCGGGGTTGGCGCGAACAGCCGATAGGAAGAGCGCAGGGTCGAAGGTGTGCGCATCGATGCCACCAACGAAGCCGATGCGCGGACGGGGAACGCTGGCAATGTCGGCAGGCTCGGACGCGATCCCCGTGCCGGCCGCCACGAACATGTCGAGATCGACGCCGTGCGTAACGACGAGCTGGCGACGCACCTCGCCCTTTTCGGCCATGGCCAATGGCGGTGCAGCATAGATGGCGAGATCCGCACTCCGCTTCATGGCTTCGATCTGCCGGCCGATGAGCAACGGATCGCCCTCCGGAAAGGCCTCGAAGCGGTCTGTGCGCTGCATGACAACGGCAGCCGAAGGGAGCTTGGAGATAAGGCCCGCGCCGGCCGGGCAATGCACCCACAGCACTGGATTTCTTATGCCGGCGCGGCGTGCCGCCAGTCTCACTTGTGGCCCGAGGGCGAAGCCCGAGAGCTTTGCGCCCCGCTCGCCGGGAATGTTCACGGGCGAATACACCCAGAAGCCGTTTTCGATGTGCTGTACGCCCCGCGCGAGACTCTTGGCCTTGCGCCAGATACGCGAGGCGAATAGTGCCCTGCGTCCGATGTCGGGCATGCGTACCCCGAGCGAGTTGACGAACAACACCGGCCAGTGGCGCGCGATGCGGCGCATGATCTGGAAATCGAAATGGCCGCGGTTGTGGTACCACCAATCCTCGCCGCCGAGGCAAATGATGCCGTCGAATGGCCGGAGCGCTGCAGCGGTGGTCGTGGTCATGGGTGGGGATGCCGGATCAGAGCAATACCAGGGCAGCCGGCCACGAGCGCGCGTGGCAGCGCTCGTATCCACCTCCCCGGAAGGCGAGCCGCCATTGTCGGGGATCGTCGTTAAACATTTGCGCACGCTGCACTGCTCCCTCCGTACCGTCATCGCCGCCTCGCGACGCGACCGGTCAGCAAAGGGCGGAGCTCCATCCACGGCAAGCAGCCGTGGCGGACAGTCCGGCCAGGGGTGTCTAGGGAAATGGATGGGGGGCGCCCGGCGCACCCGGTTAACGGCTGTTTAGGATGGGCGGGCTAGGGTCTGCGTTACCCGCGCGATCGGCCGCGGCCCGGTTCCGCGCTCCGCCATGCCCTCGCCCTCTCCCACGGTCTCGATCCTGGTCGTCAGCTTCAATACGCGGGAGCTCACGCTCGCCGCGCTCGACTCAGTCGCGCGCGAGACGAGCGTCTCTCACGAGGTCATCGTCGTCGACAACGCGTCGCGAGACGGCTCGGCCGAGGCCATTGCGGCCCATCCCTCCGCCCCGCGCCTCGTTGCACTTGGCGAGAACATCGGCTTCGCGCGCGCAAACAACCTCGCCGCAGAGGCGGCGACGGGCGAGTTCATTCTTCTCCTCAACCCCGATACGGTCGTCCTCGATCAGGCCGTCGACCGCCTCGTCGCGTTCGCCCGCACCAGGCCAAACGCCATGATCTGGGGCGGACGCACGCTGTTTGCGGATGGCCAGCTCAACCTGTCGTCGTGCTGGGGTCGCATGACGCTCTGGAACCTTTTCTGCCGAGCCACTGGGCTCACCGGCATCTTCCCGCGCTTGGAGTGCATGAACGGCGAGGCGTACGGCGGCTGGCAGCGCGACTGCATCCGCGAGGTCGACATCGTCTCGGGCTGCTTCCTTCTCGTCCCGCGCTGCATCTGGCAGGCGCTCGACGGCTTCGATCCCCAGTTCTTCATGTATGGGGAGGAGGCCGACCTCTGCCTCCGGGCCCGCCGCTTCGGCGCCAGACCCGCGATCACGCCGGACGCGACCATTGTCCACCTCGGCGGTGCGTCCGAGGCGACGCGGGCCGGCAAAATGGTGAAGCTTCTCGCCGCAAAGGCAACGCTCATCAACCGCCACTTCACACGCCCCCAGCGGCCCCTTGCACTTGCGCTCCTCGCACTGTGGCCCTTCTCGCGCTGGATCGCGCATGCCGCCCTTGCCATGGTCACCGGGCGCGCTAACCACCGCGAGGCCGCCGGGCAATGGCACGCGATCTGGAGCCGCCGGGAGGAATGGCAGCGCGGCTACGCGCCCGTTGCCCAATCCAGCCTCGCTCGTGCCGCTCGCTCTGGAGGTCAGAGCCTCGAGGTGACCCCATGACGCCTGCCATCAACGTCACTTCGCCCCAGCTCGTCTGGCCGGATGGACGCCCCGACCAGCCGCTCGTCCGCTACACGATCGCCACGCTCGTCACCGACATGACCCAGTACGAGGCCATGCGCGCGTCGTTCGAGGCCTCGGGCTTCGACGGACGGGACTGCGAGTACATCCTGATCGACAATACCGGCGCTACTCAGACCTGCGCCTACCGCGGCCTCAATGCGGTCCTCGCCGCGGCCCGTGGCCGCCGCGTCATCCTCTGCCACCAGGACGTGCGCCTGCTCGACGACGATCGCACCACGCTCGATGCACGCCTCGACGATCTCGACGCGACACATCCCGGCTGGGCGCTTGCCGGAAACGCGGGCGGAATCGGGCCGGGCTCACTCGCCGTGCGCATCACCGATCCCCATGGCGCGAACCAGCGCGTCGGCACCTTTCCGCAGCCCGTCGCGAGCCTCGACGAGAACTTCATCATCGTGCGCCGCTCAGCGCGCGTCGGCTTCTCGATCGATCTCACGGGGTTCCATTTCTACGGCGCGGACATTGCCATGAACGCCGCGCAGGCGGGCTACGGCGCCTACGTCATCGACTTTCATCTCGCCCACCTGTCGGGCGGCCGCAAGGGGCCCGACTTCTACGCCGCCGAGGCCGCCTTCCGCGACAAGTGGAACAGGGCACTTGGTCCACGCTGGATCCAGACCACCTGCTCGCTGGTCAGGCTTTCGGGCGACACCCTGGGCAGCCTCACAGGCCGCCTCGCCGAACGCCCGTTCAAAAGCATGTTGAGGCGGTTGCCGCGCGGGTGACACCCCATACAGGGTTGCCTACCGCATTCATGACGGCGCCTCGATGTGCCTGGCGCCATCCCGGCGTGCCCGCACCCGCGCCGCATGTGTTGGGAAATGAACCAAGACGCCGACAAAGCAGCGAAAGCAGAGATCGCCACAAGAGACGCCTGGCTCGCCTGTGGGTGCTCGTTGGTGCGGTCAGTGCGGGCCTTGCGTTGCTGGGATTGGCACCTTGACTAGGTCGCTCGTCCGGACGGCAGCGGCGTCTTGACAGGCGTTCCTCGGGGCCGGCCCGCAAGCGCCAGTTCGTAGGCCGCGAGAAGCCGGGAGCGCTCCGTCTCCCAGCGCAGTAGCGTCTGGGCCCGCTTGACGCCTTCTGCAGACAGCGCGGCCGCGAGCCCCGGCTCGTCGAGAATGCGAGAGATGTTGTGTGCGAGATCCTTGGGATCGTTGTCCCGGGCGACAAGAGCCGCGCCGCCCGCAGTCTTACGAGTTTCCGCGAGATCGAACGAGACGAACGGGATGCCGAGGCTCATGTACTCGAACACCTTGTTCATCGAGATCTTGTCGTTGTAGGTGTTCTTCGGGTCAGGGATGACGCCGACGTCGAACGTCGAGAAGCTCGCGAGCAGCGAGCGCCCGGACTGGAAGCCTGTGAACGTGACATAGTCAAAAAGACCACGCTCACGAGCAAGCCGCTCGAGCCTCGGCAGCTCGGTGCCCGAGCCGACGATGGCGCACGAGACGTCGCGCCGGCCGTCGACGTTGACGAGCACGTCCATCGCCTCGATCAGGAGGTCGACGCCGTCCTGGGCACCCATGATGCCGACGTATCCGATCAGGTGGCGGCGACCCCGCTTGAGATCGAGGTTCGGCTCAACGCGCGTGAATCGCGACAGGTCCGGGATCGATCGGACGACAAGCACGCGCCCGGGATCCATGCCGCCCCGCTCGACGGCAATCGCCTTGAAGGTCTCGTTCGTCGCGATCGACACGTCCGCAGTGCGGAACGTCCATCGCTCGAGACGGAGCATGAGATCGTGGAACAAGCCTCGCCTGCCGAACTTGGCCTCGTAAAGCTCGGGATTGATGTCGTGGTGGTCGAAGACGAACGGCTTGCCGAAGAGGTACTTCCAGAAGCCGCCGACGAGGAAGATGAGGTCCGGTGGATTGCAGGCCTGGACGACGTCGAACCCGACCTTGAACCATACCTTGATGGACAGCACGAGCTCCCACGCGAGTGCCCAGCCGTACTCGAGAAGATAGCCCGCCGCGCCGTCCGCCTCATAGGGAAGGGGATGGCGGAACACGTGAATGCCCTCGAGCACCTCGTAGGATTTCGTGTACGGGCCACCTTTGGGGCAGATGACGGACACGGTATAGCCTGCCTCGACAAGCGTACGCGCCTCCTGCCATACGCGCCGGTCGAGAGGCACCGTCAGGTTCTCGACGATGATGAGAATAGCCGGCCTACGCTGCACGAGAAACGAGCTCCATACCTGACGGGCGCAATCACGGCGTGGCCGCGCGCCCTGTCCCGTCCCGACGCGATCGTGAGCGAAAGCCGTAAACGAACCCCTCATCGCCAGCCTTCACGTGCGGTCCGCCAGTGTCCCGATATGAGACCGAGATCAGCCAGCCCGCGTCTTGCGCCGCGGCCCGTTTCTTGCGATGAGGATCGGGGAACGCCTTAACGCTTTGTTAAGGCGCCCGTGTCTGGAGGCGCTGCCCCATGTTCAGGATCGACAAGAGCCATCCCTGGCCGCCGGAGATCGATCTCGCGACCGTTCGCGAGACCATCGCCTACATCGAGGGCGACATG
Organism: Alphaproteobacteria bacterium; assembly: GCA_019137195.1. Taxonomy (GTDB): domain Bacteria; phylum Pseudomonadota; class Alphaproteobacteria; order Rhizobiales; family Hyphomicrobiaceae; genus CBDCUQ01. Next base: position 19,579 of record JAGVSR010000140.1, read on the forward strand.
CGCCGCGTGCCGGAGTTCGACCGCATCGCCGACGCACT
>JAGVSR010000160.1 GCA_019137195.1 Alphaproteobacteria bacterium
GTCGCAGATGAACACCGTCGGGCCCGCAATGAGCTTCCTGACCTCGTGCTGGCTCTTGCCGCAGAAGGAGCAGTACAGGGTGTTCTTTTCCTGAGCCATTCGTTCTCTCACATGGGCCCGTTCGCGAAGGGCCGCGAAGTCAAGAGCCGGAACCGCCGGCCGATACCCGGCACGCGAAGCAATTTTGACGATCTGAGCACGCTAAGCCCGCTGAGATCAAGATTGCATTAAAGGGCGGTCTCTACCACCCGCCGTGACTAACCAACGCTTCCACGCAAGTTCCACGTTCATTCTTGCGGCATCCCGCAAGATTCGAGCGACCGTAGGAACGAAACCAGACCAAATCTGGGCCGTTCCCCATCGCTGCGCTCAGGAGCTCTTCACCTCGGCGATGGCGAGATGCGTATCGTCGCGGCTGCCGAGCACCTTGTCGACAATACCGAACTCGCAAGCCTGGTCGGCCGTCATGAAGTAGTCGCGATCGAGAGTTTTCTCAATCATTTCATACGGTTGACCCGTGTGCTTGACATACGTCTCGTTCAGGCGCCGCTTCATCTTGATGATGTCCTCGGCGTGGCGCTCGATATCGGAGGCCTGACCGGAGAAGCCGCCCGAGGGCTGATGCACCATGATGCGCGCATTGGGGAGTGCGAAGCGCATGTCCTTGGCGCCGGCGCATAGCAGAAGCGAGCCCATGGAAGCCGCCTGCCCGATACAGAGCGTCGCCACCGGCGGCTTCACGAACTGCATGGTATCGTAGATCGCCATGCCCGACGTCACCACGCCGCCCGGCGAGTTGATGTACATCGAGATCTCCTTTTTGGGATTCTCGCTCTCCAAAAACAGGAGCTGCATGCAGATCGACGAGGCCATGTGATCCTCGACCGGGCCGGTGACGAAGATGATGCGCTCCTTCAAGAGGCGCGAGGGCAGGTCGTAGCCGCGCTCGCCGCGCGCCGTCTGCTCGACGACCATCGGCCAGAAGGTATTCGTCAGTGTGGCGACGGGATCGCGCATGGAGCTCTCTCTCTAGAACGGACCCGATCGGCAAGCCGTCCCGGGCCCAGGGATTACCTCGCGGGCGAGTTCAGTCGACTCCCGCCCGTCACTCAATAGTCCAGTCTCGATTTCAACGCAAAACTGGGCGCAGACCCGATTTGGCCGGACATTGCATAGCCCACCATCACCTAGGTCGGAACGGCGCCAGAACAAGGCCCACCCCTCCGAGGGCGCTCCCTCGGGTAGGCACCGCGGCCTCAGGCCTCGGCCTGGGCGGTCTCCTCGGCGGCCTTCATCAGCTCCTCCCGCGACACCGTGCGCTCCGCAGGCTTGCAGGCGGCCAGGATGAAATCGATGACCTTGTCCTCGAAGATCGGCGCCCTGAGGTCGGCGATGGCGCCCGGCGTCTTCTCGTAGAACTCGTAGACCGCCTTCTCGCGGCCGGGGTAACGGCGGGCCTGCTCGTAGAGGGCGCGGCGCATCTCGTCCTGGCTGACCTCGATCTTGTTCTTGGAGCCGATCTCGCCGATGACGAGCCCGAGCCGGACGCGCCGCGCAGCGATGCGGCGATAGTCGGCGCGCAGCTCGTCCTCCGGCTTCTCCTCGTCGGCGAGCGTCTTGCCCTGACGCTCGAGGGCTTTCGTCAGCTGGTTCCAGATGCCCTCGAACTCACGCTCGACCAGCGTCGGCGGCAGCTCGAAGTCGTGCAGCTTCTCGAGCTCGTCGAGCAACTCGCGCTTCAGCTTGGCGCGCGCGACGCCCTCGTACTCGCCGGCGATCTGCGCCTTCACCATATCCTTGAGCCTATCGAGGCTCTCGGCGCCGAGGCCCTTGGCGAAGTCCTCGTCGATCTCCGGCGTCACGGGCTTCTCGACCCGCTTCACGAGGATGCCGAACACGGCTTCCTTGCCGGCCAGCTCCTTGACCGGGTAGGCATCGGGGAACGTGCCCCTGACGTCGCGGCGCTCGCCCTCGACGACGCCCAGCAGACCGTCCTCGAAGCCCGGAATGAAGTTGGCGTTGCCGAGCACGAGGGAGAGGTTCTCGCCCTTGCCGCCCTCGAACTCCTTGCCGTCAATGGAGCCCACGTAGTCGATGGTCACCCGGTCGCCGGTCTCGGCCTTGCGGCCTTCCTCAGGCAGGAACGTGGTGTTGCTGCGGGCGAGATCTGCGAGCGCTTTGCCGAGGCTCTCCTCGTCGACCTCGGTCACGAGCTTCTCGACCTTGATGCCGGAAAGGTCGCCGATGGCGATGTTCGGCAGCACCTCGAAGCTCATGACGTAGGCGAGGTCGGCCTTGCCGTTGATGATGTCCTCGAAGCGGTTCTGCTCCGCGAGCTCGATGTCGGGCACCGCTGCCGCGCGCTCCTTGCGGTCCGAGATGGCCTCGGCGCTGGTGTCGCGGATGGTCTCCTGCACGACCTCGGTCATGAGCGAGCGGCCGAACATCTTCTTGATGTGCTCGACCGGCACCTTGCCCTTGCGGAAGCCCTTGACCTGCACGTTATCCTTGACCTGGCCGAGCCTGGCGCTCAAGCGACGTCCGAGCTCGGCGGCGTCGACCACCACCTTCAGCTGGCGCTTCAAGCCTTCGGAGCTCGTCTCTGTGACCTGCATCGTTCTGCTCTGGTTCGTTGTTGGAAATGAATGGTGAGTAGTGAGTGCTGAGTAGCGCCCGGATCCGGCCTTATGGACGCCGTGCCAACGGCCTCGCCTGAAGTCGCTCGCCACCACTCACTAGTCGCTACTCACTCCTCGCTCCTGTTGGTGCGGGCGGAGGGACTTGAACCCCCACGACTTTCGCCGCTGGAACCTAAATCCAGTGCGTCTACCAATTCCGCCACGCCCGCGGGGAGCTCGAATTTCGTATGGCCCTGCCGCGGCATAGCTCACCATCGGCCGGCCGGAGCCGGAGGTGCGAGCTGGCTGCTCGAGGAGGGCGAGCGCGACATATACGGGCCCGGCCCTCTGAGATCAATCGTCAAATCGCGCCCCTTGGGGCCGCCTGCCCCGTCGGCGCCGCCGTCTCACATGTCGCTTGCCAGATAGAGGGTCGCAAGGCCGGCGAAGAGCGGCAGCCCGCCGAGGATCATAGCCTGGTTCCAGTCCTCGGCCCCCTGCACCATGCCGTAAGCCAGGGCGCCAAACACCGCTACGTACAGAACGCGTACCATGACCAGCCTCCGAACTCACGAGGCGGGGCGGGCCACTCGCCCGCATGCTCCTGCCTCTGACTCGTGAGACTGCAAGTCCGGGGCCAGAGCCATGCGCTCAAAACGGTACGAGGCCGGGATGGGCAGCCCGGCCTCGCTCCGTCGATCGTGGGAGAATTGAGATCTGTTACTTCACCGGCTCGTAGACACAGCAGTCGCCGGCGCCGAAGTGGTAACGGAGGCCAACCTTGACCTCGTGCGAGACGAGGTCGTCGAAGTTGACGCGGGGATTTACGAAGCCGGCGCTGTCGCTGCGCTCGGAGTTGGCCTTGCCGAGGTCGAGGTAGCGGTAGCCGACATCGATCACCGTGCGCGGAGAGATCTGGTAGCCGACGCCAGCCATCAGCGACCAGGCGAGCGCAAGGTCGCTGTCGCCGTGGATCTGGTTCACGAGGGCCGGGTTGCCGGTGAAATAGACGTCGTCGACGATGTTGTAGGCAATACCCACGCCGGCGCCGACGTAGGGCGTGAAGCCCCGGAAGTTACCGAGATCCTTGTAGCCGTTAACCATCAGCGTATAGCTCGTGATGGTGGTGTGCAGCGGGTCGGCCTCGACAGGCGCCGCGGCCGGGTACCAGAGGCCGGGCTCGCCGGAGTAGTCGCGCTCGCCGTGGTAGCCGACCACGACCTCACCCCGGAAACCGCGCGAGCCCGAGCCGCAGCCGATGCCACCCTCGCCGAACCAAGTGTCGTCGAAGTCGATGTTGCGGACGTGGTCGGTGATGAACTCGCCCGTCCCGGCATCCGTGATAGGCCACGAGACGTCCGGATCCGCCGAGCCGGAATAGCCGACGTCGGCCCGGACGTAGCAGTTGCCAACAGCGGGCATCGGCGGGATGTACTGATCTTTGACCGAGCCACCGCCGTAGCCGAGGTCGGCGGCCGCAGCGGAGGTGGCAAGGACGCCGGTCAGCACGACGAGAGCGGCCGGAGCGCCGAGCTTGGCGAGTATATGCATGGTGGGACCCTTCGGAACTGGCGCCGGCGCCGGAGCTGCCCGGTACCCCGTATGCGCTTTCTCTGCCGACCATGTCCGATCACGGTTAATCGCTAGTTAAGCGGTATCCCGAAACGAGACGCCTGCTGCCCCATGGCCACACCCGAAAGCGAGCACGGCGCCCGGCAAGAGCCGGACGCCGCGCAATTCGTCGATCACAGAGCCTTCTATGCCGCCGGCCCGGTCTCGATGGGTAGCCCGTTGTCTTGGCCCCACTCGGCCCACGAGCCGTCGTAGACTGCGGCGTTGATCTGCCCGAGCTGGGCGAGCGCGAGCGACAGGATGCAGGCCGTGACGCCGGAGCCGCAGGTCGTTACGACCGGCTTGGCCGGGTCGATGCCGGCATCCAGAAACAGCTTCTGGAGCTCGCTCCTTGGTTTCAGCGTCCCGTCGGCGTTGAGGACCATCGAGGACGGAACGTTGCGCGCGCCTGGGATATGACCCTGCCGGAGACCGGCCCGCGGCTCAGCCTCGCGCCCTTCGAATCGGCCGGCAGGCCGGGCGTCGACGATCTGCATGTTCTTCTTCTCGACATAGCCCTTCATGTCCGAGAGATCGCGCACGAGCTCGTTGTTCTGCAAGGGCGTCCAGTGGCGCGCCGTCCGCGATCTGGGCGGCATGTCCTCGACCGGGCGGCCCTCGGCGACCCACTTTTTGAAGCCGCCGTTCAAGACCGCGACGTCCTTGTGCCCCATGGCCCGGAACGTCCACCACGCACGCGCAGCCGAAAACAGCCCGTGGGTGTCGTAGACCACGATCCGCATGCCGTCGCCGACGCCCATTTTCTTCATACGAGAGGCGAACTTGACGGTCGACGGCAACATGTGCGGTAGGCTCGACTTCTCGTCGGAGAGATCGTCGATGTCGAAAAAGAGCGCGCCCGGAATGTGAGACGCCTGGTACTCCGACTTGGCGTTGCGGTCCGAGTTCGGCAAGTGCCAGGACGCGTCGAACACGATGAGGTCAGGGGCCTCGAGGTGCTCGGCCAGCCATGCAGTCTCGACGATCCAGTCCTTCGCAGTATCGGTCACAGTCACGTACATTCTCCGGAGAAAACAGAGGAGTCCCGCAGCCCTAGGGGAACGATCCCGGCCCCTGCGCGCGATGTCTTCGGTGGCCGTGAACCTAATGTCGGGGGGCTGGCCCCGCAAGCGCTGAAAGGCGCGAAAGCTGCGGCCAAGGGTGCCCATGGCCAAAGGTGCAGGCGGCGCTTTCGCAACCCCAAAAGTTGTAGAGACCCCGTCCGATCATGAGCGATCGGGGCGGCGCTCCCGACCCGCGTCGCTGATCTCGATCACGAATTTCTGCCGGATGGCGCGCTCGAAGTCCTCGAAGCCGTTGGCGGGAAGCACGAAGCCCGAGATGCCGCCCCTGACGTTCTCCTTGTACCAGGCCTCGAGCGTGTCCTTCTCGCCTCCCTCGAGAATCGGCAGGCCGTTGATCGTGACGCCA